>NZ_LAVL01000048.1 GCF_001083785.1 Nonomuraea sp. SBT364
GCGCAGACCCTGCTGGAGAACCTCTACTTCAACCCCAAGCGTTACGACCTGGCCAAGGTGGGCCGGTACAAGATCAACAAGAAGCTCGGGGTCGGCGCGGAGATCACGCAGGGCACGCTGACCGAGGACGACCTCGTCTCGGTGATCGAATACCTGGTCCGGTTGCACGCCGGCGAGGAGTCGATGGGGGAGGCCGTCGTGGAGACCGACGACATCGACCACTTCGGCAACCGCCGGGTGCGCAGCGTCGGCGAGCTCATCCAGAACCAGGTCCGCCTGGGCCTGGCCCGGATGGAGCGCGTCGTGCGTGAGCGCATGACGACGCAGGACGTCGAGGCGATCACGCCGCAGACCCTGATCAACATCCGGCCGGTGGTGGCCGCGATGCGGGAGTTCTTCGGCACCTCGCAGCTGTCGCAGTTCATGGACCAGACCAACCCGCTGGCCGGGCTGACCAACAAGCGGCGGCTGTCCGCGCTGGGGCCCGGCGGCATGTCGCGTGAGCGGGCCGGGTTCGAGGTCCGTGACGTGCACCCGTCCCACTACGGCCGGATGTGCCCGATCGAGACGCCCGAGGGGCCGAACATCGGCCTCATCGGATACCTCGCGAGCTTCGCCAGGGTCAACGCCTTCGGCTTCGTCGAGACGCCCTATCGCAAGGTCGTCGACGGCAGGGTGACCGAGCGGATCGACTACCTGACCGCCGACGAGGAGGACCGCTTCGTCAAGGCGCAGGCCAACACGGTGCTCAACGCCGACGGGTCGTTCGCCGAGTCCCGGGTGCTGGTGCGCACCAAGGGCGGCGAGACCGAGCTGGTCCGGGTGGAAGAGGTCGACTACATCGACGTGTCGCCGCGCCAGATGGTGTCGGTCGCCACCGCGATGATCCCCTTCCTGGAGCACGACGACGCCAACCGTGCCCTGATGGGGGCGAACATGCAGCGCCAGTCGGTGCCGCTGATCAGGAGCGAGGCGCCGCTGGTCGGCACCGGCATGGAATACCGTGCCGCGACCGACGCCGGTGACGTCATCAGCGCCGGGAAGGCCGGCGTGGTCGAGGAGGTCTCCGCCGACTACGTGACGGTGCTGAACGACGACGGCACGCGGACGACCTACCGGGTCGCCAAGTTCAAGCGCTCCAACCAGGGCACGGCGTTCAACCAGAAGCCCGTCGTGGCCGAGGGCGACCGGGTGGAGGCCCGGCAGGTCATCGCCGACGGCCCGTCCAGCGACGGCGGTGAGATGGCGCTGGGCAAGAATTTGCTGGTGGCGTTCATGCCGTGGGAGGGTCACAACTACGAAGACGCGATCATCATCTCCCAGCGGCTGGTCCAGGACGACGTCCTGTCCTCGATCCACATCGAGGAGTACGAGGTCGACGCCCGTGACACCAAGCTGGGCCCCGAGGAGATCACCCGGGACATCCCGAACGCCTCCGAAGAGGTGCTGGCCGACCTCGACGAGCGCGGCATCATCCGCATCGGCGCCGAGGTCGCTCCCGGTGACATCCTGATCGGCAAGGTCACGCCCAAGGGCGAGACCGAGCTGACGCCGGAGGAGCGGCTGCTGCGCGCGATCTTCGGTGAGAAGGCCCGCGAGGTCCGCGACACCTCCCTCAAGGTGCCGCACGGCGAGCGCGGCACGGTCATCGACGTGCGCACCTTCTCCCGCGACAGCGGCGACGAACTGCCGCCGGGGGTGAACGACCTCGTGAGAGTGCATGTAGCGCAGAAGCGTAAGATCACCGACGGCGACAAGCTGGCCGGCCGTCACGGCAACAAGGGCGTCATCTCCAAGATCCTGCCGGTCGAGGACATGCCGTTCCTGGAGGACGGCACCCCGGTCGACATCATCCTCAACCCGCTGGGCGTGCCCGGCCGGATGAACATCGGCCAGGTGCTGGAGACCCACCTGGGGTGGATCGCGGCCCGGGGCTGGGACATCTCCGGCATCGAGGAGGCCTGGGCCGAGAGGCTGCGCGACAAGGGCTTCGAAAGGGTCGAGCCGCGCACGAAGATGGCCACGCCGGTCTTCGACGGCGCCAGCGAGGAAGAGATCGTCGGGCTGCTCGGCAGCACCCTCGCCAACCGCGACGGCGACCGGATGGTGCAGCGGAGCGGCAAGGCGCGGTTGTTCGACGGCCGCAGCGGTGAGCCGTTCCCGTATCCCATCGCCGTGGGCTACATCTACATCCTCAAGCTGAACCACCTGGTCGACGACAAGATCCACGCCCGGTCGACCGGCCCGTACTCCATGATCACCCAGCAGCCGCTCGGCGGTAAGGCCCAGTTCGGCGGCCAGCGCCTCGGTGAGATGGAGGTGTGGGCGCTGGAGGCGTACGGCGCCGCCTACGCGCTGCAGGAGCTCCTGACGATCAAGTCCGACGACGTCCTCGGCCGCGTGAAGGTCTACGAGGCCATCGTCAAGGGCGAGAACATCCCCGAGCCGGGAATCCCCGAGTCCTTCAAGGTCCTGATGAAAGAGATGCAGTCGCTCTGCCTCAACGTCGAGGTGCTCTCCAGCGACGGCATGTCCATCGAGCTGCGCGACACCGACGAGGACGTCTTCCGCGCGGCGGAGGAGCTCGGCATCGATCTGTCCCGGCGCGAGCCGAGCAGCGTCGAAGAGGTCTGACGGTCGCCGTTCACGGCCCGCGCCGCAAGCTCCGGCGCGGGCCGGCTCGGTTCAGTGGAGCCGCAGGCCCGCGAGGAGGAGCCCGACCATGCGCCGGGCGTCGTAGCGGGGGTCCTTGTCCGCGCCGATGCACAGGTTGCCGACGCCGCGCATCAGCTCCAGCGCCTCGATGTCGGAGCGGATCTCGCCCGCTTCGGCGGCGGCGGCGAGCAGCTCGGCGCAGACGGGCACGAGGCGGTCGATGAAGTAGGCGTGCAGGGTCACGAAGGTGGCGTCGTCGGACTGCAACGCCTCGGCGAGGCCGTGCTTGGTGACCAGGAAGTCGACGAAGAGATCGATCCACCGGGCCAGGGCGGTGCAGGGGGAGTCGCCGCTCGCCAGCAGGGCCGGGCCCGCCTCGGCGCAGGCCTCGACCTGGTGCCGGTAGACGGCGACGATGAGGGCGGCCCGCGTCGGGAAGTGGCGGTAGATCGTGCCGACGCCGACGCCGGCCTTGCCCGCGATCTCGCGCACGGGCACGTCGACGCCGGACGCGATGAAAGCCTCGGCGGCCGCTTCGAGCAGTGACTGCTCGTTGCGCCTGGCGTCGGCCCGCTTCCGGGGGGCTGACGATTCTGATCCGCTGCCTGTGCCGGCCACTGCGCTGCTGCCTCCATCGCCCGTCTTGCCAAACGGAACGCCGATCCGTATATTCATAAGCGGAACGCCGATCCGCTTGCCCATGATGCCAGATCAGGCGTCCTTTGGCCAGGTTACGCAGCGCGTCTCCCGTCGCTTCCCAAGGAGAATCCCATGCCACGCCCCGACGAAGCCGCCACCGTCATCTCCGCACGCCCGGTGGTCCTGCCGGCCCCCGACCGCGGCGACGACCTGCACCTGCGGGTCTCAGCCCCGGCGACCGGCGACGACCTGCCCGTCATCGTCTTCTCGCACGGCTTCGGCGAGTCGCTCGACGGCTACGCCCCGCTGGTCGACTTCTGGGCCGCACACGGGTTCGTGGTCGTCCAGCCCACCCATCTCGACTCCCGGAAGCTGGAGGTCACGCCCGGCGATCCCCGCTACCCCGAGATCTGGCGTCACCGGGTCGCGGACCTCTCGCTCGTACTCGACCGGCTCGACCTCGTGGAAGCCGCCGTTCCCGGCCTCGCGGGCCGGCTCGACCGGGGCCGCATGGCCACCGCCGGGCACTCCTGGGGCGCCCAGACGGCGAGCATGCTGCTGGGCGCGCGGGTCCTCGACGCCGAGGGCGTCCCCGGCAAGGACATGACCGACCCGCGGATCAAGGCCGGTGTCCTGCTCGCCGTGCCCGGCACGGGCGGCGCCGACCTGACGTCGTTCGCCGCCGAGCAGTTCTCGTTCATGAACCCCGACTTCGCCGGGATGACCACGCCGGCCCTAGTAGTCGCGGGTGACGGCGACCGGTCGGCCCTCACCGTCCGGGGGCCGGAGTGGTTCACCGACGCGTACTTCCTCAGCCCCGGCCCCAAGAGCCTGCTGACCCTGTTCGGGGCGGAGCACTCGCTGGGCGGGATCTCCGGATACGCCGTCACGGAGACCACCGACGAGAGCCCCGCGCGGGTCGCCCTGATCCAGCGGCTCACCTGGGCCTTCCTCCGCAGCGCGCTCTACCCCGCCGACCCCGCCTGGTCCGCGGCGAGCGCCGGGCCGCTGGGCCGGATCCACACCGAATGACGCTCCAGCCTTCGGGAAGGACTCACGTCCCCATGCCCAGCTTCGGCATCATGACCGCGCCCATGCAGGTCGGCTACCACGACATCCTCCGCGTCTGGCAGGAGGCGGACTCCGTTGCGGAGATCGAGCACGCGTGGCTGTTCGACCACCTGCTGCCGATCGCCGGCGACCTCGGCGGACCGGCCCACGAAGGCTGGACCCTGCTCTCGGCCCTCGCCGCACACACCCGGCGGCTACGTCTCGGCCTGCTCGTGACCAGCAACCGCTTCCGGCCGCCCGCGATGCTGGCCAAGATCGCCGCGACCGTCGACGTCGTCTCCGGCGGGCGGCTCGACTTCGGGATCGGCGCGGGCTCACGTCCCGGCCACCCACTGGCCCGGCGCGAGTACGAGGCCCACGGCCTGCCCTTCCACGACTTCGCCCACTCCGTGGAGAGCCTCGCCGAGGCGTGCACCGTCATCCGGCGGGTGTGGACCGAGACGGAGCCGTTCGACTTCGACGGCGCACACGTCCAGCTCACCGGGGCGTTCTGCAACCCCAAGCCGGTCCAGCGCCCGCACCCGCCGATCCTGATCGGCGGACGCTCGTCCGCGATCCTGCGCGTGGTGGCCGAGCACGCCGACGTGTGGAACATCCCCGGCGGAGACATCGGCGACGTCGTCCGCCGCAACGCCCTGCTGGACCGCTACTGCGCCGAGATCGGCCGCGACCCCGCCTCGATCACCCGCTCGATCCACCTGCCGGTCTCCTACGACCGGCCCGGGACGACCCGCGAGGCGATCGGCGAGGCGGTCGCCGCCGGCTTCCGGCACCTCGTGCTCGGGCTGCCGGCGCCCTATCCCGACGGCGTCGCGCGGTGGGTCGCCGACGAGCTCGTCACGGCATCGGCCCGGCGCGCATAGGCGACGGCCGCGCCGATCCGGGCGCCGATCGGCGCGCGATCCGGGCGAGATGCCCGACGGATGGCGGACGATCCCGGGAGTCGTGGCCGCGAGGATGGCCGGTATGGTTCCCGAACTCTCCGCCGCGCCGGCCGGATGAGCAGGAAGGACGTTGCGGCATGCCCGTTACCTCGATCGATCTCTTCGCGTCCTCCGTCCACCTGCTCCGGGACGGCGAGATCCACGCCGGGAAGAGAGCCGAGGGCTCCGGCCGGGACGGCTGGCAGCTCACGGCCTTCTACGCGCGGACCGACGACGACCGCCTCGGCCACTGGGAGGTCCACCCCGAGGCCGACACGGTCGTGTCCTGCCTCATCGGGAAGATCCGCCTCCACCTCCGCCCGGAGCTGCCGGGACAGCTGGAGGAGGAGATCAGGCTGACGGCCGGTACCGCCGCGATCGTCCCGCGCGGGCGGTGGCACCGCATCGAGCTCGACATCCCCAGCAACATCCTGACCGTCACCCTGCCGCACGGCGGCCACCTGGAGAAGTGAGCCGGGAGACGCAGATCACATCCGGGTGACTCTGACATCTCACGCAGCTGTTTCGTCGGATGGTCGACAGCCAAGAACGGCAAGGAGATGCACCATGGAAGCTCGTATCAACTACCTCGGCAACCCGGTCGCGGCGAAGTTCATCAAGCACATCGTCTCCGCGGGCAAGGCCGTGCACGACTCGCCCCTTCCTGCCGCGACGCAGGAGCTGGTGAAGATCCGCGTCAGCCAGATCAACGGCTGCGCGTACTGCGTCGACATGCACACCAAGGAGGCCACGCTCGCGGGGGAGACCTCGGTGCGGCTTCACCTGGTGGCGGCCTGGCGGGAGGCGACGGTCTTCACCGACGCCGAGCGAGCCGCTCTGGAGGTGGCCGAGCAGGGCACCCGCCTCGCCGACGCGGCCGGCGGGGTCGGCGACGACGCCTGGGCGAACGCCGCCAAGCACTACGACGAGGACCAGCTCGCCGCCCTGGTGTCGCTGGTCGCCCTCATGAACGCCTTCAACCGGATGAACGTGATGGTCCAGCAGCCTGCCGGCGACTACCAGCCCGGCCAGTTCGGCTAGCGGGACCGGTCCGCGTCAGGCCGGGCGGGACGCCCTCGCGGCGAACCGCCCGGCCCTGCGCCGGCGGGCCGGCGGCGTTCGGGTTCAGGCGTCCAGGAGCCGCCAGGCGGTGAGGGCGAGGCTGGCCCGGGTCAGCCCGGAGGGCTGGGTGAGGTCGATGCCCAGGGTCTTGCCGAGCTGTTCGACGCGGCGGGCGACGCTGCTGTGATGCAGGTGGAGAAGGTCGGCGGCGCGGCGCAGGGAGCCGGTGGCGCAGTAGGCGTCCAGCGTCTCCAGGTCCTCCGGGATCTCGGCCACGCGGGTGATCGCGGTCACGTCGGCGTTGCCCCGCGCGGCTTCCCGGGACACCTCGGCCAGCAGCGCCAGCGCGCCCAGGTCGTCGTGATGGACGACGGGCCGGCGCAGGGTGCTGAAGCGGAGGGCGGTGCGGGCCTGCTGCCAGGATCGGCCGAGGTTCGCGGCGGCGCCGATGCCCACGCGGACGCCCTCGGGGAACCGGGCCGGGTTGACGGTGGTGGCCAGGATGACGCCCACGTCGGCGAGCGGCGCCGCCTTCACCGGGCGGACCGGGCAGATCAGGCCGCCGACCTTGTCGAGCGGAAGATGCGATCGTACGGCGAGCACCCGGATGGGCAGGTCGGCGGCGAACCCGAGCAGGCGCAGCGCCCGCGCCCTGGCGGCCTCGTCGCTGCCGGGGCTGATCGCGAGTTCGACGAGCGCGGGATCGGCCATGGTGGTGCGGGCCGGGCCGTACCTCTCGACGACGGCCGTGACGGCGAGGCCGAGCCGGTCCAGCACCAGGTCGTCCAGCGTGCCTGGCGGGACGGGCGGACCGGGGCGTTCGAGCCAGACCGTGCCGATCTCCTCGTCGTCCAGCGTGATCGGCGCCGTGGTGGACGCCGGTGAAGGCGGGACGGGCGCTTCCTTGCCGTCGGGGGCGAAGCGGATCACCCGGCCGGTGTCGTGGAGCCGGATGCCGACCACGCACTCGGCCAGGCCCGCCGAGGCACGGGCGAGCGCCGGCAGATCCACCCGGCGGCGCATCAGCGTGTCGTAGAACATCACGACCCGGATCGCGCCTCCGGCCTCCGCGTCCAGTTGCGACAGTCGTACGGCCAGTGCCTCCATGGCTCAAGCGTATGCGCCGATCGGCGCGCGATCCGGGTGAGATGCCCGACAGATGGCGGATGAGGGCGAATGTGGCCGCTGCGAGGATGACCGGCATGGATCCCGAACTCGAAGCATTCATCCCGTTGTTCCCTCGCGCCGATCTGACCGACCCGGTCGCCGAGCGCGGGAACTTCGCCGCCCTGGCCGTCTCGGTGCCGCCGCCGGACATCACGGGGATGAAGATCGAGGACCTCACGGTGCCCGCCGATCCGGACGTGGCGGTGCGGATCTATCGTCCGGACGAGGCGCGGGGCGCCATCATCTGGCTGCACGGCGGCGCGTACGTCATGGGTGACCTGGAGACCGAGCACCCGTGGGCGGCCCGGCTCGCGGACGCCTCCGGCGCGGTGGTGATATCGGTGAACTACCGGCTGGCTCCGGAGGATCCGTTCCCGGCCGCGCTGGACGACGCCTACGCCGTGCTGACCTGGGCGGCCGGGCACGCGGCCGACCTCGGTGTCGATCCGGAGCGGATCGCGGTCGGCGGGCACAGCGCCGGCGGGGGGATCGCGGCCGGGGGCGCGCTGCGCGCGCGTGACGAACAGGGGCCGCCGATCCGCTTCCAGCTGCTCAACCAGCCCAGCCTGGACGACCGGCAGGAGACGTGGTCGCGGCGGAACTTCACCGATACGCCCTGGATGAACCGCGACAAGGTCGCCGCGGCATGGCGGCACTACCTCGGCTCCGCGCCCGCGACCCCGTACGCCGCCCCGGCCAGGGCGGCCGACCTGGCCGGCCTGCCGCCGGCCTACCTGGCCACCGCGGAGCTGTGCCCGAACCGCGACGAGGACATCGACTACGCGCTGCGCCTGCTGCGCGCGGGCGTCTCGGTCGAGCTGCACCAGTGGGCCGGCACCTTCCACGGGTCGCAGGCCATCCTGACCGCCGAGGTGTCGCAGCGGCAGTTCGCCGAGCTCGGCACCGTCCTGCGCCGCGCGCTGGGCGACTGAGACCGCCGCGTACGTGCCGCCGACGAGATGGACGAAGACGGGAGAGCGATGACCACCACCGGCCTTGCCCAGGAGGAGGACCCGTCCCCGCCGCTGCTGCGCCCTTACGGGTGGAGTTTCGCGGGCGTCGTCCTCCTGCAGGTGATCGGCGCTGTCGCCGGGCTGGCGCCGCTGCTGGCGGTCGTCGAGCTGGGACGTGCGCTGTTGTCGCCCGGCCCGGTCGATCACGGTCAGGTGTGGCTGGTGGTGATCGCGGGAGCGGCCGGCCTGCTCGTCCGGCTGCTGTTCACGGCCGCGTCGTCCGGGCTCGGGCACGTTCTCGACGGCCGGGTGCAGCTGGCGCTCCGCCGGCGGCTGGCCGAGCGGCTGGGACGCGTGCCGATCGGCTGGTTCTCCCGGCGCCGGACCGGTGAGCTGGCCAAGGTGGTGGGCGAGGACGTGAGCGCCGTGCACCCGTTCATCGCGCACGCGCCCGGTGAGCTCGTCTCCGCGTTCGTGGTGCCGCTGGTGTCGCTGGTCTACCTGTTCTCCGTCGACTGGCGGCTCACGCTGATCACCCTGATCCCGGTGGTGCTGGCGGTGGCGCTGGTCCCTCTGCTGATGCTCCCCGCCCGGCTGCGTGAGCAGGAGGAGTACGACGCGGCCATGGGCCGGATCGCGAACGCGGTCGTGGAGTTCGTGCAGGGGATCGCGGTGGTCAAGGCGTTCGGCGGGTCCGAGCGCGCGCACCGGAGGTTCCTCACGGCCGCCGACGACTTCGTCGGCATCTTCTCCCGGTGGGTGCGCGGCATGTCCGCGGTCGCCGCCGGGATGCAACTGGCCTTGTCGCCGCCGTTCGTGCTGCTGGTGGTGCTGATCGGCGGCGCGGCCCTGATCACGTCCGGGGGCCTGGCGCCGGCCGACCTGCTGCCGTTCCTGCTGCTCGGGCTGGGGCTGACCGCTCCGGTGGCGGCTCTCGGCCACGGCTTCGACGACTTGCAGGCGGCCCGGCGCGCGGTCGGCCGGATCAAGGACGTGCTCGACGTGCGGTCGTTGCCGGAGCCCGCGCGCCCCGCCACGCCGCTGGGGCACCGGGTGGAGCTGCGTGGCGTGCGATTCGGGTACGAGGCCGACCGCGAGGTGCTGCGCGGGATCGACCTGGTGCTGGAGCCGGGCACGGTCACCGCGCTCGTCGGGCCGTCGGGCAGCGGGAAGTCCACGCTGGTGCAGCTGCTGCCGCGCTTCTTCGACCCGACCCACGGCGCCGTCCTGCTGGGTGGCGCCGACCTGCGCGAGATCGACAGCCGGGAGCTCTACCGGCTGGTCTCCTTCGTCTTCCAGGACGTCCGCCTGCTGCGCGCGTCCGTCGCGGACAACATCGCGCTGGCGGTGCCGCGGGCCGGCCACGACGACGTGGTCCGCGCCGCCCGGCTGGCCGGCATCCACGACCGCGTCCTCGAACTGCCCCGCGGGTACGACACGGTGCTCGGCGAGGAGGCCGAACTGTCGGGTGGCGAGGCGCAGCGGATCTCGATCGCCCGCGCCCTGCTGGCCGACACGCCCGTCCTGGTGCTCGACGAGGCGACCGCCTTCGCCGACCCGCAGACCGAACAGGCGGTGCGCCGGGCCCTGGCGGCCCTGGCCGGCGAACGCACGATTCTGGTCATCGCCCACCGGCTGGAGACGGTCGCCGACGCCGACACCGTCGTGATGCTGGACGACGGGGCGATCGTCGAGCGCGGCAGCCCCGCCGAACTGCTGGCGCGAGGCGGAAGGTTCGCCGCCTTCTGGCAGTCCCACCGATCGGCCGTCGCCGGCGACGCCGTCCCGCAAGGAGATGAGCCCCGATGATCCGGATGCTGCTGCGCGTGCTGGGACACGAGTACGCGCGGGCGATGCGCCGCACCGTGGCCCTGATGACGATCACCGCGATGGCCGAGGGGCTGTCATACGCGCTGCTGGTCCCGGTGCTGCGGGCCCTGCTCGGCAGCACGCCCGCCGACGCTTGGCCGTGGCTGATCGCGTTCGGGGCCGCGGTCGCCGGCTACGCCGTGCTGCGCTACCTCAGCGACCTGGCCGGGATGCGGGTCGGGACCACGATGTTGCGTGGCATGTACCACCGGCTCGGCGAGCACCTGGCCCGGTTGCCCATCGGCTGGTACAGCTCGGGCCGGGTCGGTGAGGTGTCCGTCATGGCCAGCCGCGGCCTCCTGCAGGCGATGGGCGTGTCGGCGCACCTGCTGGCGCCGTTCGTCTCCGCCCTGGTGACCCCCGCGACGATCGTCGCCGTGATGCTCGCCTTCGACTGGCAGCTGGGGCTGGCCGCGCTGGCCGCGGCCCCGGTCGTGGCGGCGATCCAGGCCTGGACGGCCCGCTCGACGGCCGCCGCCGACGCCGACCGCCACGAACGCGACAAGGAAGCTGCCGGGCGCGTCATCGAATATCTGCAGGCCCAGCCGGTGCTGCGAGCCGGCGGGCGGACCGGTGAACGCTTCGAGGCGCTCGACGACTCGCTGCGGGAGGTCCGGCGTGCCTCCCGGCGGACCGTGCTGGCGACGCTGCCCGGCGCCGTGGGCCTGACGCTCGCCGTGCAGACGGTCTTCACGGTGCTGCTGGTCCTGGGCGCCTACCTGGCGCTCGGCGGGAGCATCGGCGCGGCGGAGGTGCTGACGATCCTGGTGCTCGCCGCCCGCTGCGCCGATCCGCTGCTGTCGCTGTCGGACATCGGCGGCAAGCTGCGCGGCGCGCGGTCCGAGCTGGCCAGGCTCGACGCGGTGCTGCGCACCGAGCCGCTGCCCGAACCCGCCGAGCCGGTCCAGCCGGAACACGCCGGCCTGGAGTTCGACGCCGTCACGTTCCGGCACGGCGGCCGCAGGGTGATCGACGACCTGTCGCTGTCGGTGCCGCCGGGGCAGCGGCTGGCCGTCGTCGGGCCGTCGGGGGCGGGCAAGAGCACCCTGCTGCAACTGCTCGCGCGCTTCCACGACGTCGACGCGGGCGCCGTGCGCGTGGGCGGTGTGGACGTGCGCGCCATCAGCACCGAGGCGCTGATGGCGCGGATCGCCATCGTCTTCCAGAACGTCTACCTCTTCGACGGCACGATCGAGGAGAACATCCGTCTCGGCCGTCCCGGCGCCGGCGAGGCCGAGGTGCGGGCGGCGGCGACGGCAGCGCGGCTGGACGAGGTGATCGAACGGCTGCCCGGCGGCTGGGCGGCGAACGTCGGCGAGGGCGGCGCGCTGCTGTCGGGCGGTGAGCGCCAGCGGGTCTCGATCGCGCGGGCGCTGCTGAAGGACGCGCCCGTCGTGCTGCTGGACGAGGTGACCTCCGCGCTGGACCCGGTGAACGAGGCGGCGGTCCACGAGGGGATCGAGCGGCTGATGGCGGGCCGGACGGTGGTGATGGTGGCGCACCGGATGCGGACCGTCCGGCGCGCCGACCGCGTCGTCTTCCTGGACGGCGGCCGGGTCGTGGAGGAGGGCGGCCACGACGAGCTGCTGCGCCGCGGCGGACGCTACGCCGCCTTCTGGGAGATCGCCATACCGGCGGCATACCCGCGATCGCTAAGCTGACGGGCCCCCGTAAAAGATCATGTGAAGAGGGAGCCTTCGTGCATCGCCTGGCGCTCGTGACCGCCTCGGTCCTCCTGCTGTCGATGGCCCCCGGTGTGTCCCACGCCGAGGCCCCCGGTGTGGTGGGCACCTCGGGCAACCTCATCCGGGAGGAGGAGCCGCGGGCCGACGGCATCAGGCACATGGACAGCAAGGCGATGGTCTCGGCGTTGCGGGCCCTGAACGTGAACACCTACGTCTATCCGCTGGCCGGCGGCTACGACCACTGGACCGATTTGGGCGCGGAGTTCCTCCCGGCGGCCGAGGCCGCCGGGATCGACGTGTGGGTGATGCTGTACGCGCCCGGCCAGGGGCCCGTCTCCCGGCCGTTCGAGCACGACTACGTGGCCTGGGGCCGTGAGCTCGCCACCCTGTCGAAGCGCCATCCGAATCTGGCCGGCTGGACCGTGGACGACTTCGGGTGGGATCTGGAGACGTTCACGCCGGAGTATCTCCGGCGGATCCAGGCAGCGGCCAAGGCGGTGAATCCCGCGCTGAAGTTCGTCCCGACCGTCTACTACAGCCACTTCACGGACGAGTTCATCGCCGAGCAGGCCCCGCTCCTGGACGGGGTGATCTTCCCCTTCCGGGACGAGCCGCATCGCGACACCTCGTGGATGTGGAGCCTCTCGTCCCAGGTCCGCCAGCTCGCCGAGCGCCTGCCGGACACCGACGTCTACCTGATGCCGTACGCCCATCCGCTGAGCCGCGCCGCCCAGAAGCCGACCGTGGGCTACGTCGAAGCGGTGACGAAGAAGGCGCTCCAGCACGTACGCGCCGGGGACCTTGCCGGGGTCCTGCAGTACAAGCTCCCGTACCTGTCGCGCGACCCGGGATGGACGCGGCCCGCCGCCGACAACCTGGCCCGGACGGGCAACGGCAGGCTGAGTTTCGTCCTGCAGACCGGCACGCCGACCACGGCCGGGACGTGGTGCTCCACCACGCGACCGGTGAGCGTGAGCTCGGGCGCGGCCAGGAAGACGGTGTCGTTCTGGCACCGCGACGATCGCGGGCCCGCGAACCCGGCCGGCTACCACGTGAAGCAGCTCCTGCTCGACGACCGGGTGGTGTGGCAGCAGGACGTCACCGCCGATCCCGCCGGCGAGTGGCGCAAGGCCACGGTCGACCTGACGGCCAGGCTGGCCGGGGCGTCGAGCGCGAAGCTGCAATGGCGGTTGTACGAGCGCAAGGGCGTCAGCAGCTACGCCGTCGACGTGGGCGTGGACGACATCGCCGTCACCGGCCTGCAGCTCGCCGACCCCGGTGTGGAGAACGCCGCCACCTGGACGCCCACTCTGGCCCGCCGGGGCGGCCCGGTCTACTGCTCGGCCCAGGTCTACCACCAGAACTACGGCGCCGATCTCGGCGCCCGCCTCGCCAAGCTGTACGCGGCGGGCTAGAAGGCGTCCGCCCAGTCGGCCAGCCGGTCGGGGTCGGACAGGATGTCGATCGCGGCGATCCTGCCGTCGGAGATGGTGAAGCTCATGACGGAGATCAGCCGGCCGTCGATGGTGTTGGCGAGTCCGGCGAGGCCGTTGACGAGCGCCGGGTGGGTGGCGGCGCTGGTGGCCATGCGCTGGAAGGTGGCGGCCTGCCCGGCCACGGCCGCGGCGCCTCGGATGACCTTCATGCCGTTGGTGAGGACTCCGCCGTCGGCGCGCAGCACCACGTCGGGGTCGAGGATCGACACCAGCGCCTCGAAGTCGCCGCCGCGCGCGGCGGTCAGGAACGCGTCCACCACCCGGCGCTGACCGGCCAGGTCGGGGTCTGGGGTGGGGGCCGCGCCGCGGACCCGCTGGCGGGCGCGGCTGGCGAGCTTCTTGGCCGTGGCCGGGCTGCGGTCCACGATGGGCGCGATCTGCTCGAACGGCAGGCCGAACATGTCGTGCAGCACGAAGGCGAGCCGTTCGGCCGGGGTCAGCGACTCCAGCACCACCAGCAGCGCGAGCCCCACCGAGTCGGCCAGCAGCACTTCCTGCTCCGGATCGGCGCCGGCGTCCGCCCGGCTGACCACCGGGTCCGGCAGGCGCTCCTCCAGCGACTCCTCGCGCCGGGCCTTGCGGCTGCGGAGCATGTCCAGGCAGACCCGGCCGACCACGGTCGTCAGCCAGCCGCCCAGGTTGTCGATGTCGCCGGAGTCGGAGCGGGCCAGCCGCAGCCACGCCTCCTGGACCGCGTCCTCGGCCTCGGTGAGCGAGCCGAGCATGCGGTAGGCGACCGCCCTCAGGTGCGGGCGGTGGCCCTCGAACTGGTCGGCCAGAAAGTCATGGTGCGTCACTGTCGTTCCCTTCCTTCACCTACGTCATACCGCTGACGAAGCGCACCCGTGAAAGGTGACCGGGTCACCTTTTCCGCGCTCGATCCGTCATGCCGGCGACCAACACTCACGGAAGGTTGCTGACGATGGGCGCGACGGATGTTCACGGGACGGTGGCGGACGGCTTCGAGCGGGTGCGCGAGGTGTTCGCCGAGGTGGTGGCCGAGCAGGGCGGTCAGGTGGGCGCGCAGCTGACCGCCTACGCGCACGGCGGGCTGGTGGTGGACCTGTGGGCCGGGGACGAGGTGGGCGGTGACACGCTGACCGGCCTCTACTCCGCCACCAAGGGCGCCGCGACGCTGGTGGCGGCGCTGCTGACGCAGGACGGTGTCCTCGATCTGGACGAGCCCGTGGCCCGGCACTGGCCGGAGTTCGCCGCCGCGGGCAAGGAGGCGATCACGCTGCGGGACGTGCTCACCCACCGCTCCGGCGTGATCGGGGTCGACGGCGGCCTGTCGGCGGCCGAGCTGGCCGACGACGCGGTGATCGCGCGCCGCCTCGCCGTCCAGCGCCCGTACTGGCGGCCGGGCTCCGCCTACGGTTACGGCGGGTTCGTCACCTTCGCCATGGTGAACGAGGTGATCCGGCGCGCCACCGGCCAGTCACTCCAGACGATCTACGAGCAGCGTGTCCGGATCCCGTACGAGCTGGACCTGTTCCTGGGGCTGCCCGAGAGCGAGGAGGGCCGGTTCCTGCCGATCCAGTGGTGGACGGCCACGCCGGAGCAGGAGGCCGCGTTCTGGTCGGACCTTCCCGGCCCGCACAGCATCCTGGGGGTCGGGTACGGGCTCAACAGCACACCGCCGCTGGACCAGGTGGCCTTCGCCAACACGCGCGCGGTGCGGGCGAACGGCCAGGCGTCGGCCGGCGGGGTGGGCAGCGGGCGCGGCCTGGCCGGCCTGTACGCCGCCGCCGTGTGGGGCGTCGGCGGGCGGCCGCCGCTGCTCAAGCCGGACACGGTCGGCGAGTTCGCCCAGCTGCACTCCGTCGGCGCCGACCTGGTCCGCGGCGACCAGGGCAACTACGCGGTCGGCTTCCAGGCCAAGGGCCTGCGCTACCCGTTCCTCGCCGCGAACGCGTTCGGCCACGACGGCTCGGCCGGCGCCGAAGCCTTCGCCGACCCGCTCAGCGGCATCGCCTTCGGCTACGCCCGGCGCCGCTACGGATTCGGCTGGTCCTACCCCGAACACGACCGGCTCGCCGCCGCCGTCCACCACGCCGCCACTTCCTGAGGACCTCGCATGAGTACGCATCCCGCTCCCCGTTCCGGCAGAAGCGGTCTGGCGCTGCTGGTGATCGCTGCCGCGCAACTGCTGATGGTGATGGACGGCACCATCGTGACCGTGGGCCTGCCCGTCATCGCCACCGGCCTGCGGATCCCCGAGGCGGACCTGGACTGGGTCCTGACCTCCTACGCGCTGGCCTTCGGCGGCCTGCTGCTGGCCGGCGGCCGGGCCGGTGACCTGCTCGGCCGGCGCAGGCTGTTCCGCGCCGGTCTGGTCGTCTTCCTGGCGGCCTCCCTGCTCGGCGGCCTGGCCGGCAACGGCACCGTGCTCATCGCCGCCCGTGTTCTGCAGGGACTCGGCGCCGCGATCGTCGCCCCGGCCGCGCTGTCCCTGCTCACCGACACCTTCCCGGCCGGGCCCCGGCGCAACAAGGCGCTCGGCGTGTACGGCGCCATGGGCGGCCTCGGCTCGGTAGCCGGTCTCCTGCTCGGCGGCGCGCTCACCGAATACCTCGGCTGGCGCTGGATCATGTTCGTCAACATCCCCATCGCCCTCCTGGTCCTGGCCGGCACCGTCGCCCTGGCCCCCGGCAGCCGCCGGCCCGGCCACCTCGACGTGCCCGGCGCGGCCACCGTGACCCTCGCCCTCGGCTCCCTCGTCTACGCCATCAACCGGGCGGGAACCCACGGCGTCACCGACGGGCTCACCCTGACCTTCGGTGCGGCCACCGTCGTCCTGCTCCTCGCGTTCCTGCGCATCCAGCGCACCGCACGCGACCCGATGCTGCCCCCCGGCGTCCTGGCCGACCGCGGCAGACTCGGCGCCAACCTGGTCATGCTGCTCATGGGCGCCGGCCAGCTGGCCACCTTCTACTTCCTCACCCTCTACATGCAGACGATCAAGCAGTACTCGCCCATGATCACCGGCCTGGCCTACCTGCCCTTCGCGATCGGGATCGGGCTCGGGTCGGGCCTCATCGGCCCCCGCCTGCAGGCGCGCACCACCACCCGTACCGTCCTGGCGATCGGCATGAGCGTGGCCGCTGTCGCGATGGCCTGGTTCAGCCTGCTCACCCCCGGCCAGAACCCCCTGCTGGTCCTGCTGCCCGCCCAGCTCGCCGGCGGCATCGGCCTGGGCATCGGCTTCGTCGCCGCCACCATCGGCGGCGTCCAGGGCGTCACCTCGCGCGACTCCGGCATCGCCTCCGGCCTCGTCAACACCAGCCAGCAGATCGGCGGCGCCCTGGGCCTGGCCGTCCTGGCGGGCATCGCCGTCACCGCCACCTCCGGCCGGCCGCCGGGCACCTCCCCGCACGACGCCCTCACCGCGGGTTACACCACCGGCATGCTCGGGGCGGGCGCGTTCTACCTGGCCGCCATCCTCACCGCGGTCGTCCTCATGCGGCCGCGACGCGGTCCGGAGCCCGCTCCCGCCGGGGCGCTCGACGAGCCCTCCGGCACGCACCTGTGATCGTCAGCCCACCGAAAATGGAGTGCACTCCAACTTTGGGGTTCGGTTAAACTTTCGCTCCATGACCGAGGGGTTGCGGGAGCGGAAGAAGCGGCAGACGCGGCAGCGGATCTCCGACGTGGCGATCGGCCTGTTCGTGGCGCGCGGCTTCGACCGGGTCACGGTGGCCGACGTCGCGGTGGCGGCCGAGGTGTCGGTCAACACCGTCTACAACTACTTCCCGGTCAAGGAGGACCTCGTCCTGCCGCCCGACCAGGCGTCCCCGCGGCGGCTGGCCGACATCGTGCGCGAGCGGCCACCGGGCACGGGCGCGGCCGGGGGCGTCCTCGGCCGCCTGCGCCAGGAGGTGCGCGAGCGTGACCGCAAACTGGGCCTGACGGGCGGGTTCGGGCGCGTCCTGGAGATGATGCGGGCCGCGCCGACACTCACCGCCCGGCTGGAGGATCTCGGCCGCCGGATGACCGACGAGCTCGCCGTCACGCTGGCCGAGGAGACCGGCGCCGCGCCGGGCGACCCGCTGCCGCGCGTGGTGGCCTGGCAGCTGGGGTCCTTCCACGCGATGGTCCTCGCCGAGATCGGCCGGCGCACGGTCGCGGGAGAGGGCCCCGACGCCATCGCCGGGGCCGTGCTGGATCTGCTGGACGTGATCGAGGACGTGCTCGGCGAGCGCGTCCTCGGTTACGCCGTGAGAAAGGACTGATCCATGTTCCGGGTGACGATCTCCGGGAAGTTCGACGGGCTGGACGAGACCGGCCGGGCCACCGTGCTGGCCGCGAGCGAGGTGGCCTTCACCGAGGCCGGCACGTTCACCCACGACGCCGGGCTGACGGCGTTCACGTTCCGCTGCCAGGTGCCCGCCGGGCCGGACGACGGCG
Source organism: Nonomuraea sp. SBT364 (assembly GCF_001083785.1). GTDB lineage: Bacteria > Actinomycetota > Actinomycetes > Streptosporangiales > Streptosporangiaceae > Nonomuraea. The sequence goes on from NZ_LAVL01000048.1 coordinate 17,928, forward strand.
AGCCCGAGGCCGTCGCCCTCGCCACGGCCGCCCTCGACGCGTACGCGGTGCCGTACCGGGTGCTGCGGGTCGCGGCGACGGACATGCGGGCCGTCAAGATCCGCCGGCGGTGGGGCGGGCGGCCCTGGCGTGCAGGTAGCGCTGCTGGGGGAAGCTCGTCGTGCGGCGGGCGGCCTCCTCGTAGCAGGCGCGCGCGGCGGCCCGGTCGCCGGACATCTCCAGCAGGTGGCCGCGCACGGCGTGCAGGCGGTGGTCGCTCGCGACGCGCTCGTCGGCCGCCAGGTCGTCGAGCAGCGTGAGCCCGGCGCACGCGCCCCTGACCATGGCCACCGCGACCGCGTGGTTGAGCCGCACCACCGGGTTGCCGGACATGCTCAGCAGCACCTCGTACAGCGCCATGATCTGCGGCCAGTCCGTCGCGGCGGCCGTCGGGGCCTCGTCGTGGAGTGCGGCGATGGCGGCCTGGACCTGGTAGGGGCCGATGGGGCCGCGGGGGAGCGTCTCGGAGATGAGCGCGACGCCCTCCTCGATCCGGGCCGCGTCCCAGCGGCCGCGGTCCTGCTCGGCCATCGGGATCAGGGCGCCGTCCGGGCCGGTGCGGGCCGGGCGGCGGGCGTCGGTGAGCAGCATGAGCGCGAGCAGCCCGGCCGCCTCGGCGTCGCCCGGCAGCAGCCGGTGCGCGATGCGGGCCAGCCGGATCGCCTCCGACGAGAGCTCGGCCCGCTGCAACCGGGGGCCGGACGTGCTGGCGTAGCCCTCGTTGAAGATCAGATACAGCACGTGCAGCACCGCGCGCAGCCGCTCGGCCCGTTCCGGTCCCGGCGGGAGGCCGAACGGCAGGCCGCTGTCCTTGACGCGCTGCTTGGCCCGGGTGATGCGCCGGGTCATGGTCGGCTCGGGCACCAGGAACGCGCGGGCGATCTCCGCCGTCGTCAGGCCGCCGACCGCGCGCAGCGTGAGCGCGATCTGCGAGGCGGGCGAGAGCGACGGATGGCAGCACATGAACAGCAGCACCAGCGTGTCGTCGGCGTCGGGCACCAGCCCTTCCGGAGCCGGCGTCCAGGCGGCCGCGACGTCCTCGCGGCGCCGCCGCGCCTGCTCGGCGCGGAGCAGGTCGGTCAGCCTGCGCGACGCCACCGTGATCAGCCAGCCGCGCGGGTTGTCGGGTACGCCCTCCTCCGGCCACTGGACGGCGGCGGCCAGCAGCGCTTCCTGCACCGCGTCCTCGGCCGTGTCGAAGTGGCCGTAACGCCGCACGAGCGCACCGAGGACCTGCGGCGCGCAGGCACGCAGCAGGCCCTCCACGCCGTCGCCGGTCACGTGTCGAGGTCGTCCCGCCCGTCGGCGACGGGCCGCACGTCCACGTACCAGTCGCGGCCCAGCGACACGCCCTCCGGGGAGGGGGTGCCGGCCAGGCGCGCGGCGATCTCGGTGGCCCGGTCGAAGCTCGGCGTCTCGACGATCGTGTAGCCGGCCAGGACCTCCTGCGTCTCGGGGTACGGCCCGTCGGTGACGACCGGGAGGCCGTCGTGGACCTGGACGCGCCTGGCGTGCACGGGCGCGGTCAGGCCCTGGGCGTCGACGAACTCACCGGACCTGACCAGGTCGTTGTTCCACTCCTCCATGAACGCGTGCAGCGCCCCGATCTCCTCGGCCGTCCACGGCTGGTCCGCCGACCTGCCGGTCAGCATGTCGTAGTCCCGCTGCGAACCGAACATCATGATCATGTACTTCATCGGTCGTTCCTCCCTGCGGGCACCTCTTCCCGGGTGCCGCTCGTCAGAGACGTCGGACCCGCCCGGCCGATCCGGACACGCACTCTACGACGTGTTCTCCGCAGCTTCCAGGAGGGTGCGGGGCGCGCGCCGGCGGTCCGGATGCCCGGTCAGGTGGTCACCTTGCCGATGAAGGCGGCCAGGTTGCCCCGGGTGCGGGCGACCTTCTCCGCCACGGTCAGGGTCTCGTCGAAGTCGCCGCCGGCCGTCTGCTTCTTGCCGCGGGTGTAGAGGGAACAGGCCAGGTCGGCGCACAGGTACTGCCCGACCGTGTTGCCCTGGCGACCGGCCTCGCCGGTGCGGCGCGCGGTCATCAGCGCCACGCTGCCGCTGGTGAGCGTGGTCAGGCAGAGCGAGCACATGCTGCGCGAGGTGAAGGCGCGCATGGTCGCCGGGGCCGCCCGGAGCGCGATCCCGACGAGGCTGCCGTCGTCGCGTTCGGCGACCAGGTAGCCGCGTTCGGGTGCGCCGGGATCTCGCCAGCCCAGGAAGTCGAGGTCGTCCCAGGGCTGCTCACCGAGATCCCTGGGGATGCCCAGGCGCTGGGCCTCGCCCTTGGAGCAGTTGACGAATGACCTGCGGATATCGCGTTCGGTGATGGGTCTCATGCCCCGGAGGCTAGCTTTCCCTAATACAATTAGGCAAACCATTAATTCATTTAGCTGGAGGTCCCATGGCGCGGGGGAGCATCACCGCCGAACGCCTCACCCGGGCGGCCGCCGAGGTGGCCGACGAGATCGGCTTCGAGCACGTGACGGGCTCGGCGGTCGCGCGCAGACTCGGCGTCAAGGACCCGAGCCTTTACACGCACATCGCGAACGCCCGCGAGCTGAAGGTGCGGGTGGCGCTGCTGGCGCTGGAGGAGATGGCCGACAGGGCCGCCGCCGCGCTCGCCGGTCGCGCCGGCAAGGACGCGCTGGTGGCCTTCGCCGACGCCTATCGCGGCTACGCCAAGGAGCACCCAGGCCGATACGCCGCGGCCCGGTTCGAGCTCGACGCGAAGACCGCGGCCGCCAGCGCGGCTCCCCGGCACACGGAGATGATCCGGGCGCTGCTGCGCGGCTACGGCCTGCCGGAGCCCGACCAGACCGACGCGGTGCGCTTCCTGGGCGGGGCCTTCCACGGCTACGTGAGCCTGGAGATGGCGGGCGGTTTCCGGCATACGCCGCGTGACGCGGACGCCTCCTGGGCCTGGATGCTCGACACGCTCGACCTCGCGCTCAAAGGCCGTTCCGGCAAGTAATCAAGTTTGACTAATGCTGCGGCCCGGGGCTACGCTCCTGCGATTAGTCAAACTTGACTAGCAAGGGAGGGGTAGTGCTCGCGATCGTCGCGGAAGGGCTGCGGAAGACGTACGGCACGAAGAAGGCCCTCGACGGCCTGAACATGACCGTGCCGAGCGGCACCGTGCACGCGGTGCTCGGCCCCAACGGGGCCGGAAAGACCACCTTCGTCCGCACTCTGGCCACCCTGCTGAGGGTGGAGGAGGGCAGGGCGCGGGTCGCCGGGATCGATGTGGCCGAGCGCCCGGCCGAGGTGCGCCGGCGGATCGGCCTGCTGGGGCAGAGCGCGGCGGTGGACGAGGACCTGTCCGGGCGGCAGAACCTCGAGCTGTTCGGCCGCCTCTACCACCTGGGCGCGCGCCGGGCGGCGGCGCGCGCGGCGGAGCTGCTGGAGCGGTTCGGGCTGTCCGACACCGGCCGCAAACCCGTCCAGGCCTACAGCGGCGGCATGCGGCGCCGCCTGGACCTGGCGGCCTCGCTCATCATCGAGCCGCAGATCCTGTTCCTGGACGAGCCGACCACCGGTCTCGACCCGCGCGGCCGCACCGAGGTGTGGAACGCGGTCCGCTCGCTGGTCGGCGGCGGCACCACCGTGCTGCTGACCACCCAGTACCTGGAGGAGGCCGACCAGCTCGCCGACCGGATCTCGGTCATCGACCACGGCCGGGTGATCGCCGACGGCACCGCCGACGAGCTCAAGGGCAAGGTCGGCGGCGACCGGATCGACGTGGTGGTGCACGAGGCCGGCCTGCTGCCGGCCGCGGCCGCCGTCCTGGCGGCGGTCCCCGGTGCCGGCGCGGTGGAGCTCGACGAGGACCGCCGCAGCATCAGCGCGCCGGTCGCCGACCGGATGGACGCCCTGAACCACCTGGTACGGGCCCTGCACGAGGCCGGCATCGAGGCCGAGGACCTGGCGGTGCGCCGGCCCACGCTGGACGAGGTGTTCATGCAACTGACGGGAGAGCACCGATGAGCCCGCGCTGGTGGCTGGCCGACTCCTGGACCATGACGCGGCGCGAGCTGGCCCGCTGGGCCCGCCACCCGTGGGGGGCGGTGATCTCGCTCGCCTTCCCTGTGATGATGCTGGTGATGTTCGCCTTCTTCATCGGCGGCGGCATGCAGGTCGCGGGAGGCGGCGACTACAAGGAGTTCCTGGTCCCGGGCATGCTCGTGCTCACCATGGCGTTCGGGCTCGAAGGCACGATGACGGCGATCGCCCAGGATCTCGGCAAGGGCGTCATCGACCGCTTCCGGTCGATGCCCATGGCGCCGTCGGCGGTGCTGGTCGGGCGGGGCGTCGCCGACATGCTCGAATCGATCGTCAGCCTGGCCATCATGATCGGCGCGGGGCTGGCCATCGGCTGGCGCTGGCACGGCTCGCCCGCCTCGGCGTTCGCCGCGATCGGGCTCCTGCTCCTGCTGCGCTTCGCGATGCTGTGGTGCGGGATCTGGCTCGGGCTGATCGTCGGCCGGCCCGATCTGGTCATGGCCGTGCAGATCCTGGTGTGGCCGGTCGCGTTCAGCTCCAGCGCGTTCGCCTCGCCGGAGACCATGCCCGGCTGGCTCGGCACGGTCGCCGACTGGAACCCGATGACCGCCACCGCCACCGCGGTGCGCGACCTGTTCGGCAACCCTGGCGTGGCGGGCACCTCCTGGGCCGCCGAGCACGCCCATCTGCTGGCCGTGCTGTGGCCGCTCGTCCTGCTGGCGATCGCCTTCCCCATGGCGGCCGCCCGATTCCGGGGGCTCAGCCGCTGACCTACGCGAGGGGGTCCTCTTCCGTGAGGACCCCCTCGAACGGGTCGCCCTCCTCGCCGGCGAAGACGTACGCGCCGCCGTCGATCCGCTCGATCAGGTCGCGGGTCCAGCGCACGCCGTAGTCGGCCGCGGTCACCCACATGTGCATGATCTCGCCGATGTGCCCGTACTGCCCGGGGCCGTCCTCGGGCACGTAGTGCGTGGTGACGGACCCGCGCCATTCCTCCAGGCTCGCGATCCGCTGCCGCAGCAGGCCGATGACCTCCTCCCGGGGCAGCTCGACCATGAACCCGACACCGGCGGCCAGCACGTCCATCGCGTCATGCGTGGTCAGCGACCCGCGCAGCAGGGAGAAGTATTCGCCGGTGCCCTTCTCCGTCACCTCGTACTCGGTCCGCGGCGGCCCTCCGGCGGTGCTCGGCGCCGTCTCGTACGCGTGCAGCAGCCCCTGCTTGGCCATCTGCTTGAGCGCGTGGTAGATGGAGCCCGGTTTCGTGCTGGCCCATTCGCCGGCGCCCCAGAACTCCAGGTCGTTGCGCACCTGATAGCCGTGCGCGCGCCCGCGCAGCCGCACCGCGCCCAGCACCAGCAACCGGATCGCCGACATCCGCCACCTCTCTAATCAACTTTGACTAGTGTAGGGGTATCAGTGTCCGCCCTGTCGACATCCGTCAGCTCCGCGGCGGAGCGGGCGAGCCAGGCGGCCTGGACGACGGCGCACTGGGTCAGCAGCGTGGCCAGGGGCCAGTCCATGTCCAGGACGACGGGCATCAGGGGAAGGGCCAGCGACACCCAGAACGTCTTCCAGCCGATCGAGACCGTCTCCGCGCTCCAGCGGCCGTCCCGTTTCTGCCCCAGGAGGATCAGGATCTGGCAGATCAGCGGGCACACCGCGAAGATCAGGACGAATCCCTCGAACTGGCCGGCCGACTCCGCGGCGAGCGCCACCACGGCCCCGTAGGCGAACGGCAGGCCGTAGGAGCTGATCCCGACCGGCACGCGCGCGAACAGCAGGAACAACGACACCCACACCAGGGTCGACAGCACCGTGTGGGGGATGTCGGGCAGCAGCCAGAGGACCAGCAGATCGGCCGCGGCGAGGTAGAGCACGCGGCGCAGCCACACCGCCTGCCGGTCGGCGAGCCGTCGCACGGCGGGGAAGGCCGAGAACACCTGCCACAGCGTCCACGCCTTGATCCAGGTGAACACGACGAGGCCCACCCACATGCGGGCGGCTGGAGCCTCCTCCGGCGGCCACCACAGGACGGCCGTCCACGCGGCGCCGATGCCGCCGGTCGCCGCCGCGACCAGCGCCGACAGCAGGAAGAGGCCGACCACCCACAGCCTCAGACGGCGACGTAACACAGGAGTCCCTTCTCGTGACGAGAGGGATGATCATAGAGCTTCGCGGGCGCGGCGCAGGAAGTCCCGTTCGGTTTGGTTGGCCGTGCCGGCGAGCGCCGCGTCGTACTCCCGCGCCGCCTCCGCGCCCCGGCCCAGGCGGCGCAACAGGTCGGCCCTGACGACGTGGAACAGGTGATAGCCGTCCAGGTCCAGGTCGTCCACCAGGCCGAGTGCGGCCCCCGGCCCGGCGACCTCGGCGACCGCGACGGCCCGGTTGAGCGCCACGACGGGGCTCGGCGCGACCGCCATGAGCTGGTCGTACAGCGCCACCACCTGCCGCCAGTCCGTCGGCGGCTCGCTGTGCACGGCGTTGATCGCCGCCTGGATCTGGTACGGCCCGGGGCGTCCCCGGCGCAGGCAGCGCCGCACCAGTTCCCGGCCCTCGGCCACCAGAGCGCGGTCCCACAGGCCGGGGTCCTGGTCGGCGAGGCGGACGAGCGCGCCGTCCGGCGAGGTGCGGGCGGGACGGCGTGACTCCAGCAGCAGCATGAGCGCCAGCAGCCCGATCGCCTCGGGCTCGTCCGGCATGAGCTCGGCCAGCAGCCGGCCGAGCCGGACCGCCTCGGCGCACAGCTCCTCGCGGACCAGCCCGTCGCCCGAGCCCGCCAGGTAGCCCTCGTTGAAGATCAGGTAGATGACGGCCAGCACCGGCGGCAGGCGTTCCGGCAGATCGGCCTCGCGCGGGATCCGGTACGGGATCCGCGCGTCACGGATCTTGCCCTTGGCGCGGACCAGGCGCTGGGCCATGGTCGGCTCCGGCACCAGGAACGCGCGGGCGATCTCGGCGGTGCCGAGCCCGCCCAGCAGCCGCAGGGTGAGCGCGACCTGGGCGGGTCTGGCCAGCGCCGGATGGCAGCAGGTGAAGATCAGGCGGAGCCGGTCGTCAGGCACGGGTCCCTCCTCGGCCGGTTCGTCGCGGGCGTGCAGCAGGGCGGCCTGGGCGTGTTTGTCCTGCCGCGCGGCCTCGCGGCGCAGCCGGTCGATCGCCCGGTTGCGGGCGGTGGTGATGATCCACCCGGCCGGGCTCGGCGGCACCCCGTCGGCGGGCCACCGGCGCACCGCCACCGCGAACGCGTCCTGGACCGCGTCCTCGGCGAGGTCGATGTCGCCGAGGACGCGGACCAGGACGGCGACCGCGCGCCCGTACTCCTGCGCGAACACCCGCTCCACGCTCACTGGATCGGGCGCACCTCGACCGGCAGCGTGGTGACGCCGGCCAGCCTGCGGCCCCACGCGAGGGCGGCGTCCAGGTCAGGCGCCTGGATGACGGTGAACCCGCCGAGGTGTTCCTTGCCCTCGGTGTAGGGGCCGTCGGTCATGAGCACGTCAGCGCCTTTCGGCCGCAGCACGGTGGCGGTGCCCGGCGGGTGCAGCCCTGCGGCGAACACCCAGGCGCCGGCGGCGCGCATCTCGTCGTTGAGCGCGTCGAGGTCGCGGACGATGGGGTCCAGGATCTCCGGCGGCGGCGGGCCTCCGTCGGGCTGATAGATGCTGAGCAGGTACTTCTGCATGATGTCCTCCTTCACCCCTTATACGAATGACTCCCGCCCGGATCGACAACCGGCGGCTGCGTGTCCGGAATTCGCGTTTCGGATCAGCGCAGGAACGCCGCGGCGATCTCCGTGAACCGGCCGGGGTCGTCGAGCCAGGGGTAGTGGCCCGCGGCCGCCTGCACGACGAGTGCGGCGGCGGGGAACAGGGCGGCGTACTCGGCCATGGCCCGCGGGGGACTGTTCAGGTCGTACTCCCCGGCGAGCAGCAGCACGGGGCCGCGATGGGCGGCGAGCGCCGCGCGGGTGCCCTCCGGGTCGAAGGCGCCCTCGGCCGAGAAGGCGGCGACGGCCTCCTTGTTGCCCGGCGGCCTGGAGGCGGGGTGGTTGCGCGCCGCCTCGTCCCACCGGCCCCAGAGGAAGGGCGTGATGGCGTCCCAGTCGCCGCCCCTGCCCTCGATGATCTCCTCCAGGGCGGCGAACGCCGCCGGGAACCACGGCTCGCCCGCCCTGAGCCGCGCGAGCTCGCGCCGGGTCGTCCCGGTGACCGTGATGCCGACGGCCGCGCATCCGGGGGTGATCAGGGCCAGCTTGCCGATGTTCTCCGGGTGGCGGGCCGCGTAGCGCACGGCGACGTTCGCGCCGCCCGAGTGGCCGAGCAGGTCGATCCGGTCGAGTCCGAGGTGCCGGCGCAGGGCCTCCACGTCGCCGGTCTGGCGGTCGCAGCGGTAGGAGGCGGGGTCGGCGGGCGTCGCGGAGCGGCCGGTGCCGCGCGGGTCCAGCAGGACCAGCTCGCGGTGCGCGGACAGGCCGCCGAGGTCGCCGAGGTAACCGGCGTCGGTGGGGCCGCCGGGGACGCAGACGAGCGGGTCTCCGCTTCCCCGCGTGCGGTAGGCCAGCAGGGTGCCGTCGGGTGCTGAGAAGGTGGGCATGACCTGCACCATGACAGCTATAACTCATTTATACAACTAGGTTATGATCGGAGCCATGACGCTGACGGAGGAGCAGGCCGGGCGGATGCTCGCCGACATGAACGACGTCATCCGCGCGGGCGACGACATGCGCAGGCTCCGCGCCGAGGTGATCGCGGCGCTCGCCGGCCTCGGCTGGACCCAGGACAGGATCGCCCGGCTCACCGGCATGAGCCAGCCGGCCGTCTCCAAGCACGTGGCCAGGCAGCGGACCGGCGGGTCGCAGCCGCCGCTGGAGCTCTCCCTCGACCAGCACGACGTCCCCTGGCTGGAAGGACGGCTGTGGGGTCTCGCCGAGCACCTCGCCGAGACGTACGACACCGCCCGTTGCGCCCGCCACGTGCACGCCATCGCCCGGGGCAGGAAGCGTTTCACCCCCCAGCTCGTCGACGAGCTGCGCCGCCTCGTCGAGGAGGACCTGCGCCTGCACCGGGAGCGGCTGCCCGGCGGCTGCCGGGCAGCCTACGACAGGATCAGCCGCGGTCTCGACGTGCCGGCGAAGGTCACCCCTCCCGCCCCCGCCTCGGTGCGGCGCACCCTCGCCCGCGAGCTGCAGCGCAGCCGGCTCCAGCAGCCTCCGGCCTAGCCGCCCCGGCCGCGCGGACCCCGCTCATGAGGGCGGGTGTCGTCATGCCGCACACCGTGGAGCCGGGATCCGCACGAACCGGATCACCGCCGCCGGCGCAGTCCCGCCCGGTCCTGGAGGTCCGTCGTGGCGGCGTCCAGTCCCTCCGCCAGCGTGGTGTTGTCCTCGTACGTGACTCCGTCCGGGACGGCGTCGCTGCCCATGGGGTCGGCGTCCCAGAAGTTGCCCCGGTAGACGACGTTCTCCAGCGGCGGCGACACCTGCAGGACGGCGGTGCTGTCGGCGCCGGTGACGACGTTCTCCTCGACGGTGACCCAGGCGGCGCCGTAGTCGGTGTAGAGGCCGAAGTTGTACGGCGTGCGGGTGTCCTTGATGACGTTGCCCACGATCCGCGCGCCTGTGTCGTGCGAGTCGCCCTGCGGGCCCGACAGGTAGACGCCGCCGCCGTCGGCGAGCACGCTCATCGTGCCCGTGGTGAGGTTGCGCAGGATGCGGGTGCCGCGGGCGGGCCCGGCGACGATGCCGCAGTGCGGGACCTCGCGGACGTGGTTGTGCGCGACGGTGCAGCCGTCGGTGCCGTGCAGGGCGATGCCGGGGGAGCCGGAGTGGTCGAGGCCGATGTGCTCGACCAGGTTGTCCTCGATGAGGGTGTCGTGGCCGCCGTCGACGCTGATGGCGGAGGCGGACAGCGTGTCGAAGTCACAGCCGCGCACGACATGGCGTTCGCCGCCGGTCAGGCCGAGCCCGGTGGCGCCCAGCCGGGTGAACCGGCAGCCCTCGAACCGGACGTCCTGGCCGCCGTGGACGGCCACGCAGGCGGGGATCGTCTCCGACCGGGCCGGAACCGTGACCCAGGCGTGCCCCTCGACGATCACGACCTTCTCGACGGGGCCGCCGTCGTAGTGGCCGTTGCCGTGGTAGTGCAGGAAGCCCGCCGGGCTGCCGGGGCGCAGCCAGGTGGCGTCGGCGAAGGTCAGGCCGCGGAAGGTGACGTCCCGGGAGCCGGTGACGCGCAGCAGGGTCTCCAGGGCGGGGGCGACGAACCTGGGCTGCTCGCCGGGGTGGGGGAGGTAGCGCAGCCGGTGCCGGCCGGGACGCGAGCGGTCCAGGACGAACGTGCCCGGCTCGGTGAGGAAGGCGGCGTCGTTCTCGATCCTGGTGGGCAGGGCCGGGCCGGCCTGGGTGTGCTCCTCCCAGGTGAAGTTGTACAGCTCGACGGCGCGGGCGAAGGCGGGCTGGGCCATGGTGATCAGGGTGCGGTCGCCGTCGGGGGCGACGGCGGCGACGGCGATGCGGGCCTCCGTCCAGGGGTAGACGCCCCGGTAGACGAACTCCACGTCTGCGGGGCTGTGCCAGGAGAGGGGATCGGGGCTGTCCGTGACGTAACCCGTGACGGTTCTCGCGGCATCGCCGGGCAGCGCGTCGATGCCCGCCCGCTCGGCCCGCCGGTAGGAGCCTTCGGCGCCGACGTAGAGCTGCCGGGTGTCCAGGTCGCCCACGTCGGCCACCCAGACGCCGTCCTCCAGCCGCCCGGTGATCTCCCGGCCGCCGCTGATGACGACCTCCTCCTGCTCCGGGGTGCCGTATCCGTGGGCCTGGAAGGTGAGGTGGCCGTCGTCCTCGGTGAGCTCCAGGGGGGCGGCCAGCGTGTGGGTGCCGGCGCGCAGGTGGACGACGACGTCGCCGGTGAGCTCACGGGCCGCGCGCAGGGCCCGGCCGAGGGTGGCGAAGGGCCGCTCCGGCGTGCCGGGCGCGGCGTCGTCGCCGTGAGGGGAAACGTACAGGATTTCGTTGTTTATGGCGTACACGATATATACCATAAACCATGAACCAAGCAGCTGATCCGGAACGCGGGGTGGAACTCCTCTGGGGCGAGGAGCCGAGAGCGGGACTGAACCTGGACCGGATCGTCCATGCCGCCGTCGCGGTCGCCGACGCGGAGGGCCTGGCCGGCCTGTCGATGCGCAAGGTGGCCGAGCGCCTCGGCTTCACCACGATGTCCCTCTACCGGCACGTCCCCGGCCGCGGCCATCTGGTGGACCTGATGCAGGACGCGGTGATGGCCGGGCTGACGGCGCCCGGGGGAGCGGACTGGCGGGCCCGGCTGGAGGCGTGCGCGCGCCAGGGCTGGGAGCTGCGCAAACGCCACCCGTGGCTGGCGGAGATCCGGGGCGGCAGGCATGTGCCCGGCCCCAACGCGGTGGCCTACTACGACTCGATGCTGAGCACCGTCGCCGGCACCGGCCTCACCCCGGCCGAGACGATCGCCGCGGTGGGCCTGGTGGGCCGGTTCGTCGACGCCGAGGCGCTGGTGCTGGTGGAGGCCGCGGAGGCCGAGCGGAGCAGCGGCGTGAGCGCGGAGGAGTGGTGGGGGTCGCGCGACACGCTCTTCGCGCGCCTGGACCGCTATCCGACGCTCACCCGGTTGTGGGAGGAGGGCGGCTACGACCACCCGGAGGATCCATTCGAGTTCGGCCTGGCGCGGGTGCTCGACGGGATCGAGCTCCTCATTGCGGGCAGGCGTGACGAAAGTCGTGACGAAACCAGGTGCCAAGTGTGTGGCATGCCGGTGGAGCAGCCGGAATCGGGCAGGCCGCGCGAGTACTGCTCCCGCGCCTGCCGCCAGCGCGCCTACCGCCGGCGCAGAACCGGCGCCTGACGCGCGAGCCCGGCTTGCTCAATCGGAACGACGTTCCGTATAGTTCCGGAAGGACGTTCCGCTTAACCGTACAAGGTCAGGAGAACCTCATGCGCTACCGCCCTCTCGGCAGGACCGGCATCAAGGTCAGCCCCTATGCGCTCGGCGCCATGATGTTCGGGGCCGTCGGCAATCCCGACCACGACGACTCCGTCAGGATCATCCACAGGGCCCTGGACGCGGGGATCAACGTCATCGACACCGCCGACATGTACTCCCGCGGCGAGTCCGAGGAGATCGTCGGCAAGGCGCTCAAGGGCCGCCGCGACGACGTCGTGCTCGCCACCAAGGCCCGCTTCCCCGTCGACTTCGACCCCAGCGGCGCCACGCCGGCCCTCCCCAACCGGTCGGGCGCCTCACGCCGCTGGCTGATCCGCGCCCTCGACGATTCGCTCCGCCGCCTGGGCACCGACTACGTCGACCTGTTCCAGATCCACCAGCCCGACCCCGACACCGACATCGAGGAGACCCTTTCGGCGCTCACCGACCTGGTGCGCGCCGGCAAGGTCCGCGCCATCGGCACCTCCTCGCTGCCCGCCTCGGACCTCGTCCGGGCCCACTGGGTCGCCGAGCGGCGCGGCCTGGCCCGGCCGCGCACCGAGCAGCCTCCCTACTCGATCCTCAACCGCGGCATCGAGCGCGAGGTCCTTCCCGCGGCCGAGGAGTTCGGCATGGGCACGCTGGTGTGGAGCCCGCTCGCCGGCGGCCTGCTCACCGGCCGCTACCGCAAGAACAGCCCGAACGCCACGCACCGCGCCCGGTTCGGCTTCGGTCACCTGAGCGACGAGCGCCGCCTGGACGCCGTCGAGGCGCTCATCCCGCTCGCCGGGGAGGCCGGCATCCCGCTGACCCACCTGGCCATGGCCTTCGCGATCGCGCATCCCGGTGTCACGTGCGCAATCATCGGACCGCGCACCATGGAGCAGCTCGACGACCTCCTCGCCGGCCTCGACGTCACGCTCACCGACGACCTCCTCGACCGGATCGACGAGATCGTGCCGCCCGGCACCGACATCGGCACGCTCGACATGGCCTACAACCCGCCCGCCATCGTGCACGCCCACCTGCGCCGCCGTCCCACCGGCGACCGCGCCGCCGCCTGAGCGTCTGCCCGCCCGCGACCGCAGGGCCGGATCACCGCTGCGAGACGCCGGCGCCGCCGCTGCCGCTGCCTCTCAGTGCGTGCCGGTCCGGACCCAGGCGAGGATGCGGGCCGCCAGTTCGGCGGGGTCGTCGCCGGTGAAGACCGTGGGGGCGAGGGCGCGTCCGTGAGCGGCGTCGGCCATCGCCTCGGCGACCCACTCCTGGGGCGTGCCGCGCTCCTTCAGCCGGTGAAGGCGTACCTCGTCCGGGCAGTCGAGCAGAGCCCAGCGGACCGGCGGCGCCCAGCGGCCGCCCGGGGCGAGCTCCCCGGCATCGGGCACCGGGCACAGCAGGAGCACCGGATGCCCCGCCCTGCGGACGATGGCCACGATGCGCTCCCACATGCGGTCGTAGGCGGGCCACACCGCGGCCGCCGCCGGGTCGGCGATGGTGACGCCGAGCAGCTTCCCCTCTTCCAGGAGCTCGTCCAGGTCCATCACGACCAGCCCGTCGGCCGCTCCCAGCAGGTACGGGAGCAACGTGGTCTTGCCCGCGGCCGGCGCGCCCGCAAGAAGGTGGAGGGATGCGTACATCCTCTTGATCGTAGAGGCCGGGGCGGGAGCGCACACCGCCCGGCGGTCACTCCTCGCCGGAGAACCGCTCCCAGGCCGACTGGCGCGCCATGCCCAGCGCGCCGCCGATCCTGGCCCAGGTGACGCCCCGGTCGCGCAGCCGTTCGACCCAGACCTGGAGGTTGGCGTCGACCTGGGCGCTCACGGCGGCGATGCGCGGCAGGTGCTCCAGCATCTGCTCGTCGGTCATCGTGTCGTGCCACGGGACCTCGGCCGTGGGGGTGTCGAGCAGCGTGACGCAGAGCCCGACGCACTCGTTGCAGATGAAGACGCCGGCCCCCGCGATCACCTTGGCGACCTCGGTCTTCGACTTGGTGCAGAACGAGCAGCGGATCTTCTCGTCGGCCTGGGACGGTGCGGACATCATGAGCCTCCAAATGCTGTCAGGCTGTCCCTGACAGGGTAGTACGTCAGGCCGCACCTGACAATGCCGTGAGTCCGGGACCGTGCAAGACGGCGTGCGCGCGGGTAGGAGATCGGCGGAGGGAGGCGGCACGGTGCTGAGCGACGGCGAGCGCATGCTAGGTGGTCTGCTGCGTGCCAGCCACACGGCCACGCTGGAGGACCTCGTCCCCCTGATCGGCGGACACGCGGCCATCTCCGGGTTCACCAACACCAAGGTGTACGTGGCCGACCTGCGGCAACTGGCCCTGGTGCCGTTGCCCGGCCAGGTCGACGCGCGGGGGGTCCCGCTGACTCCGGTGCCGGTCGACATGAGCATGCCGGGCCGGGCCTTCCGCGACGTCCAGGTCGTGCGCGGCAGGGCGGAGGAGGAGCCGACAGCCGTGCGGCTGTGGGTGCCGCTGATCGACGGCACCGAGCGGGTGGGCGTGCTCGGCACCACGGTCCAGCACCTCGACGACACCGTCCAGTGGCGCGTCGAGCAGCTCGCCTCGCTGGCCGCGCTGATCCTGGTGAGCAAGCGCGGCGCCAGCGACTCGTGGGCGGCGCTGGTGCGCGGCGAGCCGATGCTGCTGTCGGCCGAGGTGCTGTGGAACCTGCTGCCGCACGGCAGCTTCGCCAACGACAGGGTCGTGTTCAGCGCCGCCCTGGAGCCGGCCTACGAGGTGGGCGGCGACGCCTACGACTACGGCATCGCGGGCGACAACCTGCACGTGTCGATCTTCGACGCGATGGGGCACGACCTGTCCGCGACGCTGACGGCGACGATCGCCATGGGCGCGTGCCGCAACGGCCGGCTCGGCGGCGAGGACCTGCTGGCCACGAGCGAGGGGATCGACGCGGCGATCGGGGAGCAGTTCAGCAGGGCCCGGTTCGCCACCGGCATCCTCGCCGATCTCGACATGGACACCGGCGAGCTCAGCTGGATCAACCGGGGCCACCACCCGCCGCTGGTCCTGCGCGACGGCCGCCTGGTCGCCACCCTCGACAGCGAGCTGCCGTCGCCGCCGATGGGGTTCGGGCTGGGCCTGTCGTCGGGGCTGGAGCGCTACCAGCTGCAGCGCGGCGACCGGCTGCTTTTCTACACCGACGGGATCATCGAGGCGCAGAGCCCCAGCGGGGAGCAGTTCGGGCTGGAGCGCTTCGTCGACTTCATCGTGCGCCACGAGGCCGGCGGGCTGTCGGCTCCCGAGACGTTGCGGCGGCTGATCAACTCGATCCTGGAGCACCAGCACGGCCGGCTCCAGGACGACGCCACGGTCGTGACGGTGGAGTGGCAGGCGAACCGGCAGGCGACGCTCACCCTCTGACATCGCCGCTACTCGGCGACCCTGGACAGTTTGTCGGGGTTGCGCACCACGTAGACGCCCGCCACCTGGTCGCCCTCCTCGGTGAGGTCGATGACCATGGCGGCGAACGGCGCGTCGTGGGCGAACAGCACCGCCGACGGGTCGCCGTTCACGGTCCGGTAGCGCACGTCGAGGTCCTCCGGCGTGCGGGTGCTCACGCCGACCAGCAGGCGGGCGACCTTGTCGCGGCCGTGCACCGGGCGCAGGACGGCACCGCGGGACTTGCCGCCGCTGTCGGTCCACAGGGTGACGTCGGGCGCGAGCATCTCCATGAGCGCGTCGAGGTCGCCGCCGAGCGCGGCGGCCAGGAAGCGCTCGGTCACCTGCCGCTGGACGCGCGGGTCGGCCTGGTAGCGGGGGCGGCGGGCGTGCACGTGCTCGCGGGCGCGGTGGGCCACCTGGCGGACGGCGGCGGGGGAGCGTTCGAGGATGTCGGCGATCTCGGTGTGCGCGTAGCCGAACACCTCGTGCAGCACGAACACGGCCCGCTCCAGCGGAGTGAGCGTCTCCAGCACGACCAGCAGCGCCATCGACACCGACTCGGCGCGCAGCGCGGGCCCGGCGGCGTCCTCGGGCTCCTCCCTCACCAGCGGCTCGGGCAGCCACGGCCCGACGTACGTCTCGCGGCGCCGGCTGATGGCGGCCTGCCGGGCCAGGGCGGCGTTCACCGCGACCCGTACCAGGTAGGCGCGCGGGTTGGCGATCCCGTCGCCGATCCCGGCGCGGGGCGCCCATGCCAGCCAGGTCTCCTGCAGCACGTCCTCGGTGTCGGCGACGCTCCCCAGCATGTTGTAGACGATGGAGAACAGCAGCTCCCGATACCCGACGAACGCCTCTGTCGCCGCCTCAGACATGACCCATCCCCCTTGCGTACGTTACGTCACACCATGAGAGGGAAAGCGGCGGCCGGGTGTGACATGGATCAGGCGGACTTCTCGCGGCGCTCCGGCTCGCCGCGCGGCACCAGCGTCGGGTTGACGGTACCGAGCACGGTGTCGCGGCTGATCAGGACGCGGGCCACGTCGCCCCGGCCGGGCACCTCGAACATCACGTCGAGCAGCACTTCTTCGAGGACCGCCCGGGTGGCGCGGGCGCCGGTGTGGCGCAGCAGCGCCTGCTCGGCGATCGCCGCCACGGCGTCCTCGGTGAACTCCAGCTCGATCCCGTCGAGCTCGAACAGCTTGCGGTACTGCTTGATCAGCGCGTTGCGCGGTTCGAGGAGGATGCGTTCGAGCGTCGTGCGGTCCAGCGGCTCCAGCGCCGCAAGCACCGGGAGCCTGCCGACGAGCTCCGGGATGAGCCCGAACGCGAGCAGGTCGGCCGGCATGACCTCGGCCAGCCCGCCGCCCCGGGCAGGCTGCGGGGCGCCGAACCCGGCGCCCCGCCGGCGGGTACGCCGCCCGATGATCTCCTCCAGGCCGTCGAACGCGCCGCCCGCGACGAACAGCACGTTCGTGGTGTCGATCGCGACCGTCTCGCGTTGCGAGCCCTGCCGGGGCACGTTCACCACCGCGCCCTCGATGATCTTCAGCAGGGCCTGCTGGACGCCCTCGCCGGAGACGTCCCGCACGATGGACGGGTTCTCGCTCCTGCGGCCGATCTTGTCCACCTCGTCGAGGTAGACGATCCCGGTCTCGGCCCTGCGGGCGTCGAAGCCGGCCGCCTGCAGCAGCTTGAACAGGATGTGCTCGACGTCCTCGCCGACGTAGCCGGCCTCGGTGAGCGTGGTCGCGTCGGCGATCGCGAACGGCACGTCGAGCATCCGGGCGAGCGTCTGCGCCAGGTACGTCTTGCCCGAGCCGGTCGGGCCGAGCAGCAGGATGTTGGACTTGCCGAGCTCGACCGGCTCCTCACCGGCCCGGATGCGTTTGTAGTGGTTGTACACCGCCACCGCCAGGGTGACCTTGGCGTGCTCCTGGCCGATGACGTACTGGTCCAGGAAGGCGTGGATGTCGCGCGGCCTGGGCAGCGGGAGCGGCTCGCGCGGCTCCGGCTCGTCCTCCCGGACGAGGTCGTCGCAGGCCGCCACGCACTCGTCGCAGATGCAGATCCGGCCGGGGCCGGCGATGAGTTTGCGCACCCGGTCCTGGCTCTTGCCACAGAACGCGCAGGTCATGGGCGTCATCGGAGCTCGGCCCTGAGCGAGGCCAGGCGCCAGGTGCCCGGGTCGGGCGGGCGCACCGGCGGCTCGGCGAGCGCCAGGTCCGGGAAGCGGCGCAGCAGCGCGGTGAGCGCCACCTGGGTCTCCAGCCTCGCCAGCGCGGCGCCCAGGCAGAAGTGCGGGCCGTGCGCGTACCCGAGATGTCCGTTTGTCCCCGGGTCGCGGGCGAGGTCCAGCCGGTCGGGGTCGGCGAACACGCGCGGATCGCGGTTGGCCGCGCCGATGGCCGCGGTGACCGGCTCGCCCTTGGGGATCCGCACGCCGCCGATCTCGACGTCCTCGCCGGTGAAGCGCGGGATCGCCAGCAGCTGCGGCCCGCACCAGCGGGTCAGCTCCTCCACGGCGCGTGGCATGAGCGTGTCGTCGGCGCGGACGGCGGTGAACTGTGCTGGGTGGCCGAGCAGGGCCACCACGGCGTTGGCGATGAGGTTGGCCGGCGTCTGCCCGGCGAGCACGAGCTGCCAGACCAGCGTGACGAGCTCCTCGTCGGTGAGCCGGTCGCCGTCGTCGGCCTGGACGCGGACCAGGTCGGAGATCAGGTCCGGCCCCGGTTCGGCGCGCCGCCGGGCGACCGCGGTCTTGGCGCCCGCCAGGACGGCGGGGATCGCCGCCTCCAGCTTCGCGCCGTCCCCGGAGGCGACGGCCGCGCCGTGCTCGCGCCACGCGGGCCGGTCGGGCTCCGGGATGCCGACGATCTCGCAGATCACGTCCATGGGCAGCGGCCGGGCGAAATGTTCGAGCAGGTCGGCCGGGCCTTCCGGGAGGGCGTCGAGCAGGCCGCCGACGATCTGCTCGATCCGCTCCCGGAACCGGGCCATCCGCCTCGGCGTGAACGCGGGGGACACCAGCCTGCGCAGCCTGGTGTGCTCGGCGCCCTCCATCTCCTGCATGGTCCGCATGTAGATCGCGTACTCGTCGGGCACCCGCGTGCGGCGCAAGTAGCTGGCGGGGCTCAGCTCGAAGCGCGGGTCGTTGAGCATCGCCCTGGCCTCGGCGTAGCGCGTCACGGCCCACATCGCCATGCCGGGCGCGACCAGTCGCGCCACGGGCCCCCGCTCCCGCGCCTCCCCGTAGGCGGCGAGGGGGTCGCCCAGCACTCCCGGGTCGGTGAGGTCGATCTCCGGCACCATTGGCCCTCCCTAGAGATGATGTCAACATCCAGATGGGGACAGTATCTCGCTTGCGGGAGTACGGCAAACGACGTCGAGAACCCAGGGATGCGGTCTCCCGGCTGCATTGCGAGGTCCATGCCGAGGCCGGGGCCGGGTGAGGCGGTGGACGACACGCTTCTCCCGTGCGCGCACCCGTCCCTGACCCCGGTCTCGGCGGTCCCGCTGACGCTGCGCTCGGTTCAACCAGCCCGGGTGTCGTCGCCACGGTGCCGCGCGCGCTCTACCTGGTCGTCGACGAGGGCTGCTCCGGCTCACCCGCCAGCTCGCGGCCAGGACCTGCCATGAGGAGGCCGTCGGGCCTGGTCGCGCTCATGCTGCTCCACCACGCGCGGCGCCCGGCGGCCGCCTGGTCCCTGTGGCCGAGCAGGACCGGGGGCTGTGGAACACCCGCCTGATCGCCGACGGCGTCGACGTCCTCCAGGCGGTCCTCGTCCGTGACCGCCTGGGCGAGTTCCAGGCCCAGGCCGACGGCGCACGGGCCGGGCCGGCCGCCCTGGCAGGGCTCGACTCCGCCCCGCCACGCCCCCGCCCCGCCACGCCGCAGTAGCGGCAGGCCGCTAGGTGTATTGACCCGCTGGGTTGTTGGCACGGGTGATCGGTGCGCGGCCGCCGAGTGCGGTATGGCAGCGGTGGTGGTTGTAGGTGTGCGGGAGGCTTGGCAGAGCGGCGGTGCGTCACGCGTCCCGGGCGGCGGGCGGAGGCGCGCTCCAGACGCTGCGCAGTGGCCGCATGCCTTCCTCGACGTAGTCGGCGATAGGGCGGTCGCCGCCGTCGAGATACCACTGCTCGAGCGCGGCGAAGTAGCCGAAGGCGAGAGCGTTCGCGAGCACGCGCGCCTGCGTCCCGGTCATCTCCCCGCTCGCCGCGAGCAGCGGCGCGATCCGCCGGCCGGCGCGGTCGAGCGTGGCGCAGACGGCCATGCGCACCGACGGCTCGGCGAAGAAGTAGCGGACCCTGCGCCACGGGCTCCTGCCGGCCTGCGGGGCTTCGGCGCTGGGCGCTGCCTCGTAGGCGCGGATGGCGCGGAGCAGGCTGCCGACGGGGTCGCGGGGGTCCAGGAAGTCGTTGAGCGCTTCCGGGCTCATGGTGTCGAACTCGTCGGCGACCAGGATCCCTTCCTTGGTGCCGAAGTAGCGATACACCGACGACGGTGAGACCTCGGCCGCGGCCGCGATCTCCTCGATCGTGACGGCGTCGAACCCGCGCTCGTCGAACAGGTCGAGGGCGCGTTCCTGGATGTCGCGCATGGCCTTGAGCCGCCTGCGCTCGCGAAGCCCGGTCATGCGACCAGCCTAACAGCAAGTGACTCCCACCTGACATTGACTGTCTGAAACGAGAAACGTACAGTCACCTCCAAGAGACAGTCACTGTCTGAAACTCGACTGAGGACGCCTTCGATGACTACGCCGCACCGCACCGCACTGCTGATGCTGTATGCAGGGGCGGGGCTCACCGCACTCGTCACCCTTGTCCCGTTCGCCGGCCGGGCGATCCTGGCCGACCACATCAGGGCGGGCTATCCGGCCTACGATCCGGGCGCGATCGACGCCGCCGTCACCGCGTACCTGGTGATTCTCTGCGCCGCCGGAGGGCTGGGACTCCTCGGCTGGCTAGGCACGGCCTGGGCGCTCCGCGCCGGCAGGAGGCGGGTCCGCCTGCCGGCGACCGCGCTGCTCGCGGCCGGGGTCTGCTTCGCGGCCGCCGCGCTGACCGTCCGGGACACCTCGGGAGACGTCGGCCTGGCGCCGCTGCTGGGCTGGCTGCAGGTTCTCCCGTGCGTGGCCGGTCTCGCCGCGGTCGCGCTGTGGAGAAGGGCGCGATGACCGGAACCTTGACCGCCGGTCTCGCGGCTCTCAAGCGCTGGATGTATCGGGGCGGGCGGCCGAACGCGCTCATGCGGCTCGTCAACCGCCTCGACGTCCTGGTGTACGGGGCGCGGCGGCTGTCACCGCGGCATGCCGCCGTGCTGAAGGTGGCGGGGCGCCGCAGCGGGAGCGTCGTGCCGGTCCCGGTCGCGGTCACGGGCTTCGGTGACGCCGAGTTCCTCGTCTCGATGCTCGGGCCGGAGGCGGGCTGGGTGCGCAACGTCCGGGCCGCGCACGGCCGGGCGGTGCTCCACCGGCAGGGGCGCGAGACGCCGATCCTGCTCGTGGAGGTCCCGGCCGGGCAGCGCGCCGAGATCCTGCGCCGCTACGTAGCCGCCGCCCCCGGCGCGCGGCCGCACCTGGGGCTGGGACCGGCGGCGCCCCTGCCGGAGTTCCGCCGGATCGCGCCCGGCCACCCCGTCTTCCGCATCCTCGACCGCCCTGACTAGGCGGGCCCCGGGTCGTCGCCGAAGTACGACAGCACCATCTCGGCCAGCGCGGCGACGTCCGCCTCCACCATCGGCTCGCCGGTCATGCCCATGCGGTGCAGGAGGGTCCCGACGACGACGTCGATGAAGAACAGGACCCGGTCCTCCGGCTCGCCGAGCGCCTCCTGGAGGGCGATCCGGTAGGGGTCCTGCAGCCGCGTGGACAGGATCTCGCGCAGGGCGGGATCGCTGACGGCGTCGCTGAACACGCCCGCGAACGCGTCGCCCACCCCCGGCTCGCCGATCTTCGCCGCGATCCAACGGAGGGCCGAGGACATGACCTCGGCCCGGCCGGCGCCCTCCAGCGGCACCGGGCCGAACGCGTCCAGGAGGCAGTCCACGACCAGCGCGCCCTTGGACGGCCAGCGACGGTAGATCGTCGTCTTGGCGACACCGGCCGCGGCGGCGATGCGGTCGACGGTGGCGGGCGCGTAACCGAGTTCGTGGACCGTGCTCAGCGTCGCCGCGAACACCGCGGCGTTGACGCCGGAGCGAGGGCGACCCGGCGGCCGGGCGGGTGTGGCGGAGGTCATAGCTCCCAGGATATCCATTTACGCTACCGTCAGTATCGATACCTCAGGTAGCGAAACTAGCCGAACGAGGAGAAGTCATGAGTGAGATCGCTTCCGCGGCACGCCCGGCGGAGCCGGACTGGTCGACGGTGACGGCCGAGGAGCTCGTCGCCTACCGCGACGCGGAGAACCGCTTCCGCGCCTCCGAGGCGGCGCGGGCGCTCACCGGGGAGCCGGATCCCGGCGCCACGATCGAGTGGCACGAGGTCACGCTGCCCGGCCGCGACCTGCCGGTCCGCGTCTACCGGCCGGTGGGTGCGGACCGGGGCGGCCTGCCGCTCGTGCTCCACGTGCACGGCGGCGGCTTCGTCGGTACGGCGGTGCAGTGCGACTGGGTCAACAGCCACCTGGCCGCCCGGCTGCCCGCGGTCGTCGTCTCCGTCGAGCACCGCCTCCTCTCCCCGGACACCCCGCTGGCGGCCGCCGCCGACGACGGCTGGGACGTACTCCGGCACGTGCTGGGGCGCGCCGGACAGTGGGGCGTCACCCCGGCCCGGGTCGCGCTCGTCGGCGAGAGCTGCGGCGCGCTCATCAGCGCCCTGTCCGCCGTCCGGGCCAGGGACGCCGGCCTGGAGCTGCGGGCACAGGTGCTGGTCAACCCCGCCGTGGACGTGACCGAAACGATGTTCGACTACGCCTCGATCAGCCGGTACGCCGACACCCCGACGCTCGGCGTACCGGTCCTGCGGCTCTTCCACCGGTACGCGGTGCCGCCGGGGGCCGATGCCCGCGCGCTGTCGCCGCTGTACGCCGGCGACCTGAGCGGGTTGGCTCCGGCGCTGGTGGTGCTGCCGACCGACGACCCGCTGGCCGACCACGGGCGGCGTTACGCCGAACGGCTGCGGGCGGCCGGGACGCCGGTGCGGCTCACCGAATACCCTGACACCGGCCACGCCTTCCTCAGCCTGCCGGGCCTGCTGCCGCAAGCCAGGACGGCGGGGGCGGAGATCCGGGAGTTCCTCCGAGAGGCCCTCGCCCCCTGAAGGCTCAAGCGCCGTTCAGGACGGGGATGAGGTGCTCCTCCTCGTAGTCCAGGTGGGCTTCGAGCTCGGTGGTGAGGCGTTCCACCTCGGCCAGCACGTTCCCGCCGCCCGCGACGACCTTCCGCAACTCCTCGACGAGGTCCTGGATGACGCGGTGCTCGTCCCGGAGCCTGGTCAGTACGGGGGCCAGGTCGGGCCGGGAGCCGTCGAGGTGCGGGAACATGCGCGTGTCCTCGATCGTGTGATGGAAGTGCAGCCCCTGGCACAGGTTGAGGCAGTTGATGCGCAGTTGCGCGCCGAGTCCGGCGCCGGACTCGGCCACCTCCTTGCGGATCAGGGCGAGCTCGCGGCGGAAGGCGTCGTGGACGAGCTTGAGGAAGTCGCCGCCGCGCATGTCGGGCGGGCCGCCGGCGGTCTGGGTGAGGGCGACGACGGGCAGGGTGCGCCCGGACTTCGTCTCGTACTCGGCCCATCCGGGGTCGGCCTCGACGGCGCGGGCGAAGATCTCGTCACGCTCGGCGCCGTCGAGGACGGCGGCGGTGGCCTCGTACGTGAACGCGCCGTCCTCGACGGTGACCCGCGGGTCGGTCAGGATGTTGTGGTACCAGGCGGGGTTGCGGGGTGAGCCTCCGGCCGAGGCGATGACGAAGAGCCGGGCGTTGCCCTCGTCGGCCAGGAAGCCGAGCGGGGTGGTGTGGCGTTCGCCGCTCCTGGCCCCGGTGGTGGTCAGCAGGAGGAGGCGGGCGCCTTCGAACGGCGGCCCCACCTTGCCGTTGTTGGCGCGGAACTGGTCGATGATGGACTGGTTGAAGTCGTTGGGCATGCTGAAGCTCTCTGTCAGGCGTGCGGGAATGCCGGGAACGCGGGAAAAGGGGGGAGTGGCGCGCGGGCGCTGACGGGTCAGGCGCTGCCTGTGAGCTGTGAAGTCACGGTATCGTCCCCCTGCGGTCACGGCCTCCATGCCCCCGCCGTCCACCGGGCGACGACACGCGACCTGCCGGATCATTACACGCGGGCTCGTCCCTCCTGTCAACATCACCACTATTGCGGACAAACCGCCGCTATAGTGGAATCATGGAAGGCGTACTCTCCACCGGCCTGTCGATGGCCGAGCTCGGCGCGCGCGTCCGTGCGGAGCGCCGCGCGCGCGGACTGTCCATCGACCGGCTGGCCGAGCTGAGCGGCATCAGCCGCAGCATGGTCTCCGAGGTCGAGCGCGGCGCCAAGACGCCGAGCGTCCTCGTCCTGGACCGGCTGGCCACGGCGCTGGGCACGTCGATCGCCCGGCTGCTCGACGAGCCCGTCCGGGAGGTGCCGACCGTGCTGCGTCACGCCGGCCAGCGGGTCGTGCGCGATCCGTCCGGGTGGGAGCGGCGGGTGCTGTCACCGGTGCTGCCGAACGTGGAGTTCGAGTTCATGCGGACCACGATCGGGCCGGGCGTCGACGCGGGGGAGTTCGCCGCGCACGCGCCGGGCTCACGCGAGTACGTGGCGGTCGAGTCCGGAAGCCTGCGGCTGACGATCGACGACCGGCCGCACGTGCTGCACGCGGGCGACTCGGCCTACTACCCGGGCGACCGCCGGCACGCCTTCGCCAACGACGCCGCCACCGACTGCGTGTACTACCTGGCCATGGAGCTGGGCGGGCCCACCGGCACGCACCACGACCAGCGAACGGAGACCCACCATGGATGAGCTGCGCAGGGCCGCCGGCCGGGCGGCCGGCCTCGTGGCCGACCACCTCGGCGGCGTCCGCGAGGAGCCCGTGTGGCGGCCGGTCGAGGCCGGCGACCGCGACTGGCTCACCGATCAGGACCTGCCCGAGGCCGGGCGCGGCCTGGACGAGCTGCTGGACGACGTGCGCGGCCGGGTGCTGCCGTACCCGATGGGCAACGGGCACCCGCGCTTCTTCGGCTGGGTCAACTCGCCGCCCAACCCGGCGGGCGTGCTCATCGAGCCGCTGGCCGCCGCGCTCAACCCGAGCTGCGCGGGCGGCGACCACGCCGGCCCGCTGCTGGAGCGCACGGTCGTGCGCTGGCTGGCCGGCCTCGTCGGCTTTCCGCACCGGCCCGGTGGCGGGCTGCTGACCAGCGGCGCGTCGATGGCCACGATCATCTGCCTGGCCACCGCACGGCAGCGCGCCGCGCTCGCCGACGGGTGGGACGTCCGCGAGGAGGGCCTGTCCGGCCGCCCGCCGATGGTCCTGTACGTGTCCGGCGAAGGGCACAGTTGCCTGCGCAAGGCCGCCGAGCTGCTCGGCCTCGGCTCCCGTCAGATCCGCACGGTCCCGGTGGACGCCGCCTTCCGCATGGACGTGGCCGCGCTGCGGACGATGATCGCCGAGGACCTGGCGGCCGGGCGGCGGCCGTTCTGCGTGGCGGCGAGCGCGGGCACCGTCAACAGCGGCGCCGTCGACCCGCTCGCCGACATCGCCGCCGTCGCGGCCGGGCACGGCCTCTGGTTCCACGTCGACGGCGCCTACGGGGCGCTCGGCGTGCTGGCCGACGCCCCGGCCTTCGCCGGCATGGAGCTGGCCGACTCGCTGGCCCTGGACCCGCACAAGTGGCTCGGCGTCCCGGTGGGCTGCGGCTGCGCGCTGCTGCGTGACCCGTCCGAGGCGCGGGCCGCCTTCAGCCTGGTCCCGTCGTACCTGGTGGACGACAACGCCGACGAGCTGGGCTGGTTCGCCGAGTACGGGCCCGAGCAGACGCGCCCGTTCCGCGCGCTGAAGACGTGGGCCACCATGTCGCACCTGGGCCGCGACGGCATCGTCCGCCTGGTCGGCCACACCACCCGGCTGGCCCGGGCGCTGGCCGCGAGGGTCGAGGAGTCGGGCGACTTCGAGCTGATGGCCCCCGTCGTCACCTCCATCGCCGCCTTCCGCTACCGCCCGCCGTCGGGCGACCCGGACGCGATCAACCGCGCCATCCCCTCGGCCGTCCAGCGGCGCGGCGTCACCTTCCTCACCGGCACCCGGCTGGGCGGCGCCGACGCGCTGCGCGCCTGCGTCCTGAGCCCGGACACCACCGAGGACGACCTGGCGGTGCTGCTGCACGAGATCCGCACGGCCGCCAAGGAGCTGACCGGTTTGCCGGACTCCGGCGGGCTCCGATAATGTCGCCGCAGGAATCAGAGGAGGTGAGACCCATTACCGCACGTTCCGTTCGGGTGCTCTCACCTCACGCGGTCCGCCCAGCCTGAGGCGACCGGGAGAGCGCCCAGATCATCGCGAAAGGCGCTCATGTCACTCCCTCCGCCCGCTGTCGTCGCCCGCCTCCGTGCCGCGGGCTGCGTCTTCGCCGAAGACGAGGCCCGCCTGCTGGCGGGCGCGGCCGGCACCGAAGCCGCGCTCCACGCCCTCGTCGATCGCCGGGCCGCCGGCGAACCGCTCGAACACGTCCTCGGCTGGGCCGGGTTCCGCGGCCTGCGCGTAGCCGTCGACACGGGGGTCTTCGTGCCGCGGCCGCGCACCGAGTACCTCGTCGAGCAGGCGCTCGCGCTCGCCGCCCCCGACCTGGTCGCCGTCGACCTGTGCTGCGGCACCGGCGCCCTGGGGGCCGCCCTGGTCGACGCCCTGCCGGGGACCGAACTGCACGCCGCCGACCTCGACCCGGCCGCCGTCGCCTGCGCCCGCCGCAACCTGCCCGGCGGTCACGTCTACGAGGGCGACCTGTACGAGCCTCTGCCCCGCGCGTTGCACGGCCGGGTCGGGCTGCTGCTGGCCAACGTGCCGTACGTGCCGACGGGCGAGATCGGCCTGCTGCCGGCCGAGGCGCGCCTGCACGAGGCGCGCCTGGCGCTCGACGGCGGCGCCGACGGTCTCGACGTGCTGCGCCGGGTGGCCGCCGGGGCCCCGGACTGGCTCGCCCCTGGCGGCCACCTGCTGTTCGAGACCAGCGAACGCCAGATCCCGCCCGCCCTGGACGCCGTCGTCCGCCACGGTCTCACCCCGCGCGTCGCCCAGTCCGCCGAGTGGTCCGCCACCGTCATCATCGCCACCCGGCCGGCCTCCGCCATGTGAGTACGGCCGGCCCTTATACCGGGTTTGACTTATATAAGCACTGCCTGAAACACTCTGGTCGTGCATGCATTCGACGTTCTCGGTGACCCGGTCCGGCGCCGGATCCTGGAGTTGCTCGCCGACGGTGAGCGCAGCTCCGGCGAGGTCACCACCGTCATCCAGCGCGAGTTCGGCATCTCTCAGCCCGCCGTCTCGCAGCATCTCAAGGTGCTGCGGGACAACGGCTTCGCCAGCGTGCGCGCCGAGGGCACCCGGCGGCTCTACGCCGTCGACCCGGAGCCGCTGCGCGAGGTCGACCAGTGGCTGGAGCGCTTCCGCGGTTTCTGGAGCCAGCGCCTCGACGCCCTGGCGACGGAGCTGGCCCGCGGCAAGCGCCGCACCGGCGACGCGCCCGTGCCCACCAGGAAAGAAGAATCGACATGAACATCATCGACGAGATCAGCCGGGCCCACCGAAGGGTCAGCGAGAAGGGCGACACCAAGACCGTCGTCCTGTCGCGCCACTACGACTCCGACGTCGAGGACGTGTGGGACGCCCTCACCACCGCCGAGCGGATCGGCCGCTGGCTGATGCCCGTCAGCGGCGACCTCCGGCTCGGCGGCAAGTATCAGCTAGAGGGCAACGCCGGCGGCGAGGTCCTGCGTTGTGAGCCGCCCGCGCTGCTCGCGGTCACGTGGGTCTTCGGCGACGCGCCCGCCTCCGAGGTCGAGGTCACGCTGGCGGCCGACGGCGACGGCACCCGCTTCGAGCTGGTGCACACCGCCGTCGTGCCGGACGAGTTCTGGTCGCGGTACGGCCCGGGCGCCGTCGGGTCGGGCTGGGACCTGGCCCTGCTCGGCCTGAGCATGCACCTGAGCGGCGGCGTGATCCCCGACCACGACCGCTTGCACGAGACCGAGGAGGGACGCGCCGCCATCACCGCCAGCAGCAGGGCCTGGGGCGAGGCGCACCTGGCCTCGGGCGCCGACCCCGCCCAGGTCGCGGCCGCCACCGCGGCGACGACCGCCTTCTACGCACCGGAACCGGAGTGACCATGGCACAGAAGATCACCACCTTCCTGATGTTCGAGGGCAAGGCCGAGGAGGCCATGGCCTTCTACCTGTCGCTGTTCGACGACGCGGAGATCGTCGCCGTCACCCGCTACGGACCCGGTGAGCAGGGCGCCGAAGGCAGCGTGCAGCACGCCACGTTCCGGCTCGCCGGCCAGGAGTACATGGCCATCGACAGCTCGGTGCATCACGGGTTCACGTTCACGCCGTCGATGTCGCTGTACGTGCAGTGCGAGTCGGAGGCCGAGATCGAGCGGCTCTACGCGGCCCTGCTGGAGCAGGGCAAGCCGCTGATGCCGCTCGACAACTACGGGTTCAGCAAGCGGTTCGGCTGGGTGAACGACAGGTTCGGCGTGTCCTGGCAGCTCAACCTGGCCTGAGCGAGCCCGCCGGAGGCCGACCGGCTTTGACCAGATCTGTTGATGCGTAACACATTGCAGCGGGTAAGTGGCTGATCGTAATGATCGTCCCTTACGTACGAGGAGTTCTCGATGCGCATCAGCAGGACCCTGGCCGCTGCCGCGGCCACCACCGAGGACGCGGCGGGCCTCGTCCTCGCCGCACCCGCGGCCCAGGCCGAGCCGGCGCCGCAGTGCTGCCTCGTCACGACGACGGCCACCGCGCCGAGCACGGCCCTGCTGCTCAGCCTGCTGGGCCTGCCCGCGGCGACCCTGCCTCAGGGGCAGATCGGGCTGACCTGCAACCCGATCCGGGTCATCGCCGCCACGATCGCCGCCACCTGCGCGACCGTCGCCGTGATGTGCGAGAACAACTCCTTCAACGGCGTGATCGCGCTCGGCTGCCGCGCCCTCACGCCCGAGGAGATCGCCCAGCTCCCGAACCCGCCCAAGCCGTCCGTCTGACGGTGCAACACTTGGCCGCCTCCGCCCGTCTCAGTCGGGATGACCGCGAGAGGAAGGCGCAGGTGTGCACGATGACGAGCTGTTCGAGCGGTTCGTGACGGAACGGGTGGACGTGCTGCTCCGCTACGGCTACGTGCTGACCGGCAACCCGCACGACGCCGCCGACCTGGTGCAGGAGGCACTGGTGCGGTTACGCGGCGGCTGGGAACGGGTGCGGCGCAAACACGACCCCGAGGCCTACGTCAAGACGACGATGAGCCGCCTGCACGTCAACTCCTGGCGGCTGCGGCGGCGCGAGCAGGTCACGGCGGAGCCGCCCGACCGGACCTGGCTGGACAGCCCGTACGAGGGCTCGGCCCTGTGGGACACGCTGGCGCGGCTGCCGCGCAGGCAGCGGGCGGTGCTGGTGCTGCGCTACTACGAACAGCTGACCGACGCGGAGATCGCCGTCGTCCTCGGCATCTCGCGCGGCACGGTGCGCAGCCAGGCGTCGAGGGCCCTGGACAAGCTGCGCGGGGACCTGCCCGCCATCGCCGCGAG
Organism: Nonomuraea sp. SBT364; assembly: GCF_001083785.1. Classification (GTDB taxonomy): domain Bacteria; phylum Actinomycetota; class Actinomycetes; order Streptosporangiales; family Streptosporangiaceae; genus Nonomuraea. The sequence goes on from NZ_LAVL01000048.1 coordinate 47,073, forward strand.
CCTGGGGAGCAAGGCGTGAACGCCGATCTGGAGAAGTCGCTGGCCGAGGAGCTCGCGCGGGCGGCCGGCCATGCCCCGCGACCGGCGCACGATCTGCGGGCGCGGATCGAGGCGGGACACCGGCGGCGACGGCGCACGGGGACCGCGCTGTCGGCGGCGGCCGTCGCCGTGCTGTCGGCGGCCGTCACGGTGGTGATCACGGTGGCGGTCACGGTGGCGGCGTCACCGCCGGTGCCGGTGGCGACGCGGCCCTCGCCGACGTTCGAGCCGAGCGCCCCGGCGACGGCGGATCCGGCGCTGCCGCCCGTGGAGAAGGTCTGGCCGGGCGCGCTGCACACCGTTCCCCGGAACCTGCCGAACGGGCAGGAATTGCATCCCGAGCGGTTCCTGGACGACCGGTCGCTGCTGGTGCGGACGCTGGACGTCGACAGGATCGACGCGCTGTGGGCGTACGACGTCAGGAAGCGGACCGCGCGCCGCCTGGTGGACGTGCGGTCGCCGCGCGGCACCGTGGTCACGGCGCCGTTCGTCGCGGTGGGCGACGGCCTGCTGGCCTGGTGGACGTTGCGCCGCGAGCGGAACGCGCGCGTGGTGGAGATCTGGACGGCGCCGGTCACCGGCGGGTCGCAGCGCAAGGTCGCCACGCTGAAGGACGCCCCGCAGGGCATCGATCTGACGATCGCGGGCGGCCGGCTGGTGTGGTCGCCGTGGGGCCGTGAGGGCGTCTACCGGATGCCGCTGACCGGCGGCGCGGCCAAGCCGGTGGCGGGCTCGGCCGGGCACACCCTGCTGGCGTGGCCGTGGGCGGCCCGGCCCCGGCCCGGCGTCCGGAAGGGCGGGAACGTGACCTTCGGTGACCTGGTCGACCTGCGCACGGGGGCGCGCGAGCAGGCGCCCGTCACGATCGGCGCCTGCTCGCTCACCTGGTGCGTGTCCGGGCGCACCGCGATGCGCCGCGACGGCGGGGGACGGCGCGAGCTGCCCGGTGACGCGACGGCGGGGGACGTGCCCGCGCTCGACCGGTTCGCCCTGCTCTCCCGGAGGGGGGCGGACAGCGTGCTGTACGACCTGGCCGGCGCGAAGGGTGGCATGCTGCGGTCCACGGGGTACACGCCGGTCCTCGACTACCGGATGCCCGGTCTGCTCACCTACATGAGGGGCGGGGAGCAGGTCGTGGTGAACCTGAAGGCGATCAGGTGAGCAGCCCGGTCAGCAGGGCCGACGGGTCGCGTTCCGGCGGCCCGGCGGGCCACCAGCCGTCGTCGCGGCGGGTGAACGGGTACCAGCGGCCGTCACGGCCGTAGCGCAGTTGCCGGTCGCCGACGGTCCACTGGTTGCGCCACGCCTCGACCGCCGGCGGCTCGCCCTCCCAGCCCGCCTCCAGCAGCGCCCGGGCGCGGGCCAGGTCCTGCCGGGGCGGGGTCCAGGGTGATTCGAGGGCGTCCAGGCCGCCGGCGCCGCCGTGCCGCCACGCCGCCACCGCCGCGTCGAGGCCCAGGTCGAGCCCGAACTCGGCGGACATCCGTACCCGGTCCTGGTATTCGGACAGCGCCGTCAAGGCGCCGGTGACCAGCAGCTCGCGGGCCCGGGAGGCGGCGGAGGCGGCGAGCACCTCCAGGGCGGCCACGTCGACGCCGGGCGCGGGCTCCAGGCCGAGCGGCGCGAACGTGACGTCCACCGGCGGCGGGACGGGCAGCGGCGGGACGCCGAGGGCGTAGGCGTCGGCGGCGGGGATGCCCTGCGGGGCGGTGGCGGGCACGTCGCGCTGCTGGAGCGCGTCGATGAGATCGCGCTCGCCGCGGCCGCGGAGCAGCAGCAGCACGAACGGGTCGTCGTCGAGCAGCCAGGACGCCTGGTAGCACAGGGCGGCGGCGTGCTTGCACGGGTGCCCCCAGTCGGGGCAGGAGCATTCGGGCTCCAGGTCGCCGACCGTGGGGAGCAGCGGCACGGCGGCGTCCTCGGCGGCCTCGACGAGGTCGTGCGGCATGTCGCGGTCGAGCAGGGCGGCGATGTGCCCGGCCTTGGCGGCGACCTGGTCGAGGAAGCGTTCCCAGGCGGCGTCGGTGAGCTGTTCGACGCGGACGACGGTGTCGTACTCGTGCTCGGAGACGGCGGCGAGCCGGCCGGGGCTGACGGTGATGGGGCCGACCTGGCCGGTCTTGGCGTAGGCGCGGCCCTTCTTCAGCAGCGTGTGGTCCAGGGAGGTGTCCTCCAGGGCCTTGATCCAGGCGAGGCCCCACCAGGAGGTGGCGAAGCGGGCGCCGGTCCGCTGGCGGGGGAAGGCGGCGAAGCCGCGGGCGTCGGTCATCGGAGCTCCACGAGTGCGGCGAGTTCGGCGTCGGTCAGCTCGGTGAAGGCGGCCTCGCCGGAGGCGAGCACGGCCTCGGCCAGGGAGCGCTTGGCGGTGAGCATCTGGGCGATGCGGTCCTCGATGGTGCCTTCGGCGATGAGCCGGTGCACCTGGACGGGGCGGGTCTGGCCGATGCGGTAGGCGCGGTCGGTGGCCTGGTCCTCGACGGCGGGGTTCCACCAGCGGTCGTAGTGGATGACGTGGTCGGCGCGGGTGAGGTTGAGCCCGGTGCCGGCGGCCTTGAGCGACAGCAGGAACACCGGGGCGGCGCCGTCCTGGAAGCGCTGGACCATCTCCTCGCGGCGGGCGACGGGGGTGCCGCCGTGCAGGAGCTGGGTGCCGACGCCGCGGGCCGACAGGTGCTTGTCGAGCAGGCGGGCCATCTGCACGTACTGGGTGAACACCAGGACGGCGCCGTCCTCGGCGACGATGGTGTCGACCAGCTCGTCGAGGAGCTCCAGCTTGCCGGAGCGGCCGGGCAGGCGGGGGGCGGCCTCGTGCAGATACTGCGCCGGGTGGTTGCAGATCTGCTTGAGCCCGGTGAGCAGTTTGACGATGAGGCCGCGCCTGGCCATGCCGTGGGCGCTCTCGATCTGCGTCATGATCTCGCGGACGACGGCCTCGTACAGGCCGGCCTGCTCGGTGGTGAGCGCGACGGGGCGGTCGGTCTCGGTCTTGGGCGGCAGCTCGGGCGCGATGCCGGGGTCGGACTTGCGGCGGCGCAGCAGGAACGGGCCGACGAGCCTGGCCAGCCGCTCGGCCGTGGCCTTGTCACCGGACTCGACCGGTTTGGCCCAGCGTGACCGGAACCTGGTGAGGGGGCCGAGCAGGCCGGGCGTGGTCCAGTCGAGGATGGCCCACAGCTCCGACAGGTTGTTCTCCACCGGGGTGCCGGTGAGGGCGACGCGGGCGGCGGCGGGGATCTCGCGCAGCGCCTTGGCGGTGCCGGAGGCGGGGTTCTTGACGTGCTGGGCCTCGTCGGCGACCAGCAGTCCCCAGGGGTGCTCGGCGAGCAGGGCGGCGTCCAGGCGCATGGTGCCGTAGGTGGTCAGGACGAAGCCGTCGTCGGCGAGGGTGCGCTGGGCGCCGTGGTAGCGGCGGACCGGGACGCCGGGGGCGAACCTGGAGATCTCCCGCTCCCAGTTGCCCATCAGCGAGGCCGGGCACACCACGAGCGTGGGCCCGCTGCCGCGCCTGGTCAGGTGCAGGGCGATGAGGGTGATCGTCTTGCCCAGGCCCATGTCGTCGGCCAGGCAGCCGCCGAGCCCGAGCGAGGTCATCCTGGCCAGCCAGCGCAGCCCCTGGAGCTGGTAGTCGCGCAGCGTCGCGGCCAGGCCGGCCGGCGGGCCGATGTAGGCGGGCTCGGCGAGGCGGTCGCGCAGCTCGCTCAGCCAGGCGCTCGGCTCGACGGGCACCTGCTCGCCGTCGACCTCTACGGTGCCGGTGAGCGCGGCGCCGAGGGCGTCGAGCCCGGTCATCGGCTTGAGGTCGCGCAGGCGGGCCTTGCGGGCCACGGCGGGGTCGACGAGGACCCATTGGTCGCGCAGGCGGACGACGGGGCGGTGCGTCTCGGCGAGGTGGTCCATCTCGGCGGCGGTCAGCCGTTCGCCGCCGAGGGCGAGCTGCCAGTCGAAGCTGGTCAGGTGGTGTCCGCCGAGGAACGAGGGCAGGTCGGAGGGCGCGGTGTCGCGGGCGCCGACGGCGGCGCGCGCGGTCAGGCCGCTGACCAGGGATTTGGGCCAGTGCACCTCGATCCCGGCGGCGTCGAGCCGGTCGGCGGCGCCGGCGAGGAGCTCTTCGAGGTCGGCGTCGGTCAGGGTGAGTTCGTCGGGGACGGCGCTGTCGAGCAGCCGTTCCAGGCGCGGCCAGGCGCGGGCGGCGCGGCGGATGGCGAGCGTGGCGTCGATCCTGGCGCGGCCGCCGAACCCGGGGTCGCGGCCCTCCCACAGGTCGGCGGCGTCGGCCACCAGCGAGGGGTCGGCCAGGCTGTGCAGCTGCGCCACGGCACGGAACTCGGCGCGTGCCGGGTCGTCGGCCTCCAGCCGCAGCGACAGCCGCACGCCGGAGTCGAGCCCGGCCGACACCTCCTCGGCCCAGTGGCGCAGCCGGGGGACCTTGACCGGGCGGGTGGCGGCGTAGGCGGTGGTGCCGGTGGCCCTGACGGCTCCCGGCGAGCGCGGCATGGCGTCGGCCACCGCGTCCAGGAACGCCCGCACGTGACTTTCCGCGTCGGCCAGGCGCAGCTCGGCGTCGACGGGTACGGCGCGGGCTTCGGCGGGCATGGCGTCGGCCAGCTCCCGGACGCGGCGGGCGTCGGCGCTGTCGAAGGGGCCGGCGCGCCAGGAGTCGTGGTCCTGCCCGGTGACGCCGGGCAGGACCCGGCCGCGGGCGACGAGCTGCAGGGCCACCAGCGCGGCGGCGCCCCAGAACCGGGCGGCGGGGTGTGCCGAGTCGTCGGCACGGGCCCTGGCCAGGGCGGCGACGGCCTCGGCGACGGGGACGCGGGTGGCGGCGACCTCGTGGGCGCCGTCCGGCCGGGCGATGGTTAGGGTGGTGTCGCCGCCGGGGTCGAGGAAGGCCATCCGCCCGCTCCTGGGGGGATCACCCGGCTCGAAGACGACCGCGTGCCGTACCGCATCCTGAGGAAGACTCACAGCCGTACAGTGTACGGTACGCGGAAGTGTGGTTTTCCGCACCCCACATAGGCAGCGATCCTCATCCCAGGTAGAGTTGATCTTCCGTACCCTTATGCGCATGGTTGATTGGGTAGTGGAGTTGATGGACACCCTCGGTGCGCCGGGGGCCGGAATCGCGATCGCGCTGGAGAACCTCTTCCCGCCGTTGCCGAGCGAGGTGATCCTGCCGCTGTCGGGATTCACGGCGAGCAGGGGGTCGATGAATCTGCTCGACGCCCTGATCTGGACGACGCTCGGCTCGGTGGTGGGGGCGCTGGCGCTCTACGGGGTGGGCGCCCTGCTGGGCCGGGAGCGGACGCTGGCGATCGCCGCCAAGCTGCCGCTGGTGAAGGTCTCCGACATCGAGAAGACCGAGGCGTGGTTCCTCAGGCACGGCAAGAAGGCGGTGTTCTTCGGGCGGATGATCCCGATCTTCCGCAGCCTCATCTCGATCCCGGCCGGGGTCGAGCGGATGCCGATCCTGCAGTTCACGCTGCTGACGCTGATCGGCAGCGCGATCTGGAACACGGTGTTCGTGATGGCCGGCTATCTGCTGGGCGAGCAGTGGCACCTGGTGGAGACGTACGTCGGCATCGGGTCCAAGGTCGTGCTCGGCGTCGTGGTGCTGGCGGTGCTGATCTTCATCGGCGTACGCCTGGGCGAGCGCCGCAAGGGGCGGCATGCGGCCGGTCGCTGACGGGGCGCGGGTCTTCGGCAGGGTGGCTCTGGGTGCGGTCACCGCGCCGGTGGAGCTGGTCTTCCTGCTGGTGACGCCGTTGCTGGGGGGCCGGGCGGACGCGGCCGCCCGGTGGCTGACCGGCCTGGAGGCCCGCCGGCTGCGGCTGGCGGCGTCGGAGCTGGACGCGCTGGCCCAGGACGACCGGGGCCGGTTGCTGCGTTATCTGGCCGCGCGGGTGCCGGTGGGGGTGCTGGGCGGGCTGGTGCTGTTCCTGATGGCGTTCGGGGCCAAACTCGCCGGCGAGCTGCTGTGGAGCTGGGGGCGGGGTGAGGCGTTCGACGAGATGGCGCCGTCGCTGCCGCTCGGGGGCTATTTCCTGCTCGTCGGGCTCGTCCTGCTGTTCCTGGCCTTGTCGGGCCTGGTCGGTGTGCATGTCCTGGAGCGATGGCTGGCCCGGCGGCTGCTGGCCGGTGACCGCACGCTCGCGCTGGAGCGCCGGATCGCCGAGCTGGCCGAGAGCCGGGCGGGGATCGTCGCGGCGGTCGACTCCGAGCGGCGGCGGATCGAGCGGGACCTGCACGACGGCCTGCAGCAGCGGCTGGTGGCGTTGTCGATGCTGATCGGCCGCTCCCGCCGCGGCCGTCCGGAGCTGCTGGACCAGGCGCACGACGAGGCGCAGCGGGCTCTTATACACCTC
>NZ_LAVL01000049.1 GCF_001083785.1 Nonomuraea sp. SBT364
AGGTGCTGGGGGGCCGGTGGCGGGGGCGAGCGCCAGGTCCGCCCTGGCCAGGGTGACGGAGAACAGGGCTTCCAGGTCGCCTTCGGAGGCGGCCAGGTCGAAGGCGCGGGCGAGTTCCGTACGGGCGTCGTCGGGGCGGTCGAGGTCGCCGAGGCAGGCGCCGAGCAGGGTGCGGGCGGCGGCCTCGCGGGACGGGGAGCCGAGGCGGGCGTAGGCGTCGGCGGCTGCGGCGAGGTCCTGGGCGGCCCGGTCCGGGGCGCCGTCGGCGTAGGCGAGGGTGCCCAGGGCGTAGCGGACGGCGGCGATGCCGTCGTCGTGGCCGATCGTGTTGTAGGCCCGTTCGGCCCGTTCGAAGGCGTGCCGGGCGCCGGGCAGGTCGCCGCGGGCGCGGCGGCGGCGGGCGATGTGGTACCACTCGTCGGCGGGTTCGCGCCGGCGGCCCCGGCGGCGGACGATCTCCACGATGGCGGTCTCGCAGGCGGCGGCGTGGTCGGCGTGACCGAGGGCGTACAGGAGGGTCGCGTGGGCGTCGAGCGCCTGGCAGGCGTCGTCCCAGGAGCCGGCGGCCTCCAGCTCGGCGGCGCAGGTGGTGATCATCTCGGCGGCGGCGGGGAGGTGGCCCAGCTCGGCGCCGCAGCGGGCGCTGCCGATGAGCACCCGGGCGGCGCGTTCGGTCTCGCCGAGTGCCAGGTAGAGCTCGCGGGCGCGGCTCGCGCGCTCCAGCGCGGCCTCCTGGTCGCCCCCGGCCAGGAGCGCGGCGGCGGCGCGCTCCTGCTGCGCCGCCTCCCCCAGGAGGTCGCCGAGCTCCCGGTACGCGGCCGCGGACCGTTCGAACGACCGCAGGGCCTCCGCCCGGTCGCCGAGCCCTTCATGGCAGCGGCCGATCAGGGAGAACGCCTCGGCCGCACCGGATTCGGCGAACGCCCGCCCGGGCCGGGCGAGCAGGTCGAGGGCGAGCCGATGGCGGCCCTGGTCCACGAGGCTCGCCGCGGTGCCGAGCAGGCGGGCCGCGACCGCGCCCGGCTCCCCCTCCGGGCGGTGCCGTCCGGCCAGGGCGAGCAGCCTGGAGGCCAGGTCGTCATCGACGTCCAGCGCCAGCCGAACCGCCGCCTCGGCCGGCCCCCCGTCGCCCCCCACCGGCCCCGGCGACCCCTCGTCGACCAGGGTGGTGAGCGTGCGGGTGAGCAGGGTGTGCAGGTCGGGGTCCAGGGCGGTGGCGGGCACGGTCAGGGCTTCGGCCAGGTCGGCCGGGTCACCCAGGGCGCCGAACCGCACCAGCAGCGCCCTGGCCAGCGGGCCCGGGACGTCGGGCTGGCCGGGCAGGGCCTTGGCGGCCGACTCGGCGGCCTGGCGGGCGGCCCGCACGGCGTCGTCGAGGTCCTGGCTCCCGCCCCCGGCCTGGGCGCGCCGGCACAGCATGCCGGACAGCAGCGCGTACGCCTCGGCCGGCTCCTCGCCGGCCGCGATCGCCTCCCGTAAGGCGGCGACGGCCTCGTCGGCGGCGCCCGCGCCGGGATCGAGCCGGAGGGCCTGACCGAGCAGCAGCAGCGCCCGGGGCCGCAGCGGGTCGTGGCCGGAGCACGCCGCCACGGCCGCCCGCGCGGCCGCGACGGCCTCCGCCGCGTGGGCGTCGCCCGCCCGCTGGACGAGGGCGTTGGCGAGGTTGGCGAGAAGGCGGGGCCGGTCGGGGTGGCCGGTGTGGGCGCGGGCCGCCGCCTGGCGCAGGGCGTGGAGGGCGATCTCCAGGTCGGCGGGGTCGCCGGTGACGCGGTAGCGGCGCCAGCGGCGGCCGGCCAGGAGGTCGAGCCGGCCCACCGGGTCGCGGCCGAGCTCGGCGGGGATGTCCCCGGCCGGGCCGCCGAGCGCGGCGAGCATCTCGCGCGCCGCCTCCAGTGACCGCTCGTCGCCGGTGACCGCGTACCACTCGACCAGTCCGGAGGCGTACCCGGCGAGGACGCGGGGGTGGGCGGCGCCCGGCTCGTGCCAGAAGTCGAGCGCCGCCTGCCCGGCCCGGATGAACGCCAGCAGGTCGGCGTCGTGCGCCGACTCGGCCGCCCGCCGCGCGGTGAGTTCCAGCAGGGCCAGCAGCGCCTGGGACCGTTCGGGGCCGGCGGGCCGCCAGGCCGCCGTCAGGTAGGCGCGAGTGAGCTCGTCGTCGCCGGGGATGGCCGGGCCCAGCGCGGCGGCGAGCGCGGCGAGGGCGTCGAGGTCGCCGAGGGCGGCGCGGAAGAGCACGTGGACGGCGTCGTCGAGCGCCTCGGGCCGCCCGCTCGCGCGGTTCAGGCGCAGCAGGCCGTCGCCCAGGAGGGCCAGCGCGCGCGGCGCCCAGGCGCCGGTGGCCTCCTGGAGGAGGACCTGGGCGAGCCGGTCGCACACCTCGGCCGAGGGCACGGCAGACAGCACGGCCGAGGGCGCGCCCACGGCGCGGCCGACGAGCGTGTGCAGGAGCAGTCCGACGTGCGGGTGGACGCCGGGGTCGACGTGGCGGAACAGCTCCTCGACGAGCCCGGCCCAGGTCTCGGGCGCGTCGGCGGCGGGGGCGCCGGAGCCGCGCAGTTTGTCCGGCAGGCCGCGCGGGTCGACGACGGCCACGGCGGCGAAGAACACGCCCGCCACCGCGGCCTCCACGGCGTCGCCCGCGTCGAGGCGGTAGCGAGCCAGGTGCAGCATGCCGATGAGCCGCCACGTCACGGCGTCGGCGGGCCCGCCGTCGCAGGCCCGCATCGCCTGCTCGGCGTCGGCCAGCGCCGCCGGGTCCCGCACCGGCCCGGGATCGGCGGCCCGGTCGAAGGCCGCGATGCGGGCCGCGAGAGCCCAGGCCGGATCGTTCATCACAACCTCCGAGAAACCCCGCCTTCGGACAGGGGAGCGGTCAAGGGGGAAAGGCTCTCACTGCTGTGCCCCGGCGTACAGGACCGCCCCTGTCCAGGTGTGTGCCACGGGATCCCCACGGGATGCTCACCGTATCCCCACCGTCGTACATGCCGAGGTCGGAAGCTCGCCGCGAGGGTAGGCAACCAGGCATGCTCTATGGCAAGGAACATGTCCGGCGCTACCGCGAGACCGACGGCGCGGAGGGTCACGACTGGAACGACACCACCGTGCTGCTGCTGACGACCAAGGGCCGCAACTCCGGCGATCCCTACACGACGCCCCTGATCTACCAGCGGCACGGCGACGACTACGTGATCGTCGCCTCGAACGGCGGCGACCCCGACCATCCCGACTGGTACAAGAACCTGCTGGCCGAGCCGGAGGTGGAGGCACAGGTCAAGGGCGACAGGTTCAAGGCGCGCGCCCGCACCGCCACCGGCGGGGAGCGGCCGGAGCTGTGGCGGCTGATGGCCGCCACGTGGCCCGACTACGACGAGTACACCAAGAAGACCGACCGGGAGATCCCGATCGTGGTGCTGGAGCGCACCCGCTGACGCGGGTCAGAACGTCACCAGCGGGTCTCCGAGGAAGTCGGCGATGAAGTTGACGAAGAAGAACCCGAAGAACAGGAAGTTGAGCCCGAGGATGACGTAGTGCCACGGGCGGGGCCGGGCGGGTCTGGGCAGCTTGCTGTTGAGGTACATGAGGAAGAACGGGTAGATCAGCGCGCCCAGGTTCGACATGTTCGCCGACCACTCCACCAGCGCCACGGGCAGGCTGAGGTGGATGACGATCGAGATCACCACCAGCAGGACGATCATGAACGGGTAGTAGAAGCGGCGCGGGTCGCCCTCCACCAGCCGGCGCAGCCGCGGGCTGGTGGCGTGGGCGGCGTCGGTCGTCACCCGCACCATCGCCTCGAAGATGCCGAGCTGGGTGGAGAACAGCACCAGCACGCCGAGGACCAGCGCGACGTAGAACACCCCCCGGCCGTACTCGTCGCCGAGCGCGGCCGCCACGAACGTGGGCACGTCCGCCCTGGACGGCCGGTCGCCGGAGAGCGCCACGGCCTGCGACATGAGGATCGTGGGCAGCAGCATGCCGAGGATCGCGCCGACGAAGAACACGCCCCACATGTCGACCATCAGCAGCCGGTACCACCGCCGCCACAGCCCCCGGTTGAGCTCGTCGTCGGGGAAGGTGACGCCGCTGGCCAGGATCTCCCGCCGCTCGCCGCGCAGCCCGGAGATGAACCCGGTGCGGTAGCCCATGCCGTAGCCCTTGTCCCGGTAGTGCCCCATGACGTACCAGTTGAGGCCGGAGGCGAGCGCGGTGAACCCGGCCAGTGCGCCGAGCTGCGTCGCGGTGATCCCGGCGGGCGGCCCGGCGCCGGTGACGAAGCCGCGGATGCCCTCCCACCACAGTTCCCACGGCACCACCAGCAGGTCGACGACCAGCAGCGCGAGCAGGATCACCGACACCAGCACCCAGTTGGCCAGCTCCAGCGCCCGGCTGATGCGCCGGGCCAGCGCGGTGATCAGGAAGACGAGCACGAGCAGCGCGATGGCCCACAGCCGGGGCTCCTCGGCGCCGGCCGGCGGGATCGTCCCGTGGACGAGCGCGTACACGCCCTGTCCCGCCGAGGCGGCCCAGCCGCCGGCGATGAAGGCGAAGATGACGACCAGCACCGACAGCGGCACCCAGAGCCGCCAGCCCGGCGGCACCCGCCCCCAGGCGACGACCGGGGTCTCCCCGGTCGCGACGACGTAGCGGGAGCACTCGACGTTGTAGAACGTCTGCAGCAGCGCCGACACCAGGATCACCCAGCCGACCCCGACGAAGCCGTACTGGCCGACGCTGAGGGGGCCGAGCAGCCACTCGCCGCTGCCGATCGAGATGCCGAGGGCGATCAGGCTCGGCCCGACCGCGTACTTGAACAGTTGCGCCGGGCCGATCCTGGAGACCTTGAAGACCTCCTCCGGCGTGGGCAGGTCGGTGACGTCGAGATCCGGGCGGCTGACTCCGAGTGGGTGCGCCATGTCCTTGCCTCCTGCCCCACAGCGTGATCCCGGGCGGGAGGGTCGGCAAGGCCCAATCAGCGCCGGAGCGAGCCGTACAGGTCGAGGGTGCGGCGGGCGACGGTGGCCCAGGAGAAGTGCTCGACCGCGCGGGTCCGGCCCGCCCGTCCCATCGCCTTGGCGCGCGCCGGTTCGGCCAGCAGCGCGTTGACCCGTTCGGCCAGGTCGGCGGCGAACCGTCCGGGGTCGTGCGGGGTGCCGTCGGCGCCCTGGTCGATCGGCACGAGCAGGCCGGTCTCGCCGTCGGCGACCACCTCGGGGATGCCGCCCGTGGCCGTGGCGACCACGGCCGTCTCGCAGGCCATCGCCTCCAGGTTGACGATCCCCATCGGCTCGTACACCGACGGGCACACGAACACCGACGCGTGCGTGAGCAGCTGGATGACCTCGGGCTTGGGCAGCATCTCCGAGATCCAGAACACGCCGTCGCGGCCCAGCCCGCGCACCAGCGCGGTCACCTCCGCCTCGATCTCCGGCGTGTCGGGCGCGCCCGCGCACAGCACGAGCTGCGCCTGCGGGGCGAAGGACCGCGCCGCGTGCAGGAGGTGGACCAGCCCTTTCTGCCGGGTGATCCGGCCGACGAAGATGACGTACGGCCTGTCGGGGTCGATGCCGTACTTTTTCAGGACTTCTTGGTTCTTGTCCGGAACGTACTCGGCGGTGTCGATGCCGTTGTGGATCACCGTCACCTTGGCCGGGTCGATCCCCGGGTAGGCCGACAGCACGTCGCGGCGCATCCCCGCCGACACCGCGATCACCGCGTCGGCGGAGGCCAGCGCCGTCCGCTCGGCCCACGACGAGATCGCGTAGCCGCCGCCGAGCTGCTCGGCCTTCCACGGGCGCAGCGGTTCGAGGCTGTGGGTGGTGACCACGTGCGGGACGCCGTGGAGCAGCTTCGCGACATGCCCGGCAAAGTTGGCGTACCAGGTATGCGAGTGAACCACGTCGGCGCCCGCGCAGGCGGCGGCCATCTCCAGGTCCACCCCGAGGACCTGGAGGGCCGCGTTCGCCGCGCCCAGCCCGGCGGGCACCCGGTAGGCCGACACGCCCGGCTCGTCCCGGTCCGCGCCGAAGCATCGGACCCGCACGTCGGCCAGCTCGCGCAGTTCCCTGGCCAGATACTCCAGGTGCACTCCGGCGCCGCCGTAGACCTCCGGCGGGTACTCCCTGCTCAGCAGATCAACACGCATGACACGACCTTACGAGGAAGGCGCCGCCCAGGGACACACCGACAAGCCCCGACATGCCGAACGACGGCCGAGGCGGCCGAGCGGCGCGGCGTACATAACCCGGGAGAACGGGACACGACGGGAGGGAGCCGGACGCGCTTTCGTCGATAGATCGGCCGATTGAGGGTAGCGTCCTGGACATGAGGTCCCGGAGGGTGCTTGCGGTCGTGCTGGCAGGTGGAGAGGGAAAGAGGCTCATGCCTCTCACGGCGGATCGGGCGAAACCGGCGGTGCCGTTCGGCGGGATGTACCGGCTCATCGACTTCGTGCTGTCCAACCTCGCCAACGGCGGCTATCTGAAGATCGTCGTACTGACCCAGTACAAGAACCACAGCCTCGACCGCCACGTCTCGCGCACGTGGCGGCTGTCGGCCATGCTCGGCAACTACGTGACGCCGGTGCCCGCCCAGCAGCGGCTCGGCCCGCGCTGGTTCTCCGGCTCGGCCGACGCCCTCTTCCAGAACCTGAACCTGATCTACGACGAGATGCCCGAGCACGTGATCGTGTTCGGCGCCGACCACATCTACCGCATGGATCCGCGGCAGATGGTCGACCAGCACGAGGACTCCGGCGCCGACGTGACCGTCGCCGCCATCCGGCAGCCGCTGTCGCTGGCCGACCAGTTCGGCGTGATCGAGACCGACCCGCAGGGCAGGCGCATCGTGGCGTTCCGGGAGAAGCCCAAGGACGCCGTCGGGCTCGCCGACTCGCCCGACGAGGTCTACGCCTCGATGGGCAACTACGTGTTCAAGACGCAGGCCATGATCGACGCGCTGCGCGAGGACGCCCTCGACCCCACCAGCAAGCACGACCTGGGCGGCAACATCATCCCGATGATGGTCAAGTCCGGCGGGGCCGACGTGTACGACTTCGCCAACAACGTGGTGCCCGGGTCGAGCGAGCGCGACCGCGGCTACTGGCGCGACGTGGGCACGCTCGACGCCTACTACGAGGCGCACATGGACCTCATCGCCGCGCACCCGGTCTTCAACCTCTACAACGACAAGTGGCCCATCCACACCGGCCACGACCCGCTGCCGCCGGCCAAGTTCGTGCACAACGACGGCGACCGCGTCGGCCGGGCCATCGACTCGCTGGTGTCGCCCGGCGTCATCGTCTCCGGCGGCACCGCCTACCGCTCCATCCTGGCGCCCAAGGTCGTCCTGCACTCCCACTCGCTGGTGGAGGACTCGGTCCTGATGGAGAACGTCAAGGTCGGCCGCGGCGCGATCGTGCGCAAGGCCATCATCGACAAGAACGTCGTCATCCCCGACGGCGCCCGCATCGGCTTCGACCTCGACTACGACCGCACCCGCTTCGCCCTGACCCGCGGCGGCGTCGTGGTCATCGGCAAGAACGAGATCGTCGACCGCTGACCGTAGAGTGTGGGGTGTGCTGCCTGATCTCCGCCAACCGCTGATCCGCGACCTGAGCGAGTCCGCCCTGCCCCGCCGGCACTGGCGGGGCGACGACGACGAGGGCGGCGTATGGCTGTTCGAGAGCGTCGAGGGCGAGGGCGAGCACTGGGCGATCCGGCAGGTCGAGATCGGCGCCGGGCGTGACGTGCACCGCTACTGGTGGCGGCACCTGCAGGACGAGCACGGGTTCCTGACCGACCAGGCGCTGGAGATCTGGGAGCTGACCGAGATCGGCGCGGCGGCGTTCGAGGCCGTCTGGGAGGCGGGGGCCTAGACAGCCCCGGACAGCCCCGGGCAGCCCTGGACAGCCCTGGACATGGCGAGGTCCCGGGCTCGGGTGCGAGCTCCGGGACCGGGGTGCCGCCGGGTCAGTCGTCCAGGCCGTAGTTTCCGGTCCAGCCGCTGTGGTGGTGGTCGTCGTCGTACCACCAGCCGTAGTGGTCGTCGTCGCAGTCGACCTTGTCGTACGTGCCGGACGAGACGGTGTCGTCGTCGTGGATCTTCTGCCAGGTGGCGTGCTTCTCGTCGCAGCCCCGGTGGCCGTCGGCGGCGGCCGGGCCCGCGAGGGTCGCGGACAGGGCGGCGGCGGCGAGAACGGCGCCGGCGGAGACGGCAAGGATGGCTTTCATGATATTCCCCCCGTGATCACGAAGTGTCATCGGTGCATCACTATACGGAGCGCGCCGACGGGCAGGGGAAACGCCACGCGGGCCCGCGCGCAGCGGGGGGCAGGGTGCCGCTCCGGGGATTCGAACCCCGAACCTCCGCCTCCTGAAGGCGGCGCCTCTGCCAGTTGGGCCAGAGCGGCGCTGGGCCCCGGGACGGGCCGGCGGGGGCTCGGCCCGGGACATGAGCTCGGTCCGCCCGGGGGCCGCCAGCCCCGCCGCGCAGGCCTTGCTCCCGGCCCTGTCCTTTCAGGGCCGGTCGATCCTGATGACGTTCATGAAAAAGCCGCCTCGGGGCGAGCCCGGGCGGCCGTCCTGGTGTCCTCGTCAGGTCACCCGGAGGCCGGAGGCGTCAGCGCCGGCAGCGTCACCGATGTCACCGGTGTCGAAAGGGTCACCGCCCGCCTCCTCGTACGTCGTTCCGGACACTGTCCACGGTAGCCCGGTGATCGTGCGGGATGCCACCGATTAAGCGGGGGCCGCCGCCGCCCGCGCGTACGGGCCGCTGGTGCGCTCGAAGCGCAGCGCCGCGTGGGAGGTGGCGCTGCGCACGTCCCGCCAGTGCCGCTGCAGGTCGCTGTCGTGATCGGCAAGGCGGCGACGGGCGACCGGCTGCGGGCCGCCGCGCAGGCCACGCCTGCCGAGTACGCCGCCATCGACACCCTCCGCGCCCGGATCGCCGCGGTGGACCCGAGCGCCAGGGTGGGCGGCCCGAGCGCGCAGAACCCGGACACCGTCAAGGCGGCGGCCGCCGACGAGCGCAAGCTGATCCCGCTCATTATCCTCGTGGTGTCCCTGGTGCTCGGCCTGCTGTTGCGGTCGCTGGTGGCGCCGCTCGTCCTGATCGCCACGGTGGTGATCTCCTTCGCCGCCGCGCTGGGCACGATGACCGGGGCCAGGGAGGAGAGCGCGCGGACAGGCGCCTCGCGCGGTGTGGTCCGGGCCCTGGTGACGACCGGAGGCGTGATCATGCCGGCGGGCGTGGTGCTCGCCGCCGGCCTCCCGGGAGGCCGTGCCGGGCGCCGGGGCTGGGATGATGGGGCAGATGGACGCAGGATCGAGACGCAGGGCGGTGCTCGGCGCCGTGGTGGGGGCGGCGGTGCTGGCGGTCCTCGGCGTCGCCGCCCTCGACGTCGGCGGCGAAGGCGGCAAAGGCGGCGAAAGCGCGACCACCACCGGCACGACCGTCACCAGCCCGGCCACCAGCCCGGCCATCAGCCCGGCCCCGAGCGGCGCGAGCCCCGCCGACGCGGGGGCGACGGCGCGGGAGAGTCCGGGGGGCACCGTGTGGGAGGGGCCGACGCCGCCGCCGGTGGACATGAAGCTGGCCAAGGGATCGGCCGGGGCGCCCGTCACGATCGTCGAGTTCGGCGACTTCCAGTGCCCCAACTGCCGCCGCTACGCGCGCGAGATCGAGCCCGTGCTCAAGCGCGACTACATCGACACCGGCGTCGTCCGTGTCTTCTGGCGCGACTACCCGATCAGGGGCGAGGCGAGCGTCGAGGCGGCGTACGCGGCGCGGGCCGCGTCGCTTCAGGGCCGGTTCTGGGAGTTCCGCGGCGCGCTGTTCGCCGGCGGGACCCGGGTGACGGCCGGTCGGCTGCGCGCGGCCGCCGTCACGGCGGGGCTGGACATGGCCCGGTTCGACCGCGACCGCCGCGGCGAGGCGGTGCGGCGGGCCGTCGATCACGACACCGCGTTCGCCTACCAGCTCGGCCTGCCCGGCACTCCCGCGTTCCTGGTCAACGGCGAGCTGCTGTTCGGCGCGCAGCCGGTGTCGGCGTTCCGGGAGGCGATCGAGAAGGCGCGCCGGGGCGGATGAACGGCATCGGCTACGCCGCCGCGTTCCTGGGCGGGCTGTTCTCGCTGCTGAGCCCGTGCGGGGCGTTGCTGCTGCCGGCGTTCTTCGGCTACGCGTTCCCGGGCGGGGGCAGGCTGGCCGGCCGGACGTTGCTGTTCTACCTGGGCCTGTGCCTGGTGCTGGTGCCGCTCGGGATGGGGTCGGCGCAGGTGAGCCGCCTGTTCTACGGCCACCAGGAGCTGCTGGTGACGGTCGCCGGATGGCTGCTGATCGGGCTGGGCCTGGCGCAGATGGCCGGTCAGGGGTGGACGGCCGGGCCGCTGGAGCGGCTGCGGGCGCACGTGCGCGGCGATTCGGCGGGGGCGGTGCTGGCGCTGGGGGCGGTGTCGGGGCTGGCCGGGTTCTGCGCCGGGCCGGTGCTCGGCGCGGTGCTCACGGTGGCGGCGGCCTCCGGCGACGGGCTGCGCGGCGGCGTGCTGCTGGCCGTCTACGCGGCGGGGATGGCGGCGCCGCTGCTGCTGCTCGCCGCGCTGTGGGAGCGGTTCGACCTGGGCGGCAGGCGGTGGCTGCGGGGCCGGGGGCTGCGGGCCGGCAGGCTGCGGCTGCACACCACGTCGCTGCTGTCGGGGCTGGTGTTCGCCGGGCTCGGCGTGCTGTTCCTGGTCTCCGACGGCACCCGCGGGCTGGCGCCGCCGTTCCCCGAGGAGTGGGAGGCGCGGCTGCAGGAGGTGGCGTCGTCGGTGCGGGTGCCCGACCTGGTGCTGGTGGGGGTGGCGGCCGTGGTCCTGGCCGCGGTCACGGCCTGGCGGCTACGGCGCCGCTGAACCCAGGCGGTGATCCGGCCGCTGATCCAGCCGCTGATCCGGCCGGTGATCCGGCCGCTGATCCGGCCGCTGCTACGGGCGCCGGGTCAGGCGTCGCCGGGGTCGTCGCGGCCGGCGGCTCCCGGCGTCCCGGTGGCCGCGACGCGCCTGCCCGACGTCCAGGGGACGCCGGCCCGGCTCTCCGGGGTCTCGACGCGGAAGCGGGGCAGCGCGTCCGGGTGGTTCTCGCGGACGAACTTCACCAAGTGCTCACGTACGTCGCACTTGAGGTCCCAGGCGGAGGCCGAGTCGGCGGCGCTCATCAGCCCGCGCAGCTCCACCAGGCCGTTCGGGAGCACGTCGGTGACCTGGAGCGTCCAGTCCTTCTGATCCCACAGCGGGCTCTCCTGGATGAACGCGTACAGTTCCTCGCGCAGTTCGTCGACCGGCACCGACCAGTCGACCCGCAGGTAGACGACGGCCAGGACGCGGCTGCCGTGCCGGGTCCAGTTCTCGAACGGGTTCTGCGTGAAGTAGGAGACGGGCAGCACCAGCCGCCGCTCGTCCCACAGCCGCAGCACCACGTAGGTGAGCGTGAGCTCCTCGATCCGGCCCCACTCCTCCTCGACCACCACGACGTCGTCGAGGCGGAGCGCGTCGCTGAAGGCGAGCTGGAGGCCGGCGAGCATGTTGCCGATCGTGGGCTGGGCGGCGATGCCGACGACGGCGCCCGCGATGCCGGCGGAGGCGAGCAGCCCGGCGCCGAGCGCCCGCACCTGCGGGAAGGAGAAGAGCATGGCGCCGAGCGCGACGACGATGATGGTGGCGGCGGCGATCCGGCGGACCAGCGCGATCTGCGTCATGATCCGCCGGGCCCGCCGGTTGCGCTCACCCTCGACCAGCACCAGCCGGTCGAGGATGACGTCGGTGAGCGCGTACGTGACGCCGATGATCACCCAGGTGACGGTGGCGATCGTGAGCAGGCCGACGACGCGGTCGATCGACTCCCCGAGCGCGCGCTCCTGCCGCGTGTCGCCCATCATCCACGGCCCGAACACGATGTTGCAGGCCAGCACGGCCGCCATGGCGAAGGTGGCCCAGGTGCAGTGCTCCACCAGGTGCCGGGCGAGCGCGTACTTGCGGCCGACCCGCGACAGCACCCGCCTGGCCAGTTCCACGCCGAGGATCGCCCCGGCGACGGAGATCGCCATGATCAGCCAGTTGGACGTCGGCTGCACGCTCAACTCCCCCAAATGTTCTAGAACGTCTCGTCAAAGGTCACATTGCCCTCAACCGCCACTTGATACGCGGAGACGCGCCGTTCGAAGAAGTTTGCCAGCTCCTGCACGTCCTGCAGTTCCATGAACGCGAACGGGTTGGCGCTGCCGTAGCGGCCGGGCATGCCGAGCCTGGCCAGCCGCTGGTCGGCGACGTACTCCAGGTAGGCGCGCATCTGCTCGACGCCCATCCCGGGCATGCCGTCGCCGCACAGGTCGCGGGCGAAGGCCAGCTCGGCCTCGACCGCCTCCTCCAGCATGCGCGTGACCTGCTCGCCGAGCTTGTCGTCGAACAGCTCCGGCTCCTCGGCGCGGACGGTGTCGACGACGCTGAAGGCGAACTCCATGTGCATGGACTCGTCGCGGAACACCCAGTTCGTCCCGGCGGCCAGCCCGCCGAGCAGCCCCCGGGACCGGAACCAGTACACGTAGGCGAACGCGCCGTAGAAGAACAGGCCCTCGATGCAGGCGGCGAAGCAGATGAGGTTGAGCAGGAACTGCCGCCGCTCGTCGGCGCTCTCCAGCCGCTGGATGCCGTTGATCGAGTCGATCCACCTGAAGCAGAACTCGGCCTTGTCCCTGATGGACGGGATGTGCTCGATCGCGGCGAACGCCGTGACCCGCTCGTCCGGATCGGGCAGGTAGGTGTCGAGCAGCGTGAGGTAGAACTGCACGTGCACAGCCTCCTCGTAGAGCTGCCTGCTCAGGTAGAGGCGCGCCTCGGGCGCGTTGAGGTGCTGGTAGAGGTTGAGCACCAGGTTGTTGGCCACGATGGAGTCGCCGGTGGCGAAGAAGGCGACCAGGCGGTTGATCAGGTGGCGTTCCTGCGGCGTCATCCTGGCCAGGTCGGCGAGGTCGTTGTGCAGGTCGACCTCCTCCACCGTCCAGGTGTTGCGGATGGCGGCCCGGTAACGCTCGTAGAAGTCCGGGTAGCGCATCGGGCGCAGCGTGAGGTCCATTCCGGGGTCGAGCAGCATGATGGTTCTTCCTTACTGGCAGGCTTCGCAGACTTCCGGGTTCTCCAGCGAGCAGGCGACCGCCTCGGCGACGGGGACGGTCGTCTGCGCGATCCGGGTGGCCGGGCGCGAACGCAGGTAATAGGTGGTCTTCAGGCCGCTCTTCCACGCGTAGGCGTACATCGACGACAGCTTGCCGATGGTGGGGCTGGCCATGAACAGGTTGAGCGACTGCGACTGGTCGATGTACGGCTGCCGCGCCGCCGCGAGGTCGATCAGCGCCTTCTGCGGCAGCTCCCACGCGGTGCGGTAGAGGGTCTTGAGCTCGTCCGGGACCCCGGGCACGTCCTGCACGGACCCGTCGGCGCGCTTGAGCGCGTCGCGCACCGGCTGGGTCCACAGCCCCCGCGCCTGCAGATCGGCCACGAGGTAGCGGTTGACCTGGAGGAACTCGCCGGAGAGCGTCTCGCGCTTGAACACGTTGGACACCTGCGGCTCGATGCACTCGTAGCAGCCGGCGATGGAGGCGATCGTGGCCGTCGGCGCGATGGCGACCATGAGCGAGTTGCGCAGCCCGTTCGCGGCGATCTTGGCGCGCAGCGCGTCCCAGCGGGGCGCGGACGCGGCGCCGTAGTGGTCGGGGTGCAGCACCCCGGCGGCGGCCCGGGTGTCGTCGTAGGAGGGGTGCCTGCCGCGCTCGGCCGCCAGGTCGGCGGAGGTGTCGTAGGCGGCCAGCGCGATCTCCTCGGCGATCCGGGTCGACAGCTCCCGCGCCGGGGCCGAGTCGAACGGCAGCCGCAGCGCGAAGAACACGTCCGCCAGTCCCATCACGCCGAGCCCGATCGGCCGCCACCGCTTGTTGGCCGTCTCGGCCTCGGGGGTGGGGTAGAAGCCCAGGTCGATGGTCCGGTCGAGGAAGCGCACGGCGGTGCGGACGGTGCCGCGCAGCCGGTCCCAGTCGACCTCGCCCTCCCGCAGGTGGGCGGCGAGGTTGATCGAGCCGAGGTTGCACACCGCGGTCTCGGCGTCGCCGGTGACCTCCAGGATCTCGGTGCACAGGTTCGACAGGTGGATGACGTTGCCGGGTCGGGCCGTCTGGTTGGAGGTGCGGTTGGCGGCGTCCTTGAACGTCATCCAGCCGTTGCCGGTCTGCGCGAGCGTGCGCATCATGCGGCCGTAGAGCGTCCGGGCGGGGATCTGGCGGACGAACCGGCCGGCGGCCTCGTAGGCGCGGTATGCGCGGTCGAACTCGGTCCCGTACAGGTCCGTCAGGTCGGGGACCTCCTTGGGGTCGAACAGCGACCAGACCTCGTCGGCCTCCACCCGGCGCATGAACTCGTCCGGCACCCAGTTGGCCAGGTTGAGGTTGTGGGTGCGGCGGGCGTCCTCGCCGGTGTTGTCGCGCAGTTCGAGGAACTCCTCGATGTCGGCGTGCCAGGTCTCCAGGTAGACGCAGGCCGCGCCCTTGCGCCGGCCGCCCTGGTTGACCGCGGCCACGGAGGAGTCGAGCGTGCGCAGCCAGGGCACGATGCCGTTGGAGTGCCCGTTGGTGCCCCGGATCAGCGACCCGCGTGAGCGCACCCGGGTCCACGAGATGCCGATGCCGCCCGCGTACTTCGACAGCCGGGCGACCTGGCCGTAGCGGTCGTAGATCGACTCCAGCTCGTCGCGCGGCGAGTCGAGCAGGAAGCAGGACGACAGCTGCGGGCGGCGCGCGCCCGCGTTGAACAGCGTCGGCGAGCTGGGCAGGTAGGCCAGCGCGGCCATCAGCCGGTACAGCTCGGCCGCCTCCGCGACCGTCTCCGACAGCCCGCACGCCACCCGCAGGAAGAAGTGCTGCGGCCGCTCCAGCACCGCCCGTGTGGCGGGGTGGCGCAGCAGGTAACGGTCGTAGACGGTGCGCAGCCCGAAGTACTCGAAGCGCTCGTCGGCCTCCTCGCTGATCAGCGCGTCGAGCTCGGCGGCGTGCGCGGCGACGAAGGCCGCCAGCGAGTCCTGCAGCAGCCCGGCGGCGTGGGTGGCGGCGACCGACTCGGAGAACGACCGAACCCCGTGGCCGGCGGCCTCCTCGGCGATCTCCTCGGACAGCAGCCGGGCGGCCACCCGTGAGTTGGCCGGATCGGTGATCACCCGCGCCGCGGCCTCTTCGATGGCCAGCCGGCGATCACCTTCGACGATCTGTGTCACGTGCTCTCTCCTCGCGAGCTTTCCCCCGTGAGGGCACGCGAGAGCACGGCGGCTCGCCTCGGATCCCCGGCCGCACGACGCCCGCGGGCCCTCCCTCGAGGCCCTGGACAAGACAGCGCTGGCAGGTCTTCGGGCTCGCGGGCGCCTGTCACGGAACACCGTGCAGTCCTACTGGCCGTCGCTTCCCGGATCTCTCCAGTGCTTGTGACGGCGGTCGTTCCCGCTCACCGCTGCGGGGCAGCCCCGGAATCGCACCGGGTTCCCTTTCACTCCGCCCCGAGGGGCGAACCAGCGACGAGCAGGATCCTACATCTAGTGGCCGTTTCCGCAACTACCCCAGCATGTTGTGCCGCCACCGGTTTCGAGGAGGCCGAGATCGCGCAGCACGGACTCGGTCCTGCGCACCTCGGAGTCGAGCCAGGCGCGGAAGTCGTCGCCGGCCAGCGGGATGCGCACCCAGCCGCTCGCCTCGCAGGCCCGCTGCCAGAACGGCGATCCGGTCACCTCCTCGCACATCCGCACCGCCGAGGCGCGCCCGTCCTCCGGCATGGCGCCAGGGCCGACGGCGGCGCACCAGTTGGCGAAGTCCACCCGGATCCCGCTCTCCCGCAGACTCGGCGCGTCCACGCCGGGGAACCGCCTGGCGCACGAGACGGCCAGCACCCGCACGGCGCCCTCCCTGATGGGGCCGCGCCAGTCGGCGAGCGCGCCGGCCGCGGCTGCGGCCCGGCCGGCCCGCAGTGCGGTGCCCGCCTCGGCGCTGGTCCGGTAGCCGGTGTAGTCGAGCTGCCGCGTGTCGGCGCCCAGCCCCTTGGCGATCAGCCCGAACAGCAGGTGGTCGGGCTCACCCTGGGGCCCGCCGGCCAGCGGCGTCTCCCCCGGCCTGGCCAGCAGGTGCGCGCCGAACTCCTCGAAGCCGCGGAACCGGGACCCGGCGGGCACCACCACGACCACGACCTCGCCGGCCAGCCTGGCCAGCGGGGTCGCGGTGTCGATCAGGGACTCGCCGTCGTTCAGCTCGGCGGCGGCGAGCGCGGGCAGCCCCGTGACGGTGATCCGCACGGCTCCCCGGGCCGCGAACCCGGCCCTGCCCGCCGCCCCGGCGAACGCGCGCGTCACGCGTTCCCACCGCTCACCGCCGGCCACGATCTCGTAGGCGCCCCGTACGTCTCCCGCGCCGGACGGGTGACGCTCGGTGCCGCAGCCGGCCACGGCGGCCGCCATCCCGAGGCCCGCCGCGAGAAACCGTCTACGCCGCATGACCCGCCTCCCCCGAGCAGTTACCTCAGGTTATTGACGGATCACGCATAGTTAATCCGATATGCCGCTACTTCTTCATCGCGAGCCCCGCCAGCAGGTACGACGGCAGCGGCGTGCCGCCGACCAGCCGGGGCCGGTCCGGCCGCCACTCGGCGGCCTGCACCAGGCCGGGCGGGACGAGCGCGAAGTCGCCGAAGAACGCGCGGATCTCCGCCGGGCTGCGGGTGCCGTCCCGGCGGTCGCCGGAGGCGGCGTGGGTGAGCGCCAGGCAGCTGCCGGGCGCCACCGCCTCCCGCAGCCGGGCGATCATCGCCCCCGGGTCGCGGCCGCCGTGCGGCATCGCGACCAGGAGCACCGCGACCGGCGCGGCCAGGTCGAGGAAGCCGGCCGCCCCGGCCAGCACCTCGTCTGCGTCGAGCGGGTCCGCCTCGGCGAAGATCGCGCGGGGCTCGCCGGCCAGCAGCTCGCGGGCGTGCGCGGCGACGACCGGGTCGTGGTCGACGTAGACGACCTTCGCCTCGGGCACGACCTCGTGCACGTTGCCCTGGGTCGGCAGCCCGCTGCCCAGGCCGATGAACTGGCTGACGCCCTCCGCCGCGACATAGCGGGCGGCGCGCTGGAGGAAGCCCCGGTTGGCCCTGGCCAGCGGCACGGCCTCCGGGATCAGGTCCGACAGCCTGTCGATGGCCTCGCGGTCGACCGCGTAGTTGTCCGTGCCGCCGAGCAGGTAGTCGTACATCCGGGCAAGATTGGGAGTGCGTGGGTCGAACTGGGACACAATTCGACCCTAGGTGCTCACTGTCAAGGGCCACAGGGGGCCGATTCCCACTGTGACCCCTTCGACGGTAAGCATTCCCTGCCTCGGGGTCACTCCACTGTGACGCTCTTGGCGAGGTTGCGCGGCTTGTCGACGTCACGCTCCAGCGCGACGGCCGCGTGGTAGGCCAGCAGTTGCAGCGGGATCGCCAGCAGGATCGGGTCCAGCTCGATCTCGTTCTTCGGCACCACGATGGCGTCGTCGGCCAGCTTGGCGTCGGGCTCGCGGTGGCCGACCATCAGCACCTGGCCGCCGCGGGCGCGGATCTCGCCGAGCGTGGTGAGGTTCTTGTCCAGCAGCTCGTCGTCGGGCACGATCGCGACCGTCGGCATCTCCGGGCCGATCAGCGCGAGCGGCCCGTGCTTGAGCTCGCTGGCGGGGTAGGCCTCGGCGTGCACGTAGGAGATCTCCTTGAGCTTCTGCGCGCCCTCTCGGGCCACCGGGTAGCCGCGCACCCGGCCGACGAACATCATGCTCGCGTGCTTGGCGTACTTGCGGGCCAACTCGGCGATCTTGTCGCCCTGGGCGACGATCTCCTCGATCTGGTCGGGCAGCCTGCGCAGCCCCTCGCAGATGCGGCGGCCGTCGGCGGGCGACAGGTCGCGCACCCGGCCCAGATGCAGCGCGAGCAGCGCGAACGCGATCGCCGTCGAGGTGAACGCCTTGGTCGAGGCGACCGACACCTCCGGCCCGGCGTGCAGGTAGACGCCGCCGTCGACCTCGCGGGCGATGGCGCTGCCCACCGCGTTGACGATGCCGATGACCCGGCCGCCCTTGCGCTTGAGCTCCTGCACGGCGGCGAGCGTGTCGTACGTCTCGCCGGACTGGCTGATCGCGACGTAGAGGGTGTCCTGGTCGACGACCGGGTTGCGGTAGCGGAACTCGCTGGCCGGCTCGGCGTCGGCCGGGATGCGCGCCAGCTCCTCGATGAGCTGGGCGCCGATCTGGCCCGAGTAGTAGGCCGACCCGCAGCCGATGATCTTCACCCGGCGGAACGAGCGGGTCTCCCGGGCGTCCATGTTGAGCCCGCCCAGGTGCGCGACGTGGAAGCGCTCGTCCAGCCGGCCGCTCATCGTGCGGGCCGCGGTCTCGGGCTGCTCGGAGATCTCCTTCAGCAGGTAGTGCTCGTAGCCGCCGGTGTCGTAGTGGCCGGCGTCCCAGTCGACGGTGAGCGGCTCCTTGGCCGTCTCGCGGGCGTCGCTGGCGAAGGTGTGGAAGCCGTCGGCGCGCAGCACGGCCAGCTCGCCGTCCTCCAGGTGCACGACCTGGCGGGTGTAGCGGACCAGCGCGGCCACGTCGGAGGCGGCGAACATCTCCTTCTCACCGATGCCGAGCACGATCGGGCTGCCGTTGCGGGCCACCACGACCTCTCCCGGCCGCTCGGCGTCGATCACCGCGATGCCGTACGTGCCCACGACGCTCTTGAGCGACTTGCGTACGGCCTCCTCCAGGGAGTCGTTCTCGTCGACGGCGCGGGCGATCAGGTGGGCCAGCACCTCGGTGTCGGTCTCGGACTGGAAGCCCACCCCGTCGGCGATCAGCTTGGCGCGCAGCTCGTCGGCGTTCTCGATGATGCCGTTGTGCACGACCGCGATGCGCTCGTCCGACGACAGGTGCGGGTGCGCGTTGACGTCGCTCGGCACGCCGTGCGTCGCCCACCGGGTGTGGCCGATGCCGAGCGTCCCCTTGAACCGGGCCGGCATCACCTTGGCCAGATCGGCCACCCGGCCCTTGACCTTGCGCAGCTTGAGCCCCTTGTTGGAGACCACGACCCCGGCCGAGTCATAGCCCCGGTACTCCAGCCGCTGCAGCCCTTCGAGCAGGATCGGCGCCGCATCCTGCGGCCCCACGTACGCGACGATTCCGCACATCCGAGGTCTCCTATCCGTAAACGATCCGGCGCAGCTGACGCAGCGACAGCTCGGGGGCCGCCACCCGGCGGCCGCGCAGCTCCGCGGCGATCCTGGGAAAGATCTCGTCGTTGGTCAGGCCGCGAGCCTTCAGCTCGCCGTGACGCCGCCGCACGAACTCCTCCGCCGGCTCGGAGAAGTACGCCAGGACGTCGGCCACCACGCGCGCCGCCTCGCCAGGCCCCAGCGGGGTGCTCCTGGTCAGGTGGGCGATGAGGTCCTCGTAGGGATGCCGTGCCGTGGACACAGTCGAGGACACTACGCAGCTGGAACGCGACACTTCAACTTCCTGCCCGATATCGGGCAGGATTTACCCCCATCTTCTGTCATGAGGGGGAAGATTACGTTCAGTCACATCAGTATCGTGTGTCCCGTCTGACACATCCCTATCTGGGAATGGTTACGGCTAGTAGTCGTTGTGTGCCGTTCCGTGGGGGTTGTCATGCTGTTGTGGGCCGTCGTCGCCGCCACCGTCCTGGTCGCGCCCGGCCGGCCGGACGTCCGCCAGGCCGACTTCGCCTCGGCCGCCCGCACGTACGGGGTGCCGGAGAGCGTCCTGCTGGGCGTGTCGTACCTGCAGTCCCGCTGGGACGCCCACGGCGGCGCCCCCAGCACCGCCGGCGGCTACGGCCCCATGCACCTGCTCGACCCCGCCGCCGCCCCGCCCGGTCCCGGCCACACCCACGCCGACCGCCGCGGCGACACCGCCCGCCCCCGCCCGCCGATGAACGCCGGCCAGGAGAGCCCCGGGGCGGCGACGTACGGAGGTCCGACGGTGGCGGAGGCCGGACGGCTGACCGGGCTGAGCGCGGAGCGGCTGCGGAGCGATCCGGCGGCGAACATCCGGGGCGGCGCCGCCCTGCTCGCCTCCTACCAGGAGCGCCCCAGCGCCGACCCGGCCGGCTGGTACGACGCCGTCGCGCGCTACGCCGGCTCGCGCGAGTTCGCCGACGAGGTGCTGTCGGTGATGCGCGCCGGGACGGAACGCCGCACGGACGACGGGTCGACGGTGCGGCTGCCCGCGACCGCCGGCCTGCCGGGCCCGGCGCCGCTGCGCAGGGCGAAGGGCGCGGCCGAGTGCCCGCACACGCTGGCCTGCGAATGGCTGCCCGCCGCGTACGCGCGCACCGGCAAGGGCGACCACGGCAACCACGACCGCCTGGACCGCCCCCGCCGCGTCGACTACATCGTGATCCACGACACCGAGGGCACCTACGACGGCATCGCGTCACTGGTGAGGAACCCGAAGTACGTGAGCTGGCACTACACGATCCGCTCCCGCGACGGACATGTCGCCCAGCACGTGCACAACAAGGACATCGCCTGGCATGCCGGTAACTGGGACGTCAACACCCGTTCGATCGGCATCGAGCACGAGGGCTACCTGGCCAAGGGCGGCACCTGGTACACCGAGGCGATGTACCGGGCGTCGGCCAAGCTCGTGCGCTACCTGGCGGACAAGCACGACATCCCGCTGGACCGCCAGCACATCCTGGGCCACGACAACGTCCCGGGCACGTCGGCCGCGACACTGCCGCAGATGCACGAGGACCCGGGCCCGTACTGGGACTGGGCCCACTACTTCGACCTGCTCGGCGAGCCCTTCGACCGGCCCGCGTACGAGCAGGCCGGCTACGGGCGGGGCCCGGAGTCGGTGCTCGTCCTGCCGTCCTACGACGAGCACCGGCCCCGGTTCACCGGCTGCGAGACGGCCAAGCCCGCCAAGCGGTGCCCCCCGCACGGCGCCTCGACGCTCTGGCTGCGCACGGAGCCGCGCGAGGACGCCCCACTCGTGGACGACGCGGGCAAACGGCCGGGCAAGCCGAGCACGTACAGCGTCTACGACCACAGCGCCCGCGCGTCGGCCGGGCAGCGGTTCGGGGTGGCCGAGCAGCGCGGCGACTGGACGGCCATCTGGTACCTGGGGCGCAGGGCCTGGTTCCACAACCCGCCCGCACGCCCCACCGCCGTCGCGGCCCGGGGGCCGCTCGTCACGCCGGTCCGTCCCGGCGTCAAGGTGTACGGGCGCGCCTTCCCCGAGAAGCGGGCCTACGCGGGCACCCGGGCGCCCTTCCAGCGCCACGCCCCCCTGCCTTACACCCTCGCTCCCGGCCAGTCGTACGCCCTCGGCCAGACGCTCGCCGGCGCCTACCACTCCGCCCGCTCCTTCGACCCGGCCAGGCACGTCACGGTCAAGGGGAACCTGCGCTACCACCAGATCCAGCTCGGCCACCGGGTGGCGTTCGTCCGGGCCGAGGACGTGCGTGTCATCCGCTGAATTTCGCCACAGCGGCCTCACCGTGCACACGGGCACTCCCGGGAGGCGATATGGTTTTCCCGTGGCCGGTTCAGTGCCGGAAACACGCGGAAGTGGCTCAGTGGTAGAGCATCACCTTGCCAAGGTGAGGGTCGCGGGTTCGAATCCCGTCTTCCGCTCGGAGTTCTAACTCCTGGTGGAGTGGCCGAGAGGCGAGGCAGCGGCCTGCAAAGCCGTCTACACGGGTTCAAATCCCGTCTCCACCTCGGCGCGGTTCGGCGGACTCGTCAGGATCCGCTAAAGTAAGTGCAACGCCATGCGGAAGTGGCTCAGTGGTAGAGCATCACCTTGCCAAGGTGAGGGTCGCGGGTTCGAATCCCGTCTTCCGCTCTGAGTGACAACTCAACCCGGACGATTAGCTCAGCGGGAGAGCGCTTCCCTGACACGGAAGAGGTCACTGGTTCAATCCCAGTATCGTCCACCAGATTTCCCGCCCCAGCTCCTGGTTCATACCGGGATCTGGGGCTTCTTGTTGTCCCCGGTTGATCGAGCGCCGCCGGGCCCGCTGTCTCGCGCGGGCGCCGTCCCGCGGCTCAGGTGCGGACGGCTTTCCAGGATTCCACGGTCGCCGCTGCGATGGCTTCCATGCGACGGCCGTAGGCCGGATGCCCGTCAGCCACGAAGCTGCCGTCCCGGCAGGGCAGGCCGCTGAACGCGGCGCCGAAGCCAGCCGGCGGCCCGTCCGGGGGCAGCGGCGCGTAGCCGGCCAGGGGCGCCATGTCGTAGCCCGACCGCACCCCGTGCTTGTTGCGCGCCACCTGGTGAGCCGCCACCCGCAGCAGCGCGTCCAAACCCTGGTCCACATAGAGCTGCAGCATCCGGAACTGGCTGTCGAGGTATTTCTCGTGTCCCCGGGAGGGGTGCTGCAGCAGGTACGCGCAGACCACGGGCGCGTGCCACCGGTACATCCGCGGATCGCCCTGCTCCTCGGCGAGGATCGCGTGGTAGTAGTCCACGCACACGCCGAGCGGGCCGGCGGCCGCCCCGCAGTCGCACCGATCCGGGTTGTCCGGGCTGTCCGTCATGGGCGGCACCCTAAGGGGCCGGAGACGGCCCTGTCGACGGCATTTCCGCGAGCCGGCGCGCATCCGGCGGCATTGCCGGCCCCTGGCGTCCGTCTACCGTCACCAGGCCGTCTCATTACTCTCCGTTGATGAAATACGCCGAAAGGCGCACTTTTGGTCGCTCTCCGTGCATAACGGGACGGTGAGCGGGTAGCGCGCAGGCATTGGCTCCTCGGAGGAGGAAACCGTGGACATCAACATAGGCCAAGGCATATCCGATGCCTGGCGGATGATAGCGACATTCGTTCCGAAGCTCGTCGCGTTCGTCGTCATTCTCATTATCGGCTGGATCGTGGCCAAGCTGCTGGCGAAGCTCCTGGGCAAGGTGCTGAACCGGGTCGGCTTCGACCGGGCGGTCGCGCGCAGCGGCGCCGCGGGGCGGTGGCAGGAACGCAGCCGCTACGGCGCCAGCGGGCTGCTGTCCAAGCTGCTGTACTACGCGCTGCTGCTGATCACGCTGCAGATCGCCTTCAGCGTGTTCGGGCCCAACCCGATCTCGACGCTGCTCACCGGCGTGGTGGCCTGGCTGCCGCTGGCGGTGGTCGCGATCGTGATCATCGTGGTGACCGGGGCCATCGCCAAGGCGGTCCGGGACATCATCTCCAGCGCGCTCGGCGAGCTGTCGTACGGCCGCTGGCTGGCGACCGCCGCAGCCGTGTTCATCTGGGCCCTGGGCATCATCGCCGCGCTCAACCAGATCGGGGTGGCCACCGCGGTCACGATCCCGGTGCTGATCACGGTGCTGGCGACGATCGGCGCCATCGCGGCGATCGGCGTGGGCGGCGGTCTCGTCCGGCCGATGCAGCAGCGGTGGGAGCGCTGGCTGGGCCGGATCGAGCAGGAGGCGCCGCAGGCCAGGGCGCACGCGGAGGCGTACCAGCGAGGTCGCGGGGACGCCCAGCAGATGACGGAAGAGACGCCGCGCACCCAGACGGGCGGCGCCACCCGGTCCGACTACCGGGAACCCTGACCGCCCTCACGGGGCCGGCCGTCGGCCGGTCCCGGGGTGGTCAGCCGGACCAGCCGGGACGCCCGGAAGGGGTGGTCAGGCGGGGAGTTCGCCGTCGAGGAAACCTCGTTCGCGGGCGAGCCAGCACACCGCCGTCAGACGGAGGGCGGCGGCGTCCGGCTCGCCGTCGAAGGCCCACCCCCGGTGCCGCAGCTCGTCGAGGAAGCCGAGCAGGTAGTCGCCCAGCGTCTCGCGGTCCAGCGGGATCGCGTCCCGCAGCACCGCCGCGTGCTGGTCCACCGCGGCGACCAGCCCGGGGTCCGTGGCCATCCTGGCGAGCTGGTCCTGCCCGAGGGTCGTCATGACCGAGCGCAGGGGCGCAGCCGCCCATCCATCCGCAAAAAGCACCACTAAACACTAAAGCATGCCAAAACCCCTTTACCCTTCGAGGGGCAGTCCCACGTAGTTCTCCGCGAGCGTCGTCGCCGCCGCGTCCGAGGACGTCACGTAGTCCAGGTAGGACAACTGCAGCTTGCGCCCGTAGTCGTCGTCGGAGTCGAACGTGTGCAGCAGCGTGGTCATCCACCAGGAGAAGTGCTGCGCCCGCCACACCCGCTTCAGGCACGCGCCGGAGTAGCCGTCGAGCAGTTCCGTGGAACCGTCGCGAAAGAACGCGGCCAGCGCCTCGGTGAGCACCCGGACGTCGGCCACGGCCAGGTTCAGCCCCTTCGCCCCGGTCGGCGGCACGATGTGGGCGGCGTCCCCGGCCAGGTAGAGGCGGCCGTACTGCATCGGCTCGGTGACGAAGCCGCGCATCGGGGTGACGCCCTTCTCGATGATCTCGCCGGTGGTCAGCGTGAAGCCGGGCACCGTCTCCAGCCTGGCCTTGAGCTCGGCCCAGATCCGCTCGTCGGGCCACTCCGCCTCGCCGGCGTCGGGCGGCACCTGCAGGTAGAAGCGGCTGATCTCGGGCGTGCGCATGCTGTGCAGGGCGAAGCCGCGCTCGGTCCTGGCGTAGATCAGCTCCTCCGACGACGGCGCCACCCGGGCCAGGATGCCGAGCCAGGCGAAGGGGTAGTCGCGCTCGTAGGTCCGCAGCACCCCCGGCGGCACCGACGGCCTGGACACGCCGTGGAACCCGTCGCAGCCGGCGATCACGTCGCAGTCCAGCCGCTCGCCGCCGAAGGTCAGGTAGGGGCGGTCCCCGGGCGAGTGGACCGCCACGTCCTCGACCTCGAAGCGGACGTCGCCGCCCGCCTCCAGCCGGGCGGCGATGAGGTCCTTGACGACCTCCTGCTGGCCGTACACGGTGATGGCCCGGCCGGGCACCAGCTTCTCGAACGGGATGCGGTGCCCCGCGCCGCCGTACCGGAGCTCGATGCCGTGGTGAGACAGGCCCTCCCTGAGCAGCCGTCCGCCCACGCCCGCCGCCACCAGCGTGTCGACCGTGCCCTGCTCCAGCACGCCGGCGCGGACCCGCCGCTCGACGTAGTCACGGCTGCGCTTCTCCAGCACCACCGAGGAGATGCCGCGCAGGTGGAGCAGGTGAGAAAGGAGCAGTCCGGCCGGTCCGGCGCCGATGATCCCTACCTGAGTTCGCATGAGGGAAGCATGCTGCCCGGCGCGCCCCGGATCGAGGACCGGCTTCCGCCCAGTGGAAGAATAGCCACATGTCAGGCGGCGCCCGTGAGCCGGGCCGTACGGTCACCTCCAAGGTGCTGGCCATCCTGGGCGCGTTCGACGCGGCGCACCGGGAGCTCACGCTCACGCAGGTGAGCGAGCGCAGCGGCGTCGCCCTGGCGACGGCGCACCGGCTCGTCGGCGAGCTGCAACGCTGGCAGGCGCTCAGCCGCGCCCCCGGCGGGCGGCTGCGGATCGGGATGCGGCTGTGGGAGCTGGGCCAGCTCGCGCCCGGGCCGCTGCGCGAGGTCGCGCACCCGTGGCTGCAGGAGCTGTTCGCGAGCACCGGCGAGAACGTGCACCTGGCCGTCCGCGACGGCCTGGAGGTGCTGTACGTGGACAAGGTGTACGGCAGGCGCGCGGTGCCGATCGTGTCGCGGACGGGCGGGCGGCTGCCGATGCACCCGACGGGGGTGGGCAAGGCGCTGCTGGCGTACGAGCCCGACTGGTTCGTGCAGGCCTATCTGGCGCGCACGCTCGAACGCCCCACCGCGCACACGATCACCGAGCCGGGGCGGCTGGCGCGTGAGCTGGCCGCCGTGCGGGCGCAGGGCCACGCGCTCACCTACGAGGAGATGACGGTGGGGTCGTGCTCGGCGGCGGCGCCGGTGCTGGTGGAGGGGCGCGCCATCGCGGCGCTCGGGATCGTGCTGGCGTCCCGGCGGGCCCGGGAGCTGCCGCGGCTGGTGGAGCCGCTGCGCGCGGCGGCGGCGGGCATCGCCCGCGCGGCGGCTCCGCTGCCGGCGGACGACTGAGCGGCATGTCCGGGGCCTGGTGGGTAGGGGCGTGTCATGCTCATCATGCTGACGGGCGCGACCGGCACGCTCGGCCGGGCCGCGGTGCCCGCCCTTCTCAGGGCCGGCCACGAGATCCGGGCGCTGAGCCGGGAGGACCAAGCCCGGCGCGACGTCACCTGGGTGCGCGGCGACCTGGCCACGGGCTACGGCGTACGGGAGGCCGTGGCCGGCTGTGACGCGGTCGCCCACCTGGCCGCGCTCGACCGCGCCACGGCGGGCGACCTGCTCTCCAGGCCGGGCACCGCACCCGGCGCGCTGACCGTCGACGCCACCGGCACGCGCGCGCTCGTCGCGGCCGCCCGGGAGGCGGGCGTGGCGCACCTGCTGCACGTGTCGGCCGTCGGGGCCGGCCGGGCGGGGCCGCTGCGCCGCAGGTCCGAGGCCGAGCGGCTGGTCAGGGAGAGCGGCGTGGCCTTCACCGTCCTGCGCACCACCCACCTGCACCAGCGCCTCGACCGGGTGCTGCGCGGGCTGGCCGGCTCGCCGGTGCTGCCGGTGGACCGCACGCTGCCGTGGCAGCCGGTCGACACGAGCGAGGTCGCCGGCCGGCTGACCGGCCTGCTCGCCGGCGGTCCGCGGCGCACCGTGATCGAGTACGGCGGGCCGCAGGTGCTGGCGACGCCCGAGCTGGTCGCGACCTGGCTGACCGCCCGCCGGCTGCGGCGCCTGTGCCCGCCGCTGCGCTATCCGGGCAAGGTCGCCGCGGCGCAGCGGGCGGGCGCGCTGACCACGGACGCGACGCCGACGGGCCGCATCACCTGGCACGACTACCTCAACCCGCCGCCGATGCCGTCGGAGGACTTCGCCGAGGAGCACACGGCCTCCCCCACCAGCCCGGCGAACCAGCCCGAACGCGACCCCGACCGGCACGTCTACGGCGGCGACGAGGGATACCAGCGACCGACGCGCGGTTGATCCGGTAACCCACCATAATGAGGCGGTTATGCGGCCTCATGCATTGGTCAAGGACGTCGAATCACTCGCGCACGGGCAGCGGTGCCGTCGCCTGGCCGAGCACGCGCGGCGTCTCGCCGGGCGGCCCGAGCTGCGCGCCCTGCTGGACGGACTGGCCGGACAGGGGCAGTACGAGCGGTTCCTCGCCGTGCGGCTGGCGGCGATGGCCCGCGACATCCCGCACCTCACACGCGCGATGGCCG
Source organism: Nonomuraea sp. SBT364 (assembly GCF_001083785.1). Lineage (GTDB taxonomy): Bacteria > Actinomycetota > Actinomycetes > Streptosporangiales > Streptosporangiaceae > Nonomuraea. Next base: position 27,240 of record NZ_LAVL01000049.1, read on the forward strand.
ACCCCGACCCCGACGTCAACCGGTTCGCGATCATCTCGGCGGCCAGGCTCGGCGCGCCGGACGACGCCCTCCTGCAGATCGTCCGCACCGGCCCCGCCGCCCAGCGGGCGATGGTCTACCGGGCGATCAGGCGCGGCGGCAGGAGCGAGCTGGCCGGGCGGCTGATCGACGAGGTAAGGGAACGGTGGGGCGACCGCGAGGCGGCGGGCCTGCTGGCGGCCTGCCCCGGCGAGCTGGCCGCCGCCCGGCTGCCCGACCTGGAGCACGCCGTGCCCAACTGGCGAACGCTGGCCAAGCGGCATCCGCTCGTCGTGCTCGGCCACGCCGAGTCGGTGCTCGCCGGGCTGCCCCGCCAGCTGCGCGCGGCGTGGTGGTCCGCGCTCGCCCCCGGCGTCGAGGTCGCCGCGCAGCACGCCCCCGAACGGGTGATCGCGCTGCTGGAGCGCTACTGGACGCCGCGCGACTGGCGGTGCGCCGGGCTGCTCCTGAAGGCCGACCCGGAGCGCGCGCTCGGCCTCTACCTGGTCCCCGGACGGCAGGCGCAGCTCATCGGGCTGCTGCGGCACGCCGCCGTCCGGCAGCGCCTGGCCGCCTTCCCCGACGGCAGGCTCGGCGAGGTCGGACGGGCGGTGCGCGACCACGAGCCCTCGATCGTCAACCTGCTGCTGTCGGTGCCTCCGGGCCGCAGGGACGCCGTGTTCGGCGCGGCGACGGCGGGCGTGGACCTCTCCCAGGCCCTCCACTCGGTCCACCTGCTGAACGTGCTGCCGCTGCGCCGCCGCGTCACGGAGGCGCGGCGGACGCTCGGGCTGCGGGCCGTCGCCGAGGACCCCCGGCGCACCCTGGAGATCACCGCCTTCCTCCCGTACGACGACGCCGAACCGGTCCTGCGTGCCGCGACCCGGCGATCGGAAGGCGCCGACCGGGCCGTGGGCTACGGGCACCTGATCGCCTGCGCCGGGCGCAGCCGCGACCCCGGCGTCGTCACCCGCATGCTGGACGCGCTGGCACGGCTGCGCAACGAGCAGGACCCGGTGCGCCAGAGCGCGATCGAGGCGCTCGCGGGCATCCCGCCGCGGCTGTTCCTGGCCGATCACGTGCCCTGGCTGGACCGGCTCGTCGAGGACGCGCTCGCCGCCCGCGACTGCTCCTACCACACCCGGCTCGGCCTGGCCCGCCTGGCCACCCGGGTCTTCGAACAGGGCGCGACGCGGGACGACCGGGCCCTGCTGGAGTACGGCCTGCGCGCCTTCGAGCGGCTGACCGGCTATGTGGGGACCGCCTCGCTGAGCCACCTGTCGCGCGTGCTCCGGCGCGGCCAGGAGGTCGTGCTGGTCCGCAGGCTGGCGCCCTACCTGGAGGCCGGCAGCCGCCGCGACCGGCACGAGCTGGCCTTCCTGCTCGCCAACGCGCTCGGGCGGCGCGGTCACGGCCTGCCCGAGCTGCAACGGGCCCTGGAACGCGCGCTCACCGCCGTCAGCGAACTCGCCGCGATCGAGGCGATCGACCTCTGGCTGGAGCCGCCGCGCACGCGCGGCGAGCGGGTGGCCGGGCTGCTGGCGGCCGATCCGTCGACGGTGACGGTCGGCAGCGTGTTCGCCGCGGTGGTGTGGCACCGTACGGACCTGCTGGAGGCGGTGCTGGGCCGGCGCGCCCCGGCGGGCCGCTTCGCCAGGAGCGACGTGCGGCGGGTGCCTCACGTCCCCCGCCGGGCCGTGCTGCGGTGGACGGCCCGGCAGCGGGCCGCGTACGTGAAGCTGCTGGAGCAGGTCGCGCGCGACACCCGGCTGCCCACGAACGAGCGCGCGCAGGCCGTGCGGACGATGGGCGAGGTGCCCGCGATCGAGGCCGGGCGGCTGGAGCGGCACCTGAAGTCGGAGGAGGCGCTGCTGCGGCGGGCGGCGCTGACCGCGCTGCCGTGGACGGCGCGGCCGCAGGACGTGCTGGCCGGCCTGCTCGCGCACGCGGGCGGCGACGACGCGCACGTGGCGGTGTACGCGGCGGCGCGGGCGGCGCGGTTCGTCCCGCCGGCCGAGCTGCCGGCGGCGCTGGCGCCGGTGCTGGCCGACGGCAAGATCACCGCGCGCAAGGAGGCGGCCCGGCTGCTCGCCCGGCACCGCGCGCCCGGCGCGTTCCGGGTGCTGCGGAGCCTGTGGGACGCCGAGGGCCAGCACAAGGACGTCCGGGTGGCGATCGTCTCGGCGGCGCTCGGCCTGCTCGCCGAACCCGACGCGTGGCAGCTGCTCCGGGAGGCCGTCGCCGGGGCGGGCGACCTGGCGGCCCCGGTGCTCGGCACCCATCCGCTGGCGGTGCCCGAGCGGTGGCGGGCCGCGTACGGAACGCTGATCGCGGAGGCCACGCACGCGCGCGACCTGGAGACCCGGCTGACCGCCGTCGAGACGCTGCCCCGCTGGGCCGCCTACGCGCCGGGGGCCGTGAAACGGCTGGCCGGGATCGTCCGCGAGCTCGGCGAGACCGCGGACTGGCGGGCCGCCGCGCGCGGGCTGGTGAGCGCGGCGTGCTCCGGGTACGGGGCCGAGGAGCTGCGCTCGGCCGTGCGCGCGCTGGCCGCCGCGCCCGCCGGGCCGGACGCCGGCGCCGACCGTGACCGGCCGGCCGCCCAGCGGCTCGCCGCCATCGCGTCGGACCTGAGCGCGGCGCACCACGCCGACCCGGAACCGGCGGCCGCGGTCGTCGCCGGGGTGGCCGGCGAGCTGCCCGCCGACCTCGCGGCCGAGCTCCTGGCCGCCACCGTCGACTGGGACGCCCCGCGGGCGGTCCTGGCCCGGCTGACGCGGACGGTCCCGGGCATCCTGGCCGCCGTCACGACGGCCCACGCCCTGGCGCGGTCGACGGACGAAGTCCCCGCCGACCGCATCCTCCCCCACGCCCAATGGCTGACCACCCTCACACCCCAGGCGGGAGTGGCGGACGCCGATACGGCGGACGCGGCGGGAGTGGCGGCGGAGGTGGGGGCGCTGCTGGCTACGGCGCTGGCGGCGGAATGCGGCCCGCGGTCGGGGTGGGCCGAGCCGTGGCGGGAGGTGCTGCGCCGGGTGCGCGGGAGCGGCCTGCGCGAGGCCGCCCACCAGGCGTCGCAGGTCACCACGGCGGACGAATGAGGGCGGGCGCCCCAGCTCCCGGGGCCCGCCCGGCTAGCTCCACGGGTCGTAGTCGGACTCCAGCGGCTCCTGCGGCGGGCGCCGCTCCTCCGGGACGTTCTGCAGGTTGACCCGGATCCGGTACCACACGCTGCTGCGCCCCCGCATCCCGTCGACGAGCACGTCGGCGGGCTCCAGGCAGGCGGCCACGTCCGGATGGCGGGCCTTCCAGCGCTCCAGCCCGGCCAGCGCCTCGTCCTTGTGCTGCGCCTTGGCGATCTCGATGACGGGCCGGGTCTGCTGCCTGCGCCCGCTGCCCTTGGGCGGCTTGGGCGCCGGCCCCAGCTCCTCGGCCAGCTCCAGCAGGCCGTCGAGCGACCCGGGATGCAGGTCCATGTCGGCCCACGGGTCTCCCACCTCGGCCAGCCGCCGGGGCACGGTCGCGATCGTGTAGTCGGCCGGCTCGCAGCCGGGCACCTCGTCCCAGGTCAGCGGGGTGGACACGCGGGCGTCGGGGACCGCGCGCACCGAGTAGGCGGAGGCGACGGTGCGGTCGTAGGCGTTCTGGTTGAAGTCCACGAACACGCCGTGCCGCTCCTCCTTCCACCACCGGCTGGTGGCCAGCCCGGGAGCACGACGCTCGACCTCGCGGGCGACGGTCTCGGCCGCCTTGCGCACCTGGGCGAACGGCCAGCGCCGGTCGATCCGGGCGTAGACGTGGAAGCCGCGCGAGCCGGACGTCTTGGGCCAGGCGGTCAGGCCGTGGTCGGCCAGCACCTCGCGGGCGACCTGGGCGGTGGCCAGCACGTCGGCCCAGCCGACGCCCGGCACCGGGTCGAGGTCGATGCGCAGCTCGTCGGGGTTGGCCAGGTCGTCGGCGCGGACGGGGTGCGGGTTGAGGTCGATGCAGCCCAGGTTGACCACCCACAGGAGCTGCGCCAGGTCGGTGCAGACGACCTCCTCGGCGCTGAGCCCCGAGCGGTAGCGCAGCTCGGCCACCTCGATCCAGGCGGGCCGCTTGGCCGGGGCGCGCTTCTGGAAGAACGGCTCCTCCTCGATGCCTTTGACGAACCGTTTGAGCACCATCGGCCGGCCGTGGACGCCGCGCAGCGCCGCCTCGCCGACCTGCTCGTAGAAGCGGATCAGGTCGAGCTTGGTGACCCCGGCCTGCGGGAACACCACCTTGTCGGGGCTCGTCACGCGTACCTCGCGGCCGGCGACCTCGATGTCGGGCATGCAGGTCACGATACGCGCACGGCCCGACATTCCCCCGCGTCACCACCCTCCGGGGTCGTCCCCGTCCCCCGCCGAGCCCGTGGCGTTACGAACCGGCTCAACGCGCAGAACGTCCGGCCCCCGCACCCCCGTTTCAGGACGGCAGGAAGAAGTGACGATCACGCTCCGCAGTACCATGAATACGCTTACAGCATGTCCGCGCCCGACATCCGCCGTCTCATGGAGGAGATCATGACGTCCACCACCTGGCCCGTCAACAGTCCCTTCGCCCGCGAGCACTTCGGCCGCGGCAAGAAAGAGGGCAGGGAGGAAGGGAAGGCCGAGGAGGCCGTGAGGTCGGTCATGCTCGTCCTGACCGCCCGGGGCTTCGACCTCCCCGACGACGTCCGCACCCGGATCACCACCTGCACGGACCTCGACCGGCTGGAAGGCTGGCTCACCAGGGCGGCCACCGTCCAGACCCTCGACGACCTGTTCGGCTGAGGTCAGAAGTGGCCGAAGTCTCCGTGCCGCCCCGCCCCAGCCCTGAACCTGGCCGCGCCGCCCACCGCGCCCGGCAGCGAGACGAGCCCGTGCCGCAGCTCGTTGCGCATCGCCTCCGCCTCGGGCAGGCCGCGCTGCTCCAGCACTGACAGCCGGTCGCCGCGCAGGCAATCCTGCGGGAACCGGGCGATCTCCCGGGCGAGTTCCTCGGCGTGCCGCCGTGCCGTACCGCCCGGCACCACCCGGTTGGCCAGCCCCATCTCGTACGCCTCCCGCGCCGTGACGGGACGGCCGGTGAGGATCAGGTCCATCGCCCGGCTCTGCCCGATGAGGCGCGGCAGCCGTACGGTGCCGCCGTCGATGAGCGGCACGCCCCAGCGGCGGCAGAACACGCCGAACACGGCGTCCTCCTCCGCCACCCGCAGGTCGCACCAGAGCGCCAGCTCCAGCCCGCCGGCGACGGCGTGCCCGGTGACGGCGGCGATCACCGGCTTGGACAGCCGCAGCCGCGTCGGCCCCATCGGCCCGTCGCCGTCCTCGCCGACGTGGTTGTCCAGCGCCTTGAGGTCGGCGCCCGCGCAGAACGTGCCGCCCTCGCCCCACAGCACGGCCACGGCGGCGTCGGACGCGTCGAACTCCCGGAACGCGTCGGTGAGCGCGGCGGCGGTCTTGCCGTCGACGGCGTTGCGCACCTCGGGCCTGCTGAGCACGACGGTGGTGACGGGGCCGTCGCGCTCGACTCGTACGGTCATGGCTGCCTCCCTGGATCCCTCGCCACGCCTCACGCTACGGCGGGACGCGGAGTCAGGCCAGGCGCTTCAACCGTCGAGAAGCGCGCGGACCGCGCGAGTTCTCCGCAGGTCGTCAGGATCGGCCTCGCGACACCAGGACGTGCCAGGACGGCGGCGGCCTGGCCGAACGTGTGCGGCGTCGGGGAACGCGTTGGTCAGGCCGGGATCCAGTTGCCGTGGAAGCCCGCGGGGATGCGTACCGGGAGGTGCACCTCGGCGAGCGGGGGTGCGGCCAGGTCGGCGGCGTCCAGGATGGCCAGGTAGCTCGTGCCGGCGCCGCGGTCGTGGGCGAACGTCATCAGGTAGCCGTCGTTCTCACCGGTCCCGGCCCGCGGCACGAAGACGGCCTCGCCGCAGGTGTGGCCGGGCGGGAGGCGGTGCGCCGACCGTACGCCGCCGCGGGTGAGGTCATAGGCGTAGATCTGCGACCGCTCGGGCTCGGCGTCCAGGGAGAAGCTCGTCGTGTAGCCGTACCGATGGGCGAGCCCGAGCATCGAGTCGGCCACCCGGGGGTATTCGCTGGGCGCGTCGTCGAGCGGCTCCTCGGCGACGGCGCCCGACCGCAGGTGCAGCGTCCAGCGGTACACGACCGGGAGCCCGCCCGCCACGTCGTCGGCGCCCTCGCGCCACAGTGTGGGTACGCGGGTGCCGGTGACGGTGATCGTGTCGGCCTCCGGGTCCTCGAAGGCGTTCATGGTGTGCCAGACGTAGCACGGGGCGACGTCGAACCAGCGTACGGGCGCGTCGTCCCCGGCCGTACGCGCCAGCACGCCGAACCGGGCGCGGTGGGCGTCGTCCCAGCGCCAGGGCGGCCCGCCCGCCGCGGCCTGGGCGGCGTCGAAGACCACCGGCAGGTCCATGAAGACCACATGGTTCCGCGTGATGGCGAAGTCGTGCATCATCGTCGCGCGCGGCACGTCCACGACCCGCGTCTGCACCACCTCACCGGCGGACGAGGCGCGGTAGCAGGTCAGGTACGGCGGGCGCAGCCGGTAGCCGAAGAACAGCAGCTCACCGGTGATCGGGCAGGTCTTCGGGTGCGCGGTCATCGGGGTCCGAAGGGCGCCGTCGAAGGTGTGCGCCCCGATCGTGGCGAGGTCCGGCGTCACCTCGTACGGGAAGCCGCCCTCCTCCAGGGCGAACAGCCGGCCCGCGTGCGCGATCAGGTGGGTGTTGGCCGTGGTGACCCGGTAGTCGATCCGGCCCGTCTCCTGGTCGAAGGCGAGGGCGAAGCGGGACTCGCCGGGGTGCTCGTACAGCGGCGTGCGCACGTACCGGTTGCGGTACCAGCGCGCCCTGCCGCCGTCGAGCGCGATGGTGTGGATCATGCCGTCGCCCGCGAACGAGTGTGGCGACCAGCCGGTGCGCGGGTTGGGCCCGTTGCGGAAGAACTGCCCGCTCAGCTCGGCCGGGATCTGGCCCACGACCTTGGACGGCTCCAGGGTCACCTCCTCGGCGACGGGCGCGTTGTTGCCCGCGAGGTGCAGCGGCACGGTTTCGGACATGGGGAACTCCTGTCGGCATGTGGTGGAGACGCCGACAACCGTGCACGAAAGAATCCTCGGACAACAGTCTTGTTCTTCCCGGCCGTCTCAGCCGCATGGCAAGAGCCCTGGTGAGAGCGTCACGACAGAACCCGTCGGCGGATGTGAGCGTTCGTCATGCGGGACGCCTCTGTCCAAGGCGGCGTGCCGATCCGGGGCAGAGCGACCCGTCCGGCCGCACGCGGCAGCGTTGGTTCGGACCGCGCGAATGCCCCGGAACAGTGAGATCGACGCCCCGGCCCAAAGCGGGGCGGCCGCCCCGCCCGTACCAGGATCAGCGCGCGACGCGGAAGAACGTACGCAGGTCGCTGACGAGCAGGCCGGGCGTTTCCATCGCGGGGAAGTGGCCACCCCGGTCGAACTCCGACCAGTGGTCGACGGTGTCCGCCGGGTCGGCGAGGGCGCGGATCGTCATGTCCGCCGCGAACACCGCGATCCCCTGCGGCGGCGCCGGCGCGGACGGCCACCCGGTCTGATCGTCGCCGGACTGGCTGGAGGCCATCTCGCGGTAGGCGCGCATGCCCTCGTAGATGGTGCCGGCCGAGGACGCGCCGGAGCCGGTGAACCAGTACAGGCTCACATTGGTGAGCAACTGGTCGCGGTCCACGGCGTCCTCGGGCAGTTCGGCGGCGGGATCGGTCCATTCCTTGAACTTCTCCGCGATCCACGCCAGCTGTCCGATCGGCGAGTCGTTCAGCGAGTAGGCCAGGGTCTGCGGGCGGGTGGACTGCAGGTGCAGATAGCCGAGGCCGTCCTGGCGGGCGGTGTTGAACCGCTCGGCGCGCGCCCGGTCCGCGTCGGACAGGCCGTCCGTCTCGATGGGCGGGCCGAACGGGTACGGCGATGGGCCGCTGACGTGGGTGGCGGCCACGCGGCCGGGGGCGGCCATGGGCAGCAGCATGGTCACACCACCGCCGACGTCGCTGCCTTGCACGGCGAATCGCCGGTAGCCGAGCCGGCTCATCAGTTCCCCGAATGCGGCGGCCACCCGGAACAGGTTGCCCCAGCCCGGTTCCCGCACCGGGTTGGAGAACCCGAAGCCGGGCAGCGACGGGATGACCACGTGGAACGCGTCCGCCGGGTCACCGCCGTGCGCGCGGGGATCGGTCAGCGGCCCGATCATGTCAAGAAAGTCCACGAATGAGCCCGGCCAGCCGTGGCAGAGGATCAGCGGCAGCGCATCCGGCTCGGGTGAGCGGACGTGCAGGAAGTGGATGTCCTGGCCGTCGATCGTGGTCACGAACTGCGGGTGCTCGTTCAGCGCCTTCTCCTGCGCGCGCCAGTCGAAGCCGTCCGCCCAGTAGGCCGCCAGTTCCTTGAGGTAGTCCACAGGAACGCCGCGCTCCCACCCGGTTCCGCGAATCTGCTCGGGCCAGCGGGCGCGCGTGAGGCGCTCGCGCAAGTCGTCCAGCTCGGACTGCGGGATGTCGACGCGGAACGGGCGGATGTCTGTCTTGTTGTCCATGGCGGAAATCTAGGCGTGATACAGGAACCGTCCCTTCCTGTATCCGGGCAGACTTGCAGCATGTCGGACACAGCACAACGACTGCTGCGGCTGCTCTCCTTGTTGCAGACGCGGCGGGACTGGACCGGACCGGAGCTGGCCGAGCGTCTCGGCGTCAGCGCGCGCACCGTGCGCAACGATGTGGAACGCCTGCGCGGCCTCGGCTATCCGGTGCATGGGATCAGGGGCGTCACGGGCGGTTACCGGCTCGGGGCGGGTGCGGAGTTGCCGCCGCTGCTGCTCGATGACGATGAAGCGGTTGCCGTCGCGGTCGGGCTGCGGGTGGGCGCCACACAGGGCGCGATCACCGGCATCGAGGAGGCAGCGCTGCGCGCCCTGACCAAGCTGGAACAGATGCTGCCCTCACGGATTCGCCGTCGTGTCAACGGCTTGCGCGCCTACCTCGTCCCCCTTCCGCACGCGGGCCCCCGCGTGGACGCCGATACGCTCATCGCGATCGCGGCGGCCTCGCGCGGCCGCGAGCGGCTCCGGTTCGACTATGCCGGCCATGACGGGTCGGCCAGTCACCGCGAGGTCGAGCCGCATCGGCTCGCGCACAGCCGAGGCCGCTGGTACCTGGTCGGATGGGACGTCGCGAAGTCCGGCTGGCGCACCTTCCGGATAGACCGGCTGCGTTTGCGGACACCGAACGGCCCACGGTTCACCCCCCGCGAGGACCCCGGCGGTGACCTCGTCGGCCACGTCGCCACCGGGCTGGCCACCGCGACCTGGCAGTTCCGGGCGCGGGTGACGGTACGCGCACCGGCCGAGCACGTGCGCGCCCGGCTCCCGTCCGGCATTCGGGTGGAGCCCTTGGGCGATGACGCCTGTGTGGCCGAGGTCGGCTCGGACACACCGCAGATGCTGGCCTGCTACCTCGGCATGCTCGACGCCGACTTCAAGGTCACCGAGCCGCCCGAGCTCGTCGCGGCGATTCGCGCCCTGGCCGACCGCTACCGGCAGGCGGTCCCGGAGGGAACGGCCTTCGGCGGAGAACGCCGGTGATCCGGTCGGGTTCGGCTCACGCGCGGGTGCGCCCCCGGGCGGCGCGAGACGGGCATACAAGCTCGACTCCGTCGAGCATCCGTGGATTCGGCACAAACTTCCAGAAACGCGATCAAGATCGTTCGTCGGCAGATCGCAAGAGCGCTGCCTCCACCTCGGGTCCGGCATGAGCCGCGCAGACGTACGTGGTGCTCCCGGTCGGCGAATCAACGTAGTACAGTGCCGCACGCTTCCCACAGTTCGAGCACCAGGCGTCGCGCTCGCCACCGAATTCGGCGAGCCCGACCTTGATTTCTGGGATAGGAAATGCCATGCGGAAAGCGTAAATCTGCACGGCCGGGGCCTCCGTACCGACGACGTGTCTTGCCGAATGCAGGTCCGCAGATGACGCGTACTCGCCTCAGTCCTGCTTGAGGAAGGCGAGCAGGTCGGCGTTGAGCTGGTCGCGGTGGCTGACGAACAGGCCGTGCCCGGCCGTCGGATACTCCAGGTAGGTGGCGCCGGGAATCAGCTGCGCCGTCCTGCGGCCGGTGACCTCGACCGGGGCGGAGAAGTCGGCCGCACCGTGCACGACCAGCGTGGGCACGGTGATCTCCGGCAGGGTGGCCCGGTGGTCGAAGTCCACCACGGCCTGCTGGCACTGGCGGACCGCCCAGGCGGACGTTGCCAGGCACTGCTGCATCACATGATCGGATTGGGCGACGGACACCTCGTTGCCGAGATGGGTGGCGAAGAACGCCTGCGCCTGCCGGGCCAGCCAATGGGGCCGGTCGGCGTCGAGCGCGGCCAGCGACGCGTCGAGGAGAAAGGACGGGACCCCTTCGGGATTGTCGTCCGTCTGCCGCACGAAGGGCAGCATGGCCGACAGGAGCGCCACCCGCCTGACCCGGGACTCGCCGTGCCTGGCCAGGTAGCGGGCGATCTCGGCGCCCCCCATGGAGTGCCCGACCAAGGTGACGTCGCGCAGGTCCAGACGCTCGATCAGGACGGCCAGGTCGTCGGCGGCGGTGTCCAGGTCATAGCCGGTGGACGGGCGGTCGGATCGGCCGTGTCCCCGCCGGTCGAGGCTGACGCAGCGGTATCCGCGCTCCACGAAGCAGGGGACCTGGTACTCCCACATGTCCGAGCAGAGCATGGAGCTGGCGACGAAAACGATGGGGTCACCCTGGCCGTAGTCCTCGTAGGCGAGGCGCGTCCCGTCACTGGTCTCGAAGAACATCCCGTCACTCCTTCACTTCGGCGATGACGATCAGTCTTGTGCGTGGACGTAGGCGTGCCAATTACGTCACAGGTAAGCCTGATCCGCGCCCAGCGCTACGGCACCGTGACACCCCAGTTCACACAGCAAATGGCGGCGGTCGTCCGGGACGGCTATCGGCGACCGTGACCGCCGGGCGGTCCGCCGCGCTTCCACGTCCCCTACGACAGCGTGGCGGTTCCGACCACGACGCGGTGGTCGGAGCACAGGTCGCCGGCGTTGCCCGCGCACGAGGTGGACGGCGCGAGCGAGTCGCCGGAGTAGGAACCCACGATCTTGTTCTCCCGGGCGAAGATCATGTCGAGCTTCGTCCCGGTGCCGCACGGCCCCTTGGCGTCCGGCACGCTGACGGTGAGCTCACCGTAGCCGGGGCACTTGCTCGGATCCGCGTCGTCCAGTTCGTGGTAGCGGCCGGTGTTGCCGCCGTTGTTGGCTGTGCTCACGCCGGCGGAGTAGTAGCCGTTCAGCCGCGCGGAGTCGGGGTGGACGTTGAAGTCACCGGCGATGACCACGGTGTCGCCGTCGGCGTGGTAGTCCTCGAGCTCCTTGAGTACGGCGTTGAGCTGGGAGGCGCGGTAGGCGTCGACGTACGTGGTGTGCGTGGTGCAGAACCGCAGGCGGGGACGTGCCTGCAAGGGAGCGCACAGCATCTTCCGCTGCTCGGTCTTGCCGTCGTCGGGAAGGGTGATCCGCTCGGCGGCGCCCAGGGGCTGCTTGCTGAAGATGGCGTTCCCGAAGTCCCGGCCCCCGCACGGCCCTCCCGACCTGGCGGAGTACGTGACGGCGAACCGGGCGAAGTTGCCGTCGTCGGCCGGCCAGCCGGCGTTGCGGAGGCCGGTGATCAGTGCCTGGTACTGGTTCACGCACAGCTCGTTGAAGGAGGCGAGGTTCGCGCCCCTGGCGACGATCGAGCCCACGGCCGCCTGGACCATGCCGCTGGTGGTGGAACCGCCGTTCAGGGTGTTGCCGGCCACGTTCCAGTGCCAGACGGTGTAGGAAGCCGCGGCGGCGGATGCGTTCGCCGTGGCGGGCACGGTCAGGGCCGCCGTGGCGATGACCATACCGATGCGGGTCCAGATCTTGCGCATGGCGTATTCCCCTCACTGCAAGGTGGCTACGCGGCACGCTAGTGATGACCGGTATACCGATGGTATGTCCACTATGGGCTACTTCTTGGATCAAGTGCGAAGCCAAATGATCAGGGCCGCCAGGGGGACGGTGCCCAGGAACGTGCAGGCGCGCTTGTCGTACCGGGTCGCCACTGCGCGGAAGGTCTTCAGCCGGCTGATCGCCCGTTCCACGACGACGCTCCTGCCCTTGAAGCGGTTGGCGTGGGAGGAGACGCCCTCGTCCACGGTCGGATGGTCCGGCCGGGCGCGCGGGTGTCCCGGTCCCAGTCGCCTGTACGTCTCGTCCGCCGCCCACCCGATTTCGTCGAGACCGCCCACCTGGTTCGGCTGCTTCACCATCCTGGGTAGCGGGTCAGCCAGGAGGGATCCTTCGCCGGCTCGTACGCGCTGCCGGAGGGGCTCTCGGTCAGCTGCGACGCCAGGTCTCGTGCGAGTGTGTCCATGACCCACACCGATTCCAGCCTGCCGAGGAGCCGGACCGGCCACGCGCCGACGCCGTACAGCGCCCCGAGCAGCGCCCCGCTGACGGCGGCGACGTACAGGCCGCCGAGCAGCGCCGACGGCGCGGTGGCGTCGGGCGCGACCTCTGCCAGCCGGGCCTTCGACCGGGGCTCCTCGCGGGCCTTGGCGCATACCGTGCGCGCCTCACCCAGAATTCCCGCCGGCTCGCGCGTCCGAGGCAGCTCAGGCACGCTCTCCACCGCATCGCCGAGGGCATTCGTGGCCAGGCACCGCCCCGTTAGGAGCGCCGCCGCGGCCGTCGCCCGGTACGCCTGCGGGTCTCCGTGAGTCAGCGCGGCCACGTCCTGAGCGAGATCGGCGACCCCGTCCGGGGGAACATTCTTGGACAGTGCGGCCAGAGGGAGGGAGCGGGTGAGGGCATGACAACCGCGGCTGTGGGTGGTCGGCCGGCGGGTGCTGCCCTGCTCGGGCCGGTTCAGCGCCAGGACGGTGGCGGGTGCCGAACCGCGCCGCTCCCGGAACTCGGACACGTCGGCGAGCCATCCGTCCGGCCACCGCGCCGAGCCGTTCGCCCAGTGCCGGTGCTGTTCGTGGACCTCGATGCCCTGCAGAGCGGCCCATCGGCAGTAGGCGTGCCAGACCACCGACGGCGGATGGCAGATGCCCCTGTGCTCCCCGCGGACCAAGGCGCGAATGATCCCCTCGATCGTGAAGGCGGCCAGTTGCGTGCTCACTCCGGCCCGGAGAGGACCGGACGGCGGGACGGTTCCACGGCCGACGCTGTCGCCCAGCGCGAGCCCCAGCACCAGCCCTCGCACCCGGTCGGTCCAGGTAGCCTCGCTCCCCCTCATCGGTCGCCCGGACCAAGCCGCTCTCGAAATCCTGTGCAGTAATGCGCACGGACCGGACGAGCTGCCCGTCTCCGGGGACGGGGTCGTAGCTGCCCTTTCCCGGCACATAGCGCATGACGGGTTCGTCCCAGCGGTCGAAGAACGCCCACTCCCCCGCCACGGAGACGTAGCAGAGAACCCGTTCGCCGACGACCAAGCCGGGTGTTCCGAAGGCTGCTTCGACGTCGTCGCGGCGCACATCCCGCGTCCCGGACCAGCTGCGCGCCTCCTCCACGCACCTGCCGCCGGGGCCGAACATCGAGGTGAACGGCCCCGGTACGCCAAGCATCCGGCCGGTAGCGGCGAAGTCGTCGTCGCGTTCGTCGAGGAAGCAGAGGTTCTCCAGCGGGGTCCGGCCTACGGTCGCCATCTCCTGGCCGTGCGTGGTGTACATGCCGGCCCGCGTCATCACCAGGGGGACGGATTCCAGCCGGCGGCGCCGCAACTCGGCTGCCGAACGCATCCCGTCAGCCTATAGCCCCGGAGCGGGACCGGGCTGCGCGGAAGTCTCCTGGCGGAAACGATCAGGGGCCTGTTCCGAGACATGGGCGATCCACGAATACGGCCACGGCGCTGGAGCAGGCTCTGGAGGCGAGGTGCCCTTGGATACCCGCCGAAAGACGCGTGGCGGGACCCCTCCGCAGCACCGGCGGAGCTGCCGGCGTCGTGATCGCTGCGGCCGGGCTCAGCGCTCCTTGAGGCGTTGGGCTTCCTTGCGGACGTCGGCCTGGACGGAGCGTTCGTGCTCGAGCCACGCCGGGTTTTCCGCCTTCAGGGCGTCGATCTCGGCCGTGGTGAGTGGGTCGGTGATCCCGCCTCTGATCAGGCCGGAGACGGACACGCCCAGCTTGGCGGCGACGACCTGCTTGGGGTGGGGACCGTTGCGGCGCAGGTCGGCGAGCCAGGCGGGTGGCGACGTCTGCAGCGCGTTCAGCTCGCTCCTGGAGACGACGCCCTCCTGGAACTCGGCGGGCGTGGCCGAGAGGAGGATGCCCAGCTTCTTGGCCGCGGTCGCGGGCTTCATCGTCTGGGTCGTCTTGGGTTTGAGCGAGGTCATGGGGTCAAGGGTAGTCAGGTCCGGCCGGTTCCTTTGACATCGGTACCCTGTGGGGGTGACTCATGAGGAGACGTTCCGGCTGGCGTACGCACCCGGGGTGACGCCCGCGAAATGGGTCGGTGTCTGGGCCGAGAGGCTGCCCGGCGTGCCGCTCACGCTGGTGGCGGCGCCCTCGGCCGAGGTGGTGGAGCTGCTGCGCGGCGGGGGCGCCGACGCCGGGTTCGTGCGGCTGCCGGTCGACCGGGACGGGCTCAGCGTGATTCCGCTGTACGTGGAGACCACGGTGGTCGTGGTGCCGAAGGACCACGCGGTGACGGCGGCCGACGAGGTGAGCGTCGCCGATCTGGCCGGTGAAGAGGTGTTCCATCCGCTGGACGACGCGCTGGAGTGGGCGGTGCGGCCGGGGGTGCCCGCGTTCGAGCGTCCGGCCACCACGGGGGACGCGGTCCAGTCGGTGGCCGCCGGGGCGGGGGTGCTGCTGGTGCCGCAGTCGCTCGCGCGTCTGCATCATCGGAGGGATCTCACGTACCGGCCCGTCACGGACGCGCCGCAGTCGCAGGTGGGGCTGGCCTGGCTCACCGACGCCACGACGGACCTGGTGGAGGATTTCATCGGCATCGTCCGCGGGCGGACGGCGAACAGCTCGCGTGGCCGTACTTCCGCCTCGCCGGCGGAGCAGCCGGACAAGGAACCGGTGAAGGCGCCAGGAGGTAAGGCGGGGGCGAAGCAGGGGGAGAAGCAGGGTGGTAAGCCCGCGCAGCGTCAGGCTCGGAAGCCCGCGCAGGGCAGCTCCGGACGCTCGGCGACCCCGACCGCCCGCGGCAAGGCCGGCGGGGGCAAAACCGGTCAGGGCAAAACCGGCGGAGGCAAAACCGGCGGGGGCAAGGCCGGGCGCGGCAAGCCGGGCCGCCGCCCCCGGTGACCGGTGATTCCGCTGCCTCCGCCGCCCCGGTGACCGCAGCGGCGGGACAGATCCCGTTGAAGACCCGAGGTCAGGCAGAGGGTGGGTCAGGACTGACGGGAGGTGCTCACCTCCATCATCTCTGTCAGAGGGTGAGGGCTCCGCTGACGAGGGCGTCGAAGTGGTCCAGGTCCTCGGCCGGGCGGTCCAGGCCGCGGAGCGGTCCGTGGTCGGCCAGGTGGGCGTCGGCGTAGAGGCGGGCGACCAGCGCCTTGCGTGACCCGTGCCCCGCACGCTCCTCCCACCCCGCCTGCTCCACCAGCAGCGCGGCGGCGTACACGTCGGCCATGAACTGGGCCAGCGGGTACAGCCGGGCCTCGGCCACCGCCGGGTCGAGCGTGGACCAGGCGGTGATCGCCTTGCGCAGGTCCTCGACGCGGCCTTGTACCAGGGACCAGTCGCCCGAGGGGGCCGATTCCAGGGCGGCCGCGAGGCGGTCGAGGAACGGCTCGTGGGCGTTCTCGCGGAGCATGGCCCGGCGCACGTCCAGGCAGAGGATGTTGTCGCCGCCCTCCCAGATGGGGTTGACCTGGGCGTCGCGCAGCAGCCGGGCCACCGGCCACTGCTCGATGTAGCCGTTGCCGCCGTGCGCCTCGACGGCGTCGACGGCGGCGGTGACGCCCAGGCGGGCGGCGCGGAGCTTGATCAGCGCGGGGGCGAGGCGCAGGCGGGGCCCGAGGTGGCCGTCGAAGACGAGCGCCTGGGCGGCCTCGGCCTCGACGATGAGCTCGGCGAGCTTGCGGCGCATGAGCGGCTGCTCGCTGAGGGGGCGGCCGAAGGCCTCGCGGGCGCCGGTGTAGCAGAGCGCTTCGACGAGGGCGCGCCTGGCGACGCCGGCGCCCATCATGGCGACGCCGAGGCGGGAGGCGTTGGTGAGCTTCATCATGGTGCCGAGTCCGGAGCCGGAGCCCGGCCCGGCGAGCAGGAACGCCTCCGCGCCGGTGAACTCGACCTCGGCCGAGGCGACGGAGCGGGTGCCGAGCTTGTCCTTGAGCCGGCGGATGCGTACGCCGTTGCGGCTGCCGTCGCGGCGCTCCCACAGCACCAGGAACGGCGCGACGGAGCCCTCGTGGCGGGCCAGCACCACGAACGCCGAGCCGTTGGCGTTGGAGGCGAACCACTTCAGGCCCGTCAGCAGCCACGCGTCGCCGTCGGGGACGGCGGCGGCCTCAAGGGCGGCCAGGTCGGAGCCGCCGGTGCGCTCGGTGAACATCTGGGCGGCCTCGCCCGAGTAGTAGCCGTCGGCGAAGATCTGCCGGACCCGCTCCTTGACGTCGTCGGGTGCGTGGCGTTCGGCGAG
This sequence comes from Nonomuraea sp. SBT364, assembly GCF_001083785.1. Classification (GTDB taxonomy): domain Bacteria; phylum Actinomycetota; class Actinomycetes; order Streptosporangiales; family Streptosporangiaceae; genus Nonomuraea. Next base: position 43,962 of record NZ_LAVL01000049.1, read on the forward strand.
CGAGACGACCATGTCGCCGCCGGTGCCGAGCGCGCAGCCCATGCCGATGTCGGCCTGGTCGAGCAGGTACGTCCAGGCGGCGGCGAGGGCGGCAGGGTCGGCGCCGTTGGCGCGGGCCTGCTCGGCGAAGGCCGGGGAGGTGAAGTTGTCGGCCATGAGGGCCTGCCGGGCGGTGTGGAACGAGGGCGGCATGACGACCTCGCTGATGTCACGCCCCCATTTGTCGTATTTCTCCAGGCGTGGCGGGTTGCGGTCGGTCTCCTCGGCGCACTCGGCGATCAGCCCGCCCATGAGCGCGCCGAGCCGGTCGAGGTGCGGCTCGGCCCAGGCGTAGCCGTCGCCCAGGTGGCGCCGCATGAGCAGGCGCAGCGCCGGGTCGCAGCGCCACCAGTTGCGCCTGGCCGCGCCCTGGTAGCGCTCGGTGGCGTAACGGTCGCTGCCGTCGAACGGTTCGGTGAGATAGCGGCCCATACTCCGGAGTGTTACATATACTCGACACGCGATGGAAGAGCGTAATGGTCTGAGTGCCCGGTCGGCGGTGCTGAGCGCGTTGCTGGGCAGCCATCCGCCGAGCCTGCCCGCGCGCCGGCTGGTGCGCATCGGCGCGCTGTTCGGCATCGCCGAGGGCACGGTGCGGGTGGCGCTGTCGCGGATGGTCGGCGCGGGCGACCTGACCCAGGCCGGCGGCCTCTACACGCTGTCGGAGCGGCTGGTCGAGCGGCAGGCCAGGCAGGACGAGAGCCGCGCCCCGCACACCCGGCCGTGGGACGGCACGTGGGAGATCGCCGTGGTGACCGCCGAGCGGCGCGCGCCGGCGGACCGGGCGGCGTTCCGGCACACGATGACCGCACTGCGGCTGGCCGAGCTGCGTGAGGGCACCTGGATGCGGCCGGCCAACCTGCTGCGGGCGTGGCCGGAGAGCGTGGCCGCGCAGTGCACGCTGATCGACGGCCGCCCGCACGGCGACCCGACCGGGCTGCTGTGGGACCTGGAGGGGTGGACCGCCGAGGCCCACCGGCTCGAACGGGCGCTCGACGGGGCGCTCGGCCGGCGGACGGGCTGGCCGAGGGGTTCCTGGTGTCGGCGGCGGTGCTGCGCCACCTGCTCGCCGACCCGCTGCTCCCGCCGGAGCTGCTGCCGCCCGGGTGGCCGGGCGCCGGCCTGCGCGCCCGCTACGACGACTTCGACCGCCGCTACCGGGAGCTCCTCGACCGCCACCTCAAAGAATGACCCGGCCCTTCAAGAATGACCCGCCACCTCGGAAGGCAGCTCCGGCGTCTCAGAGGTCGACGCCGAAGATGACGCGCTTGCCACGGAACTCGGTGAGGCTCCACAGCCTGCCGTCCTGGACGGTCAGGTCCTCGGGGCCGACCGGGTAGGGCCTGGTGGTGAGCTCGCCTCCGCTGTGAACGAGCAGCTTGCCGTTGCCGGCGCTGCCGCGCGACTGGCTGAGGTACCAGGTGTCGCCCTGCGAGAGCGCGCCCTGGATCTTCTCGTGCCCCAGGACGTAGGCGTCCCTCGGCACGCCGTCCAGCGGCAGGTTCCAGCGGGCGACGCGGCCGCCGGGGCCGTCGCCGTCGTACTCGCCGGAGATCAGCGTGCCGGTGACCCGGTCGACGCCGGCGAAGGAGAAGATCGCGCGCCTCTCCGCGACCCGCCAGAAGTCCGTCTGCGGGATCACGTACCGGTAGCCGAAGGCGTGCAACCGGCCGCCGTGCCGGCCCACGCGGTCGCCGTCGCCCACGTCGTTCTGGACGGTACGCAGGTCGAGCACGTGGCCGAGGTCGAAGACGCGCAGCCCCCGGAAGGTGTCGGCCACGTACAGCAGGTCGCCGTGGCAGGCCACGCCGCCCGCGTGGATGTCGATCGGCGCGAAGGAGCCGTCGGGCTTGGCCTCGACGAGCAGCGCGTGCCGGTACTTCAGCGTCCGCGGGCTGAAGAACGTGGCCCTGATGCCCCGCTCCCCCGCCTCCGGCTTGTAGTACCAGGTCGCCACGAACATCGGCACGCCGATCGAGCCGGAGTCCTCGGCGCAGGTCAGGCCCTGCGGGTACCAGTCCACGGTGTCCTGGTCGCCGGCGTCGAAGGCGTACCACTCGGCGGGGCGGGGGCTCATCGCGCCGAGCGCCGCGCCGGCGCCCCGGCGCACCGCCTGCCGGTTGGCGGCGGCGATCACCGCTTCCACCGAGGTGGCGCCGATCTCGCCGGCCAGTTTGGCGGCCCCCTCGGCCAGAGAGCCGGTCGCCCGGCGCAACGTGAAGGGCGTCTCGTCCGTGGGAAGCATGGTCTCAGTCTGGCGGACATCGCGCCGGTTCAGGGTGGTATCGGCGATCCCAGGCTGTGAAGGGCTCTCCTGCGCGCCGCCGTTCTCCGCGAAGGTGGTGGCCATGACGACGACCGCCCTCATCACGGGCGCCAACAAGGGAATCGGGTTCGAGATCGCGCGGCTGCTCGCCGCACGCGGCGTCACCGCCGTCGTGGGGGCGCGCGACGAGGAGCGCGGCCGGGCCGCCGCCGCCGAGCTCGGCCAGCCGTACGTGCGTCTGGACGTGACGGACGAGAGCAGCGTGCAGGCCGCCGCCAAGTGGATCGGGGAGGAGTACGGCGCGCTCGACATCCTGGTCAACAACGCCGGCATGACCATCTGGCAGGAGGACCCCCGGCCCAGCGCCACGACGGCCGACATCATGCGCCAGACCTACGAGGTGAACGTGTTCGGTGTGGTGACGGTGACGAACGCGATGCTGCCGCTGCTGCGCCGGGCGCCCTCGGCCCGCATCGTGAACATGTCGAGCGAGCTCGGCTCCCTGCACCTGGCGCTCGATCCCGATTCACCGTTCTGGCCGCACAACTTCATGGCCTACAACTCCTCCAAGTCCGCGCTCAACATGGTCACCGCCGCCTACGCCAAAGAGCTGTGGGACACCCCGATCAAGGTCAACGCGGCCAACCCGGGCTACTGCGCCACCGACCTCAACGGGCACTCCGGCCACCGGACCGCCGAGCAGGGCGCGGCCATCGCGGTGCGGCTGGCCACGCTGGACGCCGACGGCCCGACCGGGACGTACCAGCAGGACGACGGTCCGGTGCCCTGGTAGGTGTCAACCCGCTCCCCCAGGACAGAGGGGGGTGATGGGACGGGATCTGGACAAGGCGCGTTTTTCCGAGGAAGAGTTCCGGCTGTTCGGCGAACGGCTGGAGGAGCAGCTCGTCGTGCTGCGCGAGCTGCTCGACCGGCCGGGGTTCGGCGAGGGCCCGGTCACGATCGGCGCCGAGCTGGAGTTGTTCCTCGTCGACGAGGCCGGCCGGCCGCTGCCGCGCAACAGCGAGGTACGCGACTCGCTCGGCGACCCGCGCGTGGTGCTGGAGCTGGGCCGGTTCAACCTGGAGGTGAACCTGACCCCGCTGCCGCTGGCCGGGCGGCCGTTCGAACGGCTCGGCGGGGAGATCCAGGAGACCCTGCGCATGGTGGACGCGGCCGTCGAGGGCGGCGGGGCGCTGCCCATCGGCATCCTGCCCACGCTCGACGCGGACGACTTCACGCCCGACGCGATGAGTGACGAGAACCGCTACGAGGCGTTGAGCAGGGGCATGCGGCGGCTGCGGCTGGAACCGTTCCTCGTCAAGATCGACGATTTGGAGCTGTCGGTCGAGAACGTGATCCTGGAGAGCGCCAACACCTCCTGGCAGGTGCACCTGCGCACGCCGCCGGACCGGTTCGCCCGGCTGTTCAACGCCGCCCAGCTCGCCATCGGGCCGGTGCTGGCCGTGTGCGGGAACTCGCCGCTGTTCCTCGGCCGGACGCTGTGGGAGGAGACCAGGATCGCGCTGTTCGAGGAGGCGGCCGACGACCGCGACGTGGAGCGGCTCTACCGCAAGGACGGGCGGGTCACGTTCGGCTCCGACTGGGTGCGCGAGGGCGCCTACGAGCTGTTCGAGCGGTACGTGCGCGACTACGACCCGGTCGTGCCCGACCTGACCGCCGGCGGCGACCCGGCCGAGGTGCCGCAGCTCCGGCTGCATCAGGGCACGATCTGGCAGTGGAACCGGCCCGTCTACGACCCGGCCGACGGCGGGCACCTGCGCATCGAGATGCGCGCGCTGCCCGCCGGGCCGTCGTGCGCGGACATGGCAGCCAACACCGCGTTCCTGCTCGGGCTGACGCTGGCGCAGGCCGAGCGCGACCTGACCGGCTACCGGTTCGCGCAGGCGTACCAGAACTTCTACCGGGCGGCCATGCACGGGCTGGACGCCAAGCTGTCGTGGCCCGGCAGGGACGGCGAGTTCGAGGCCGCCGACCTGGTGCTCAGCCTGCTGCCCGAGGCGCGGGCGGCGCTGCTGGGCGCCGGGGTGTCGGCCAAGGACGTCGACGACGCGTTCGAGATCATCGAGCAGCGGACCAAGCTGCGCCGCACCGGCGCGGCCTGGCAGCGGGAGGCGCTGAAGGCGTTCGGCGGCGACCGGGAGCGGCTGGTGCGGCGCTACCGCGAGCTGGCGCTGTCGGGCCTGCCGGTGCATCTGTGGCCGTAGGTGGGATCGGCGGTACCACCCACGCCGCTCCCCCGTAGCGGACCCCGTAGCGGACAATGGCGGCATGAACCACGACGAGCTTGCCGAATTCCTCCGCAGCAGGCGGGCCCGCGTCACCGTGCGTGACGTGGGCCTGCCCGACGCCGGCCGCCGCCGCACGCCGGGCCTGCGCCGGCAGGAGGTCGCGCAGCTGGCGGGCATGTCGATCGACTACTACATCCGGCTGGAGCAGGCGCGCGGCCCGCATCCCTCCCGGCAGGTGCTCAACGCGCTGGCCCGGGCCCTGATGCTCGACCAGGACGAGCGCGCCCACCTGTTCCGGCTGGCCGGGCAGCCGCTCGAGCCGGTCAGGATCAGGACCGACGTGCCCGACTCCGTCATGCACCTGATCGCCTTCCTGGAGGAGGTGCCGGCCTTCGTGCTCGATGCCAAGTACGACATGCTCGCCTGGAACCCGGTGGCCGGCCTGCTCCTCGGCGACCTCGACGCGCGGCCGCCCGAGCAGCTCAACGTCATCCGCTGGGTGTTCATGGCGCCCGACATCGCCGAGCACCTGGGCGACGAGGAGAAGGGCCGCTTCGCCCGCGCCTCGGTCGCCGACCTGCGCATGGCCGCCGGCCGCTACCCCGACGACGCGGGCCTGCAGGCGCTGGTGACCGAGATGCTGGCGCTCAGCCCGGAGTTCGCCCGGCTGTGGGCCGAGCACGAGGTGCGGCCCCGGCGCGAGCAGCGCAAAATCATCACTCACCCGCGGGTCGGCCGGATCGAGGCGATCTGCCAGGTCATGCCCGTGCCCGACCGCGACGACCTGCGGCTGGTCCTCTACACCGCCGAGCCCGGGTCGCGCTCCCACCAGGCCTTGCGCGAGCTGCGGCAGTTGACCCTAAGCTCATGAGATGCGAGCGGTTGCCTTTGACGTCTTCGGTGGAGAGCTCGACGTGCGCGAGCTGCCCGACCCCGCCCCCGCCCCGCACGGGGCGGTGATCAGGGTCGAGGCCACCGGCCTGTGCCGCAGCGACTGGCACGGCTGGCAGGGGCACGACCCCGACATCCGGGTCCTGCCGCACGTGCCGGGCCACGAACTGGCGGGCGTGGTGGAGGCCGTCGGCTCCGAGGTGCGCGACTGGCGGCCCGGCGCGCGCGTCACGGTCCCGTTCGTGTGCGCCTGCGGATCCTGTACGGCCTGCGCGACCGGCGAGCAGCAGGTGTGCGAGCGGCAGACGCAGCCCGGCTTCACCCACTGGGGCTCCTACGCGGAGCTCGTGGCGATCGACCACGCGGACGTCAACCTGATCGCGATCCCGGAGGAGATGGCCGCGGTGACCGCCGCCGGGCTGGGCTGCCGGTTCGCCACCTCCTTCCGCGCCGTGGCGCAGGTGGGCCGGGTGCGGCCGGGCGAGTGGGTGGCGGTGCACGGCTGCGGCGGCGTCGGGCTGTCCGCCGTCATGATCGCCACGGCGGCGGGGGCGCGGGTGGTGGCCGTCGACATCAGCACCGACGCGCTGCACCTGGCCGAGCAGGCGGGCGCCACGCACTTCGTCGACGGCTCGGCGGGCGACGCCGCCGCCCAGGTCAGGGAGCTGACCCGGGGCGGCGCGCACGTGTCGCTGGACGCGCTGGGCAGCCCGCAGACGTGCGCGGCCTCGGTCGAGAGCCTGCGCAGGCGTGGCCGTCACGTGCAGGTCGGGCTGCTGCCGGGCGGCCCGACGCCGGTGCCGATGGACCGGGTGATCGCCCTGGAGCTGAGCCTGCTGGGCAGTCACGGGATGGCGGCGCACGCCTATCCGCCGATGCTGGAGATGATCAGGGCCGGGCTCCTGCATCCCGACCAGCTCATCACGCGGACGATCGGGCTGGCCGACGCGGGCAAGGCCCTGGCCTCGCTGGGCTCGGTCCCCGGCGTCACGATGATCACACCAGGATTCCCGATCTGACTTGGCCGCTTTTCGAAGCGGCGCGGGTGGGTAAAGATGAGGAGCGCCTGTGTGATCGCCCGCCTGACCACGAGGAACTTGATGATCCGGACCTTGCTGGCCGAGGACATGCATCTCGTCAGGGGGGCGATCGTCGCCCTGCTCGCCTACGAGGAGGACATCGAGATCGTCGCGGAGGTGGACCGGGGTGACCGGATCCTCTCCACGGCGATCTCCTGCAAGCCCGACGTGGCCGTGCTCGACATCGCCCTGCCCGGCCTGGACGGCCTGTCGGCCGCAGGGCAGCTGCACCGGGAGATGCCCGAGGTCGGGGTGCTGATCCTGACCGGGGTGGGCACGCCGGGCCTGCTGAAGCGCGGGCTGGACGTGCACGTGCGCGGCTTCATGGCCAAGGACGCGCCGCCCGGCCGGCTCGGCGACGCCATCCGGCGGGTGGCCGCCGGGGAACGGGTGATCGACTCGGAGCTGGCGATCGCCGCGATGAGCCCGCCGGACGCGCCGCTCACCCAGCGGGAGCTGGACGTGATCGGCGCGGCCGCCGAGGGCGCCTCGGTGACCGAGATCGCCGCGTCACTGTTCCTGGCGGAGGGCACCGTCCGCAACTACCTGCACCGCAGCACGTCCAAGCTGGGCGCCCGCAGCCGCATCGACGCCATCCGCATCGCCCGCGAGGCCGGGTGGATCTGACGCGGTGTGCTCGGCCAGGAAGGCCAGCGCGTCGGCCGCGAGCGCGATGGACCGGCTCACCGCCCGCGCGCCGTGTCCGACGTCCGGCTCGTGGCGCAGCAGGATCGGCCGGTCGCCGGAGGTGGCCTGCTGCATCGCCGCGCACATCTTGCGGGCGTGCATCGGGTCGACCCGCGTGTCGGCGGCCGAGACGGTGAACAGCGTCGCCGGGTAGTCCACGCCCTTCCTGACCCGGTGGTAGGGCGAGTAGGCGAGCAGCCACGGCAGTTGAGCGGGGTCGTCCGCGCTGCCGTACTCGCCGGTCCAGGAGGGGCCGAGGCCGGTGCGGTGGTAGCGGATCATGTCGAGCAGGCCGGCCGAGCACACGGCGGCGGCGAACAGGTCCGGCCGCTGGGTGACGGCCGCCCCGACGAGCAGGCCGCCGTTCGACTCGCCCCAGACGGCCAGCCGGTCGGGGGTGGTCCAGCCGTCGGCGATGAGCTTCTCGGCGGCGGCGGTGAAGTCGTCGAACACGTTCTGCTTGCGATCGAGCATGCCGTCGCGGTGCCAGGACTCGCCCTCCTCGCCGCCGCCGCGCAGCCCGGCGACGGCCAGCACGCCGCCGGCCTCCACCCAGGCGAGCGAGTCGCTGGCGTAGCCGGGCAGCAGGGGGATGCCGAAGCCGCCGTACCCGGTCAGGATCGCCGGCCGGGGGCCGCCGTCGGACGGGCGTGCCACGACGAGCATCCGCACCCGGGTGCCGTCGGCGGAGGTGTACTCCAGACGCCGGCTCTCCACGTCCGGCGGCGGCACGTGCCCCGGCGGGGTCGCCCACAGGGTGGTGCTGCCCTCGCGCGCGTCGTACCGCCAGACCTGCGGCGGGGTGACGGCGTCGGTGTAGCTGAACCAGGCCTCGTGCCCGCCGCCGGGCCGGGAGGTGAGCGGGCCGATGGAGCCGAGGCCGGGCAGTGGCACCGGGCCCAGCCGCTCGCCCGTCGCCGCGTCGTACAGGCCGATCTCGCCGACGGCGTGCCGGGTCGCCGACACCAGCAGCCTGCCGCCGTCCAGGACGGTGAACGAGCCGAGCACCGCCTCCGGGTCCTCCGCGACCAGGTCGCGCCACCGCTCCGGCGTCTCGGGGTCCGCCACGCACAGCCTGCGGCGTGGCGCGTCCCGGTCGGTGAGCAGGTACAGCCGGCCGTCCGGGCCGACGGCCGCCGCCGTGCGGGCCCGCACGCCTTCCTGCACCGGGCGCGGCTCCCCGCCGCGCGCCAGGTCGGCGAGCCAGACGTCGTGGTACGAGGTGCCCGCGGAGATGAGCAGCCAGCGGCCGTCGGGGCTGATCGTCAGCCCGTAGGAGACCGGGCCGCGCTCGAACACCGGCACGTCCTCGCGAGTGCCGATCCGGTGCAGGTAGACGCCCTGGTGGAAGCGTACGTAGTAGAAGGCGTCGCCGCCGGGCAGCCAGGCCACCGGCGAGTAGCGGCAGCCGCCGATCGGGCCGTCGACCGGCTTCCCCGTGCCGACGTCGCCGACGTACAGGTCGGCGCGCTCGTCGCCGCTGCGGGAGAGCTGGTAGGCGAGCAGGCGGCCGGACGGGTCGGGCTGCCAGTCGTCGAGCGTGGTCAGGCCGGTGGGGTCGAGCTCCATCGGGTCGAGGACCGGCCGGTCGTCGCAGTACAGCACCGGGTGCTCCTGGCCGGCGGCCTGCCGCAGGTCGAAGCGCCGGCCGCCGCGCCACACCGGGGCGGTGACCATGCCGGTGCGGCTGAGCTCGGTCAGGCGGGCCAGGAAGCGCTCGCGCAGCGGCGGCCGGGCGGCGCGCCACAGCGTCTCCTGCTCGGCCAGCCACTCGCGGGTGGCCGGGCTGTCCGGGTCCTCCAGCCAGCGGTAGGGGTCGCTGACGGGGTGGCCGTGCAGGTTCTCGACCAGGGGCAGGGTGAACGTTTCAGGGTATTTCATGGTTTTCTTCATGACTTTTTTCATGACACGGTCTCCGGTTCCCAGTGTCCGGCCAGGTCGGCGTACAGCGGTGAGGCGGCCACCAGTTCCTCGTGGCCGCCGACGAGCGCGCGGCCGCCGTCCAGCAGCAGGATCCGCCGGGCGCGCAACGCCGAGGTGAGCCGGTGCGCGACCACTACGAGCGTTCCGCCCCGCCGCACGAACGCCCGCTCCACCCGCGCCTCGGCGGCCGGGTCCAGGTGGCACGTCGCCTCGTCCAGGATCACCAGCCGCGCCGGCGACACATAGGCCCGCACCAGAGCGACGAGCTGCCGCTGCCCCGCCGACAGCGCCCCGGGATCCACCTGCGCCCCGTAGCCGCCGGCCGCCTCCACCAGCCCCCGCGCCCCCAGCTCGGTCACGGCTCGATCCAGGAC
>NZ_LAVL01000004.1 GCF_001083785.1 Nonomuraea sp. SBT364
GCACCAACGCCACCGCGTCGGCCTTAAACTCGGGCGGGTAGTTCTTCATCACCATCAGGGACATCTCTTCCCCTGGACCTCAAGATCCAGTCTCCGAGGTGTCCACGTTCAAGGGGAAAGACCCGACTGCCCGAACGAGGCCGTCTTGCGCCAGCGCCTGGCACAGGCGCTGGCCGAGCACCCCGGCGCGATCGTCCCCTCTCGCGTGATCGACGATGCCGCAGAGGCGGCCCGGTGGGGGATGCACGGCTCCCCGACCCTGCTGATCAACGGCGTCGACGTGTTCACCGCGCCGGGCTCCGCCGGCGGCGCGCCCTCGGTGGCGGCGCTGCGCGAGGCGCTGCGCCGCACGACCGGGCCCGCCTGACAACGGAGAGGGATTCCCGACGTCCCCGGTGAAGGCCCTCTGCAGGTCAGGACCGGGGCGCCGCGGTGAGCGTGTCGATGCCGGGGGCGTAGGCGGTCATCCAGTGCGGATGCAGCCGGTAGTAGACCACGTCGTTGTCCCAGTCGAAGAAGTCGTCGCCGTAGAAGTCCTTGAAGTAGGCGAGCAGGTACGGCCAGTCGGCGGCCGGTTGGCCGTTGTGGGGGTTGAGGATTTCCACCGTGCCGTGCGTGAACACGCCCAGGTCCTCACCGCGCATGTGCGCGACGCTGATGGCGGGGCGGGCGGCGAGATGGCGGGCCTTGGCGGCGCTGCGTGCCGTGCCGAAGTGCCACTTTCCGTGCAGGAAGTGCCCGTCCGCACCGCTGATCCGCGGCTCGCCCTTCGCCGTCACGGTGGACAGGGCGAGGGTGCACATGCCGGTCAGGATTCGGGTGACCTGGTCCGCGGTCAGCGTGTTCGCGCTGACGATCGAGCGGAGGTGCGAGGTGGAGCGGGAGAGGGAGGCATCGAGGAGAGTCTGAAGCTCCTTGAGCTCTTCGGGCGTTTCGCGCATTGAGTTCCTTGTCCATCTGTGAGGATCCCGGTCCACGCCCACGTCGGCGCCGGCCGGTGAGCCGATGATCGCGCTGAAACCCGACGCCCTGTGTCATGTTTTCGGGACTTCCGGACGCAGCGCTTTGACACCTCCTACGGATAACCGCTATCTATTGGCTAACCGTTAGGGGGCAATCGTGCAAGACGCGGTGCTGGCGATGCTCGCCAAGGAGCCGTCGCATGGGTACGGCCTGCGTGCCCGGCTGCGCCAGAGCCTGGGCCCGCTGGGCGAGTCCATGAACCCCGGCCAGATCTACGTGACCCTGTCCCGCCTGGAGAAGGCCGGGCTGGTGGTCTGCGAGCGCGCGGACGGCCTGCCCGAGCGGCCGGACCGCAAGGTCTACGCGCTGACGCCGGCCGGGCAGCAGCGGGTGGCCACGTGGCTGGCCGAGGTGGGCTGGCCCAAGCCGGACATGGCGGAGTTCCATCTCAAGCTCGTCGCGGCGGCCGCGGCCTGGCTCGCCGACCCGGTCGAGCTGATCGCGGCGCAGCGCCGCGAGCTGCTGCGCCGCCTGCGTGAGGCGCAGCAGGCGATCCTGGCCGAGCCGGCGGGTTCGAAGGCCACGCTGCTGCTGGAAGGGGTGGTGCTGCGGCTGCAGGCGGACCTGCGCTGGCTGGAAGTTTGCGAGCGGGCCTGGTCCAGGGGCGGCGCCTCGCGGGCCGATGACAGAGTTGAGGGTGTGTGAGCGAGTCGAGTGCCGTGGTCCAGGTCCGCGACCTGGTGAAGGAGCACGGTCACGGGGAGAGCCGGGTCCGCGCGGTCGACGAGGTCGACCTGGTGGTGCCCGAGGGGCAGACGCTGGCGGTGATGGGCCCGAGCGGCTGCGGGAAGTCGACCCTGCTGCACCTCATGGGCGGCCTGGAGCGACCGTCCCGAGGGGAGGTGTGGCTGGCCGGGCAGCGCATCGACGGCTTGAGCGAGCGAGCTCTGGCGCGCATGCGGCGCCGGTCGGTGGGGTTCGTCTTCCAGGCGTTCCACCTGGTGGAGGAGCTGTCGGCGGTGGAGAACGTGGAGCTGCCCGCGCTGCTGGCAGGCCGTTCGCCGCGCCAGGCCAGGCGGCGCGCGGGCGCCCTGCTCGAACGGGTGGGGCTCACGGCGCGCGCCCGGCACCTGCCTTCCCAGCTGTCCGGCGGGCAACGGCAGCGGGTCGCCATCGCCCGCGCGCTGGCCAACGAGCCACTGGTGGTCCTGGCCGACGAGCCGACGGGCAACCTTGACAGCGCGGCGACCCTCGACGTGCTGCGGATCTTCGAGGAGCTGCGTTCCGCGGGGCAGACCCTGGTGATCGTCACGCACGACGAGCGGGTCGCGGCCACCGCGGACCGGCTGGTCTCGATGCGCGACGGGATGTTCGTCGACGACACCAGGCTGGCCGGTTTCCACCCGCGCGGGCTCGGCGGGCTGATCGGGCTGGAGGGCTGACCGGCATGGGCTCCATCGTGCTCGTCGTCCGCCTGGTGCTCGCCGACGTGCGCCGGCATCCGTCCCAGGTCGCGATGCTCTTGTTCGCGGTGACCGTCGCCACCGCCACTCTGGCTCTGGGCCTGTCCCTGGGCGGGACGAGCCGGACGCTGTACGAGCAGACCCGCGCGGCCACCGCCGGGCCGGACGTGGTGGCGCTCTCCGGCGACACGGGCCCTGCCGTGACCTCGGCCCTGGCCGAACTGGCGGCCGACCCCGACGTGGTCGCCCACCATGGCCCGTACCGCATCGTCTACGCCGATCTCACCACCCGCGGCTCCGTGACGTCCCCGGTGGTGGTGCACGGCTTCGCCGAGAAGCCCGGCGCGCTCAACCGTCCGCTGGTGACTTCCGGCCAGTGGGTGCGCTCGGGCGGCGCCGTCGTCGAACGCGGCTTCGCCACCGCGCTGGGCGTCGGCGTCGGCGACCGCGTCACCATCGCCGGCCGGCCGTACCCCGTCGTCGGGATCGCCGTGACCGCGGCCACCTCCATCTACCCCTGGGCCGCCCAGATCGGCCCCGGCGGCGGCCCCAGCGACTACACCGGCCTGGCCTGGATGACCCGATCGGACGCCCGCGAGCTCGCGTCGTCCGAGGATCTCCCGGTGACGACGGCCGTGGACGTCAAGCTGCGCGACCCCGCCGCCACCGAGGCGTTCCGCGAGGCCCACCGCGGCTCCGACGTCACGGTCGACTTCCACTCCTGGCAGCGCAAGGCCGAGCAGGACGCCGTCATCCTCCGGGGCACCCAGCCGATCCTGGTCCTCGGAAGCTGGCTGCTCAGCTTCCTGGTCGTCGCCGGGGTGGCGGCGCTGGCCGCGGGCCGCGCCGTCCAGCAAACCCGGCGGGCCGGGCTGCTCAAGGCCGTCGGCGCCACCCCCGGCCTGATCGCCGCCGTCCTGCTCACGGAGTACCTGGCCGTGGCGCTGCTGGCCGACGTACTGGGGCTGGTGATCGCGCGCCTGACCGTGCCCGTCATCGCCAGCCCCACCGCCAGCAGGATCGGCGACATCGGCGGCCCGACCGGCCCCGTCATCGCCGCGGCGACCGTTCTGGCCGTGGCGGTGGCGGTGCTGTCGGCGCTGCGTCCCACGCTGCGGGCCCTGCGCACCGCGACCGTCACGGCGCTGGCCGACACCGCCCACCGGCCCCGCCACCGTCCCCGGCTGACCGCGCTGTCCGCGCGGTTGCCCACGCCGTTCCTGCTCGGCCTCAGGCTGACCGCCCGCCGGCCGGGCCGGGTGGTGCTGCAGGCGTGCTCCACCGCCACCACGCTGATCGCGCTCACCGGCCTGCTGTCCCTGTCCGTCCAGACGTCGAGGGGCTACGGCCTGAACGGCTCCACCGCCCTGCCGAACCTGCGGGCCGAGAACACCGGCCACCTGCTGATCGCGGTCTCCGCCCTGCTGATCGCGCTTGCCGTGGTGAACATCATCGCGTTCACCTGGACCACGGCGATGGAAGCCCGGCCGAGCCTGGCCGTCGCCCGTGCGCTCGGCGCCACCCCCGGGCAGGTCTCCGCGGGGTTGTCCATCGCCCAGCTCCTGCCCTGCGTGCCCGGCGCCCTCATCGGCGTCCCCCTGGGCATCGGCGTGTTCTCCGTCCTCAGCCCCGGGAACGCGGCCCTCGCGCCGGTCTCCTCGATGCTCATCGCCGCGCTCGCGACCCTCCTGGTGACGGTGGCGCTCACCGCCCTGCCCGCTCACCTGGCGGCCCGCCGTCCCGTGGTACCTGTGCTCAGCGCCGACACACCGTGATCGGCCGGCAGCAGTTGAAATCGGCCGACGCAAAGGAATCTCGAAGTGGTATCTGACGCCGCCGGCACCCGGCGCCTCATAGCCGGCACGCAAGAGCCCCGCGTGTGGGTGTCTCCCCGGGCAGATCTGGTGACGGCGCTGCTCGGGGTATGGTTCGGGGTCGGCCTGATGATCGACGCCTGGGCGCACGCCAACCTGGCCGAGCTGGAGACGTTCTTCACTCCCTGGCACGCGGTGTTCTACTCCGGGTTCGTCGTGGTCTCCGGATGGATCATCTGGCAGGTGTGGCGCAACGTGCGCGCCGGACGGCACGGACTGGCAGCCGTCCCCATGGGCTATCTCGCCGGGCTGGTGGCGATCCCGGCGTTCGCCGCCTTCGGACTCGCCGACCTGCTGTGGCACACCGTCCTCGGCATCGAGACCACCCTGGACATCTTCTTCAGCCCGTCCCACCTCGGCCTCATCGTGACGATGACGCTCATCATCACGACACCGCTGCGCTCGGCGTGGAACGCCCCCGGCGTCACTGCCCGCCCGCGGCTCGGCCGGCTGCTGCCCGCCCTGATCGGGCTCGCGTTCGCGACCGCCCTGGTGTCGCTGTTCCTGTCGTACGGCGACGCCCTGCAGTACCGGCCGCAGGCGATCGTGCAGGCGTTGTCCATGGGACAAGGCTCGGGCGTCGCGCCACGGGGAGCCGGTCCCCGGCCTGTCGCCCTCGGCGCCGATCGAGTGGCTCTCGCTATGGTCGTCACCAACGTCGTCGTGCTCAGCCCGGTGCTGTTCCTGCTGCGCCGCTGGCCGTTGCCGTTCGGGTCGGTGACCATCATGTACGCCGTCATCGCGCTCATGCCGGGCGTCCGGACGAGCTTCGGCAACCCGCCGATCCTGCTGTCGTTCCTGGCCGCCGGGCTCGTGAGCGACCTGCTGATCCGCCGGCTGCGCCCGTCGGCCGGGCGGCGCGCCGCCTACTGGACCTTCGCCGGGTTGTCGGCGTTCGTCACCTGGTCGCTGTACATCGCGGTCGCCTCGGCCACCGGCGGAGGGCTGCCCGCCGTGCCCGAGCTGTGGACCGGCGCGCCGATCGTCGCCGGACTGATCGGACTGGCGCTCGGGGCGCTGTTCCTGCCGAACGCGGACACCGATTGAGCTTCTCAAACAGACAGAGTGTTTTCTTCGTTCCGGACCACAATCTGTAGCCCTGGGGCCGGCCCGTAAATCGCTCGCTAAAATTGCACGCCTTTCCCTATGGATCTCCACCAATGCTGTGACTAACATCAAGCCAGTAAACATCGACACCGAAGGAGGTAACTAATGGGCCGTATCAAGAAGTTCGGCGTTTCGGCGGCCGCGGTGGCCGCGATCGCCGCCGCGACAACCCTGATGTCACCGACCGTTGCCGCCCAGGCGGCGACCTGCAGCACCAACGCGCAGATCGGCACTGTCGGCGGCTCCGGCTGGGCGCTGTGCAGCGGCGCCGGAGTGACTCAGACGCGGGTCGTGCTCTTCTGTCAGAACAGCAGCGGCAGCTACTCCACGGTATACGGTCCATGGGTTGCTAATTCCGTTAAATCAAATGCCCGATGCAGCAGCACCTCATGGCCGATATCGGTCGGATATCAAACGATGTGAGCCGTCACAAGCTCATCCGATAGCGCCATCAATTCCGGCTCGATAGTGATCCGGATGTTCAAGTCTTCGTCTTCAGTTGTACGGTCCTGGCCGTGGGGGACACGGCCGGGCCGGACTCGGTGACCCGGCGGCGTTCATCGCCGATCCGGCCGCGCCGGCTCTTGCCGCACCCGGCCGGACACCCTCTGGCGGACCTAGCCGAAGTCGACCTCCTTGTAGTTGCCCACCTTGCGCTTGGTGTACAGGTAGGTGCCGCCGGCGGGCACGTTGCGCTCCTCGACGACCCCGGATTTGTTGAGCTCGGCCAGCACCTGCAGCTGCTTGGCGGTGTCGCCGCTCTGGGTGCCGAACCCGATGGGCAGGAACGGGTGCCGCCACCCCTGCTGGGAGGCGGCGTCGGTCACGGTGTCGCCGCCGCGCTGCGCGGGTCGGAAGCTGTAGTCGATCTTGTAGTGGTCGAGCACCACCTTGCAGAAGTCGCAGACCGGCGCGCAGCACTTCAGGTACTTGATGGACGACAGCTTCTCCTCGCCCACCGCGGCCAGGATGCACATCTCGGCGTGGTTGCTGACGTTGTCGCAGAACGCGCCCGCGACGCACACGAGCCGGTCGGTGTTGAGGCCCCGGGACTCGATCTCGTCGACGATGGCGCCAGGGCCCTCCCCGGTGACGCCGCCGAGGCCGTTGGACTTGGTGAACCACAGGTCGTCGCCGACGATGGCGAGCGTGTAGTTGGTGGTCGTGCCGAACTTCTTGCCCGCGATCCACTCGACCAGGGAGTCGATGTCGGACTTCTGAAGTGCCATGGGGGGCCTCCTCGTCGTGGCTGTCCACTGAGTCAGAGGGCGTACGAGCGCGGAAAATACCCCGGATCCACGGGATGCGACGGGACACAGGGCTCCGCGATCACGGTGTCGCAGGTCTCGCCGGCGCATCGCGGTGCGGGCGGTGGACGACCTTTTCCGCCGAGCGGCCGGGATAGACGACGAGCAGGTGCTCCTCCAGTGACAGCGTGCGGGCGTAGATGCGCAGGCGGTAGTGGCCGGGACCGGCGGCGGCCAGGTCTGGCAGCGGCCCGGCCGCCCCGCCGCCGCTCCCCTCGGGGTACGGCGGCACGACCAGGTGGCCGCTGCGGCTGGTGATGCCCACCTCGACCACCTGGTCCCAGCCGGTGAGCCGGAGCGGCGGAGCGCGGTTGAACACCTTGACCGTCAAGCACATCGCCGCATCCCCGTTGGTCACGATGGCGGCGCTGCTGCCCACGACGTCGATGAAGCCGTCCTCAGCGGCGTCGAAAATGTCGGCGACCTCATCGCCGTCGCCGTAGATGTTCCCAGGATCGCCCGCGCTGTCGTCCCGGTCGTCGAAGACGGCATAGCCGCCGCCCTCGGGCAGCATGTACGCGGCCGTGCCCTGCCGCCTGGCCCGCGCCCTGGGCCACGGGTCCGCGCACCGGGCGTTCGCCTCGGCCTTCCACGTGGCCTCCTGCAGATCGCGCTCGGCCTGACGGCGGCCGGCCTCGGCGTTCTGCCGGGCGACGATGCCGGGGCACACGTACTCCAGTGCCGCGGCCAGCTCGATGGTGTCCGCCGTGCCGCCCGCCCGCGAGTGCAGCGCGTTCCGTCCCTGGTCGCCGGGCAGCGCGCACAACTGCGCGCCGTGGATGAGGATGCGCTGGTCGGCCAGGTCCTCGGGGAACATCGCGTCCGCGGCCAAGGTCTCGCCCCTGGCCAGGCAGAGGAACGAGCGCCGCCGCTCCTCGGGCCCGAGGCCGGCCGCGGGCCGAAGCCGGTCGCGGCAGCCCTCATCGGCGACCGTGTAGGTGAGCCAGGCGTCCTTCTCGGCGCCGACGAGAACCATCGGCAGCACGAGCACGGCGGCGGCGGCGAGCAGTCGCGGGGTCCGGCCGGTTCCGGGTGCGGCGACGGCCCGGCCGGGGGCGGCGGCGAGCTCGTGCGCGGTGCGCGCTGCCCACACGACGATCAGCACGTCGAGCGCCTGCACGGCGAGCGACAGGCTGTCGAACGGCCCCTGGCCGACCCGGAGCAGCGGGTGGACCTGCGGGATGAGAAGGGCGATCCAGCCGATGGCGACCGTGGCGGCGCTGAACCGCTTGTCGCGTCCCTGCCCGGCGATGATCATCGCCTTGCAGCCGAGGGTCGCCATCGCCAGCAGGAGCCACCACGTCAGCAGCGGGGCCTCGGTGATCGGCCGCACTGCCGCGGCCAGGACACCGATCAGGCCGAGCGCGAGGGCGAAGATCCGGAACCGTGCCGACACCCCGGCCAGGGCCCGCACCAGCAGGATCATGGTGGCGGTCCACACGGCCCAGCTCGCGGAGTACTCCGCGACGTCGGACAGTGCGCCGAGAAGCTCCCAGAGCAGCAGTTCGCCGGCCACGTCCGCGTAGAGCAGGCGCCGTAGCCACACCACATCACGCGGCAGTGCCCCGCCGCGCGGCGACGCGGGGCCGCGCAGGATCTGCCACAGCGCCCAAGCGTTGAGCGCGCAGATCGCCATGGACAGGAGCCGCGTTCCGTCGTCCCACGGCCGGAGACCTGTCATCGCGACGACCGCGAGCCATCGCCCGCCGTCGTGCACGGCGGCGACGGCGGCGGCGGTCAGGTAGAGCGCGACGGCGACAGCGGCCGGACGCCCGAACCGGTGACGGGCGACAGCGGCCCGGAGTAAGGAGACGATGCGGATGATCTTATTGGACCGGCCGGGCCACCCCGCCGGTCATCTGCGCGAGGATGGCCCCGTGCGCTTGGTAACCGATGAGGAGCGCCGCGCCCGGCTGGGCGTGCGGCACGCTCTCGCACCCATGGCCAAGGCGGCTTCTGCCGAGGAGGCCGCCCGTGCCGTGGTGTGCCTGCACGCCACCGACCCGCCGAGCGTGCATCTGTCCTGTTGGGCGCGGGCCGACGCGCTCGGCATCGACGACGTCGAACGGGCGCTGTACGAGACACGTTCCCTCATGCGGCAGCAGTCGATGCGCGAGACCCTGTTCGTGTTCCCCCGCGATCTCGTGCCTGCGGTGTGGGGAAGTGCCTCGGCCCGGGTGGCCGCGGTCCATCGCAACCGGCTGGTCAGGGACCTCCAGCGCGGCGGGCCGGCCGCTGAGGGGCAGGGAGCCGCCTGGCTCGCGGCTGCGGAGGAGGCGGTGCTGGCGCACCTGGCCGACGGCGTGCCCCGGACGTCGAAGCGGATACGCGAGGAAGTGCCCGAGGCCACCGGCTTCATCGAGCAGGCTCCGGACAAGTCCTGGGGAGGACGGGTCGCGATCGCTCCGCGAGTGCTCACCCAGCTGAGCCTGGACGGCGCGGTGGCGCGCGCGGCCAACGCCGGAGCCTGGTACACGAGCCGCCCGACCTGGACGACGACACAGGTGTGGTGGGGGGACGAGGTGCCCGAGGCGCTGGCGATGCGGCAGGGCTATGCCGAGCTGGTGTCCCGGTGGCTGTGGTCCTACGGCCCCGGCACCGTCGACGACCTCGCTTGGTGGCTCGGCGGCACCAAGTCCGCGGTCCGCACCGCGCTGGAGGACATCGGCGCGCAGCGGGTGTCCCTGGAGGACGGTTCGGCCGGGTGGCTGCGTGCGGACGATCTCGCCCCGGTCGTCGCCGCCGAGCCGTGGGTCGCGCTCCTGCCGTTGCTCGATCCGACCGTGATGGGCTGGAAGTCACGCGCCTTCTACCTCGGTGCGCACGCACCTCAGCTGTTCGACAGTGCGGGCAACGCCGGGACCACCGCCTGGGTCGACGGACGCGTCGTCGGCGCGTGGGTGCAGGATCCCGACGGTGTGGTCGAGTTGCGCCTGCTTGATGACGATGTCACCCCGCGGGCCCGCGAGGCGTTGGTGGCCGAAGCGCGGCGGCTCACCACGTGGCTCGACGGCCAGCGGGTGTTCACCGTCTACCCCTCACCGGTCATGCAGCCCGGCTTCGGGCGTTGACGCGCATGTAGGCGATGGCTTCCGCTGCGGGTGGACCACAACGGGGGTGCGCGCGAGCGCGCGGTGCGGCCGACCCCATCGCGCCGGCGTTCCGGTCCTCCGCTCTTCGAAGCGGCCTCAGCGGCTCAGTCGTGCGCTGCCGGTGTCAGCGAAGCATTCCAGAAGTCGGCGTAGCGGCCGCCGCGGCGGAGCAGCTCGTCGTGGCGTCCTTCTTCCACGATCCGGCCGCCGTCGAGAAAGGCGATGCGGTCGGCGCGCTGGACGGTTCGCATCCGATGGGCGACCATCACGACCGTTCGGCCGGCCATCAGGCGTTCGATGCCCGCGTGGACGGCCGCCTCGTTCACCGGGTCCAGGGCGGAGGTCACCTCGTCCAGGAGCACGATGGGCGCGTCCTTCAGCAGAGCCCGCGCGATCGAGACGCGCTGGCGTTCGCCTCCCGACAGCAGCGTGCCCCCCTCGCCGACATCTGCCGCCCAGCCGCCGGGCAGCCGCTCGATCACCTCGTCCAGCCGCGCGGCGCTCGCCGCCGTCCGCAGCTCGGCCTCGGTGGCCTCGGGGCGGCCCAGCCGTACGTTGTCCTCGATCGTGCCGTCGAAGAGGTAGACGTCCTGGAAGACGATGGCGATCCGGGCCATCAGCTCCTCGGTGCCGATGGCGCGCACGTCCACGCCGCCCACGCGCACCGTGCCCGCGTCGACGTCGTGGAAGCGCGCGAGCAACTGCAGCAGTGTGCTCTTGCCCGCGCCCGAGGGGCCGACCACGGCGAGCCGCCGCCCCTCGGGAACGGACAGCGACAGGTCGTCGAACACCGTGCGGTCGCCATGCCGGAAGGCGACGGACTCCATGCGCAGGCCGTGGCCCGCCGGCTGGATCGGTTCCGGTGCTTCCGGCAGCGGCTCGGTGCGCAGCACCGCGTCGAGCCTGGCCAGCTCGGCGCGCGCGGCACGGAGTTTGCCGCCGATGTCGGCCAGCGACAGGACCGGATCGGCGCAGCGGGCGGCCAGCACCAGGATCGTCAGCACCTCCGCGACGCCGATGCCCCCGCCGAGCGCGAGGTAGGCGCCCAGAACCAGCAACACGGTGAACATCGCCTGCACCACGAGCGTCAAGCCGATCATGCCGGGCAACACCGACAACACGGTGCGGCGGGACGCGCGCTGGAGTTCCCGCAGCGAGTCGTCGAGAAGGGTGAAGCGTTGGCCGCTCCGGCCGCCGGCGCGCAGCACCGGCTGAGCCTGGAGGAACTCGATGACCCGCCCGGTGGCCTCGGTGTCGCGTTCGTGACGGTCGGCGTCGCCCGCGGTTATCGAGCGGCCGGTCCAGATCTGGATCGCCGCCACGAGCGGTACGGCGACCAGGGCGGCCAGCCCGAGCTGCCAGTTGAGGGCGAGCATCACGCCAACGATCGTCACAGGGGTGACGAAGGCGGAGATGTAGGGCGCCAGCAGATGCGCGATCACGCCCATCGTCTCCAGCACGCCCTGGCTGGCCAGGACGGACACCTCCCCGACCCGGCCGGTGCCGTACCAGCCGAGGGGCAGCCGGGCCAGATGATCGCCGAGGCGGTGGTACATGCCACGCAACAGCGTGGTTCCGGCACGGAAGCCGAACAGATCGCTGACATAGCGCAGCATCGCGTAGATCGCGACGGCGCCGCCGAACGCGATCAGCCAGGGCAGCGCGTCCGCGGGGTTGCCGCCGAACAGGGCCCGCAGCACGGGAACCAGCAGGGCGTAGGACAGACCTTCGACGATCGCGGTCATCGTCGTCAAGACCACGGTGCGACGCACCGGCCGGGCATGATCACGGCCCAGGACGCGCAGCAGCATGCGAATCATCGGTACTCCTCGGATTGCCAGAAGGCCGCGAACTTTCCGTTCTCTGCCAGGAGGTCGGCGGGCCTGCCCTGCTCGACGATCGACCCGTTGTCCAGCATCACGACGGTGTCGGCGTCGGCGACCGTCTCCAGGCGGTGGGCGATGACCAGGATCGTGCGATCGCCCTCCAACGCCGTCAGTGCCCGCCGTACCGCCTGCTCGGTCTGCGGGTCGGCGAACGCGGTCGCCTCATCCAGCACCAGCACAGGTGTGGCGGCGAGCAGGGCCCGGGCGAGGGAGATCCGCTGCGCCTCGCCACCCGACAGCCCGGCCTCCTGCCCGAGCACCGTGTCGTAGCCGCGTGGCAGATCGAGGATCCGGTCATGGATGTTCGCCGTCCGGGCGGCGTGCATCACCGCGTCGAGGTCGGCATGCGGTACGGCAAGCGCGATGTTGTCCGCGACCGATGCGCGCAGCAGGCGCACGTCCTGGAAGACGAAGGAGACCATCCGGTAGAGGTCACGGCCGCTGAGGTCGCGCAGATCGACGCCGCCCAGGGTGACCGAACCGTGAGTCGGGTCGAAGAAGCGCGGCAGCAACTGGACCAGCGTGGACTTGCCGCTGCCCGAGGGCCCGACGATCGCGGTGACCGTACCCGGTTCGAGCGTCAGGTCGATCCCGCGCAGCACCTCGCGACCGTCTTCGTAGCCGAAGCGGACGTCACGCAGTTCCACCCGGTGGCCCTGCGGCGCGATCGGGTGCGCGGGCTCCGGCAGCGGCGCCACCTCGAGCACGTCCCGGATCCGGCCGACCGCGCGCCGGGCGGCCTGCAGGTCGTCGAAACTGTGGGCGATGAGGGCTTCGACCGGAGCGGTCAGGCCCAGTCCCAGCAGCAGGAAGGGCAGCAGGTCGGCCGGGGGCAGGCCGCCGGCCGTGATCAGGATGGTGCCGCCGATCAGGACGGTCAGCAGCACGAACGGCGGTGACAGCACCAGTTGCATCCCGGCGGCGATCACCGAGAGGCCGCGCACGAAGCGGTGGTAGATGCCGACGAAGTCGTCGGTGGCCGTGCGGAACTTGCGGTGGGCGCGCCTGGAACCGCCGAAGACCTTGACCACCGAGATGCCCTGGACGAACTCGACGACGGAATCGGCGATCTGCCCCATGGCCGCATCGAACTGCTTCTCCTCACGCAGCCGGGTCGGGGTCATCATCAGCGGGACGTGCGCCAGGGCCAGCACCACCGGGATCAGCGTGATCAACGTGAGCCGCCAGTCGATGGCGAACAGGTAGACCAGCGAGAGCACCGGCACCACGAAAGCGGCGATGAGCTCGCCGGGGGCGTGGGCGATGAACGGGTGCACGGCACTGACGTCCTGGCCCACCACCTTGGTCAGCTCGCCGGTCCGGCGCCGGGAGAACCAGCCGATCGGCACGCGTCCCAGCCGCGCGGCCAGGTGCCGGCGAAGGGCCAGTTGCACCCGGCC
Organism: Nonomuraea sp. SBT364; assembly: GCF_001083785.1. Lineage (GTDB taxonomy): Bacteria > Actinomycetota > Actinomycetes > Streptosporangiales > Streptosporangiaceae > Nonomuraea. The sequence goes on from NZ_LAVL01000004.1 coordinate 13,093, forward strand.
GTCGAGCAGGTGCCCGAGCCCGGATGACGTGGCCGTGAACAGCAGCCGGACGAGCAGGCCGACCGCCCCGGCGATCACGACGAACCAGACGTGATCGTGATCGATCGGGCGAGGCGCCAGCAGGCCGCGCCCCAGTTCGACGACCGCCAGCAGTGGTGCCAGACCCGCGACGGCGCCGATCACCTGCGAGCCGACAACGGCGGCGAAGCTCCACCGGTAGGGGCGCAGCAGCCCTGCCACGGACTGTCCCGCCGCGTCATCGGCGTCCGGTGAGGGCGGGGACTGCTCCCTCGTCGGCGCGAAGTCGGTCGTGGTCATCGCTCTCCTGTCTTCGTGGCGGGGATCTTCTCCGGCACGGTCAGCCGTGCATCGCCATGCCGTACAGAGCCGTGAGCGCTTCGTCGATGGGATGGGGCTGCGGCCTGCCCGAGGAGTCGAGCCTGTTCCACCTCTGCATGTTCACCGCGACGGCCATCTGCCGCTTGCCGTCGGCGCTGGTCATGGCCAGTGCTCCGGCGCCCCAGACGGTGCCGCCATGCCCCCAGAAGGTGCCGCCGGGCATCTCCATCGGGTACAGGCCCAGCCCGTAGTCGATGATCTTGCTTTCCTGGGAGACGACGCGGACGGTGCGCCGCATCTCCGCCAGCGACGACGGGCTGACGATCTCACCGGCGAACAACAGGCCGAAGAACCGGTTGAGATCCGCGACGGTCGAGATCAGCGAAGCCGCCGGCCCCGCGAAGGACATGTCGAAGACGCTGAAGTCGCGCGGCGGCTCGATCATGCCGAACCACGCCTCGTAGATCTGCGACTGCGGCCCGCTGAACGTCGGTCCATCGGGAAGCTCGGTGTCCCGCAGCCCGGCGCGCTCGATGACGTTCCGGGTGATGTACGTCTCGGCCTTCGTGCCGGTGACCTGCTCCAGAAGCCGGCCGAGCAGGAGGTAGTTGGTGTTGGAGTACAACCCCGGAGTGCCGCCGGGCGCGCTGAAGGCGGGTGCGGAGACGCCCTTCTCGATCAGCTCGATGGCGTCGAACCGGGTGAGCCGGTGGTCGTCCAGGCTCTGCGGCCTCGTGTCGGCCACGGCCGGGAAGGCCTTGAGCGAGGGATAGACGTACGGAAGGTATTCGGCGAGACCGCTCGTGTGGTTGATCAACATCCGGACGGTGATCGCGTCGCCGCGTTCTCCGGGAACCAGCTTCGGCAGGTAGCGGCCGATCGGCGCGTCGAGGCCGATCTGACCGCCTTCGACCAGTTGCATCACCGCGGCGGCGGTGAAGGTCTTGGTGATGCTGCCGACGCGGTGCCGCATGCCGGCGGAGACAGGGCGGCCGGTGGCGAGGTCGGCGACCCCGGCGGCGCCGCGCCAGACCTCGTCGCCCTCACGTACCTCGGCGAACAGGCCCGGCATTCCGGCGCGGTGGACGTTCTCCAGGGCGGTGTTCAGATCTTCGGGGCTTCTCATGACATGCGGCCTTCCATCGGCGCCGGGGCTGATGCACCCATTATGCACGCGGTGCGTGCAACACCAAGTGCATCGGTATGCTGATCTCCGACGAGAGGGATGAGATGGCAGGTAGAAGGCGCTGGTCGACCGAAGAGATCCTCGACACGGCCGAGGAGTTGCTGCGCACGAGCGACGCCGAGTCGTTCAGCGTGCGCAAGCTCGCGGCAGTGCTCGGCACCGATTCCTCCAGCCTCTACCGGCACTTCCGCAACAAGACCGAGCTGCTGCGCGCGGTCGCCGACCGAATCATCCTGGCCGCCATGGACGGCTACAGGCCCGAAGGCGACTGGAAGCAGCGCATCACCACCCTGGCCCTGCGCGTGAGAGAGGCCTTCGGCCAGCACCCCCAGCTCGCCGCGGTCTGGGGACGCTACGCGTCAGGCGGCACCGGTTCGCGGCTGGTCATGGAGGAGGTGCTGCAGGCCCTGCGCGCGTCGGGACTGCCTGACGCGCAGATCCCCGCGCACCTCCACCGGATCACGGTCCTCGTCGCCGCGTTGATCGCCTCCGAGGCCGGGATCAGCACCCTCACTCCCGAAGAGTACGAACAGGGCATGGAACTGTTCCGCGTCGCGGTACTCGGCGCCGACCCCGAACGCTTCCCCGCTCTGACCCACTTCGCCCGCGACGTCCGCCCTCTCGGGGCGGACCGCCGTGCCGCGTTCGAAGAGATCCTCGCCGTCCAGCTCGCCCACGTCGAGGCCGTCATCCACTGAGCCGGCCGCCGGGCCGGGCTCGCGGCAGCCTGGATCAGGCGAGCAGCCGGTCGACCAGCCGGTCGAGGTAGTCGGGAGTGAGCGGGTCCGCGCCGAACAGGACGCGCATGTAGATCGGCGCCAGGAGGTGGTCCAGCACCTCCAGCACGTCGGGCGGGTTCTCGCCGCGGTCGCGGGCGCGGTCGAGCATGGCCTGCAACTGCTTGGTGCGGTCGGCCAGGAGTTCGTCGCGCGCCCGGAGGCCCTGCTGCCCCTCGCCCGACAGCGCGATGGTCAGCCGCACCAGCGCCAGGCCGTCGGGTCCGGTGACCTCGCGGGCCACGTTGGCGGCGTGGGTCCGCAGGTCGCCGGCCAGGCTGCCGGTGTCAGGCATCGGCGACCGCGTGTTGAGCCGGGTCAGCAGCACATCGCTGAGCAGGGCCTGGAGGTTGCCCCACCGGCGGTAGAGGCTGGTGTCGGCCACGCCCGCGCGGGCCGCGATGTCGCCGACGGTGAAGTTCCCGTAGCCGCGCTCGCTGACCAGGTCGGTAACGGCCTGGTGCACCGCGGCGCGGACCCGGGCGCTGCGCCCGCCGGGCCGCCTGGCCCGCCCCTGCTCGTCCATACCCCATCTTAACGCAGTCGCGACCTGCGTTAGACTCTCCGCTAAACGCAGTGAATGACTGCTTTTAGGAGGATGTGCGTGAGAGCGTTGCTCACCCTGACCTGCGCAGGTCAGTTCATGGTGCTGCTCGACAACACGATCGTCGGCGCCGCCCTGCCCGACATGCAGCAGCGGCTCCACACCGACATGGCCGGCCTGCAATGGATCGTCGACGCCTACGTGCTGCTGGTGGCCATGCTGTTGCTGTCGGGCGGCGTCTTCGCCGACCGGTTCGGCCGCAAGCGGGTGTTCCTGGCCGGGGTGGTGGTGTTCACGGCCGCGTCGGTGGTGTGTGCGCTCGCGCCCTCGATCGGCTGGCTGATCGCCGGGCGGGTGCTGCAGGGCGTCGGGGCCGCGGCGCTGAGCCCCGCCTCACTGGCGCTGCTCGCCGCCGCGTACCCCGTCCCGCAGGAACGGGTCAAGGCGATCGGGTTGTGGGCCGGGTTCAGCGGAATCGGCCTGGCCGCCGGACCGCTGGCGGGCGGCCTTCTGGTGGAGTCCTTCGGCTGGCCCGCCATCTTCCTCGTCAACGTGCCCATCGGGGCGGTCCTGCTGCTGGCCGGCCTGCGCGTGCTGGGGGAGTCCCGCAATCCCGGCGCGCCGGCGATCGACGTCCCGGGGACGGTCCTGTCCGTCCTGGGGGTGGGAGCGCTGACGTACGGGCTGATCGAGGGCGGTTCCCGTGGCTGGACCTCACCGGTGATCCTGGGCAGCTTCGCCGCCGGAGCGGTGCTCGTGGCCGCGTTCGTCGTGGTCGAGGGGCGTGTGCCGACGCCGATGCTGCCGCTGCGGCTGTTTCGTCAGCGGCTGTTCACGGTGTCCAACACGGCGATGGTCGTGGTCGGGTTCGCGCTGATGGGGTCGTCGTTCTTCTTCTCCCAGTTCTTCGTCCACGTCCAGGGCACCTCGATCCTGGTGGCCGGCCTGCAGACCCTGCCCGTCTCGCTCGGCATGGTGATCGTCAGCCCGTACGCGGGCCGGCTCGCGGCCAGGTACGGCTTCCGCGTCGTCGTCGGCACCGGCCTGGCGCTGGCCGGGCTGGGGCTGCTGACGCTCGGCCTCGTCCACGCCGACACCGGCTACGGGAACGTGTGGTGGCGGCTGGCGGTCGCCGGCATCGGGTTCGCCCTCACCATGTCGCCGCTGACCGGGGCCGCCATCCAGGCGGTCAGCCCGCAGGAGGGCGGCCTCGCCTCGGGCGTCAGCAGCACCACCCGGCAGATCGGCGCGGTGCTCGGCGTGGCGGTGCTCGGAGCGATCGTCCACACCCGGGAGTCCGGCGGCGCCTCCTTCGAGTCCGGCCTCAACAGCGCCTTCCTCACGGCGGGTGCCGTGACGCTGGCCTGCGCCGTGTTCACCGGCCTGTGGCTGACTCCGGGCCGGACGCCGAGGGGCCTCCGGGCCGAACGGCCGGGAGGCCAGGCAGTCAGTGAGCCGCCGCTGACAGTCCCTCCCGGCCGGCCCACGTCCTGAGCCGCCCGGCGTAGGCGCGAGGGCCGGGAATGGCGACCGGTGGGGAACCGGCGAGGTACGCCATCGGCATGATCTGCTGCCCCAACCGGCATCTCACGCACCCGTGCCCTACCGGCAGGAGGTGACATCTACCAGGAACGGAAGGCCCGCTGAACGTCGCCCTCCGATACGGGAGAGAACATGATCAGCACAGCGGTCAGTCTCGGCCTATTCGTCGCCGTGGGTGGGGACGATATCGAGCTTGCGCATGCGGCGCTCGCCCCATTCCCCCAGAGTGCCGAGCGCTGTGTAGAGTGCAACGCCTTCGTCGGTCAGCTCATACTCGACCCGGGGCGGTGTCTCCTCGAACACGGTTCGCCGGATGATTTCGTCCGCCTCGAGCTCGCGTAGTTGCTGGGCGAGCACTTTCTCGCTGATGCCAGGGAGGCTGCGGCGCAATTGTCCGAATCGATGGAGCCGCTCGTCCAGTGCCCAGAGGATCAGCGCTTTCCACTTGCCTTCGACGACGTCCATCGCGGCGTCGAGGGCACAGATGTAGGGCGGGTTGCGCATCTGCCTCATGATAGCCGGGACGCCCTGCCTCACTCGTGGATGCCCTGGTGCGGGGCTCAGCCGGCGGCGATGGCGCGCCGCATCCGCCACAGCGAGGCGCGCAGGTGCCCGGCCAGATCCGCGGGCACACCCGCCTCACCGGAAGCGGAGAGGATGTTCTCCAGGCCGGTCGCCTGCATCGCGGGGTTGTACTCGTCCGGGACGGATTCGCTCACGTCGGCGCCGGCGACTGTGATCGGGAGCACCTGCTCCATCCATGGCTGGAGCACCTCGCGCTTGAACGTCTCCACGTCCCCGCCTTCCGCGTGGACCAATGCCACGGCGTGGTCCGCCCCGGCGCCCATGCCGTACATGCCGCTGAGGGCGGCCATGTCATACAGCGCCGCGAACCCTGGGTCCTCGCCCACCCAATGAGGACGCCCAATGGGGGCGAGCACAGGGGCGACACGGTCGAACACGTCACGCGCACCGCTGTAGAGGATGAAGGCCCCCTCGGTCCCCACCGTCGGGGGCACGGCCATGATCCCGCCCGCGAGGAAACGCGCCCCGGACTCCTTCAGCCATCCGGCGAGCTCGCGCGCTTGCCGTACGGAGCCGCTGGTCAGGTTGACAATCGTCTCATCCGCTAGCTTCCGCGCGACCGGTGCGAGCGTGTCACGGACGCTGGCGTCGTCCAGCAGGCATGCGACCGTCAGGTCACCCACGCCGATCGCCTCTTCCACGCTCGATGCCTCCTGCGCGCCGCGCGCGAGGAGCTCGCTCGCCCTCCCGGGGGTACGGTTCCACACTGTCACCTCACGACCGGCACCGAGGAGCGCGCTCGCGAGCGCGCGTCCCATGGCTCCCAGACCGAGGATGCTGATTCGTTCATTGCGCGTATTCATGCGCAACACTGTTCACCCACGCGGTTCCTGCCACAAGAACGCACTTCGAAGTGTGTGATTACCTGAAGGTTAGTCACCTGGCCCGCCTGGACGGTGGCACGCCGATCGTCCGCGCCAGACGATCAGCGAGAAGGGGCGGCCGCATGGTCGGAGGAGCGCGGCGGCCGGTAGCCGGTGGCCGATCGCTCGTCTTCAAGTCGGTCACCTAACCAACCATAGACAGCAACGGGTTTGGCTGGCTATGGTTGCTCTCAGTTAGTCAACTAACTTTATCGGGAGAAAGCTCTCGGCATGACTAACCACAATCGATGGGAAAAGTTCATGATCGTAGTAACAGGAGCCACCGGCAACGTTGGCCGACCGCTCGTGCAGGCACTCGCGGCAGCCGGCGAGCAGGTGACGGCGGTGTCCCGAGGAGTCTCGGAGGTGGCGGTGCCAGAGGGTGTCCGGTACCGCCAGGTGGACCTGGCCGCCCCTGAGAGCCTTCGGTCCGTTTTCGACGGCGCTGACGCGGTGTTCCTCCACGACGGCGGTGCCGGCGAGCACCTGCTGAGCCCCCAGGGCATCCTGGACGTCGCGAAAGCCGGTGGCGTTCGACGGGTCGTCCTGCTGTCCTCCCAGGGAGTCGCAACCCGACCGCAGTCGTCCTCCCATGGGCAGATGGGACGGTCCATCGAGGACGTCATCCGGCAGTCGGGCATGGACTGGACGATCCTGCGGCCCGGTGGCTTCGCCTCCAACGCCTTCGCATGGGCCGAGACGATCCGCACGGGGCGCACGGCCGCCGCACCGTTCGGGGATACCGGGCTGCCGTGGATCGACCCGGCCGACATCGGCGAGGTCGCCGCAGCAGCCCTGCGCGAGGACGGTCACGCCGGGCAGGTCTACGAGTTGACCGGGCCCGCCCTCATCACGCCCCGGCAACGAGCAGAGGTGATCGGCGACGCGCTCGGCGAGCCGATCCGGTTCATCGAGCAGACCCGCGACGAGGCCCGCGCGCAGATGCTGCAGTTCATGCCCGAGCCCGTGGTCGAGACCACCCTTGACATCATCGGCAATCCCACCCCCGCTGAGCTGCGAATCAGCCCCGACGTCGAACAGGTCCTCGGCCGCGCGCCCCGCACGTTCGCCGAATGGGCGATCCGCAACATCGCCGCCTTCAGATGACCCACCCGGGGTGACCGTTCCGCCAACGCAGACAAAGCCCCCAGCTCAGTTGGCTTTGGCGACCGGTGTCACGTTGGTTGACGGCAGCGCAACTCGCCGGCCACCACGATCATGGTCACCCCGGGCAAGGGCTGGTGGGTCAGGGCAGACCTCCCGGCCCCGCCAGCCGAGTAACGCCAGCAGCCACCACAGCGCGGCCATGAAGCGGACATGGTTACGGCTACCCGTTGTGATCACCCCTGTCCCGACGCCTCGCGCTGCCGGGCACGCCAGGCCCGGACGCGGCACCGCGCCGAGCAGAACCTCGCGTCCGCGCCGTCGCACCCCCGCCCACACCCCCACCCCGCACCCGGGACAGCGCGCCCACGCCGACATGCGCGCCCACCGCGCGGACGCCTGTTCGAACAACGCTGCGGCCTCCGCCGAGATCACCGCGGCCGACAAGCCCGCATCCCGCATGCCGCCGAGCAGTAACGCCGTCGCCCGGTCGATTCGGTCGACAACCGTCCACCACACACCACTCACCGTCGGGAACCACTCACTCCTGGAATATGCCTCGTGGTGCGCCGAGGAGTTGCCGGCGTTGGTCGGCGGTGAGCAAGACGCGCAGGGCGACAAGCAGCGCGGCCACGCTGAACACGAACGCCAGCCAGTCCAGAATGTCCCCCGACCCTGCTGCGCCGGCGCGCTAGCTGTCCGCCGTCTGGTTGATCGGGCCGGGTCACGGTGTCGTACGGAATGGACCTGCTGGGCTGGTTCCGCTCAACCAGCAGGTTCAGGCAGTGCGCCTCGAACGCCCTTCAGGACACGATCAAGTGCCGCCCGGCCCGCGGGCCCCCAGTGCGGCTTGCCGCCGGGAAGGCCCCGATCTCCGTTCTGCCCCATGAGCATCAGGAAGAGGCTCTTCAAAGCGGCCAGCCCTCGTGCCCGCCGGATCGCCGCCTCGTCCGCATGCCCGTACCTGTCGAAGAACCGTGCGGCCGTGCCCGCCGGCAGCAGCACCCATGCGGCGGCGAGGTCCCACGCCGGATCGCCGGCGAACATGTCACCGAAGTCGACGACGCCCGAGAGCGTTCCGTCCGTGACGACGACGTTCGCGGGATGGAGGTCGCCGTGCACCCACACCGGCGGGCCCTCCCACGCGCGGGCCGCGACGGCGTCGTCCCAGACGGCCCGCACACCGGCAGCGACGTCGTCGGGGGCAACGGCCCGGAAGAAGTACTCGAAGCCTTCGGCGCAGTCCCTGGGATGGGCGCCGCGGTCCGTGGTGGTCGGCGCGTCGGCGGGCGCCTCCACATGGAGCGCCCGGAGGAAATCCGCCAGCGTGTCGGCCGCGTGGGCGCCGCGGCTGATCGAGCCATGGTCCAGCGGCTCACCGGGAACCCACGTCATCACCGTCCAGTACTTGGGGAAGCGCTCGGACGGTTCGCCGAACCGCACCGGGGTCGGCACCGGGAGCGGCAGGCGCGGGGCCAGCACCGGTAGCCACCGCCGCTCCTTGAGCTGGAGCTCCGGGGAGGGGTCCATGCGCTGCATGCGTACGGCCAACTCGTCCCCGAGGCGCCACATCTGGTTGCCCCAGCCGCCCGCCACCTCGCGGACGGCCAGCCCCGCGAGGTCTGGATGTTGCTCCTGCAGCAAGTCGCGGACCAGGTCTGCGGTGATCTCGAGCTCAGTGTCGGTCATGTGAAATCACAGTACTGAGGCGGCAGGCGTGGCGGCTCTCGCTCTCCGGCACCCGGGGCGCACCCGAAATGGGCCCGTACGGGCGGTGCTGGTCACCAGGCCACGCGCGGCGAGTCCCCCTCACCCGGCCGCTCATCGACGGTGATCGGCACCGAGGTGACCGCGCCGTCGGCGAGGCCGGCCCGGTAGGCGCGCCACCGGTGCGCGTACAGGAGGTACGCGCCCGTCCCGTCGACGCTGAAGCGCAGGCTCAGAGAGGCGTCGGACGGCAGCTCCGGCCGGGCCAGGACCCGCACGGGCCCGCCCGCCACAGGGATGCGTTCGACGGTGTGCCCGAGCGCGTAGATCAGCGCGCTGCCGTCGGCGGTGTAGGCCACCGACTCCATCGGCAGGGCGCCCGTGGCGGCCTTGATGATCCGGGACGCGGCGCCGTCCGGGGCGGTGCCCAGGCGGGCGAGGTCGAGCAGGGCGATGGCGCGGCCACCCAGCACGCACGCGAGCGAGCGGCCGTCCGGAGACCAGGACAGGCCGCTCACCACCGCGTGCGTCATCGTCTTCCAGTCCCGGCGCCGACCTGTGGCCACGTCGAGCACGGAGATCTTGGCGCCGCCTCCGATGAGCGGTGTGGAGTAGGCCAGCCGGGTGCCGTCGGCGCTGAGGGCGAGGTCGTGAACCAGCGTCAGGTCGTCGGGGTCGGTTGGCGTGACGGCCACCGGCTGCTCGGGCCGCCCGTTCTCGTCGAGGCGTACCAGGAAGAAGCGGATGGACGGGTTCGCCGACTCGGTCCAGCCGGCGATGGCGAACGTGCGGTTGTCCCGGGCGGCGGCCACGAGATGCCAGGAACTGGCGATGCCGGGCGGCAGCGGGATGTCGGCGATGAAGGCCCCGGTCTCGGCGTTGTGCACGGCGGGCGGTACGGGGGTGAAGACAGCCGTCTTGGACTTGCCGGGGAAACGGGCGAGCGGAGTACGCGCGGAGACGAAGAACCGCGGCGGGCCCGTCGCCCGCAGGGGTGCCCCGACCGCCATGGGATCGGCCAGGGAGGTCGCCATCGGGAACGGGTGCTTCACGGGCCCCGAGGACAGCGACGGTGACGGCGATGCCGGGGGCTGGGTCGCGCTGACGAGAGACACCCGGCCGGCGGCCGGATCGGCGCATCCGGCGGCCAGGACGGCCAGGGCCAAGCCCGCCAGCGCGGCGGACGTACGGGACGACATGCAGAGATCATCGTACGGGACGGGCTTCTTGACCAGAGCCGGCAGCGTCAGGAGGGGGCCTCGGCGCCACCGTCCCTGCCCCCCGACGCCCTACCTTGGTCACGTGGTTCGCTCGTGCTGAACCGCGGAAGCTAACGCCGGGCGGCCAGGAACACCGCCAGCACACCGTAGGCGCACAGCACGCCGAAGCCGGCCCACGGCGCCAGCGGGAAGTACCCGAGGAAGGGCGTGTAGAAGGCGTCAATGTGGTCGTATTCGGGCAGGCTCTGCTGGATCGAGAATCCCGCGGCCGGGGTGACCCGCAGCAGCCACTGCGACACGTCCATCGGCAGGGAAGCGGTGACGGCCAGCAGCAAGGGCACCATGGTCACCGCGACCGCCACGGAGACCGCCACCGCGCCACGCCGCAGGAGCGCGCCCAGCCCCAGGGCGAGCACCGCCACCGCGGCGAACAGCAGGCCGGTGCCGACGATCACCCGCAGCTGCGTCGGCAGGCCGACGGGAAGCGGGTAGACGGCGTTGCCGCGCAGGAGCGCCGAGCCGATCGGCAGGGTGATCGCGGCGGACACCAGCCCGGTCGCGAAGGCCGCAGCACCGATGACCACCGACCTGGCGCCGAGCACCGCGAGAGCCCGCCTGCCATCCGCGGTGGCGAACGAGACCGCCACCATGATGAGCGGGATGAGCCCGACGTACTGCCCCAGCAGGCTCCTCTCCACGGCCAGGCCCACCCAGTTGGGCCCGATGTCGCCCGCTCCCGTCAGGACGAACTCGTCACCGGATCGAGCGAAGGCGCCCGGGTGGTGGACGGTCACGCCGTCGTCCTCCACGCGTGCGCCGATGTCGTCGAAGGTCCAGTCGGCGCCCGCCGGGACGCCTTGCAGGCTGACCTGGTCGAAGACCGCGGTGGCCTCGGCGAATCTCGTCGCCTGACCGGCCCCGCCGTCCTCCACCGTGACGTCGCCCGGCGACGCGGCGAACAGCCCGACGTTCACGGTGTACGGCAGGCCGGTCAGGTGTGCCGTACCGACCTCCGACCACTGCTTGCCGTCGGCGGACTCGGAACCGGTCAGCGTGTCACCCGTGCGGGTCAGCCGCAGCCAGCGCGGGAAGCCTCCGGCGGAGCCCGCCGTGTCCTCGGTGAAGTCGTGCTGCATGCGGACGCCGTGCCGGGCGGTGACCATGATCGCCGCGTACTGCGATCCCTCCCGGATGCCGTCCTTGACCAGGACGCCCGCCTTCGCCCACGGCACGAGCCCGGGAACGGGCGGCGGGCCGCCGCCCGTGCCGGGAGGCGGGGGCTCCTTGATCCGTCCCGTCATCGAGTTCACCCGGACGGTGATGCTTCCGTCGCCTCTCAGCGGCAGGTGCACGTAGGTGAAATCGTCCACCACCGCCTGGCCGCCGGGGCCGGAGATCGGGGCCTGGCACGGCTCTTCGACGGGGCCGTTGCTGCACGTCACGCTGACGGTCCCGGCGACCGCCAGGCTCAGCAGCACGGTGGCGAGCGGGGCGGTCAGCAGGCCGGCGACCCGGCCGCGAGCGCCGGTGAGCCCGCGCCACTCGGCGGCGATGAGCGCGCGGTCCACCGGGGTACGAATGGAATTCATGCCGACGGTTGTACGCGGTCCGCGGTCCCGGCACCGTCGCAGCGGCCGCGACCCAGCTGCGACCGGGGATCAGGACGCAACGCATCTCGACGGCCCGCAGCCTCGCGTGCGTCAGTGGATTCCGAGGCCGGCGGCGATCGCCTCGGCCGTCGGGGCCTCCATGACGTTCACCACCTGGCCGTCGCTGAGGAAGAGCACCCGATCGGCGTGGGCGGCGACGGCCGGGTCGTGGGTGACCATGATGACCGTCTGCTCCAGGTCGTCGACCACGCGCCGCAGCAGGCCCAGGATCTCCCGTCCTGATCTGGCGTCGAGGTTTCCGGTCGGCTCGTCGGCGAACACCACCTCCGGCCCGGCCACCAGCGCCCGGCAGATGGCCACCCGCTGCTGCTGCCCGCCGGACAGCTCGTGCGGGCGGCGGTGTACGTGCTCGGCGATCCCGGCCCGGCCGACCAGTTCCTCCACCCGGCCGGGCACCGGCCGGCGTCGCGCGAGCCGCAGCGGCAGCTCGATGTTCTCCCTGCCCGTCAGCGCGGGCAGCAGGTTGAACGCCTGGAACACGAAGCCGATCCGGTGCCTGCGCAGGCCGGACAGCTCGGCCTCGCTCAGCCGCGTGATGTCGGCGCCGCCCACGCTGACGGAACCCGACGTGGGCCGGGTCAGCCCGGCCGCGCACTGCAGCAACGTGGTCTTGCCCGAGCCGGACGGCCCCATCACCGCGGTGAACGACCCGCGGGTGAAGGCGTGGCTGACGTCGCGCAGAGCGGCGACCGCCGAGACGCCCGTGCCGTAGACCTTGCCGACGCCGTCGAGACGCACCGTGGGTTCGATACCGCCGTTCATGCGGTGACCTGCCTTTCGTTTCGCAGTGCCGCGCGTACGACCAGCAGCGATCCCGCCGGCGCGCCGGTGAGCGCGGCCGCGCCGAGCGGGACCAGCCAGCCGAAGGGGATGAGGGACAACGTGACGGCCAGGCCGCCGGGCTCGCTCGCGGCGTGCACGAGCGTCACCCAGGCGGTCGCGGCCAGGGCCAGCACGAGGACGGGCACCACGGTGAACAGGCTCTCCCAGCAGGCCATCCTCATCACCTGGCCGCGGCGCATGCCAAGGTGCCGCATGCCGGCGAACTCCCTCCGACGGTCGAGCAGCCCCAGGCACAGGCTGTTGATCGCGGCCACGAGGCAGAGCAGCGCGACCAGCAGGGAGACGTACGGCATCGTGCGGTTCCGTTCGGCGTTCTCCCGGCTCTTCTGCCAGACGTACTCCTGTTTGGTGAAGGACTCCACCGGCACGCGCGGATCCGCGAGCCGGCCGGGGTCCACTCCGCGCACGTATATCCGCTCGTGCTGCCGCGACGGCAGGTGGGTGCCGGCGATCGCGTGGGCGGGCAGCAGCACCGACCCCAGTTCGCCGGTGTCGGCGTAGACCGTGGTCACGGTGTAGAGGGCGTCCTCGGCCTCGCCGGGGAACCGGACCCGTAGCCGCGACCCGAGCCCGGCCCCGAGCGAGTCGCTGACGGCGACCTCTCCTTCGCCCAGGTCGCCGGGCGACCGGCCGCGCAAGGTGAGATTGACGACCCGCGTGACGTCTCCGGTGATCAGGGTTGCGTGGGTGGGCGGCGGGTCCTGGGCAGACGGCCGTCCATCCACCGACACGGCGACCGGCATCGTCACGATCCCGACCGCGGCGGACGTGTCGCCGCGAGCCAGGACGCGGCGCCGCAACTCCTCCGACAGCGCGCCCTGTCCTGTCGACGGCCGCAGCACGTGGTCGGCGCGGACGTCCCTGACGGCGTACGCGGCCAGCCGCCAGTCGTAGAAGAGCTGCGTGCCCACGACCACGCCGACCAGCGTCACACCGAGCGCCAGCGACCCCACCGCCCCGGCGAACCTACGGTGGTTGAAGATCACGTTGGCTGCGGCCAGGAACCCGTCCACCCGCGACACCCGGGCGGCCAGGCCCCGGACCAGCTTGCCGGAGGCCAGCACGATCCACGGGGCCACCAGCCCGACCGCGGCCACGGTCAGGCACACCGTGCCCAGTTGCAGGCCCAGCAGGGCGGCCCCGTGCAGCCCGATCAGCCCCCACAACTGCACGGCCGACAGGACGCCGGCTCCGGCGAGCAGCGTCAGCCCCGCCACCAGCCGTCCCCTGCCGAGCCGCCTGCCCTCCGCGGGGGCTTCGCCCAGCGCGTCCCCCGGACGGATCCGCAGCGCTCGTCGTACCGAGGCCAGGCTCGCCACCAGGGCGATGGCCAGGGTCAGCACGAACGTCCACAGCACCGGAAGCGGGTGATGGCCGACCTCGAACGCCACGCTCACCGTACCGAAGTCCCGGAACCGCGCCGCGACGGCGGGCGCGAGGAGCATGGCGAGCGGGACCGCCACCGCCGCGGCGACCACCACGAGCAACACCGTCTCCACCAGCAGCATCCGCCGGATCTGCCCGGGGCGGGCTCCCACAGCACGCAGAACGGCGATCTCCAGGCCGCGGCGGCGGACCGACAGCCCCATGGCCGCCGCCACCATGCCCGTCGAGACCAGCGCGGTGACCCACACCAGGAACCACAGGGTGTTGAAGCCCGCACTGGAGACGATGTTGTTCTCCTGCCCGCCGCGGTCCGCGCCGACGGCGACGCGCGCGATCCGCAGCCCGGCGTTGTTGTACGGCTCCACCGCCCGGGTCACGGCCGCCCGCAGCGCCTCCGTGCCGACGCCCGGCCGGGGGTAGACCCCTAGCGCGTCGGCCCGCTCACCGCGTCCCGACAACCTGGCGGCGTGGCCGTCGGCGAAGAACAGCGCCGATTGGTGCCGCCAGGCCGAGCGGGGCGCCGCCACGCCGACCACCTTGTGGACGTGGACGGTTCCCGACACGGCGACCTCGACCCGGTCCCCGATTCCGGTCCTGGCCACCGCGGCCAGCCGTGCGTCCACAACCACCTCGCCCGGCGCCCGCGGCGGGCGGCCCTCCGTGAGCTGGAAGGGCGTCAGCCGCGCGCTCGACCAGCCGTGCCCCCACGGCCAGAGGCACTGGTCCCCGGGCACCTCCAGCCGAGCCCCGCGGACGAACAGCACGGCCGGGAAACTGAGATCACGAACCGTCGCCCCCACCTCGGGGAGCGCGTCCACGGCCGCCGCCAGTGCGGGCGAGATGCCGCCTCCGCTCGTGCCGACGACCAGCGGAACCCCGGCGTACCGCTCCACCGGGACCTCCTGCCGGTCCGCGGAGTCGACGACGAACCACAAGGCCCCGACCGCGGTCGCCGAGACGACCAGCGTAGCCAGCATGCCTATCAGGCTGCCCGGATGCCACCGCAGCGTCCGCCATGCCAGCCACGTCACCTCACCACCTCCGACCCGGGCCCCGGAAGCGACCGGGCCCGCGTTCCAGCACGATTCCTTGGGCTTTCCTCCAGCGTGCCGGTCATGGCGGTCCCGTTCCTCGGCCGCCGGACGGATTCCGCCTCGGTACCGCGGTCCTGCCGGACGGCATGGCCGGGACCCCGGTACCGGGGTGGTGAGGGACCCGCCGAGGGTAGCTCGGCCCGCCTCAGATTCCGACCGGATCGCGATCTTCCCGGGCGGCGGCCAGCGTGGGGTAGTCGGTGTATCCGACCTCGCCGCCCCCGTACCAGTGCTCCGGTCGCACCGGGTTGAGCGGCGTGCCGCGACGGAACCGTTCGACCAGGTCGGGGTTGGCCAGGAACGCCCGGCCGAGCGAGATCAGGTCGGCGCCCGCCGTGAGCAGCCGCTCGCCCTCGTGCCGGCCGCCGCCGGCAGGGAACGGAGTCGGCCAGGGCAGCGCCGGATTGGCGATCAGCGTGGCCGGCCAGTCGCCGCGGATGCGGTGGAACAGGGGTTGGGTAGGGTCGGCGAACACGACGTGCAGGTAGGCCAGGCCCTTGTCGGCCAGCGCGCCGACGAGCGCGGGATAGACGCGCTCGATGTCGTGCTCGCGCATGGCGTTGGCCGTGACACCGGGTGCGATGCGCAGGCCCACCCGCGCGGGACCGACCGCGTCGGCGACGGCCTCGACCACCTCGACCGCGAAGCGGATGCGGCCGGCCGCCGAGCCGCCATAGGCGTCGGCCCGGTGGTTGGTGGCCTCCGAGAGGAACTGGTGGATGAGGTAGCCGTTGCCGCCGTGCACCTCCACGCCCTCGAACCCGGCGTCGATGGCGCGCCGGGCGGCGGCGGCGAAGTCGGCCACGGTGGAACGGATCTCCGCGACGGTCATCTCGCGGGGCACGACCCCGGGCTTGGACCCGCCGGGGGTGTGGATCGGGTCGGGGAACGCCACCGGCGAGGGCGCGAGCGGCATCAGCCCGGTGGTGTCCGGGTGGCCGATCCGGCCGCCGTGCTGCAACTGCAGGAACATCGTGCCGCCCGCGGCGCGCACCGCGCCGGTGACGCGCCGCCAGCCCGCCACGTGCGCGTCGTTATATATGGCGGGAATGTCGGGATAGGTCTGCCCGACCGCGTTCGGGGTGCTGGCCTCGGCGACGATCAGCCCGGCGGACGCGCGCTGCGCGTAGTACGTCGCCATGATCGGCTCAGGGACTCCGTCGGCCGACGCGCGGTTGCGCGTCAGGGGCGCCATCACCAGCCGGTTGGGCAGGTGCAGAGCGCCGAGCCTGGCGGGTTCGAACAGGCGGGAGGTCAACGCTGCGCTTGACATGGTCATGGTCCGATCTCTCATGTTCTGTGGCTGTGACGACTGTGCTCCTGAGCGCTTCGGGGTTCCTGATGGTCCGCTGACGGTCCGCCGCCCGGCCCTGTGTACGGTGACCACTGTGCGGTTCGGAGTGCTTGGTCCACTGCTGGTGCAGGACGACGGGGGCCGGCCGGTCAAGGTCCTCGAAGCCAAGGTCAGGGCGCTGCTCGCCGATCTGCTCGTGCACGAGGGGCGGCCGGTCGCCGCCGACCGGCTCATCGACGACCTGTGGGGCGCGGAGCCGCCGGGCAACCCCGCCAACGCCCTGCAGGCCAAGGTCTCCCAGCTGCGCCGGGCCGTCGGCCGCGACCGCGTGGCCTACCAGGCGCCCGGCTACCTGCTGCGCCTCGGCCCGGCCGACGAGGTGGACGCGGACCGGTTCCTGGCCCTGGTGGCCGGGGCCCGCTCCGCCGACCCTGCCACGCGGGCCGCGCGGCTCACCGAGGCGCTCGGACTCTGGCGCGGGCCGGCGTACGCCGATTTCGCCGACGAGGAGTTCGTCCGCGCGGCGGCGCACCGCCTGACCGAGCAGCGCCTCGCGGTCGTGGAGGAGCAGGCCGAGACCCGCCTGGCCATGGGCGACCATCTCCTGCTCACCGGGGAACTCGCCGATCTGGTGGCCCGCCATCCGCTGCGCGAACGGCTGCGCGCCGTCCAGCTCCGGGCCCTCTACCTGGCCGGTCGCCAGAGCGAGGCGCTGGCCTCGTACGCGGAGCTGCGCCACCGGCTGGCGGACGAACTCGGCGTCGATCCCAGCCCGGAGCTGGTCGCGCTGCACCAGGCGATCCTGCGCCAGGACACGTCGCTCGGCCCGCCTCCTGGCGTCCCCGATCGCCCCCGGACGAATCTTCCCGCCCAGCTCACCGCCCTGATCGGGCACCGGCAGGCTCTGGAGGAGATCGGCAGGCTTCTCGCTCGTGTCCGCCTCGTCACGCTGATCGGGCCGGGTGGAGTGGGCAAGACGCGGGTCGCGGTGGAGGCCGCGTCGCGAGCGCCGTCGGAGGGGTCGCCGAACGGCCCGTGCTTTCCCGATGGGGTTTGGCTGGTCGAGCTCGCCGACCAGCGCGGAGGCGTGGCCGACATCGCGCAGGCGGTCGCGGCCACGCTCGGCCTCACCGGCGACGTCCCGGCGGGTCCGCCGGGGCCCGGTACGCCCCGGCCGCCCGCCGACCGGCTCGCCGCCGCCCTGCGCGAGAGCCGGATCCTGCTCGTACTCGACAACTGCGAACAGGTCATCGAGCCGGCCGCCGAGCTCGCGGACCTGCTGCTGCGCGCCGCGCCGGGGGTGAAGGTCCTGGCCACCAGCCGCGAGCCGCTCGGCCTGACGGGCGAGACCGTGTACCCGGTCGAGCCGCTTCAACCGGCCGACGCGATCCGGCTGTTCGCCGAGCGGGCCACCGCGTCCGCCCCGGGCTTCGCTCTCGACGGCGGGACGCGCGAGGCGGTGGCCGAGATCTGCCGCCGCCTCGACGGCATCCCGCTCGCACTCGAACTGGCGGCGACCCGGGTACGGGGCCTCGGGGTGCGGGAGCTGGCGGCGCGGCTCGAGAACCGGTTCCGGGTGCTCACGGCCGGGCAGCGGGGCGCGCCGGCCCGGCAGCAGACCCTGCGGGCGATGATCGACTGGAGCTGGGAGCTGCTCAGCGAGCCGGAGCGGGTGGTGCTGCGCCGCCTGGCCGTACCCGCCGGCGGCTGCACCCTGGACGCGGTCGAGGCGGTGTGCGCCGGGACCGGGGTACACCACGACGAGGTGCTCGACCTGGTGACGCGCCTGGTCGACCGGTCCTTGGTCGTCATGGCCGACAGTCCGGCGGGGCCGCGCTACCGGCTGCTCGAATCGGTGGCCGCGTACGCGGCGGAGCGCCTGCGCGAGGCGGACGAACTCGCGGGGGTTCGCGAGCGGCATCTGCGTCACTACCTGGACCTCGCCGAACAGGCCGAGCCTCAGCTCCGCGGTCCGCGGCAGCAGGAGTGGCTCAGCCGGCTCGACGCGGAAGCCGCCAACTTCCGTTCGGCGCTGCAAGGGGCGGTCCTCCCGGATGCGGCAGCCCGGCTGGCCACCGCCCTCTGCTGGTGGTGGCTGCTGCGCGGCAGGCTGAGCGAGGGCCGCCGTGCCCTGTCGGCGGTGCTCGCCGTCGCCCCCGAGGCCGCCGAACTACGCGTGCTGGAAGGCGCGTTCACGCTGCTGAGCGGCGACCGCTCCAGCCCGCGCCCGTCGCCGCACTCCGGGATCGACGCCCCGGAACGGCGCGGCCGGGCGGTGTGGTTGTACGCGTACGGCCTCTTCCACGCCGGGCTCCCGGCGGCCGGCGAGGAGCTCAACGCCCAGGCGCACGACCTCCTGGCCGCCGACGAATGGGGCACCGCGGCCGTACTCGGGCTGCGGGCGATGACCGCGCTGGCCCGTGGCGACCTCGACGCCGTCGCCCGGGACGGCCTGCGCAGCGCCGCGCTCTTCCGCGAGCTCGGGGACCGCTGGGGCGAGTTGCAGACCGTGTCACCGCTCTCCACGCTCGCCGAGATCAAGGGTGACTACGCCGAGGCCGCCCGCCGCCAGACCGAAGGGCTGCGCATCGCCCGGGAGCTGGGCCTGGCGGCGGAGGTCGCCGCCCGCCACTCGGGGCTCGGCCGGCTGGCGCTGCTCTCCCAGGACTGGGATCGTGCCCGCGAACTGCACGAACGGGCCCGGCGGCTGGCCGTGGAGCAGGGCTACGTCTACGGCGAGGTGCACGCGGTCATGGGGCTCGCCCTCGGGGCCCGCCGTTCCGGCGACCTCGACGCGGCGGAGGCGTACCTGATCCGGCTCCGCGACGAGCTCGTGTCCTCGGCGGCCGGCGAGCACCTGCTGCTCGTCGAGCTGGGCTTCACCGCCGAGCTGCGCGGCGACGCGGCGCGGGCCGCGGACTGTCAGCTGCGCGGGCTGGAGGTCGCCCGTTCGATCGGAGAGCCGAGGGCCGTGGCGCTGTCCTTGGAAGGGCTGGCGGGCGCGGCGGCGCTGTCCGGGGACGCGGGCCGGGCCGAGAGCGCGGCGCTCCTGCTCGGCGCGGCGGACGCGGCCCGGCGAAGCGTGGGCGCGCCGCTGCCGCCCGCCGAACGTGGTGACGTGGATCGGATCATGGCGGTGACGAGGGCCGTCCTGGGCGAGGCCGCGCATGCCGACGCCTTCCTGCGTGGCACGGAACTCCCCCCGCACGAGGCCGCGCACGTCGCCCGGACGACACTGTCCGACGCGTCCTGACTGCCGTGCTCCAAGGCCTGAGCGGGGTTCGCGCTGCAGGTCCCGCCTGTGGCCGGGCAGTCCCGCGGCGGTGCGGGTGCGGGTGCGGGTGCGGGGCGAGTTTCATCGGGCCTCCTTCGAGTGCGGGCTGAGGTCTTCAGCCGGAGCGGGAGGCGTACGCGCGGGCCGGTGCCGTGGCAGCAGCGTGCTGACCAGCGCGATGGCCACCGAGAGCGCGGCCGCGATGAGGAAGACCCGGTCGTAGCCGGCGGCGAGCGCGTCGGCCGGGGACCCGCCACCGGCCGCCGTGGTGGCGCCGGCGGCGGTGACGAGCACGGCCAGGCCGATCGACCCGCCCGCCTGGCCGGCGGTCTGGGCCAGGCCGCCGATCGTGCCCGCGTCACCCTCCGGGACGTCGGCGGTCGTCGCGGCCATGAGGGTGGGGAAGGTCAGCCCGATCCCGACCGCGATGAGCAGCGTGGGCCCGAGGAAGCCGGTGAGGTAGGCGCTGCCGGCATCGGCCTGGGCGAGCCAGCCGAACCCGGCCAGGAAGCAGGCGCCACCGGCCAGGATGAGGGGCCGTACGCCGGTGCGCGGCAGCAGTCCGGCGGCGAAGCGCGCGACCACCATGAAGGTCACCGCCGCGGGGGTCTGCCCGAGCCCGGCCTGAAGCGCGCCGAAGCCGAGCACGTTCTGCAGGAACAGCGAGGTGAAGTACCACATGGCGATGGTGATCCCGCCGAACATCAGCAGCATGCCGCTGCCGGCCGCCACCCCCCGGATCCTGAACAGCCTCAGGGGCACCATCGGCCGGGCGGCGAACCGCGCCTCCACGACGAGGAAGGCGGCGAGCAGGAGCAGCCCGGCCACGACTGGCACGACGACCACCGCCGACGTCCAGGCGTGGTCGGTGCCGTGCATGACGCCGTAGATGAGCGCGGCCAGACCCGCGGTTCCGGTGACCGCGCCGGCCAGGTCGAGCGGTTCGCGCCGCCCTGGCCGGCGGCCGGGCAGCGCCATCATGGCCAGCACGACCAGCGCCGCGCCGATCGGCACGTTGATCAGGAAGACCCACCGCCACGACAGGCCGGTGGTGAGGGCGCCACCGGCGAGGGCGCCCGCCATGCCGCCGATCCCGCCGGCGGCCGACCACGCGCCGAACGCGCGGGCCCGCTCGCGGCCCTCGGCGAAGCCGGTGTTGATCACCGCCAGGGTCGCCGGGGCCATCATGGCGGCTCCGGCGCCCTGCGCGACGCGGGCCGCCACCAGGATTTCCGGCGCGGTCGCCAGGCCACCGACCAGGCTGGTGGCGGAGAACAGCGCCAGCCCTGCGATCAGTATCCGGCGCGGGCCGAACAGGTCGGCGGCCCGGCCGCCCAGCAGCATGAAACCGGCGAAGGCGAGCAGGTAGCCGTTCACCACCCAGGCCAGGCCGGTGGAGGTGAAACCGAGGTCGCCGCGGATGGAGGGCAGGGCGACGTTGATGATGGACGAGTCCAGGATGACCATGAACTGGCAGGCGCAGGCCAGCGCGAGGACCAGCCAGGAGGTGCCGGCGCGTGATCTGGCCGGCTGCGTCACGGTGCTGGTGGTGCCCATGATTCTCTCCTCTCCGGCTCGCCGCTCACACGCCCTGGGAGGCCGTGGCGGCGACGGGCTCGCCGGCGTCGGTCCGGCCGCCTGCCAGCAGCCGGATGGTGATCTGGGCCAGTCGCTGTCCCTGGTGCCTGGCCGCGGCCAGCGTCGCGGTGTCCTGGTCGTCCCCGGTCGGGCCGGCCACGAGCGACGTGCCGTAGGGGTTGCCGCCGGCGGCGTACACGGCCGGGTCGGTGTATCCGGGCGGGACGATGAGCGCGCCCCAGTGGTAGAAGACGTTGCCCAGCGACAGGATCGTGGCCTCACTGCCGCCGTGCCGGTTGTAGGCCGAGGTGAAGGCCGTCACCGGCTTGCCGGCCAGCTCGCCTTCCCGCCACAGTCCGCCGGTCTGGTCGATGAACTGCTTGAGCTGCGCGGCAGGCGTGCCGAACCGGGTCGGCGTCCCGAACGCGAACGCGTCGGCCCACGCCAGGTCCTCGACCGCGGCCTGGGCGATCGAAGCTGTGGCGTCGGCGTGCTGCCGCCACAGCGGGTTCTCGTCGATGGCGCTGTCGGGCGCCAGCTCGGGCACCCGCAGCAGCCGCACCTCGGCGCCGGTCGACGCGGCGCCCTCGGCGACGGCCTGAGCAAGCTTGTGCACGGCGCCGGTGGCGCTGTAGTAGATGACGGCGATCTTCGCGGTCATGTCGGCTCCCTGGGTTGCCCAAAATTGGTTATGCAGATAATGTTATCCGCATAATAGTTATTCGCATAATGATCCTGTCAAGGAGTGCCCCGTGGACTTCGATCAAGCCGACGCCCTGAACCAGGCCGTCCGCACGCTGACCCTGCGGCACCGGGCCAGGGCCGCCGCGCTGCTGGCCCCGCTGGGCCTGCATCCCGGGCAGGAGGCACTCCTGCTCGAACTCGCCCGGACCGGCCCGATGATCCAGGCCAAGCTCAGCGAGGTGCTCGGCGTCGAGCCGCCCAGTGTCACGCTCATGGCCCGCAAACTCGAAGCCGCCGGCTACATCCGCCGCACGCCCGCCCCAGGTGACCAGCGCGCCACCGTCGCCGAGCTCACCGACAGCGGCAGGGACCTCGTCGGCCAGGTCCGGCAGCTGTGGTGCGCCCTGGCGGAGGAGACCGTGGCAGGTCTGCCCGATCAGACCGTTGCGGAGCTGCCCGGCCTGCTGCACACTCTGGCCGGCAACGTCGACACCAAGCGCCGATCGGTGCCCTGCCGGGAGGGCTGAACGGCTCCCGATCCGCCGGCAGCCGCTCGCTCCCTGTCGTAGACCCGCTGAAGATGTCGCTGGTCAGGGCCGGCAGGCCGGAGGGTCCGTTGAGGTTCATCCCGGCTGCGGATCAAGGTCCCCCTTCATCCCGCCGCTACTTGATGTCTCCATCGGGAGCATGCGCCCGAGCTGTGGAGTCGTCGCCGCCCTGTTACCGGCTGCCGCCGTAGTCGCGGTCCTGGTCTGGTTGCCGGGCTGGGGGCGGGCGCTCGGCATCGCGGGCGGGTGGCTGGTCAGGGCCTTCACCGCCGGCCGCCTCACGTTCGCCGTCCGCACCTACCTGCAGGACGGGCTCCATCGGGACATCGAATACGGGTACCCCTCCGACATCGGCCGTCGCCTCCGGATGCACTCCCTTGGGCGGCGAGCCCGCGAGCATGCCGAGGCAGGCGAGGGGGAGGAGGCCGTCGGCTTCTTCGAGAGACTCGTGGACCTGCGCCGTAAGCAGGCCGCCGGCGGGCACAAGAAGGGCGCGCACTTGCTCGGCAGTGCCCTGCACAACTGCGGCGCCACGCGGCTGCTGCAGCGGGTGGGCCCTAGCGCTCTGGCCCGGACCGAGCTGGAGGAGGCCGTGTCCGTACGCCGTACTCTGCCCGGTCGTGCTCACTCAACTGCCCGGGCCTGCTGCACCTGACGACGGGCACGCACGCGGAGGGAATCCCTTCGCCCGCGAAGCCATCCAGAGTCCTCCCGGACCTGGCCCTGACGCTGAGCACGCTGTGCACCCTGTGCCAGGGGCACACGAGCGATCATGCTGTGGAGAAGTGTCCACGCCATGCGGGACATCTCCTCCACGAGGCGCGGAGCCTGGTGCGCCAGGATCGCCGTGCCTTCCTGCCGCAAGGCGAGGCCGGACGCTGACGCTCACCCCAGGATGATCGTGAGCTCGAACTCTGCCCGGGGGGCAGGCCGTCCCGTGGTTCAGGCCCTGTTCGACGGCGCGTTCGGCGCCCCCACGACCGCGACGAGGTCCGGGCGCACCGCGCGCCGCAGCCGCCCGGCCATAGACCGAACAGTCGCTCCTTCAGCATGTGAAGCGGCACGACACATGCTGAAGGTGCAGATCACGTGGTCAAGGACGCGATCAATTGCACATCGTGACCGTGCGGTAGCCGCAGTTGGTGTTGTAGCACCGCATCTTGTAGCAGCCGGTGTTCGGGTCGTAGCTGATCTGCACGCACCTCGGGGTGCACGCCGCGTCGGCCTTGGCCGTGGGGACCAACCGGTCGATGAGCTTGTCCAGCATTCTGTCTTCACCTCCTTCGATGCCTCGGGCGGAAGAGGCGCGCACAGGCGCCGCCAGCCTCGGCTTCGGGATCGAGACCGGAACGCGGCTCATCGAGGATCATCAGAGCCGCGCGGGAGATCCACGTTCTGAATGTTGTCCGGTTCCGCTAGCTCGACCCTGGCGTGCCACTGGCCCGGCCCAGTGAGGGCTACCGGAAGTCGACGCGGTGGCTCCCGCACCACCCTGTGCTACGTCGAACCCGGCCCGAAGCCATCACAAGGTCACAACGCCCGGACCGCACCCGGAGTCGGAGGAGTTCCGGCGTATCCGCGAGACGTACGTGCATTCCTCCTCATACGCGGTATGCGTTCTCCCAGCGGCGCGCAGCGCGACTGGGCGGCTGGGCCGAGAACGTGAACGCGGTCGCGTGGGCGAAGCACCGGATGCCTGTCATCACGGTCACCGGCGTAAGCGGGTGCCTGGAGCTGTTCGGGATTCGGCCCGACGAACTCGACTCGTCCGGCTCGGGGTTCACCTGCTCGATCACCTCGAACGGCCGCACCGGCTCGTCGTCCGCGCACCCTCGGCCGGCGGCGCAGGCTGTGGTCCTGCTGCGTGCGCCGCGGGGGGGCAGGTCGTAGCCCGCGGCCTCGAGGAAGATCGCGCGGATCAGGTCGAGGGCTTCGTCGGCACAGTCAGCAGCGCCCAGCTGAAGGCCACCAGCGAGCCGGTGCCGGCCACCGCCCGCACCACGTTCCAGGTGTTCCAGGGGCCCTCGAACCCGGACCGCGTCACCCTGCCCGCGGCGAGCGCGTCGTTGAGCGGCACGTTCGCCGCCATGGTGACCAGCAGCATCACCACCGACAGCGCGAACCCGACCGCAACCGCCCAGCGGCGCTCCAGGATGAGCGCCACCAGGCCGAGCACCGGCCCGGCCAGGAACACCAGCAGGAACAGCGGATTCACGATGGCGATGTTGATCTGGTTCATCGCCTCGACGAACGTCGCATCACCGGCCCCGGCCAGCCCCGGCATCACCGCGTAGGCGAACCCGGCAAACAGGCCGGCCATCAGGCCAGCAGCCAGGGTCGCCGCGAGCAGCAGCGCTGATCTCATCACAAGCTCCAGATTCCTGCCGCCGCGCTCTCCCGGGCGAAGTCGGCGAAGTCGCGCGGTTCGCGGCCCAGCGCGCGCTGGACCCCGTCGCCGAGCGAGGCGTTGCGGCCGTCGAGCACCGTCGTGAACAGGTAGGTCAGGAAACCGGCGGCGTCCTCGGGCACGTGCTGCACGTACGCCTCGACCGGGATCTGCGTGTAGCTGATCTCGCGCCCGGCGGCCGCGGCGATCTCGGCGGTGGCTTGGGCGAACGTCAGCAGCCTGGGCCCGGTCAGCTCGTAGACCTCCCCCGCGTGCCCGTCCCGGGTGAGCGCGGCGACCGCCACGTCGGCGATGTCGTCGGCGTCCACGAACGGCTCGGGCACCTCACCCGCCGGGAGGTGGACGTCTCCCTCCTGGAGGGGCTCGAGCATGTAGCCCTCGCTGAAGTTCTGGTTGAACCAGCTGCAGCGCACCACGGTCCACTCGGCCGCGGAGGCGGCCAGGATCTTCTCGCACTGCTGCGCCTCCTCCTCGCCGCGGCCCGACAGCAGCACCAGCCGCCGCGAGCCGGCCAGCTCGGTGAAGGCCGCGATGTCGTCGGCCGCGCCGGGCACGGCCAGGTCGGGGTAGTAGGAGACGTACGCGCTGCGGGTCCCCTCGAGCGCGGGCGCCCAGGTCGAGCGGTCCGCCCAGTCGAAGGGGACGCCGCCCGAGCGGGTGCCGATCCGGACCGGCACGTTCATCGCAGTCAGCCGCTCGACCACACGCCACCCGGTCTTGCCGGTTCCGCCAAGAACAAGAGTCATGTTTGTCATGCCTCCACGATGCTGTTTGCCCGGATCGGCAACAATGAGAGTGTCGGCAACGATCGTTAATACGGAGGTTCACGAAGTGGAGCGGCGGGACTTGGAGATCTTCCTCATGCTCGCCGAGGAACTGCACTTCGGACGCACCGCGGAGCGGCTGCACGTCTCCACCGCTCGCGTCAGCCAGACGATCAAGAAGATCGAGCGCCGCATCGGCGTCCCGCTGTTCGAACGCACCAGCCGTCAGGTCGCGCTCACCCCCGTCGGTCAGCGTCTCTTCGACGACGTACGGCCGGCCTTCCAGCAGATCGAGGAGGGCATCGCCCGGGCCGTCGCCGCGGGCAGGGGCATCGACGGCGTGCTGCGGGTGGGGTTCGTCGGCACCGCGGTCGGCCAGTTCGTGATCGAGGTCTCCGATCTCTTCCACGGTCGCTACCCCGAGTGCGAGGTGCAGATCACCGAGAGCCGCTACGCCGAGGGCACCTCGCTCCTGCACGGCGACCAGATCGACGTCCTGCTGGTCGGCGCGCCGTCGCTGGAGCCGGCGGTGGCCGAGGGGCCGATCCTGTTCCGCGAGCAGCCGGTGCTGGCGGTCTCCTCGCGGCACCCGTTCGCGCGCCGTGAGTCGGTCTCGATGGAGGACCTGGCCCGCGACAGGGTGCTGCGGCCCAGGGAGTTCGCCGACGAGGTGGACGCGCTGGTGGTGCCGCGCACCACGCCTGGCGGTCTGCCGATCCCGCGCGGCCCCACGTTCGGGACCATCCAGGAGATGCTCGCGCTCGTCGGGGCGGGCAAGGGCGTCTTCGTCGTGCCCGCACACGCGCGCCGCTACGACTCACGGCCGGACGTCACCTACGTGCCGATCCAGGATGGCCGGCCGTTCGAGTGGCGGCTGGTCTGGTTGACCTCCGCCGAGAGCGCCAGAGTGCGCGCGTTCACGCAGGCGGCGGCCGACTACGTGCGCCTGCATCCGGACCCGCTGATCGGTTCTTGAGCATCGTCGCCACGAGTTCCACTCCTGTTGTCCAGCGGACAATAGGCTGCCGGTCATGGCACCCAGACGCAGGCGCAGCCCCGAGGAATCCCGCGCCGAACTGCTGACGGCGGCGGCCGGGCTGATCAGGGAACGAGGTCCGGACAATGTGAGCTTGAGGCAGATCGCCGAAAGTGCCGGTGTCGCCCATGGGCTGGTGTCCCATTATTTCGGCACGTACGCCGCACTGGTGCGGGAAGTGCTGCGGGTTGAGAACGATCACATCGAGGCTCGGGTACGCGATCGCATCCGCGCCGAGGGCGACGTGCCCACCGCGGCAGGGATCATGGACGTGCTGTTCACCACCCTGGCGGACGAGCGCTACCTACGCCTGTTCGTCTGGGCCGAGCTCCACGCCGACTACCAAGGCGCCGTGCGACCGGAACTGGTGGGGCTGATCGACACGATGGAGGCCGGGATTCGCGGTGCGCTCGCGGGGCACCCCGTTCCGGGTCGGGGGCGTATCGAGGCTGTCGTCCTGATGGGACTGTCGGCCGCCTACGGGTTCGCCATCGGCGGCCGGACATGGCTGGCGGGCCTGGGGCATGATCCCGACGACCCCGCGCACGAAGCGGAGTTCCGCGCCCAGCTCACGCGGATGCTGGGCGCCCACATGGTGGAGGAGTCCGGCTGGGAGGGTGCGGACTGACTTGTTCTCCAATTGGAGAATAGGATGGCGTGGTCACGCTGACCGCACAGACGGGATTGGGCACATGAACGAGCATCCCCCCGACCTCATCACAGGCCGGCAGGTGCGCCCCTCGGACCAGGAACGCGAACGTTCGGCGCAACGCCTCCAGGAGGCCGTCGCCGCGGGCCGGGTCGAGTTGGGCGAACTGGACCAGCGACTGACCGAGATCTACCAGGCCAAGACCCAGGACGAGCTCGCATACGCGGGGCGCGGCCTTCCCGAACCCACTCGTGCGGATCTGCTGGTGGTGCGGGACGAGCCCACCTCCCGCTTCGCGATGAGCGTGTTCGGCTGGTTCAGCCGCAAGGGCCGCTGGGTCGCCCCGCGCGAGTTCACCTCGTTGTCGATGTTCGGCGGCGGCGTGATCGACCTGCGCGACGCCCGCTTCGCGAGCCCGGAGATCCGGGTACGCGCCTTCGCCCTGTGGGGGCACACGGAAGTCATCGTGCCCGACGACGTGGAGGTCGAGGTCAAGGGACTCGGCCTGTTCGGCGCCTTCGGCAGGAGCGCCGTCCGCGCAGAGCGGGGAGCGCCACGCATTGTCATCAGCGGTCTCGCCTTGTTCGGCAGCGTCGGCACGAGGGCAAAGGCGGCCCCGAAAGAGCCCTTGGGTCGCAGTTGAGGCGTCTTCAAGTCCCAGGCCAGGCGCCGCCATCCCAACAAAGGCATCGCCAGGCCACTGCGATCGTCGAGTCCAGTCCTGTTGGCTGACCAGAGGCAGGGCACATCGTCAATCCGCCGATTCGTCACCCGCTACTGCGGGCCGCCCGGGGGCCTGACACCTGCGATCCAGCAGGCCGTGAACAGCGGCAGCCCGACAACCCGGCGAGGAGCCGGTGCCGGGGTGCTGTTCGCCCAGCCGGAGCCCGACCTCCCCCAGCCCGTTCGCCTGGATACCTGGTGAGTTCGCAGCGGGTGCTTGCCGGGGGCGCGTGCTTTGCTCGCTGAGCCAGTCCAGGGCCGCGGCGGCGGAGCTGAGGATCGAGATGTGCCCGTCGTCCGGGGTCAGCCTCAGCTCGGCCGGGGGACAGTGGCGCGCCGACCACTCGCCGTGTGAGCTGGGCACGACTCTGTCCTGAGCGCCGTGCACCACCGGGACCGGGGGGCGGTCACCTGGGCGACCTGATCGTCGAGCAGCCCGTCGGGGCCGTTCTGCGTCGCCGGGCCGACGACGTCGTGGAGCCAGGACCATTCACCGGCGAGCGCGGCATGGTCGGCCGGGGTGAAGCTCTCACGTCGAACTCCTCCACCATCTGACCAGCCAGGCTCTGCTCGGACCCGCCGAGCACGCAGGCGAAACGCTGGGTGCGGCGGCTGTCCTCATCGCGCACTTCCGGCAGGCTGGGAATGATCCTGAATGGCGCCCTCGTGAACGGGATCACGGCGCTCTGGTTCACCGGCCGGGGCGGCGGCACGCAGCGCCGCCTCCACCCGGCGATTGCTGGTCATGGTCGACGTGACTGCCGTCATGGCGAGGAGGAGGCCGGCGGCGGTGTAGATCGAGGTGCGTACGTCGTAGGCGGTGGCCAGCCAGCCGCCGAGGAAGGCGCCGAACGGGGCGGCGCACATGGCGAGCATGCGGGAGGTGGAGGCGACCCGGCCCATCAGGTGGGCGGGGACGATCGCCTGCCGGAGGGAGGGGGCGAGCACCATCGTGGCGCCCATGCCCGCACCGCAGACGGCGAGCGCGAGGCCGGCGACGTACGGGTTCGGGGCCGCGGCAAGGCCCAGGATGGCGAGCCCCTCGACTGCGGCCGTGCAGGTCAGTGCGGTGCCGGTGCCGAGTCGCCGGCCGAGGGAGGAGGCGATGGCCGCGCCGAGCAGTCCGCCGGTGGCCTCCGCCGTGAGGAGCAGGCCGAAGCCGAAGGTGTCGATGCCGAGACGATCGTGTGCGAAAAGGGCGAGTACGGTCTCCACGGCCATGAAGGCGATGTTCCCGACCGCCGGACGCAGCGCGAGCCCCAGCAGCAACTGATCCTTGAACACGTACGAGGCGCCGGCCCGCGCCTGCCGCAGCAGCGACTCACGGGCCTGGGGTACGGGCCGGGGGATGGCAGGCAGCGACCGTACGAGCAGTGCGGAGATCGCGAACGACACCGCGTCGGCGAGCAGCGGGACCGCCCGCCCGAGTGCGAGCAGGGCACTGCCCGCAGGCGGCCCCGCGAAGCCGGACGCGGCGGTCTGGGTGCCGCGCAGGCGGGAGTTGGCGCGCTCCAGGAGCGCGGGGTCGCGGCCGAGCAGATCCGGCAGATAGGCCGTGGCGGCCGTGTCGAAGAAGAGTCCGCCGAGGCCGAGCAGGAAGGCGGCGGCCGCGAGCAGCGGAATGCTCAGCACGTCGAGCGCGGCCGCCGCCGCCGGTATCGCGAGCAGCAGCGCACGCGCCGCATCCGTGACCCACATCGTGCGCCGACGGTCCCAGCGGTCCACCAGCGCACCGCCGAGCACCCCGAAGAGCAGCCACGGCAGCGTCCCGGCCGCCGTGACAACGGCCAGCGCCATCGGATCCCGCGTCAACGTCAACGCGAGCAGCGGCAGCGCGGCATGCGACACCCCGTCACCGAGCGAGGACACCGTCTGCGCAGTCCACAGCCGCCCGAACCCGGTCGGCAACTTTCGAACGTCTGAGGTCACTTGGCGTCCCCTTCGGCCTGCGCGCGCGGTGCCGGGTGGAACAGCGCGAAGACGAGCGACGCGTCCGGCAGCGACGGATCGGCCAGTTCCTGGTACTCGTCCGCGAGTGCCTCCAGCCGCGCCCCCAACTCCGCGAACTGCTCGTCGGTGAGGCGCAGATGTGCCATCCGTACGTGCCGCGCGCCATCCACCGGCGCCGCCTCCAGATCCGCCACCGCATGCCGCATCAGCACATCCGGCCCTCCCTGGCCCGGATCCGGCAGCGCGATCGCCCTCGCGGCCATGGCGTAGTACCGCTCGGTGACCCCGCGGACCTTCCGTGTCCGTACCACCTTCACCAGGCCGGCCCGTTCGAGCAGCCGTACGTGGTAGCTGGAACTTCCCTTCGCAAGACCTACTCGCTCGGCGATCTGTGTGATCGTCGCGGGCTCGAAGCGGAGCACGGCCATGATCCGGTGGCGCGTGAGATTGGAGACGGCGCGTAGCTGCTCCTCAGTGGTGACGTGGAACGTCTCGGGAGGATCCTCAGTAGTCATGCGCTCAATGGTCAAGGATTCTTGACCATTAGGCAAGGGGTTTTCCGGATCAGCTGTCCAGCGCCGTCGCCACCACCGGTCAGAACCTTCGCTGTGACCGGAAGCGGTCGCCGGTGCCACCAGCTGCATGAGCGGCGGGGTCGCAGGATCTCTGGTAGACACGCGTCCATGAACCCGATCACGACCCAGCGGCTGCGAATCGTCTCGCCAGAGTTCGTCCTTGAGCAATTGCCGCATGCGGCGTCCCCCGAGGACGACTGGATCGTGCTTGTGCGCGCGCCCGAAGGGCTGACCGTTGTCCGTGCGGTCCGGCCTCTGGAGTCCGGGGAACGGTGGATCGGTTTCTACAGTGGTGACACAGCCCACGACCTGGACGTTCCCGGGATGCTGGCGGCGATCGTCAGGCCGCTGGCAGAGGCGGCGATCCCGGTGTTCGTCGCCTCGACGTTCGACGCCGACCTGGTTCTGGTTCCCGTGCAGAGAAAACAGCAGGCCGTCGTCGTCCTGGAGGAAGCCGGGCACCAGGTGCAAAGCGAGGACGGGGCACCTTTCCGCTCACCGCACTAGACAGCTCGCGAGATCGGGCGTCACATTGCCGGCGCCGCGTGCCGAGATGCTTCGTGAGAACCGGAGCCCGTTCACCCTCCGTCCAACCCGAGCCGGGTGCGAGTGCGCGAACTGCCGATGAGCGCGCCCCCTGGCTGCCGGAGCGACGTCACGTGGCGAGCACGGCGGTGAGCATCGAGAGATACGGCTCATGGGCGAGACGCAGGCTGCCAAGGTCGGACGCCTCGAACCACGCCACAGCGTCGTGCTCGTCCGGCGCGGCGTTGACGGGTGTTCCGGCCCACCGGTCGACCAGCCAGATCTGCATGTCGAACGTCGTGGTCCGGAGCCCATGCATCGGCGGGCTGGACGGCTCCGATACCGTGATTCCCAACTCCTCACGAAGCTCACGGACAAGGCTCTCTTTCGGATCCTCCCCCTCCTCGACATGACCGCCCGGCAGGTCCCACACGTCGGGATACCAACGGCGTCCGGCGCTTCGATGACACAGCAACACCCGATCGCCGTCGAGAAGAACGGCCGTCACAATCCGGACCGGACCGGAGTCGTCAGCGGAGATCGTCATCGGCACATTCTGACCCACCGAGGCGAGGCCGGCCCCGGACGGGTGCGCCGGCACGGCCACCCGGCTCCTCGCGGCGGTCGCCGATCGATGGGCCCCGGGCGGGCGGGAAGACGATTCCGGCTTGCGGCGAAGGATGGGTGAACATGACCACCGCCCGGAAGGCAGGCATATGCCGGAGACAAGAACGTGATCGCCGACGTGGGCGAACAGGTGACGGACGCCGAACTGGCCGCCCGGTTCAGGCGCGATCCCGAGCAGTTCACCGCCGTGCACGACCGCTACTACCGCGACATCTACCTGTACGTGGCCGGCCGCCTGGACACGCAGAACGCCGAGGACATCACCGCCGATGCCTTCCTGCTGGCTTTCGACCAGCGTGGCCGCTTCGACCCGGCACGCGGGAACCTGCGGCCCTGGCTGTTCGGCATCGCCACCAACCTGATCGCCAGGCACCGGCGCAAGGAGACCCGCCACTACAGGGCGCTGGCCCGGCTGGATCCCGAGACGGTCGCGGAAGGGCACGAGAACCGGGTCGTCACCGCGGTCGCCACCCAGCGCATGCAGCCGCGCCTGGCCGAGGCGCTGGCCGCGCTGTCCAGCGGCGAGCGCGATGTGCTGCTGCTCGTCGCCCTGGGCGAGCTCAGCTACGACGAGGTGGCCCAGGCCCTCGGCATCTCCACCGGCACGGTCGGCTCCCGGCTCAGCCGGGCCCGCGCGAAGATCCACCATCTCATCGACAAGGAGACCGTCCATGGATGACCTGGACACCAGCCTCGCCACCCTGCTGGCCAAGCCCGAGCCGTCCGCCGAGGCGATCGCTCGCAGCAGAGGCCGGCTCCAGACCCGGACGACGCGCGGGCGCGGGCGACGGCGGATCGGGTGGCTGGCGCCGGGGCTCGGCCTGGTGGCCGCCGCTGCGGCGGCCGTCGTCCTGGTCGGCACGGGCGTGACCAGCCCCACCGCCCCGGCCTCGGGCCGGGAGGTCCTGCTCATGGCGGCCGTCAGCGCGGAACGTACGCCCGAGGCTTCCGGGGACTACTGGCACGTCACCCGCAGGTGGAGCGATCCGGAGATGCCGCTGGAGGAGAGCTGGACCACCCGCGACGGCCGGCGCTGGTCCAGGAACGGGCCGGGCGACCCTCCCGGTACCGTCGTCGCCGGCCGGGGTCCGCTCACGCTCAAGGCCGCGGAGCTGGACTTCGAGGACCTGGAAGCGCTGCCGGCGGACCCGGAGGCGCTGCGGGCGCGGATCGCCGAACTTCCGGAGCACGACCGCGACCCGGACGTCCCCGAGGAGCGAAGCCCTCAGGCCCTCCCCCTGATCTCGCTGATCACGGAGCTGCCGGCGCCCGCGGAGGTGCGTTCGGCGGCGTTCCGGGCCCTGGCCGCGATGCCGGAGGTCAGCAGGACGGGCACGGTCGACGGCGGAGAGGAACTGCTGATCACCGACACCGACGGGGAGCGGCAGATCAGGCTGGTCGTCGATCCCGGCACCGCCCGGGTGACACGCACCAACTACCTCCACACCTACGACGGCGACGTGGCAGGAACCCCTGACGGATTCATCGCGATCAGCACCGGCTGGACGGACCAGCCGCCCAGGTAGGAGCGGCTCAGGTCGCCAGGCCCCCGCGGCAGGCGTGGACCACCGCCTGGACGCGGTCGCGCCGAACCGGCCGGTTCGTCCTCGGCGGGACGGATTTCATGACCGCGACGCCCTTCATCACCGCAGCCGACGGCGCGCTGTCCATGAGCGATCAACGGCTGTTCGGGCCGGTGGCCTGCCACCTGAGTTCCCACGAGGTGATCACCACCGGCCTGCTCTGCGACTACCAGGTCGTGGTCATGGCCGAGCGAGCCGGCGTCGGGGCCGATGCCACAGACCTCGAGCGTCTTCCCGTTGCCCAGCATCTCCAGGACCCCCGCGTGCAGGCCACCTCGCCCTGTCGTCCTGCGGGAAGAGTCCGCGGACCCCAGATGACGATGGCGGCCGGTGCACCGCGTCCCACCGGCCATATGCCTCAAGGAAGAAGATCCCGGCTTGCGGCGAAGCATGAGCGTGAGTTGCTACTTCGACCGATAGGTAGATCATGATTTTAGGTAAGGCGCTTCTCGCCGTCGCCCTGGCGGGAACGATCGTGGGCGGCACGCCGACGCCGACGCCGACGCCGGCACCGGAAGCGCGAGCTGCCGCCCAACAGGCGAACGGAGTGACTCTGATCACCGGTGACCGTGTCGTCGTCGCCGGCCGCGGGCACCGGGTGGATCCCGGACCCGGCCGGCAGGATGTCGGTTTCACGAGCCAGGTACGCGACGGGCACCTGTATGTGATTCCGTCCGACGCCCAGACCCTGGTCACGCAGGGGGTGCTCGACGAGCGGCTGTTCGACGTCACCCAGTTGCTGCAGTGGAGATACGGCGACGCCGACACCCGTGACATTCCGCTGATCATGCAGTCGGCATCGGGCCCGGCCTCTGCGCTCCGGGGCGCACAGGGTACGCGGCGGCTCGCCGGCCTGGGCATGACCACGCTTCGCCTGCCCAAGGCCGGCGCGGCTCAGACGTGGAAGGAACTGGCCGGTGGCGCCCGCGCCCTGGCGGCGGGGCGTACCAAGCTGTGGCTGGACGGCCGCAGGTCGTTCTCGCTGGACCGCAGCGTCGAGCAGATCGGCGCCCCGCAGGCGTGGCAGCAGGGCATGACGGGCAAGGGCGTCACCGTCGCGGTCCTCGACTCCGGCTACGACCCCGACCATCCGGACCTGAAGGACGCGGTAGTGCAGGAGCGCAACTTCAGCGACGATCCTGACATCCGCGACACTATTGGTCACGGCACCCATGTCGCCTCGATCGTGGCGGGCAGGGATGGGAAGTACCGGGGTGTGGCGCCGGAGGCGAAGCTGGCCATCGGGAAGGTGGGCGGCGCCGCGGGTCCGACCGATTCGGCCATCCTCGCCGGCATGGAGTGGGCGGCCGTCGAGGTCAAGGCCAAGGTCGTGAACATGAGCTTCGGCGACACGGACGGCTCCGATCTGGACCCGCCGGAGCAGGCGGTGAACACGCTGTCGGAGCGTACCGGCACGCTGTTCGTCGCGGCGGCGGGGAACGACGGACCCGGCGGCAGGGTGCTGAGCCCCGGTAGCGCCGAGGCGGCGCTGACCGTGGGCGCCGTGGACAAACAGGGGCGGCAGGCCGAGTTCTCCAGTCCGGGGCCGCGAGTGAGCGACCACGCGATCAAACCCGAGGTGACCGCGCCGGGCGTGGACATCGTGGCCGCGGCCGCCGCGGGCACCGCCGACGGCCTCCACCGGGCGTTCAGCGGCACGTCGATGGCCAGCCCGCACGTGGCGGGGGCGGCGGCGATCCTGGCCCAGCGCCATCCGGAGTGGACGGGCGCGCAGCTCAAGGCCGCGCTGATCGGCAGCGCCGCGCCCGCTCAGGGTGCGACGCTCTATCAGCAGGGAGCCGGTCTGATCGACCTGGTACGCGTGCTGAAGCAGCAGGTCGTGGCCGCACAGGGCAACGTCTGGGCGGCCTTCCCGTGGAATGCCACCGGCGAGCGGGTGACGACCAGGACGATCACGTACGCCAATGCGAGCGACGCTCCGATCACCCTGGACCTGTCGGCTGAGGGCGAGGTGCTGAAGCTGCCGGCCGGCCAGGTCACGGTTCCGGCCATGAGCGAGTCCTCGATCACGCTCATCATCGACGCCACCGGCAAGGCGCCGGGCGACTACCCGGGAACGGTCACCGCCCGTTCGGGCGAGACGGTGGTCCGCACCCTGGCCGGCGCCTACGTCGAGCCCGAGTCCTACGAGGTCACCATCACGGTCCTCGGCAGGCAGGGCCGGCCGATCAACCCCATCCAAGGTCAGATCTACGACGCGAAGACCGGCATCATCCACCAGCCGCCCTTCCGGGACGGCGTGGCCAAGACACGACTGCCCGAGGGCGATTGGAACTTCTACACCGAGGCGTTGGAGAAGATCGACGGGAGCTGGGTCATGACGATCGCCGACTCCAACCTGAAGATCGACGGCGGCGACCAGCAGCTCACAGTGGACATGCGCCAGGGCAATGCGGCCAAGATCGCGGTTGACGATCCGAGCGCCGAACTTCAGCGCGGTTACGGCCTCACCCTGGCCCACGGCGCCTGGAACTCCACGTGGTCGATAGGCGGCGACGTCAACACCGACTTCTTCGTCGTTCCCAGCCATCGGCCCGGTCTGACCTACAGCCTGGAGACCATGTGGCTCCACAAGGACGTCTCTCCCAGCCCGTACGTCTACAGCCTCGTCGACCGCCGCACCGACGGCCTGCCCGAGAATCCCGCCTACAACGTCAGGCGGACGGATCTGGCGAAGGTCACCGCGACCTACCGGGCCTCAGGAGTGGCGGCCACGGGCACTCCGCTGGCCGGACTGCACGACCCTGATTTCCCCGGCTCGACCCTGTGGCGGCTGGTCGGCGACATCGCGTTGCCCGGCACGCTCATCCACTACCGCAGCCCGGGGCTGACGTACGAGAGCGGGCTGGAGGTCGGCACCTCGCTGATGTTCGACGGCGGCAGGCTCATGAGGCGCGGGCAGACGCGCGAGGTCTGGAACACCGCGGTGACCGGGCCGTCGTTCCTGCTGCCGGGCGGCGACCGTACCGGCGACAAGCTGACCTTCTCCGGAGTCGGCCTGTTCTCCGACGGAGGCGCGAATCGGACGGGATCGGACACCGCCGCCACCGGCACCGCCACCCTCGCCAAGGACGGTCAGGTGCTGGCCACCGCCGGCCTCGCCGGCTGCTCGATCTACGAGCCGGCAGGCTGCGAACTGCGCGCCGACCTCCCCGCCGGGCGAGGCTCGTACACGCTGACCGCATCGATGGGCAGGCAGGTCCCGCATTCGGCGCTGTCCACCGGCGTGGAGTCCGTGTGGACGTTCCCGTCCGCCACCACCACCGAGACGCGGCCGCTGCCGCTGACCGCGGTCCGCTACAGCCCCCAGGGCCTGGACGACTCCAACCGCGCCAAACCCGGCAGCGTGACCCGCCTGCCCGTCCGGATCGAACGCAACCCCGGCACCGCGCCGCTACGGGCGGCATCGGTCCGGCTGGAGATGTCCGTGGACGACGGCGCGAGCTGGCGCAAGATTCCGGTCGTGCGCACCGGCTCGGGCTGGTCCGCCATGGTGCCGAACCCGGGTACGGCCGGGTTCGTCTCGCTCCGCGCGGTGGTGACCGACGCGGCGGGCCTCGGACTGACCCAGACGATCACCCGCGCCTGGGCCGTCGGCTGACAGCGATGCGGTGCGGCGCCGCGCATGTGGGGCCGCACCGCATCAGGCGTCGTCGCAAATCTGCCCCGTATTAGAGGTTTTCGGACATATTTGACCATCAGATAGATTCGCTCGTTAGAGTGGCGCGGTGCACATCACAAGATCGAAATATCACCGTAAAAGCCTGGCCGGTCTCGCCGCTGCGGCAGTGCTGGTGGGCGGCCTCGTCACGGCTCCGCCGGCGGTAGCGGCACCGGCGGAAACCGCTGCGGCGGAGACGGGCGGCACCGGTCTCGCGAGCCATCTGCAGCGAACCCTCGACCGGTTGAGGTTCGAGCAGGTTCTGGACACCAACCCGCCCGCGAGCACGGCCGATTTGAACGCCCTGCGGCAGCGGAGCGCCGACGAGAATGAGGAGAAGGCGGCAGTGCGGCCGCCGAAGCAGGCGGAGCTGCGCGCGGCGGCCACGGCCGCCGCGCCGATCTCGCAGCAGCCGCAGATCGACCTGACCGTCATAGAGCTGGACAGGCTCGGCCGCGCCGTCTCCTCCGGCACCGTGCTGATGAGCCCGCAGTACCCGGACGGGGAGATCGTGCCGGTGGACCGCAACCTGCGCACCACCCAGGTGCGCTGGCGGCAGTGGGACGACGCCGGTTGGTACGCCAACAAGGGCCAGGGGACCATCGACGTGGTGCCCGGTCGTGAGAACGCCCCCATCGACTTCATGTCCCCCTACCCGGCGTCCGTACTGAAGCTGATGGTGGCCTTCGGCGTGCTGCGCCTGGTGGACCAGGGGGAGATCGCGCTCGACGACACCTACGCCTACGAGCCGACGACGATCAGCTCGCTCTGTGGCGGGGCCGGCAGCGACACGGTCCGCGACTATCTGGACGCCTCGCTGACCTGGTCGTCCAACGGCGCCACCTGCGCGCTGGTGAAGCTGCTGCACGACCGTGGCGCGGTCGAAGGGCTCAACCAGACCTTCCAGGATCTGGGTCTGGAGACGATGCAGCTGAAGAACACGAACCCGGCGAACGGTGCCCGCTGGGGCAACCCTGTCACCATGAACTCGCTCGACACGGCCAAGCTGCTGATGCTGGTCAACGGCGGCTGGGGTGTCCTGTGGACGGCTCCCGACGGGAAGCAGGTCACCAGGGGCGTGCTCAGCGACGCCTCCCGCGAGTTCTTCAAGGGCAAGCTGGCCGATCAGGGCATGAACATCGCCCTTTCGACCACCAGCTGGTGCGGCGCGGCCTACCCCGCCCAGGGCATCCCGCAGGTCACGCCGGAGCGCTGGATCGAGGCCGACGGCACCGTGACGATTCCCGGCCAGGGCATCTCGTACGGCCACGACGTCCGGCCCTGCAACGACGCGGCCGAGGTCACGTACGCGCACAAGAACGGCTGGGTGAACAACTCCGGCGCGGAGGCGGGTATCGTCAAGGCGCTGCCCGGCAAGGGCGGCCGTACCTACATCGTCGCGATGTTCTCCAACCTCGGCTACCAGTACGTCGACGCGAACCGTCCTTCGACGGGCGTCGAGAACGTCTGGTTCACCGAGAAGTTCGCCCAGTTGGGCAAGGCCATCGACGTGTACGAGAAGCAGCGCCGGCAGTGACGACCGGCAGGTGACCGGTGCACGCCCGCTGACGCGAGCAGCCGCCGGTGGAGCCGTCACGGGCCACAGCGGAGCATCCCCGTTACCCGCGGCGGACGCCGAGCAGTGCATTGACCAGGGCCGGAATCATGATCAGTGCGGCATCAGGACAGTCCTCACCACAGGGTTCGCCATCCAGGCCGCGGCCACCGCGTCCCTGTTCCTGCTGGGCGACGATCGCGGCTCCCTCGCCCTGCTCCTGGTCGCGACCTTCATCGGCGGCGTCGGCAACATGCTGGCCATCGTCGGGTTCATGGTCGCGGCGACCTCGGGACTGGCCGACAGTGAGCAGGGCCTCGCCACCGGCCTCGCCACCATGACCCAGCAGATCGGCATCACCATGGGCATCCCCATCATGAGCGCGGTCACCACCGCCGGGATGGCAGGCGGCGGCACCGTCCTGGAAGGGGTCAGTGCCGCGATCCTGGTCAACGCGGCACTCGTACTCACCGGCGCCGTGCTGGCGTGGCTCTTCCTGCGCCGCCCGGCGAACTGACACGGCATGCGCGGCAGCGGTGGTCGCTCGCTCGGCCTGACACACCCGAAGGCCGTCCTACTCGTTCGGGTCCCAGGCGCTGAGCTGGTCGAAGAGACGTCGGTCGCCGTCGAGCTCCAGGGAGTCGAACGGGATACGGCCGTGCAGGATGAGGACCAGCTCGCTGGCCGTGCCCCGAGCGGAGGCAGCGGTGGCCGGCATGGTGCCGGGCCCGGAGAGGCGGGCGGTCCGTGCGCCATCGGCGGAGAGCGAGAGGCGCCAGGAGCGGCCCTCGGAGGCGTGGAAGTCGATGGCAGCGGGCTTGTGCGGCCAGGCACTCGTCGTCGCGACGCAGGTGGACAGGAACTCGTCGACACCGTCGAGCGCCACCTCGTCCGGCAGCGGCTGCGGAGCACCCACGGTGATCTCGGCGTCGTAGGTGTGCACCGCCATCTGCTGGAGCTGGTGCCGAGCCACGGCACCGGAGGTCTGCGGCGACTGCGACGTCTCCCACCACGTCCAGCAACCGCGATCCGGGCCGGCCTTGCGCAGGGCGTCCAGCAGTTGCTCCGTGGACTCCGCCAACCAGGCCGGCAGCGCCTCGCGCTCCCGAGGCGCCGCCGGGGCGCCCGCCGCTGCGGACTTGGCCGGAGCAGGCCCTGCGGCGACGGTGGCGGCCCAGTCGCGGCGTCCCTCGCCGATGTGCTGCGCCAGATCGAACAGCGTCCACTCGGGGCAGGTCGGCACCTGTACGTCGAGGCTGGGCGCGGAGGCGACCGCGGCGCGGAAGGCGGTCGAGCGTTCGTCGATCAGTCGCAGCAGAAGGGGGAACTCGAGTGTCATTGTCACCCTGAATCCTTATCGTCGCACGCTCGACCACGTCCTCCGGCCGGTTCGCTACCAGGGCAGTGGGCCGTCCTCGCTGAAGAACCCGCCGGTCGGGCCGTCCTCGCCGAGGGTGGCCAGGCGCACCACCACGGCCGCGCCCTGCGCCGGGGTGAGGAAGCCGCTGTGGCCGTTGATGTCGGTGTCGACGTAGCCGGGGGCGGCGGCGTTGACCAGGATGTTCTCTTTGCGTAGCTCGTTGGCGTACTGCAGGGTCAGCGCGTTCAGCGCGGTCTTGGACGGAGAATAGGCCGCCGACGTCAGCCCCGACATGGGCCCGTCGACCTCGGCCGTCATCGCCAGCGAAGCGGCGTGGCTGGAGAGGTTGACGATCCGCGCGGCGGGGGATCGCCGCAGCAGCGGGAGCACCGCGTTGGTCACGGTGATCACTCCGAGGACGTTGGTGTCGAACACCTCGCGGACCAGTTCCACGTCGACAGTGCTGGGGACGCGGTCGAGGGCGTCCTGGGGCGCGGCCTGACCGGATCCGGTGATACCGGCGTTGTTGACCAGCACGTCCAGACGGCCGAAGCGGTCGTCGATCCAGGAGGCGGCCGCCTGGGCGGTGGACGGGCTGGTGACGTCCAGTTCGATCGCGTGGGCGTCGCCGCCCGTGGCGCGAATCGCCGCCGCGGTTTCCTCGCCGCGGCGCGGGTCACGGGCGCCGACCAGGACGGTCACCCCCTGTGCGGCCAGCAGTTCGGCGACCGCGCGGCCGATTCCCTTGTTCGCGCCGGTGATCAGGGCCACCTTCGGCTGTGACGCGTACTCGTTCATGGGTTGAAGTCCCTTTCGTTCTGGGCGTGTGATGTGTCGCCGCCCTGCCCATGAAGATCCCGCCCCCGTGGCTCCTGTGACGGGGTGACCATGTGGTGTGCGTCACCCCCCGTGTGAGTCAGGGCCGCACCCCTTCTTGTCGTTCCTTGGGCGCCGTTGACATCTTAGAGCATCTATGTTTCCTTAATGCTTCTAAGTAATCTAGAGGCAATAAGGAGGGCTTCGTGGAACCTCAGTGGTGGATCGTTCTCGCGGTTGTGGGGCTGGTCGCGGCGGTGTGGTGGCGGATGTCCAGATCCGCCTACCTCCGGCGGCGTAAGGACTCCTGACATGGCCGCCACGCTGCGCGACCGCTTGTTCGGCAAGTACGCCATGGAGGCGACCGTCACCGTCGCCGAGCAGGTCACCCCCGCCATGCGCCGGATCCGGCTGGAAACCGACCAACCCATCGCGTTCCCCTACACACCCGGGCAGCACATCAGGATCCAGTTGAAGGATCCGCTGTCGATGGCGGGCATCCTGCGCCCGGCCGAGACCATGCGCACCTACACGATCTGGGACCTCGCCCCCGGCAGGACGGCGATCGAACTGCGCGTCCACCTGTATGCGGGCGACGGCATCGGCCTGACGTGGGCGCGGGCGGCCCAGCCCGGGGACCGGACGACCTTCTGGTGGCCGCAGGGCGACTTCTTCACCCGCGAAGCGGCCTACCACGTCTTCATCGGGGAGGAGACCGCCAGCGCCGCCTTCGGCCCGATGATCAGAGCGTTGGAAACCTCGGCCCAGGTGTTCGGCGTCCTGGAGAGCGAGACCCCGGAGCACGACCTGCCCCTGCCCGGGTCGCCGCCACTGCGCCGCGTTCACCGCCACGGCGCCCCCGCCATCGCCTCCCGGGTCCTGCTCGCAGCCGCGGCCGAGCTCGACCTGCCGGGCAACGCCGGCGCCGCCTACGTGGCCGGCGAGGCCAGAACCTGCCAGCTGGTGCGCGACTTCCTGGTACGCGAGCGCAACTGGCCACGGACCGCGATCAAGACCAAACCGTTCTGGGCCCTGGGCAAGCGGGGCCTGCACTAACCGTCACGGAGACCTGAACATGAAAGTGATCATCGTGGGGGGCGGCATCGGCGGACTCGCCACGGCCGTCGCCTTTCACCAGCGTGGCTGGCAGGTGGAAGTCCTCGAACGCGCCGCCGAGTTCACCGAGGTGGGCGCCGGGCTGACCATCCAGCCCAACGGCCTGCGCGCGCTGGACGCCCTCGGCCTGGGCGAGCGGCTGCGCGCCGGTGGACTGGCCGACCCGCTCGCGGGCATCCGCAGCAGGCGCGGGGACTGGCTGATCCGCAACGACGTCGCCAACCTCAAGCGCCGCTTCGGCTCGTGGGTGACCGTGCACCGGGCCGCCCTGGTCGACCTGCTGAGAGCGGCCGTGCCGGCCGAGGCTCTGCGGCCCGGCACCGACGTACAGCACGTGCAACCCGACGGCGTCGTCCACCACAGCGACGGCGCCTCCACCGCGGATCTCGTAGTGGGGGCCGACGGAGTGCACAGCGTGACCCGGCGTTCGCTCTGGCCCGACCTCCCCGGGCCGCGCTACGTCGGCTACACCACCTGGCGTCTCATCGCCCCACCTCACCCTGTCGAGGGGAGCGTGGAAACGTGGGGCAGGGGCGAACGGTTCGGGCACGTGCCGATGCCCGACGGTCGAATCTACTGCTATCTGATGGCCAACGCCCCGGCCGGCTCCCGCGTCGGCCTGGATGAGCTGCGCGAACGCTTCGCCCGCTGGCACCGGCCCATCCCCGCGCTGCTCGACTCCGCGCACGAGGAGGCGGTGCTGCAACACGACACCCACGAACTGCCGATGCTGCCCACATACGTCTCCGGGAACGTGGCCGTTCTCGGAGACGCGGCCCACGCCATGACCCCCAACCTGGGGCAGGGAGCCTGCCAGGCACTCGAGGACGCGGTCACGCTCGCGCACACCGTGGACACGCTCGGCCTACACGCGGGACTTCATGCCTACGATCGCGCCCGCAGGCCGCGCACCCAGCTGATCGTCCGCCGTTCCCGCCAGGCCGGAGCCGCCGCGCACTGGGCCTCCACGTCGCTGACCACCCTGCGGGACGCGGTTCTTCCCCTCCTGCCCAACAGGTTCTTCGACCGCTCACTCACCCCCGCCTACACCTGGACGATCTGATGCTTCTCCCACGAATCCTCATCGTCGCCGTCGCAGCGATCACGACGGTCGGCGCCGTGCTCGCCGACCTGGTCATCCCCGACCTGGCGGCACAGCACGCCTTCAACCCCGCCTGGCCGCCCCATGCCAAATTCCACGATGCCCAATACATGGTGATGACAGTGCTCCTCGGCCTCACCGGCCTGGCCCTCGCGCTACGCCCAGGCCGCGACCCGCTGCTGCGCGCAGCCGCCGTCCTGGCCATCCCGTGGCTCGGCATGATCGGTGCGCTCCTGTTCCCCGGCACCGCCACCTACGACCCGGAGTTCGCCGACCGGACGGTCTTCGTCCTCGGACTGCACGGGCAGGTCCTTTTGGCGATCGTCCTGCTGGTGGCCCTGCTCGTAGCGACAGCGGCGGCACTGCGCATGCCCATGGCCGCGCAGTTCGCGAGCGAGACTCGTTCAGCAACCCCAGCGATCCAACAGCCTCGGAACACCGTTCGTTGAACGGATGACGGGCGTGACCGGCGCCCCGCAGCCGC
Organism: Nonomuraea sp. SBT364; assembly: GCF_001083785.1. Classification (GTDB taxonomy): domain Bacteria; phylum Actinomycetota; class Actinomycetes; order Streptosporangiales; family Streptosporangiaceae; genus Nonomuraea. The sequence goes on from NZ_LAVL01000004.1 coordinate 56,284, forward strand.
CTCCCCATCCACCGCAGCGAGATCCGCATTGAGCGCAGGGTCTGGTGGGGCCGGGACACCGTGAACGACGACGGCTGGTACGCCCCCCACGCCCCCCACGCCAGCGTTTCCCTGCCGGCCAAGTGCAGCGGTACTCACACCTGGCGGGTGTGGATGGACCGGCCTCACCAAGTAGATCACCTGCTGGACGGGCGGGTCCTTGCGGATCTGGATGGCCCACCGGGGGGTTTGCCGTAGTACTCGGGGAAGATCGGCGGATAGAGCCGTGACCCGCGGTCGGGCCGTCAGGGACGGAGCAGGGTCTTGATGGCGCGGCGTTCGTCCATCGCCCGATAGCCCTCGGCGGCCTGCTCCAGCGGGAGGTCGAGGTCGAAGACCTTGCCGGGGTCGATCGTCCGGTCCCAGATCAGGCCGATGAGCTCGGGCAGGAAGCGGCGTACCGGTGCCGGGCCGCCGTGCAGGTGCACGGCGGAGAAGAACAGCTCCTCACCCGGCAGTTCGACGCCGTGGGAGACGCCGACGTAGCCGACGTGCCCGCCGGGACGGGTGGCGCGGATGGCCTGCAACATCGACTCCTGGGTGCCTACGGCCTCGATGAAGGGCTACCGAGTCCGTTACACCCTGGCTACCAAGCTCGTGAACGAACTCGTCGAGGCCGCTGACGACAAGCAACTCGCCAAGACCGTTGCCCGCTACGGCACGTCGACCTGCTCTGCATCGACGAGCTTGGATACATGGAACTCGATCGTCACGGCGCCGAACTCCTCTTCCAGGTCCTTACCGAGCGCGAAGAGAAGAACAGCGTCGCCATCGCCTCCAACGAGTCCTTCTCTGGCTGGACCAAAACCTTCACCGACCCGCGTCTTTGTGCTGCCATCGTTGACCGCATCACCTTCGCCGGCAACATCATCGAGACCGGCACCGATTCCTACCGTCTGGCCCAGACCCGTGCACGCACCGACGCCAACACCGGCTGACCGGCAACCTCGATCACCCGAGGGCTTCTCCCGAACGTGTCCCAGCCGCCGAGTAGCTCTGCGATAGATCTCGGTCGTGGTTCCGGGCGGACTTCAGGAGTCGCGGCGTAGGGAGGGCAGTGCCCACAGTTCAGCGATACGCCCGTCGCGCACCCGGAAGATCTCCAGCATGGTCGGTTGCTGCTGGCCGGGAACGCCCCGCACGCTCGTGCGGACAGCGGCGGTGTTCCCCTCGACGACCATGTCCTCGACGATGACCTGCGCGTCAGGGACGGTCTCATGGAACTGTTGCCATGCCCGGGTGACGCTTTCGGGCCCGTGGGCGGCAAGATGATCGCTATCGACTTTCCGCGTTCCACGAGGGGCTAGGGAGCCCAGACCCCCTCGGCGGTGCCGTCCTCGATGTGGCGGCGGTAGGTGACGACCTTGCCGTGGATGATCTCCAGGCTGGCGGTCAGTCCGACGATCCGGTCACGGACGGCGCGCTCGTGTTCCTCCAGGAGGGCGAGACGCTCATTCTCGTTGCCCGGTCCTGACCGGACCAGCGCGGCGAAGCGCTTCAGCGTGGCGATCGGCATGCCGGAGTCACGGAGCCGGTTGCACAGAAGCAGCCATTCCACGTCTGCACGTGAGTAAAGGCGCTGGCCGCCGGCGGTGCGGGGGATCTCGCGGAGGAAGATTTCCTCGCGCTCGAAGAAGCGGAGGGCGTGGACGCCAAGCCCGGTCGCCTTGGCGACGTCGCCGATGGAGAGTCCGTCGGTTCGCATGCCGTACCACCACAGCTTGACCTAGATTGCACTCTACATCTTACGGTCGACCGCATGGCAATCGCGCAACACAAGCTCGGTTCGGGATTCGGCGCCCACAGTACGGCGGGAGATGTCCTGACCGGTCATGATATGTCCGGCAAGAATGTGCTGATCACTGGCGGCTACTCCGGCCTCGGACTGGAGGCCACACGAGCACTGGCCCGTGCTGGAGCGCACGTCATCGTGCCCGCCCGCCGCCCCGGCGTGGCGAGCGAGGCGCTGGCCGGGATACCCGGGACAGAGGTCCGCGAACTCGACCTGGCGGACCCGGGCAGCATCCGGGCGTTCGCCGAGACCTTCCTTGAAACCGGCCGGACCCTGGACATCCTCATCGGCAACGCGGGCGTCATGGCCTACCCGGACACGCTCGTCGGCCCGGGCTGGGAGGCCCATCTCGCCATCAACCACCTCGGCCACTACGTGCTGGTCAACCACCTGCGCCCGGCCCTGCTGATGCCCGACGCGCGGGTGGTGTCCGTCGCCTCGTCCGGGCACTTCCTGTCGGACATCCGCTGGGACGACCCCCACTTCCGCCACGGCTACGACCACTGGCTCGCCTACGGGCAGTCGAAGACGGCCAACGCCCTGTTCGCCGTCCATCTGAACACCCTCGGCGTGCGCGCCTTCGCGGTCCACCCCGGCAGCATCCTCACCCCGCTGCAACGCCGCATCCCCCACGCACAGCAGATCGCCCAGGGCTGGATCTCCTCCGACGGCCAGCACGCCGACGGCTTCAAAACCCCGGCCCAGGGCGCCGCCACCGCCGTCTGGGCGGCCACCTCACCCCTGCTCGATTCGTACGGCGGGGCATACTGCCAGGACTGCGACCTCGCGGAACCCGCCACCACCGACGACATGCTCATCGGCGGCGTCAAGCCCTGGGCCCTCGACCCGGGCTCGGCGGCCCGTCTGTGGACCCTGTCGGCCGAACTGACAGGGCTGGACACCTTCAGCGGCCGCCTTCCAGTCGACAGCTGAGGGCCGTGACCTGCACAAACCCGGAGACGCATCCGAACGGAAAGTCACGGCAAGCGGCTCAACTCCGCTCTGCTAACGGGGACTTTTCGTTCGGATGCCCGGCTGGAGTAGAGTGACTTTAGACCTAAACTTAGGATGAGATCGAGATGACGCGGACAGTAGTGGTGACCGGCGGCGGCACCGGCATCGGCAAAGCGGTAGCGGCGCGTTTCGCGGCCGGCGGCGACCGCGTGATACTCATCGGCCGGCGTGCCGACGTGCTGGAAAGGGCGGCCGATGAACTCGGCGGCATCGCGCTGCCGGCCGACCTGGGCGAGCCCGCCGAGGTCGAGCGGGTGCGCGCCGACCTGGCCGAGCGTTTCGGCACGATCGACGTGCTGGTCAACAACGCGGGCGGCAACGTCGAGGGGGCCGGCGCCGGCGAGGACGTCGCGGAGCGCTGGTCGGGGAACTTCCGGGCCAATGTGCTGACGGCGGTGCTGCCGACCGAGGCGTTCCGCGATCTGCTGAACGCGTCCGGGCGAGTCGTGTTCGTCAGCTCGATCGCGGCCTTGCGAGGCTCGGGCGGCAGCTCGTACGGCCCTATGAAGGCGGCTCTGCACCCGTACGCGTTCGACCTCGCCGCCGCCCTGGGACCGCGCGGCATCACGGTCAACGTCGTCGCCCCGGGCTTCATCGAGGACACCGAGTTCTTCGGCGGCGGTCTGAACGATGAGCGCCGTGCGACGCTCATCGCACAGACCGACACCGGCCGGGCCGGAACGCCGCAGGATATCGCCGAGACCGTGCACTGGCTCGCCTCGCCTGGCGCTGGACACGTCACCGCGCAGATCATGCAGGTGAACGGCGGCGCCGAACGTGGCCGATGAGCCGCTCCCCGACCGGGCCGACGCGATCCAGGACGCCTGGCGGCGCGAGCTGCCGGGCGTCCCGGTGGAGTCGATCGGAATCATCACCCGCATCTGGTGGGCCGCCAAGGCCTTCGGCGACGAGCGCCGCCGTATCCTCGCCGACTTGGGCGTGGACGTCGCGACCTTGGACCTGCTGTCGACGCTGCGGCGCGCCGGCCCGCCGTACCGGATGAGCCCAGGCGACTTGGCCGACGCGTGCATGGTGACGCGCGGCGCGATCACCCAGCGCGTGGAACGCGCGGTCAGGGCAGGGCTGGTCGAACGCACCACCGCCGGATCGGGCTACCACGCGCGCGCGGTCACCCTCACCGACGCCGGCAACGCCCTGCTCGACCACGTCGTCGCTGACCTGCTCTCGGCCGAGGCCCACCTCGTCAGCCACCTCGTACCCGAACGCCGCGAGCAACTCGCCGGGCTGTTGCGCGAACTGCTCGCCGGACTCGGCGGCCCGAGCCCGACCGGCCAGGTCGGGGATTGAGCGGTGGCCGTCCTCTCCTGTACGGCCGCCACCAGTAAGCGCCGGCGTCTGATCGTCAGGTCGCGACGAGGGCGTCCGCCAGTCGCTGGAAAGCCTTGCTCTCACCGGTGACCGCCAGCCGGTCGCCGAGCTCGCTGACGGGATGCCCGACGATCACCAGCTCCTTGACCGTGGCGGCGTCGGTGCGGACGGTCGCATCACATCGTGCCGGCTCGCCCCCGGATGGTGAGCTCGCCCTCGGCGATGTGGACGGCGAAGACGTCCTCGCCGAGGTCCATCAGGAACGTGGCGTCCAGGCCGGCCAGCCGGGCGGGGGCGAGGTGACTCTCCATGGCGAGCATCAGGGAGTCGGGGCCCAGCGTCATCGTCGTTCGCCTGATGGGGACGCGGCGGCCCCAGCGGCCGAGGTGCCCGAGCAGGTCATCTACGTAGTCTCGCTTCTTGTCACTGGAGCGACCGGGCTCAGCGGTTCGGCGATCATCCGCGAGTTCGTCCGGCAGGATGCCCCCGTCCGAGCACTGTTCAGGAACCCCGACAACTCACGACCCGGAAAAGGGCAAAGCCCGTCGATCTTGCCGTGGACCGGAATGAGGCGCGGCGTTTTGAGGAGGGCGTACGCGCTGTGGCCCAGTTCGCCCTCCTGTGAAGCCCTGGGGAAGATGCTGCCACGGGATGCCGGCCTCCCTTCCCCGCAAGATCGATGAGGGCCACCTGGCACGGCAGCGAACGCGCGGCAGGTGGTCGCGAGCCGTGAGGAACGTGAGGTCCGGCACCAGGATCTGGCCTCGGCTCTCGTAGACTCCGCGGTCATGACAGAACGATGGCCCTTCATCCACCATGTGACCTTCATCGCCTCGGACCTCGAGGCGAGCACGCGCTTCTACACCGCCGCGCTGAAGCCCCTCGGCGTCGTTGGAGTAGCGGCCGACGGCGGAGCGGAGTTCTGGGAAGAGGAGCTGGACACCCCGTCATTCGGCCTGTATCCCGCGGGCGACGCCGTGGTGACACGGGGCGCGCACATCGCGTTCACCGCTCGCGACCGGGCCGCGGTCGATGCTTTCCACGCGGCCGCACTCTCGGCCGGTGGCACATCCCGGCACGAGCCCCGGCTGTGGCCGGAGTATGGCGCCTATTGCGCGTTCGTGGATGACCCGGACGGCAACAACGTCGAGGCGGTGTGCAAGGAGGCCCGCCGGTAAGAATCGCGCCACAGAGCCCGAACGAGCAGCATCGCCGCAGGTCACGGTGTGCGACTGTGCGACCGAAGGCCGGGGCTTCGCGGCGTTCTGGGACCTTCGTGCAATCCAGCGAGCCGTCCAGACGATCACACGGTGGCTGATCGTTACCGGAGAAGGCTCATTGTCAGGGTGTTGGCGCGTCCTCGACGGTCCACTGGATCCCGTACGGGATAAGGAAGTCGAGGAAGGCGCTCGCCTGGAACGCCTGGGCGGGTGCGAGTACTCCCGGCTTGGCGCGGGATGGCGATGAGACGGCGGGCACTCTCGACGGCGATCACCGCAGTCGTGCCGTGGGTGTCGGGGCCCTGGACGAAGCCGCGGGCGCGGCGGCCGTCGGTACTGGTGACGTCGAGCACGTAGGTGAAGTGCTGGGTGCGTCGGCTGTCCTCCAAGGGTCTTTCAGGCAGGCATTGGATGATCTCTGGTGTGAGGGCATGCCCGCCCGCCAGTCGTCGTAGTAGTACGTGATGCCTCCCGCTTTGATGGCGTCGATCGTCTCGGCCAGCGAACGCAGCGAGCCACGTGACATGCCGCCACCCCCGACATTGCCGAGGCCTTGGACATCAGGGTGAGCACCTCGTGTTCTCGCCTGCTAAGTGTGTCGATGGTGCTCGCTGGCCCGTCCGATCTTGTGCTGCCCTCATACGGCTGTGAACTTTCTCGTGCGATTCCGAGAGCTCATGGCGTGCAGGGGTTCCGATTGCCGCCGGTACCCGGAACCCCGGCCCACTGTGGGGGCGAGACTTCCCCCGCTGTCTAGCCCTCACGGCTATGCCCGCTGTTAGCCGAGCAGTTGCAGAACCCTCTCCGCCTGCCGTTTCAGGGTGCCGACCGGGTTGTGGGGTGTCGCCGGCCCGTGGGGGCCGAGCTGCAGAAACCAGCCCAGTGCGATCAGGCGGCGGAAGTCGCGCACCCGCTCGCCTTCTCCCGGGGCCAGATCGAGGTGGGGTAGTAGCTGGTCGGCGTCCAAGGTGCCGTCGTGGCGAGAGACGTGTTCAAGGACTTCGCCGAGTTCGAAGGCGCGGTCGCTGCGCCCGGAGTCCTCCCAGTCGATCAGCCGCACATGGTGCTCGTGGTCGTCCCACATGTAGTTCGCTCGGTTGCCGTCCGCCAGCCCGAGGACGGGCGGCAGTGGGTTCGTGGTGAGCTCGTCGGGGGCCGCAGATGCGAGCCAGGCCGCCCCTGCGCGGAACGCCTCCTGCACCAGGGGGTCATTGCCGAGGTCGGGTTGCTTGTCGGCCCAGGCGCGGGTCTTGTTCAAGGCCGCTGCCGGCCCCCAGGGGGCGGGCTCAAGCCTCTCCACCACCTGGAACGGGATCTGGTGCAACCGGGTCAGCGCGGCAGCCATCGCCTTGATCTGCTCGTCGGTGGCGTGCTGGCCGCGCAGGACCGTGCCAGGCAGCCTGCTCATCACGATCATGGGCGGGTCGCCGTCGAGCGCGGCTTCCACAGGGGCCGGGGCCAGGCCGGGCGTGTGTTCGGCGAGCAGAGTGAGCGCCAGCCATTCCCGGTGAGGCTCCCCGCGCCCCCATGATGCATAGCGCTTGACCACGACCTCATCGCGGAATTCCAGGCTGTGGGTGCACCGGCCAACCGTCATGCTCGCTTCGCCCTTTCTGTCCCTTTCGGCCGAAGGTGGCGGTCCTTCGGCCGCGTCCCGCGTCGGGGAAAAGGAAAGGGTCGAGACTACCTCAGGTCGGGACCTGGAACCCGGGCAGGCGGAGTTCCATCGCCGAGGTCAGTGCCGGCGGCGCTGCTCAGTGTCGGATGCGAATCGGGCGCGACCCAACGCGGTGTCCCGCAGATCCGACAAGCGCGGCACCAGGGCAAGCGTCAGCTCCTCAACGGGATGGAGCAGCCCCTGCTCACAGGACTCGGCGGTCCAGACACGGGCGCCGGCGGGCCAGGCCATGTTGAGGCCGATCTCCCCTTTGGGGATCACCCCGTTGAAGGGGGCGGGGATGCCGTGGGTGTTCCAGAAGGCGGTCGCGCCGTTGGCCTTGGGCTGCTCGAAGGCCGGATACAGCTGCGGATAGCGCGGGTTGGTGCGGAGCATCCGGAACAGCATTTGCCCCAGCAATCCGGGTGCCCTGCGGGCCAGCGTGTCGAACGTGGCCTGGCCGAAGGTGACGGCGCTGGCGTCCTGGGAAGGGTCCAGCGCCACGCTGGCGAACAGGTGCGAGAGGCGGCGGCGGGTGTACTCGGCCGCGCCGTCGACCAGACCCGGCTCGATCTGGTCGATCAGTTCGCACAACCGCGCATGGCGGGGCCGGAACAGCGCCAGGTCGAACAGCTCGCCCATCGTGTCGACCGCGGCAAACGCCAGGTCCTTGGACAGGAGGGTGTTCATCTCTCCGGCCTCGGCACAGGCCCGGCTCTGCGGGCCGGTCGAGTGCAGCATCAGGTACTCCGCCACCGTCTCGAAGTACAAGTAGCCCAGGAACGGCACCAGCGGTACCCCGTCGGCGAGCTGGTCCAGGAACCGGTCAGGCGGCACAACGGCCCCGCACGCGCTGGCGAGCAGCATGTCCAGGACGCCGGCAGCCTGCCGTACCCGCTGCACGGCTGCGCTGCGGAGCTGGTCGTCCTCGGCTGGGGTGAGGAAGGCGCGATGGCCGTGGTAGGCGGCCAGATGCACGTTACCCAGGCGCAGGTAGTCGATCCCCTTGGCCGGTACTGGCCCATCGGGAGTGACCTCGAAGACCAGGACGTTCCGGTGGGATTTGTTCGCCAGCAGCCAGGCCCCCAGGTTGTGAGGCCGCAGCCCGCCGGAGGGGGCCGGGGTCAGCAGGGCGCAGTACAAGGCCCCGACCAGGCATCCGGGGGCTTGGTAGAGCTGGCCGCTGGCTCGGATGGCCTCCAGGTAGGCGGTGGTGTGCATGAGGTAGATCGGTCGGCCGCCGGCCAGCGTCTCCAGCAGCGAGCCGGCGCGCAGCAGCCAGCCGTTGGAGGTGTGCTGCTCCAGGTAGGACCGCCATTCGGTGTCGTCGGCGGCCAAGCCGCCGGGGACCGGGCGCGGGCGATGGCCGGGGCTGTAGTCGGTGTGGGCGCTCTCCCATACCGGGTCGGCAGCGACAGGTGTGACCAGGGTCGAGACCTCACGGTCCATAGCGGGGCTCCTATGACAGGTGGAAGACGATGCGGCGGGCGTGGGTGAGGGCATCGTGGTGCGAAGCGCCGTCCAGGCGGGCCTGCTCGCTGGCGATCACCAGATCGAAGGCGACGCCGTACACCCAGGCGGGCACATCTACGCGCAGACGGGCGGGGTCGGGCCACCAGCGGTCCAGGGGCAGCCGGTAGCGGTCCAGGCAGTCGGCGGCCTTGAGCAGGTCGGTCAGGCGCGGGGCCCGCGCGTACGCCTCGCACTGGGCGGCCGAGAAGTCGGCGTAGTCGACGTTGTGCAGACTGATGGCGATGCAGGCGGTCGGCACCGCCTCGGCCGGCAGGTGCAGGCCGAACGAGGCGGTGACGGTCCGGTGGTGGCGGGCGAGCCAGTAGGCGGCCCGCTGCCCATGCTCGGGATCGGTCCGGTCGTCGTGGCGGCGACAGTCGTGGACGGCCGCCGCCACCCGCAGGGCGGCACTCTGCTCGGCGTCCAGGCCGTGGTGGCGCGCCAGCAGATCGGCCAGGAGACAGACTCGCGCGTTGTGCAGTACGCCGTGGATGCCATCGGCGGCCTGCTCGCGGGTGAACCAGCCGAGCTCGGGCGTCAGGAAAATGGGCGGATCGAGGACGGCCTCCGTGCGCGCGGTTGCGGCGGGCCGGTTGGCCGCGATCCAGGTCAAGGTGGGCTGGTCCATGGCCTGGTGTGGCGGCAGGCGGCGCTGCAGGGCCGACTCCCGGAGGCTCGCGGCAGGTTGCGGGCGTGCTGACATGGGCTTGTCTCCCAGACAGGGGCCACCCCCGGGTGGCCGCGACGAAGGGGGGCGGGCGTCAGGCGGCGGCCGGCTGGTGCAGCCAGGCGGGGATGGCCGAGGGGGTTGCCTTCAGCCACTCCGCGTATCGGGCGACGCCCTCAGCGACCGTGATGCCGGGCTGCCAGCCCAGCAGCTCGGCCATGTGGCCGGTGCAGGCGTATCCGCCAAGCGGGTCGCCGGGCGGCCGCGGGGTGCCGATGACAGTGGCGTCCGGGTAGTGGTGGCGGACCAGCTCGGCGACCTGCCGGATGGTGGTCCCGGTCCCGGTGCCGATGTTGAGGGTCTGGTTGTGTGCGGCCGGCGCGATGAGGGCGTGCAGGGTGCCGGTGGCGATGTCGTCCACGTGCACCAGGTCACGCACCTGGTGCCCGCCACCGTTGAGATGCAGCGGAAGCCCGAGCGCGGCGCGCATGCAGAACCACGCCACCACCCAGCTGTGGCTGTTCTCCTTGACGACCTGCGGCTCCCCGTAGACCGAGAAGTAGCGGACGATCGCGTACGACCTCCCGGCCTCGCCCAGGACCGTGGCGGTCTGGAACTCCCCGCACGCTTTGGTGGTGCCGTAGACCGACACCGGCTGCAGCGGCGTGTCCTCGGCGAACCGGGCGAGCCCGGCGTCGCACGGTAGCTGGTTGCCGTACACGCTCGCGGAGGATACGAACACCACCCGGCGCAAGCTCGGCGTCGCGGCGGCGGCTTCCAGCACGCGTTGCGTGCCGATGATGTTGGTCTTGATGGCGTCCACGGAGCGTCGGGTGCAGGCGGCGACGTCGGCCAGGGCGGCGGCGTGGATGACGTAGTCGCAGCCGTCGATGAGCTTGTCCACCACGCCGGGCTCGGCGATGTCGCCGACGTGGAAGTCGGGATCGTCCAGGCTGATCCCGAAGTGGTCGTGGTACACCTGCCGGGGGTAGGCGTCGATCTTGCACAGGGACACGGGACGCGCGCCGATCCGGCGCAACTGAGCCGTCAGGCGGCTCCCGATCAGCCCTCCGGCTCCTGTGACGAGCACGGTCATACCCGCAAGCTGGTGCAGGGACATGTGCGCTCACCTCCTCGCTTGTGGCGCCGCCCGATCGACGTCGGGCCGGCTGGTGCTTCCACGGAACCCGACGGAGGGGAGGCCCGGGAGGGCACATGAGGGGGCACACAAATCGCATGGCAGGTTCACCATCAGCCCCGGCAGCGTTACCGTAAGTGCACGTTCGTGGGACCGCACCGCCGAGCCTCCAGGAGGCGTCGTGGCCGCACACACCACCAGCGTGCCCCGCACATCCGGGCACCCCCCGAACCTCGCATTGGAGAAGTTGATCGCCGCCTCCGGTGCCAGCCACAAGGCGCTGGCAGCTCGGGTGAATCAGCACTGCCAGGCCCAGGGCAAGCCGACTCACTACACGCACACCTCGGTCGCCAACTGGATCTCCGGGATGCTGCCCCGCTGGCCCACCCCGCAGGCGATCGCCACGGTGCTGTCGGAGCGGCTCGGCAGGCCCGTCAGCGTGGCCGAAATCGGCATGCCGCAACCGGCGACAACCTCCCCCGAGATCGGGTTGGATTTCCCTCGTGAGCTTCCCCGCGCCATCGACACCGCCATCGCCTGGTGGACATCGGGAGATCAGGTGAACCGCCGCGCGTTCGGCCGCCTCGCCTTCGCCGCCGCGGCTTTCACCACACCCAGCACCCGGTGGCTGATCCAGCCCGCCGACCCGGACGCCGCCACCCACCACCATGCCCCCGGCCGGCGTGTTGGAGCCGCTGACATCGCCGAACTCCACGACGCGGCCGAGCACGCCCGCCACATCGACTCCAAGTACGGCGGCGGCTCCTCCGGCTCCTCCCTGGTGGCCGCGTGCCTGCGCGACCGCGCCGCCCCGCTGCTGAAGGGCACCTACACCGACGCCGTGGGCCGCGAGCTGTTCTCCGCCACCGCCCAGCTCGGCCGCCTGGCCGGGTACGCCGCCTGGGACGTCGGTGACCAGACCGCCGCCCAACGGCACTACATTCAGGCCCTGCGCCTGGCTCGCGCCGCCGGCGACGTCCCCCTAGGCGGTTATGTCCTGGCGTCGATGTCGCTGCAGGCCGGACTCAACGACCACGTCGACGACGCCATCGACATGGCCCAAGGCGCCTACGAGCGTGCCCGCGACCACGCAACGCCCCGCACGTTGGCGTTCTTCAAACTGGTCGAGTCCCGCGCACACGCCCGCGCTGCCCGGCTGCAGGGACACGCATACGCTCGTCGCGCGGCCGGGCTGGCGCTTGCCCAGTCCGAAACCTTGCTCGGCCAGGCCCATCCCGACGACCCCGACCCCACCTGGATCGACTTCTTCAATCACGCACGGCTGGCCGCTGACGCCACCGAGATCCACCGCGACCTTGAGATGCCGCACATGGTGATGCGCTTCGAAGAATTGGCCACCATGCCCGCCCTCACCTACACCCGCTCCTGCGGCATGCGCAACGCCATCGTCGGCAGCGCCCTCCTGCACGCGCGCCGTCTCGACGAAGGGCTGGAACACGGCCACCGCGCCGTGGACATCCTCGGGCGCGTCGCCTCCATCCGATCCCTCACCTACATGAAGGACTTCCTCGACGCACTGACTCCGTGGAACGCCGAGCCGAGGGTGCGCGAGCTTCGCCACCGGACGCGCCAGGAGCTCCGCGTTCCTGCATAAGGATGACCCTTTTGATGCGTCGCGACTGGGCGCCGCAACGCCGACGCTTCCAGCTTCGCGCCACCACTGACACGCTCACGGATTTCACCGCGCAGATCATCTGGCCGGCCCAACGCCGGAATCCGTCGCCGGGCAAACCGAGTACGTGTGTGCGTTCATGACGCCATCAACCATGTCGAAAGCCTCGCAGTAGACCAGGAAAGCACCCGCTAGCTGGTTCACGATTACGTCCTGTAACCGGAGGCACGACACGGCCGAAAGAGAGCAAAGGCCGATGCGGGGCGTATGGCTCGCCTGAAAGTATCCGGCGAGCGACACATGAGGGGTCGATAAAATCACACACTGCCCAAGCGGGGTAGACGCTCCGGCCTCATGTACAGTGCTGGCGCCGCCCGGCCTTCGCCAGCTGGCTCGTCTTCCCAGGTGGGAGGGTCCTGGCAGCATGCTGACTGCTGGGGCACTTGATCGGGAGTGGGCGCGGCCCCTTCGCCATGGGCATCGCCCTACATCGAGAAGAGATGAAGTCGGAGGCCGCCCGAGCAGTCCGACCACTTCTGCGAACCCAGTCTGCATGGCCGTACCCTCGCACGCTGGCCTCTGACTGGTGGAGAAGACGGGATGGCGGGCCACGCCTGCTACCGACTGGGGCCTGCTGCTTTCAGTCGCTCAGTGCAGCGGACGGGCGAGGCAAGAGCGGATCACATCCGAACCTGTGGCTCAGTGTCTCCTTCAGGTGTCTTATTTGAGGGGATCGTGGCCCCAGTTCATCAACGAATAGCGCCATCTGGTCTCCTGGATATCGCCGGAAGGGCGTTGTGCCAGATGCCGGTGAATGTAGCCGATCACCTTGCGCATGTGTGAGTAGTCCTGCTCGGTGAGAGACTCTTTCTTGGCGTGGAGCAGGTCAACGATTCTGCGTCCGGATTCGTGACCGGTGGATTCGCCGGCGTCGCTCTTCTGGCCCACTGCCTTGGACTCGTCCGTGGCCAGCCAGCTCTCCAATTCCTTGGCGGTCATGTTCACCGCCTGACCGAACTCGGCTGCGGTCGCCCGCTCCTCCTCGGTCATCGCGAGCCTTTGTCCTTGCGCAGGGCAGACGGTTTGTGCACGGCCTTCTTGCCGCTCTTCTCGCTGCGCACCACGTACTGGGGCTCGTCGGGCGAGGCGGCCACGGTGCGGCCGGCTTCCTTCTGCCGGCCGGTGATCTTCTTCTCGACTTTGCCGTGGGCGGTGGATCCATGGCTTCGCCAGGTGACGTCGTCGCCTGGCGACGGGTCGTCCTTCCGCTTTTTGGTCATGAGCTGCGCACTACCCCGGCACGGGCTCGCACGCCGCACTGCGGTCATGGATACGCCCATCTCCGGGTCAAGACGCGGTGGCGTAGGTCGTGGGCAGGGGTGGGCCCTGTGAAGACGGCTTTCGCGGTGACCGCCGCTGCCGTCGCCGGAGCGCTCGTCCCCGACGCTCGCTCCGCCTGGTGCCGGCGCCTCGGAAGGCCGTCCTGGCAGCTGCCGCCATTGGCGTTCGGCCCAGGTCGGAGGCCTTTTGACGGCGTCATCGTCTGTGAGGGCGCCCGGGCTCCCTTCCCGGGGCGACCACGACGATGGCGTACGTCTTCATGGGCTCGGGTGGATGTGCGCGCGTCGAATACGAGATCAGCGAGCTCGGCCGCAGCCTCGCCCCCCTCCTCGCCCACCTCGCCGAGTGGGCCACACCAACCTCGAGCACGTCGAGCGGGCCCGGCGACACCACGACGCCGCAGGGGTGCCCCGCGGCCGACTCCAGCCGCAGATCGTCATTCTCACGCCTGTTTCGCGGCCTGTCGGGTAATGGGCCGCTCGTGCCCGGGCCTGCCGGGAACTCGCAGCTGTTCTTGGCCAGTCCTCCAGCGCCACGTTGATCAGGTCGGCCGGATGGTCCTTGGTCCTGGCCGCCAGCCGGATCGCCTGCTCGGCCGGCGCGCGGTTCTGGCCGTACCTCGGTTGGACCCGTCCTTGGGGCGCTTCCGGAACCGGTGGGTCGCCTCACGCGGCCCCGGCCGCTCGGTGTGTCAGCGTGTGAGAACCTGGGCGAGCACGACACGAAAGATCGGACATCCATATGCGTATCGGCGTTTACCTCGCCCACCCCCGGCCAGGAAGCTTCAACGGAGCGTTGTTCGAGGCGGTGATCGACCAGCTGAGGGACCTGGATGTCGACGTCCGCGCGCACGATCTGTACGCCGAGGGCTTCGACCCGGCCCTGCCCGCCGCCGAGACCGAGACCGTGGCGGACGTGATGCCCTCTGTTGACGAGTTGGTCCAAGCGCATCGGGCCGAGGTCGCCGACCTGGACGCGCTGGTGTTCGTGCATCCCAACTGGTGGGGCATGCCGCCTGCGGTGCTGACCGGATGGGTGCAGCGTGTGCTCGTCCCCGGCGTCGCCTACAAACTCGCCACCGCCGACGGCGAGCCCGCTGGGATGCTGAAGGCCGGGCGGGCCTTGGTGCTCAACACTTCCGACACCCCGGCGGACCGCGAGCGAAACGAGTTCGGCGACCCCTTGCAGCAGATCTGGGGCGCCTGCGTGCTGCCCTACGTTGGGGTTACCGACCTGCGCAGGGTCGTCTTCCGTACCGTGACGGACTCGAGCGCACGGGAGCGAGCGGACTGGCTGCGAGAAGCGCGCGAGCACGCGGCCGCCCTGCTCGACCCGCGCAACGCCGATACGTAGAGCATGGCGGGACGACTGCAACGACGTACACACGCGTGACCGGCCAGCACACCACCTACGGCACGAATGTCCGGGCGTGCAGGCGGCGAGCCCCCCACGCAGCCGTAGGACCAGCGCCGACCGCCGCTCCTGGGCGCGGAAGTGGTTGGCGCGCGACGTTGTCGTTCTCTCCGGGGCACGAACTGCCCCACCGGACTGCGTTTCAGCGCCGACCGGCTCTCCACCGACGCAGCCTCCTTCACCGGCGCCGACAGCGTGGGCTCCCGGAGAGCCCGAATGACGTACGTCTTAGGCGACGGCTGCGCCGAGCAGCCTCCGCTGTCAGGAGCCGGTCTCGACCTTGTGCTCTCCCTATGCTGAGGGCGTTCCGAACCATGCGGAGAGTGCCTCACGCAGCGGAGGCATGGCGCTGTCCGCGGGTTCGTCGAGGCCGGCGGCCCAGGCGATGTGGGCGTCCGGGCGGATGAGCAGGGCGTCGGCCGGCCGATCGTCGGTTTTGGCGGTGTGGACGTCGACGTGATCCCGCCAGTCCCGTGCGGTCTGGCGGAGGTCGGGGCGGCCGGCGAGGTCGAGGAGGATGGGCCGGGCGGTGTGCATGAGGTCGGCGACGCTGGTGGTGCCCTGGTCGGTGTGCAGGGTGAGGTCGGGGGCGAAGGTGCCGGTCAGCGGGTGGCCGGTGCCGGGCATCGGGTAGCGGATGTCGGTGCCGGCGACGAGGGCTCCCATCCGGCGCAGCGGCTGCTCGTCGGCGAGCAGTTCCTGGAACACCTGCCGGAGTGCTTCGGCGGCCGGGTCGTGCCCGCGTCGCAGTGCCACCTGGGCGCGGGTGTGGAGCGTGGTGCGGGCGCCGGCGAGGTGGCGTTCGTCGTGGTAGGTGTCGAGGAGATCGGCCGGTGCCCGGCCGTGGACGTCGGCGGCCAGCTTCCAGGCGAGGTTGACCGCGTCCAGCATGCCGGCGTTGAGCGCCACGCCGGTGGCGGGGAACAGGTGCGCCGCGTCACCCGCGAGCAGGATCCGCCCGTTCCGGTAGCGGTCGGCCTGGCGGGCTTTGAAGGTGAAGCGCGACAGCCGGCTCGCTTCCTTCACGGGCAGGGTCACGCCGAGTACGCGGCGGATGCTGTCCTGGAGTTCGGTGATGGTCATCGGGGTGTCGTCGTCGTACTCGGTGCTCTCGTCCTCGATGGTGTAGAGGGAGACGACCTGGGAGCCGGGCGACGAGCCGATGCCGAAGAGACCGTGGTCGGTCCGGGTGAAACCGGCCTGGACGGTGCCGGCCCCCGGGACGTCGAGGCCGCCGTCGCCGAGCACGGTCACCGTGTCGGGCAGGGTGACCTGGGCCAGCCGGTTGACCTCTGGATAGACGGTGCCGGGGAAGCCGATGCCGGCCCAGTCCCGGACCCGGCTGCGGGCTCCGTCGCAGCCCACCAGGTAGCGGGCGCTCACCTGGTACGGCCCGTCGGGGCCCTGCACGTCCACGGTCACCGCCGCCTCGTCCTGTACCGCCCCGGTCACCTGGTGGCCGCGGCGGATGTCGGCGCCGAGTTCGCTTGCGCGTTCGTCGAGCAACTGCTCAAGCTGCGGTTGCGGGAGCGGCAGGGCGTGCAGCGGGGGATCCGTCAGCTGGGTGAAGTCCAGATGCACCCCGCCGAACGGGAAACGGGGAGCCGGGACGGGACCCGTGCAGGCCGCCTCGAAGCGTTCCAGCAAACCCCGGTAGCGCAGCAGTTCCAGGATCTGCCCGCCAAGACCACCGGCCTTCGGCGTGTTTCGGCGTTGTGGCTGCCGCTCCAGCACCAGCGGCCGCACACCGGCCAGCCGCAGTTCGGCGGCCAGCATCAGGCCGGCCGGGCCGGCACCCACAATGATCACGTCGGCGTTCGTCACTGGTCACTCTCCTCGTAGTCGCGTCCACGCGACCTGGGCGTCAACAACATTGCTTGAGCCCGTCTCCGGCGACGGGCGGTCCGAGGCACCCGCAGGCACAGACCCCACCCGCTCCGGCCGCCCGTACACGCCCTACCCGCAAGGCGCGGTAGGCGGCGGCGGAGCGGGCGGGACCCTAAGCGGCGTCCAGAGCGGCGTTGATCTTGCGGGCCATCTCCGCCATGGCAGGGCTGGGCTCGCCCTGCTGCGGCCGGGTGGACGCTTCGACGGCGACCTGGACGGTGCGCCGGAAGTTGTCGGCCTCCTCCGGGGCCTGCTGCTTGAGCAGGATCATGGCGGCGGTCAGGGCGGGCAGCACCTGGTCGGCGAGGTCGGCCACGGTCTTGCCGTACTTGACGCCCTTGGGCGCCTTGGCGAGCACGTGCCCGATCGGCCCGGTCGCCGACGTCAGGGCGATTGAGCCTTCGGTGGCGGCCTTGTGCGCGGAGCCGGCGGCGCCGGCGGCGGACATGAGCGAGACGGCGCCCCAGGCGGCGGTGCGCAGGGTGAGCCGGTCCTGGTCGGTCAGGGTGATGGACATGATCGTGTGCTCCTCGGAGGTATCGCTGGGAGGGAGGTCAGTCGTCGATGGCCTGGTAGAGGGTGGTCCAGAAGTCGTTCATCAGGTGCGCCGGGCTCGGCACGGAGTAGCCGACCTGGGTGAGCAGGATGCCGGTCAGCTGGTTGGCCGGATCGGCGTAGGCCGAGGTGCCGGCCCCGCCGTCCCAGCCGAACTGGCCGATGGGCGCGTAGTCGCCTCGGTAGGTGCGCACCGCCATGCCGTAACCCCAGCCGCCCTGCTGCCCCTGGCCGAAGGAGATGTGCACGTTGTTGACGGCCAGGGCGGTGCGGGCGGCGTTCTGCTCGGGCGACAGGCGGTTGGTGGTCATCAGCTCGACGGCGGCCCGCGACAGGATCCTCCTGCCCTGGTGGGTGCCGCCGTTGAGGAGCATCCGGAAGTAGGCGTGGTAGTCGTCGGCGGTGGAGACCAGCCCGCCGCCGCCGCCCGGGAACGCCGGAGCCTCGCTCCACCGCCCGCCCTCGGCCTCGTCCCAGACCAGGAACTCGCCGGTGGCCGGGTCCGGCGCGTACAGGTCCGGCAGCCGGTCGATCTGGTCGGCGGGCACGTGGAAGCCGGTGTCGGTCATCCCGAGGGGTTCGAAGACGCGCTCGCGCAGGAACTCCTCGAACGGCCGGCCGGTGACCCGGGAGACGAGCACCCCGACGAGATCGCTGCTGATCTGGTACTGCCAGTGCTCGCCGGGCTGGTGCATCAGCGGCAGCTCGCCCAGACGGCGCATCCACTCATCCGGCCCGGGCATCGGCACCGGCAGGTTGGGTGTGAGTCCCCGCTCGAAGATCGCGTTCAGGATCGGCGTGCCCAGCGCCATCATGTCCATGCCCAGCCCGAACGTGGAGGCCAGCACGTCGCGCACGGTGATCGGCCGCCGCGCCGGCACGGTCTCGTCCAGCGGACCGTCGATCCGCTTCAGCACCCGCCGGTCGGCCAGCTCCGGCAGCCACGCGTCCACCACGTCGTCCAGCCGCAGCCGGCACTCGTCCAGCAACACCATCGCCGCCGCGATGGTGACCGGCTTGGACGTGGAAGCCATCCGGAAGACGGTGTCCCGGCCCATCGGCGCGCCACCGTCATGACGCATCGTCCCCATCGCTTCCACATGCGTCCGGTCGCCGCGGCTGACCAGAGCGACAACTCCGGGGATCTTCCCCGACTCGACATGCCGCGCCAGCACCTCACGCAGCCTGCGCAGCCCCGCCGGGGTGAAGTCGCCGTTGCCGTGTCCCATGATGAATCTCCTCTGTCTACAGTGTTCGGTCGTGCGAAATCCGGTCCGGTGCGGCATCCATCGGCGACGCGCGAGGCCGGTGGCGACGCCGGTCAGCCGGCGGTTGCGGGAGCGGGCACGGCGTGTTCGGCGGCGCGGCTGACCTGCTCCCAGGCGGCCCAGGTGTCCATCCGCCGCCGGGAGATGTCGAAGGCCAGGTCGTAGACCATGCTGCCGAGCAGCAGCCGCAGCGGCGGGTCCTCGCTGTCGACCAGCTTCAGCAGTGCCTCGGCGGCCAGCCCCGGCTCGCTGTCGATCGAGCCGTCGGCCCACTGCTTCTCCAGCTCGGCGCGCAACGGGCCGTACTCCGGGGACGGCGACGTCGTCGTCATGCTGGTGTACAGGTCGGTCCAGTAGCCGCCGGGCTGGACGATGCTGAGCTTGACGCCGAACGACGCGGCCTCCATCGCCAGCGCCTCGCTCATGCCCTCCAGCGCGAACTTGCTCGCGCTGTACATGCCGGTGCTCGGGAAGCCGCCCAGGGCGGCGATGCTGGAGACCTGCACGATGTGGCCGGAGCCCTGGCCGCGCAGATGCGGCAGGACGGCCTGGCAGACCCACATCGCCCCGAAGAGGTTGACGTCCAGCTGGGCGCGCGCCTCAGCCTCGGTGAACTCCTCGACCATGCCCGAGGACATGGTTCCGGCGTTGTTCACCACGATGTCGAGCCGGCCGAAGTGCTCGGCGGCGGTGTTCACGCCGGCGAACACCGCGTCGCGGTCGGTCACGTCCAAGGGGAGAGCGAGCAGCCGATCTCCGTACCGGTCGCCGAAGTCCTGTCGCCTGATGGCGCGGGCGGCGGCGACCACGTGGTCGCCGCGCTCCAGCGCGGCGAGGGCGAACGCACGGCCGAGGCCGCGGCTGGCTCCCGTGATGAACCAGATGCGAGAGGAGGCGGTATTCGGGATGTGCATATATAGGACTCCGATCGGTTGCATTCTCAGAGGTAACCGCTGCCGCCGGCACGACGCCGGGCCGGCGTCCATGAGCGCCGGTGGGGATCGAGCCTTCATGGTTGCCGTCGGTCACGGCCATTGGGCGGCGAAGCGGGGAGCGTAATCCTTCAGCCTGACGATCTGCGCGCAGGCCGCAGCCTCCGGCGCGTTGGCCGCGACCAGGCCGAGTTCTTCCTGAATGGGCGTGCCCATGAAGAACCGGTCGGCCCCTTCGCGTCCCATCTGCTGATGCTCGGCGACGAAGCCGCGCATCTCCCGCTCATAGGCGGCGAACGCCACCGCGTGGTCGCCGCCGGCCACGGCCAGCTCGCCGGCCAGGACGTAGGCGCCGATCAGCGCCTGGGAGGCGCCCAGGCCCGAGGCCGGCGCCGCGCAGCAGCCGGCGTCCCCGACCAGCACCACCCGGCCCGAGGACCAGCAGTCCATCTCCACCTGGGCGTTGACGTCGAAGAAGAAGCCCTCCGCCCCGCTCATCTCCTCCAGCAGGCGCGGGACCTGCCCGCTTTCGCCGGCGAACTGCCCGGCCACGATGCGCTTGTGCTGCCCGACGTCGTCGTGGTCATAGGCCAATGGCCCGGAGGCGAAGTGGAGCGCAACGCGCGCCCCGGGCTTGCCGGGGGTGCTGGAGATGTCGGCCTCCTTGCCCGGCCCGCTGTGGAGCCGGCCGGCGTCGCACAGGCCGGGGCAGTCGGGCAGGCCGAAAGTGGCCGTGTAGAGGCCCAGGTGCCGCACGAACCGCTCGTGCGGCCCGAAGACCAGCGAGCGGGTGCGCGAGTGCAGCCCGTCGGCGCCGGTCACCAGGGCGAAGCGGCGCGGCCGGCCGCGTTCGAAGGTGACCCGCACGCCGTCGGCGTCCTGCTCCAGGGCGTCGATCGAGTCGCCGAAGACGTACTCCACCTCTTGGCAGGTGGCCTCGTGGAGCAGGCCGATCAGCTCGCCCCTGAGGATCTGCGGGTTCAGCGCTTTGACCCGCTCCAACAGGGCCATGCGGTCCAGGACGTCCAGCGCCTCGCCGCGAAAGCCCACCGCGCCCCCGCCTGCCCGCACCCGCGGGGCCCGCTCGACCACGGTGGGGGTGAAACCGTGGTGGCGCAACCAGTACGCCAAAGCGTGCCCGGCAACGCCGGCGCCGGAAATGAGGACGTCCATCACCATGCTCCATCGAACGAACGGTTCGTGCGATTCGAGGATCAAGTACGGTGAGCACCCAGAACAACGACGAATCCCGAAAGATCACCTTCAGTGGGAGTAAACGGAGCAGGCCCGGCGTGGAATTACGCGACATCGAGATCTTTCTGACTCTGGCCGAGGAGCTGCACTTCGGCCGCACCGCCGCCCGGCTGTGCCTGTCGCCCGCCCGCGTCACCCAGGCCATCCAGAAGCAGGAGCGGCAGATCGGCGCCCCGCTGTTCGAGCGCACCAGCCGCACCGTACGGCTGACGCCGGTCGGGCAGCAGCTCCGCGACGACCTCCGGCCCCTGTACGCCGGGCTGAAGGACAGCATGGAGCGCGCCCAGCTCGCCGGCCAGGGCATCACCGGCACCCTGCGCGTCGGCATGCTGCCCACCAACGTTCACGACCTACGCCCTTACTGGGACGTCTTCCGTCTCCGGCACCCGCAGTGGAAGCTGCGCGTCCAGAAAACCCAGTTCAGCGACGCCTTCGCCACGCTACGCCGCGGGGACGTCGACGTCCTGCTCACCTGGCTGCCCGTTGACGAGCCCGACCTCACCGTGGGGCCGGTCCTGTTCGCCGAACCCCGGGTGCTGGCCGTCTCCGTCGGGCACGAGCTGGCCCGGCGCACGTCGGTCTCGCTGGAGATCACCGCCGACTTCCAGCATCCGCAGTCCGACACCCGGCCCGAGTACTGGTACGACGCCTACATTCCGCGCGAAACCCGCCGCGGCCGCCCGATCGAGCGTGGCCCCGTGGTGCAGGACACCGAAGAGGCCATCACCCTCGCCAGCATGGCCGAGATCGTCGTGCTCTTCCCCTCGCACATGACCCGCTACTGGGTACGGCCGGACATCACCTACCTGCCGGTCACCGACATGGGACCGCTGCCGTACGCGCTGGTATGGCGCAGCGAGACGGACAACGAGCCCATCCGCGCCCTGGCCAAGGTCGTCCGCGATCTCGGCCCCCTCCCGCCGGAGAGCTGAGCGCCGAACAACTGGCAGCGCATTGCAGCAGATCGACGGCCACGGCGCGGCCGTACCTGTTCAGCCGTCGGGCCCCTGCCCGTTCTCAGCCATGGAAGAAGCCCCGCAGGCGTTGCGCGACGAGGTCCGGTTTGCCGCCGTTGTCGGCGGCCAGGTGGCCCAGGTGGGGCAGTTCCACGCGTCGGGCATGCGGGATGGCGGCGTGCAGGGCGCTCAGCGCGTCCTTGAAGGGCTGTGCGCTCCTGCTGCCGCCGAGCAGAAGGACCTCAGCCCGTATGGCGGTGGCCGCGGGGATCAGGCCGGTGGCGTCGAGGACGAGGCGGGCTTCCTGGTGCATGGTGGGGATGAGGTCGTTGAGGGTGACCTCGCCGTCGGCCTGCCGGGCCTGGGCGCGCATCCCCAGGCTCATGAGCGGTGCCAGGACGGCGCGGGGCAGCATCCTGATCGCCCGGGAGTCGTCGTTGGTGCCCTTGGCGACGGTCACCAGCGCTGCCGCCGGTCGTCCTTGGGACATTTCCCGCTCGTAGCGGGGCAGCCAGGCCACCGGTGAGTGGTCGCCGACCGGCAGCGGCGGTTCGTACAGAGCGATCTTGTATTCTTCGGGGCAGGTCAGCGCCCACCGCAGGATCGGGATCGCGCCGGCGCTGAGCCCGAAGACGTTGCGCGCGCCGGTCTGCTCCATCAGGGCCTGCACGTCGTCGGCGGCGTGCTGCAGGGTGAAGCCGGGCCCGTACGGGCCGCTCATTCCGCGGCCCCGGCGATCGGGCAGGTGGACGGTGAAATCGCCGCTGAGCGCCGCGCCCAGCCGCATGAAGTTGTGGGCGGCCATCATCGAACCGTGCATCAGCACGACCCCCGGCCCCGTCCCGAACCGGCGATAGCCGATGACGGTGCCGTCGCGGGAGGTCACCGACCCGGTCTCGTAGGAAACCGTTGTTGCCTCACCCATCGGATCTCAGCCCCTTTCCCATCGCGCGCGGATGGTGCCGCGATCAACGCCGAGCGTGTCGAGCAGCACCGCTGCCGGATCGGGGCGCTGGTGGGACAGCAGGCTGAGCAGCACGTGATGGGTGCCGATCCGCTCCCGGCCGGCCTGTTTGCCCAGGCCGGTGAAGATCGCCTTGGCGGCCGGGGTCAGCGGGAGGCGATCACGGTCGCGGCCCGGCAGGACCGGTCCGGGGGATGTCGCCTGGACGCCCATGGACGCCAGCGCGTCCTGGTCGAGGCTCTGCAGTGCCTCGCGCGCGGCGTCCAGTCTCACCCCCAGAGCCTGGGCGGTGCTCGAATCGGGGTCGATCAGCAGTGCCAGGAGCACGTGCTCGGTGCTCACCTTGCGGTCGCCCCTGCGCAGGGCCTCGGCGTTGGCGTCCAGGTAGACCTGGCCCATGCCGGCCGGCGGCTTCAGTCTCACCACGGCTGCCTCATTTCCCGTACTTGGTGTGAATGGATTGGCGGGTGACGCCCAGGGCGTCGCCGATCTGCTGCCAGGACCAGCCCGCGCGACGGGCGGCGGCCACCTGGTTGGCCTCCATCCGTTCGGCTAGCCGGCGCAGGGCCAGCACCGCCCACAGCCCCTTCGCAGGGTCATCGGACGTCAGCGCGGAGGACAGACGATTCACGGACATGGCGTCAGTTTGATTTGACAGCCACCGAGATGTCAAATCAAACTGACATCATGAACCGAGGGACACGCTTGAGAATCAGGCCGATGGCGCGCTGCCGACCGGTCTTGCCGGGCAGCATGGCCGCCGCCTCGTCGCTGACGGCGTCTCGGTCACCGAAGCCACCCGCAAGCCCCAGAACCGGCCGCTCCACCGCACGCGCCGCGCCTGATCGCCTACCGCGACGTGCAGCGTGGTGGCCTCGGAGGAGGCGTTCGGCACCCCGGCCCGCAGGTTGCGTGCCGTCCTCCAGCCCCCTCGTGAAGACGGTGTCGCGGGTTCCGGCGCGACGCTGTTGGCACGTACTGATGAGTCCAGCGGGTGGTGGTGGACCCCAACCTGCCACCCGGCTGCGGCCGTGATACGGGGCTTCGATGATGACTGCATCGCATGAGCATCCGGCGTTCTGCTGGCCGCGGCTGCAGGTGGGCGATCACGTTGCCCTCGTCTCACCGGCCAGCTTCCCCGACGCCACCACGATCGCAGACCTCACCCGGCTTCTGAGCAGCTGGGGGTTGACGGTCAAGCTGGGAAGACATGTCCTGGACCAGCGCGGTTACCTGGCCGGGCACGACGCGGACCGGCTCGCTGACCTCAACGCCGCCTTCGCGGACCCCGACATCCGAGCGGTCATCACCACCCGAGGCGGGGCGGGTGCCTACCGCATCCTTGACGGGCTTGACTTCGATGCCATCCGCGCAGACCCGAAACCGCTGGTGGGATTCAGCGATATCACCTACCTGCACATGGCCATCTGGCGTCAGTGCCGGGTTCCCGGCATCCACGGCTGCCTGGTCGGCCCCAACGCAACCGCAACCGTCCGCCGGCTGCTGACGAGCACCGAATCCGCAACGCATCATCGCAATCCTCTTATGCTCTCGGTCGCCGCCGAGGTGTCAGGCCACGCCCGCGGATACCTGCTGGGCGGATGGCTGAGCGCGCTGGCCGGCATGGTCGGCGCCGGACTGCCCGACCTGACCGGGGCGATCCTGCTGATCGAGGCCGAACGGACGATCGGGCTCGGACAGATCGACAGGCAGCTCACGCAGCTCATCCGCTCCCGCGCCCTCGACGGTCTCCGGGGAATCGTCCTGGGACGGTTCCCCGGTTTCGAGGACTACACCGACCGCGGCTGGAACCTCATCGACGTTCTTCGCGATCGGCTCATCCCGCTCGGGATTCCCATACTCGGCGGGCTTGAATTCGGGCATGGCCCAGATCCCCACGCCGTTCCCCTCGGCACGATGGCCGAACTCGACACCGAAAGTGGCACCCTCACTCTTCGACCGCCCGCACAGTGACGGGTTGCGGCGTCCTGTTCCCGGCCGGGCCGTCAATAAATGTCAGCGTTCGGTAGCAGGCAGCCGCTACCGTGCCTTGTCATGGTGAATGCGTACGAGCGATTTGTGCCCTCCGGGCCGTTGCGGATTTGGACTGAGCGGGTCGGGGATCCTGGGCTGCCCGCTGTTCTGATGGTCATGGGGTCGGCAGCTCAGGGCGTGAGTTGTCCTGACGCGCTGGTCGGCAGGCTTGTCGAGCGTGGGGTGCAGGTGATCCGGTTCGATCATCGGGACACCGGCCGGTCCAGCGTCGTCGACTTCGACGCTCATCCGTACACGATCGGGGACATGGCTCGCGACTGCCTGGCCGTGCTGGACGGTTATGAACTGGATTCAGCCCATGTGGCCGGGACTTCCCTGGGCGGCATGATCGCGCAGTGGCTGGGGGTGCACGCGCCGGACCGGGTCCGGTCCTTGACGGTGATGTCCAGTTCGCCGATGGGGCATGATCCGAGTTCGGTGTGGGCACGGGCGCGGGCGGGGGAGCCGGCCGATCCGGACGATCTGCCGCCTCCGGCGCCGGCGTTTCTCGCGCACATGGCCGCCGGGCTGCCGCCGGATCTGGAGTCGGACATGGCCTTGTTCCGGGTCTTCAACGGGCCGGTCCGGCCGTTCGACGAGCCGGCCGCCCGGGCGATGCTGGAGCTGGCGCAGTCGCGGGCCATCGACCCTGCGGCCGCGGCCAACCATGGCCGGGCCGTGTGGATGGACGCCCCTGACCTGCTCGCCCCGCTGTCCTCGATCACCGCGCCGACCTCGATCGTGCACGGCGACCAGGATCCGGTCTATCCGCTCGCTCACGGCGAGGCCCTGGCTGCCGCGATCCCGGGCGCGGTGCTGCACGTGGTGCCCGGGATGGGGCATGCCCTGACTTCGCCCGGCCTGCCCGAGGAGGTCGCCGACCTGATCCGGCTGTGACCCGCCTTGCGGGGCGAGACCGCGGCGATGAACGGCCGCGTGGTGAAGCGCCGCTCGATGCCGGGACCGCCACGAACGCACCGGCGTGGCGCTGCGGATGCCATCGTGGCGGCCCCTGACGGCTATCGGTCGCTGTGCTGCCACCGGCGCATTACGTACGCACAAGCTGCCGGCATCCCGCGCTCCAGATGTGAAGATCGGCCGCATGCCGAGACGCTCGGGACCTGACCGCCCCGGGCCACGCCCGAGGTCGTGGACAACCGGCTCATGGACCTGAACTCGACGACAGGACATCGAGGCACATCATGGAGATCACGCAGGACGGCCTCCTCCTCAGCGTCGAGCGCGACCGGTTCGTCGCCCGTTTCCCGGCCGGCCACGACGACGACCTGGAACAACTTCAGGACCAGGACGTGTACGTCACCGTCACCGGGGCCCGACCTACTACGTGACCCTCATGACTCTCGATGCCATCGACGCCGTGCCGCGCCGATGGGAACAGAGCGGCGAGGCCGCAAGAGGCCGGTACTTCTACACGACGGACCTCGTCATCACGCCCCGGCCCGGCATCACGGCGATGATCGAAGCGATCGACGGACTCGTTCGTGAGGGAAAGACCGCCCCTTTCAGTCGCTTGAGTCGCTCGCAATACGGGGTCCCGGTGGCGGTGGCCCAGTGCACGTACTCGATGGCGCCGCCCTTGGAGACGACCCGGGCGCGGCGGAACTCCAGGTCGAGGTCCTCGACATCGAGGCTGAGGAGTTCCTCGGCGCGGGCGGCCGTGTCGTACAGGAGCCGCCACAGCACCCGTTCGCGCAGGGCGTGCGCGGGGTCGGTGAACAGTTTGTCCAGGCGGCTGGCCGGGTTGGCGCGGTCACCGCGCCGGGCCGCCCAGCGCTCCACCACTGTGGCGTACTGCCCGGGCGTCAGCGCGGCGATCGGACACTGCGGCCCGGCCGGTCAGGCTCGGCGTAGCCGGCACGGGTGGTGGCCGTGCCGAGGGCCGGTACGACAGATAATGCAAGTTCTGTGGCACATCTGGCTGATGGCGGCGACGAGCCTGATCTGCTGGTCCGGGTGCCACGCCGTCGGATCGCGGGCCCGCTCCGATCGGTTCAGTCGTTCCTGCCTGGCCTGAAATTCTGCCGTCGGCCGCGGACACGTAGGAAGTGAAAGCCCGCAGCGTTCGAAAGGCCTGACGAGGATGACACGTGAGTGAACAAGACGATAGGTCCCGGTTCGAGGCGGTGTACCGGCGAACCTATGAGCAGATCCTCGGATATGCCATGCGACGGTGTTCCTCACCCGAGGACGCCGCCGATGTCGTGGCCGAGACCTATGTGATCGCCTGGCGGCGGATGACCGAGCTTCCCGACGGTGAGGCCGGCAAGCTCTGGCTGTACGGGGTGGCCCGCCGGGTCCTTGCCAACCACCGCCGCAGCGAGCGGCGCAGGCTCACCCGGCACACCGAGCTCACCGACGAGATCGAACGCCTCTACGCCGCCCCCGCCCACCCCGGTGAGCAGGACGGCGTGGGCGAAGCCATGGACCTGCTCGCCGACAGCGATCGGGAACTGCTGGCGCTGAACCTCTGGGAGGGGCTCGACCCCGGCGAGATCGCCACAGTGCTGGATTGTTCCCGCAACGCTGCCCGTATCCGCCTGCACCGGGCCCGCAAGCGCTTCGCCAAGGCTCTGGAGAAGACCCGCCCATCGGTCGCTGGTTTCTTGTCACGGCCGCTCATCGAGAAGGAGTCAGGGTGAACAACGACCAGATCTTCAAGGACCGGGCGCGAGTGCTGGATGAGGACCTGGCCGGCCGGGCGTCCACCGCGGGGGCGGACGCGCTGCTGGCGGAGATCGTCTCGCTGGAGCGTGTCCCGGCCCGGCGGCGGCTCCTGCCCGCTCCTGGCCGCGTCCTGCTCGGCCTGGCCGCGACCGCCGCCGTAGCGGTTGCCGTCCCTGTGATGCTGTCTGGCGGCACGGTCTCCGTCGTGCCTCAGCCGGGCACGTCGGCGTCCGCGACGGCCGAACCGACCGCCCGGCAGATCCTGCTCGCCGCTGCCGTCGCCGTGGAGAAGGCCCCTGCGAGCGGCGACTACTGGCGCACCGCGACCGTCCACCAGTGGATGCTGACCGACCCCACCCGCAGCTATGTGCTGGAGGGCAGCCGGTCCCTTGAGACGTGGCTTGCCAAGCGGCCGGACCTGCAGTACTGGCGCATCAGGCAGGATCTCGGCGTCAAGCCCGCGACCCCGCAGGACGAGGCCGCCTGGCGGGCAGCGGGGGCGCCCACCAGCTGGCGCTACCCCAAGGACATGAAGACGGAGAACCTGTTCTCCGTCCCGTCCAGGCCGCTGGAGGCGGCGGCAGGCGAGCGAACCGCCGAACGGCTCTACGGCAAGTGGCAGGGCTCGGCCGGTGACCTGGCAGGGGAGGACATGACCTGGAAGGAGGTGCGCGCGATCCCGAGCGAGCCCGACAAGCTCCGGAGCTACCTGGAAGAGCGCGTCGGCCGGCTGGACCTGGCCGGATCCGGGATGGACGTGGAGGAGGCGAGGGCGTACATCCTGCTGCGGAACTGTGTGGGCATCATCAGTGGCCTCCCGGCCTCGCCCGAGGTCCGGGCATCCGCGTACCGGATCCTCGCGTCCCTGCCCGGCATCCGGGCCGAGGGGGAGATGACCGATCCGCTGGGCCGACGCGGGCAGACACTCAGCTATCAGGAGGAGATAGAGCCGGGCCTGTTCACCCAGGTTCAGCTCGTGGTCGATCCCAGCACCGGCCTGCTGCTCGCCGAGGTGAGGACGAACACCACCAAGCTCGCGAACGGGCGCGAGGCGGAGCTGCGTCTGTCCACCTCGTTCCGGGAGATCGGCTGGACCGACGACCGCCCAGAACTGCCCGCGCACCAGAACTGAGACGCCCACCAATTCGCGCGAGGGCCGGAAGAGGGGGCGGCGTCGCATCCTGGCGCGGATGTGGCCGTGGTGGCCCGCGTACGGCGCGGGCCACCACGGCCTGCTCCACCGCTTCCTTCAGGATCGCCTCCAGCCGCTGGTGTCGAGCTTGGCCAAATACCTCCAGTCCGGCCTCCCCTGAAATCGTCCGCAACACCCTGCCGGTCGACGACGTGTCCGCCGTACTACGACCAACCGCCCGCCTCTGGAACCCGCCTTTGGGCACCGGCGAAGACGAGGCCGAGTTCGTAGGCCAGGACGGCCGCCTGGGTGCGGTCTCGGGCGCCGAGCTTGCCCAGGACATTGCCGACGTGTGTCTTGACCGTCTCTTTGGTGACGTGCAGGGCGGCCGCGATTTCCGCGTTGTTCTGCCCGAGCGCGATGTGCCGCAGGACGTCCAGTTCGCGAGGGGACAGCGCGACCGGCACGCGAGGCGTGGCCGTACCGACGTGCGGGGAGGCGATGCGGCGCAGCGCGTCGGGGAAGAGCAGCGCGTCGCGTGAGTGCACTAGCCGGACGGCCTCCACCAGTTCGTCGGCGGGCGCGCGCTTGAGCACGTAGCCCGCAGCGCCGGCGCGCAAAGCGCCCCAGACCAGCTGGTCGTTCTCGAACGTGGTGACCACGATGACGCGCGTCGCCGGGGAGCGGCGGGCGAGCTCCTGGGTCGCGGCCAGGCCGTCCATGCGCGGCATGCGGATGTCCATCAGCACGACATCCGCGCCGATGCCGGCCTCGACGGCTTCGCGGCCGTCGCCCGCCTCGCCCACCACCGCGATGTCGTCGTGGAGGGACAGCATGGTCGTCCAGCCCGAACGGATCAGCTTCTCGTCGTCGGCCAGGACGAGCCGGATCACAGCGGCAGCCTCGCCTGAACGCGCCACGTCCCGCCCGCCTCCTCCCAGGTACACGTGCCGCCGGCCAGGCGGGCCCGCATGCGCATGCCGGTCAGGCCGCGCCCCTGGCCGCCGGGGCTGCCCGCGAACGCATTGTCCACCGTCAGGACCAGGTCGGCGCCGACGGCGACATCCAGCGTGACCGGGCCGCGCCCGTGACGCAGGGCGTTGGTGAGCGCCTCCCGCGCGAGGGCGAAGGCCGTACGCGAGGCAGCTGCCGGGACCTTGTCGAGGTGTTCGATGACGTTCATGTGCACGTCGAGGCCGCGAGTGAGTGTGTAGACGGCCTCCAGGGTGGGGGTCTCGGTGGTGCCGCCGTCGTCGAGCACGCTCAACAGTACGTCCAAGTCCTGCTGAGCGTGGCGGGCGGTGGCCGTCAGGTGCTCCAGCGACTGTGCGGCGAGCGCGGGTCTGGTGCGCTGCAGTGCCGCCTGGGCGGCCATCGCCTGCACGAGGACGACGCTGAGGGCGTGGCCGACGGAGTCGTGCAGTTCCAGGGCGAGGCTCTGGCGGCGGCCGAGTTCGTCGATCACACGCGATGGCTCGGTGCGCAGCAGCCGGCGCGCCGCCCAGCGCTGGCCGAGTCCCGCGGCGACCATCACGGTCAGCACGGTGGCGGCGATCAGGAGCACTTCGGCAGGCTCGCCGAGCCCCGCCCGCGCCAGTTCGGGCAGCGACACCAGTCCGGGCGTCAGCGCCAGGATGCCCGCGCTGAGTGTGCCACCGACGTATAGGTGCAGGCTGGTCAGCACCACCAGGTAGACGCGGTCCGCCCGCTTGGGCACCTCAACGTCGAGCAACTCCGACAACGCGGCCGCCTCCAGACGCCGCATCAGCGGCGTCAGGGCAAGCAGCACGGAGGCCGGCAGGCACGCCGCCCATAACACCAGCACGCGCCCCGGCGTCCACTCGGCCAGGATGGGCAGGCCGAGCACCACGGCGACCGGAGTCAGCAGCGCGGCGCCCAGCAGTTGGTAGGTCCCGGCCCGCACGGCCCGAACGATCTGGTGCTTCACGACGATCGACGTTAGCCGACGGCTCTTCTGGCGTACTCCCTCGCCAGGGGGAGGCGGCCGGGTCCGGTCGTTCGTAGCGTGATCGGCATGACGAGAACTGATCGGATCCTCGGCGCGCCGCTGCCGGCTGCCATGACCACCGGAACAGCAGAATTGACCATGGACGCGCCGGTGGCCACGGGACGAGTGCGTTACGCGTGGAGAGCCGCCCATGCCCCGGTGGCCGGGGTTCCCCGCTGGGCACGGATCGCCGCCTACGCCGTCCCGTTCACCGTGTTGCCGTCCAGCCTCTGGCGGCTGCCGGCCGCGTTCGGCGACGGGCTCCCGTTCGGCGAGCGGGCCTACATCGTCTTGCTGTCGATCCTGTCGGAGCTGGTGGCCTTCGCGGCCGTCGGACTGGTGGCCGTCTGGGGGGAACGATTTCCGCGCTGGGTTCCCGGACTTGGTGGCCGCAGAGTGCCGACGCCGGTCGCCGTCATCCCCGCCGGTCTCGGCGCCATCGCTTCGACGGTCTTGTGGACAGCCGCCATCGTCACCGAGCTCGTCGGAGTGACCCTGCGAGGCGAGCCGACTCCCGCCGACTTCCCCACCCAAGCAGGCGGTTGGGAGTCGGCGATCTACTACCTCTGCTACCTCCCGCTGCTGCTGTGGGGACCCCTGCTCGCCGCCGTCACCTACGCCTACTACCGACGCCGCCGGAACAACTGACCCGATCGGCACGGCACAGGCGCACTGCTGCGGTACGGGGGTCCAGTCAGTCGAGAGCTGCTCGACCGTGCCGTTCTTGACCCGGTCGTCGCTGTTCGTCAGGCGCATCGTGCTCGGCCGCTTGCGCGGCAGCAACCAGAACGTCCCGCCAGCCCCGTTTTCCGCGCTCGGGTGATCTTCAACGAAGGCCTCATGGATCGATGTCGAGCAGGTCCAGGAGATGGCGGAACTGACGTTCGATCATGGATCACTTTGCCGTCTGCTGAGAGGCCGCGATCCCGGTGAGGATGCGGCGCAAGCCGTGCGAGAACTGTTCGGCCGGGCTCAGGTCGGCGGACGCGGTCATGCGCGAAACCTGGGGATATGCGCCGCTCTCGAGGACCTGGCGCATGTAGGGGGCGACGTCGGCGCGCCACTCGTCCTCGGTCTGACCGGTGCGCCGCTGGGTCTCCTTCTCGGCGAGTTCACGCATGACCGCGCCGCGCACGTAGTCCCTGATCAGTCCGACGGCAGAGCCCGCGTCGGCGATGTCGGAGGTCAGCGGGGCGGCGGCGGTGAGGGCGTGCTCCAGGCCGCGCAGCCAGTTGGGGCCGAGCGACGGCCGGGTCGCCAGGAGCGGGGCCAGCCAGGGGTGCCGCAGCCACAGCTCGCGCTCGTGGTTCGCGTACGCCTCGAGGTCGGCGCGCCAGTCTCCCGTCAGCGGCACGTGCTCGTCGTGCACCGCGTCGGCCATGAGGTCGAGCAGGTCGTCGCGGCTGTCCACATAGCGGTAGAGCGAGGTCGTACCGGTCGACAGTTCGGCGGCGACGCGGCGCATCGACAGCGCGTCGAGCCCCTCGGCGTCGGCGATGGCGACGGACACGTCCACGATGCGCTCCACGCTCAGGGCCTGCCTTTTCGGCCGGTACGGCTCGCGCTCCCAGACAAGTGGCATGGACACGAGTCTATCGAAGTGGCTACGGTGTTCCCATGAATGGGCACACTGTAACCACTGATGTTCTGATCGCCGGCGGTGGATCTGTCGGGCTGATGCTCGCGGTGCTGCTGCGCCACCACGGCGTCGAACCCCTCGTCGTCGAGCAGAAACCGCAGCTGTCGCCCCATCCCAGGGCCACCGGCATCGGGGCGCGGACCGTGGAGATCCTGCGCGAGGTCGGCCTGGAGCAAGCGGTCAACGAGGCCGCTGTCGATCTGCGGGCGGGGAAGATCAGGGGGCGCACGCTCGCCGAGGCCGACTTCACCGAAGGCATGGCGTGGAAGACGAGGGGCACGCCCGAGCTCACCTACACCCCGGCCCGGATCCGCGGCACCTGCGCACAGAACCGGTTCGACCGCGTACTGATCACCAAGGCGGGCGACGTGGAGTTCGGCGTGGCGCTCGACTCGTTCGAGCAGGACGCGGACGGCGTCACGGTGACCCTGTCCGACGGGCGTGCCGTGCGGGCGCGCTATCTGGTGGCGGCCGACGGTGTGCGCAGCCGGGTCCGGCAGATCCTCGGCATCGGCCTCACCGGTCCCGGTGCGATCGGCCGGGAGACGACGAGCGTCCTGTTCCGCGCCGAGCTGCGTCCGCGCCAGCCGTTCGCGATGTGCAACATCGAGCATCCGGACGCGACGGGCCTCCTGGTGACCGTCGACGGCGAACGCGAATGGGTCTTCCTCACCACCATGGAAACGAAGCCGACTCCGGAGCTCATCCGCACCGCGCTCGGCGACCCGTCGATCGAGGTGGAGATCCGCAGCGTGCTGACGTTCCGGGGGCGCGGCCAGGTGGCCGACCGCCTCTCCGCCGGGCGAGTCTTCCTGGTGGGCGACGCGGCGCACGCCATCCCCCCGCTGGGCGCGTTCGGCCTGAACACCGGCATCGCCGACGCGCACAATCTCGCGTGGAAGCTCGCGCACGTGCTGCGCGGTGAGGCCGGGCCCGAGCTGCTGGAGACTTATCACGCGGAGCGCCATCCGGTGGCTCTCATGACGATGGAGCAGGCGCGTCTGCGGTTCGACGATCCGTCCCTGCACTGGGGGAAGGACATGGCGGAGGCGCGCAAGGCAGCGGGGGCGATCAACGCGCCGGTGGTGCACATGGGCTACCGGTACGGCAGCTCGGCGCTCCCCTCCACCGAGGACGTCGCCCTCGACCTCGACGGGTCGCCGGGATCCCGCCTGCCGCACATGTGGTTGGCCGACGGGGTGTCCACGCTGGATCTCGTCCGATCACAGTGGTGCGTGCTCACGGCCGATCCCGGCGTGGAGGCCGACGTTCCGGTGCACGTCGTAGACGGCTGGCCGTACGGGACGGTGCTGGTCCGCCCTGACGGTTTCGTGAGCCGTTCGTACGGCTAGCTGCCCTTCTCCGCATGTGATCTTCAGCGGAGGTCTCGTGGATCGATGTCGAGCAGGTCCATGAGATGGAGTTGGAGGCCGGTGGTCGGGATGAGTCGGATGCCGGCCAGTGCGTCGAGAATGAGCTTGCCGGTGGGAACAGCGGGGCGGCGTACAGGCCGTTGACCTTGGTCTTGTCCTGGGGGCGAGGCTGTGGCGGACTTGGCGTTCGATCAGGCAGAAGATGAGCGGAGCGAGTGGATCGGCCAGGCGATCGATACCGGCGACCTGTCCTTGGACGAGGGCCAGGCGGACGGGGGCAGCGGGACGGACTGCCGACGAGCGTGTGTGGTGAGCGCGTCCGGCCGGGCTGATGAACGATCACGTATCCTCGGGTTCGATGCCCAGAGATCGGACGAGCTGGGCGAGCTCTTCCTGGAAGAGCTTGCCGGGGCTGACCGTCTGGGTGCGCAGGTGCCCGTAGATCTCCAGTGACACCAGGCCGTGCAGGCGGCCCCAGATGCGCAGCGCGAGCGCGACCCCGGCCGGCGGCAGGCCGGGGAAGGCCGGGCGGATCTCGTCGAGGAGCGCGCCGTCGAAGTCGGACCACTCGAAGGCGCTGTGCGCGTAAAGGTGCTCGGCATGCGGCCAGGCGGCGTCCGCGAGGCCGGCGATGCCGGTGCAGACGCGGTGCGCCGCGTCCGGGGCGGCGCCACCCTCGGGAGCCAGGTAGCCGGGTACGGGGTCGCCGTAGATGAGGCGAAAGCCCTCAGGGTTGGCCAGGGCCCAGTCCCGGAAGGCGTGCGCCCAGGTCTGGATCCGCTCTGCCGGAGGCGCGGCGGGGGTGCCGGCCCACGCGGTGTCCACCGCGTCGGCCAGCGCGGTGTACACCTCCTTGATCAGCGTGGTGACCAGGTCGTCGCGGGTGGCGAAATAGCCGTAGATCGCGTTGGCGGTCATGCCCATCTCGCGGGCGATGGCCCGCAGCGTGATCGCGTCGGGTCCGTCGGAGGCCATCAGCTTGAGCGCGACCTGCTTGATCTCCGCCGTCGTCTCGGCTCGCAGCCGTTCGCGGCGTCCACCTGTACTTCCCACATCCTGACTCTACAGTGTCACTATTCCTGGATGGCGTATAGAAACTTCACGGCGTATAGTTTGCTCACGCATCGCACTGAATAGGGAGACCCATGCACATCGGCATCATCGGAGCCACGGGCGGCATCGGCAGCCGCGTCGTCACCGAAGCCCTCCACCGGGGGCACCACGTCACCGCGCTGACCCGCGACGCCACCCGGATCAGCGAAGATCGTACGAACATCGTCTGGAAGAGCGTCGACGTCCTGGACGCCGCGAGCATCGCCGCGATCCTTCCCGGGCTGGACGTCCTGGTCAGCGGCTACCAGCCGGGGAACGCCGCCCGTGACTTCGCCGACACCGTGTCGCGCTCGATCGCCGATCCCACGGTCTACGCCACCGCCGCCCGGGCGCTGCTCAAGGCGCTGGAGAGCCACCCCCGGACCCGGCTGATCGTGATCGGCGGCGCCGGCAGCCTGGAGATCGAACCCGGTCTCCAGGCTGCCGACGCGGACGAACTGGGGGAGGGCCTCGACCAGCTGGGACTGCCCCGAGAGTACGCCGTCGCCGTACGAGGGCATCGGGACGCCCTGAACGTCCTGCGCATGTCCGACCGGCTCTGGACCTACTTCAGCCCAGCCGAGGAGATCGCCCCCGGCCCGCGCACCGGCCGCTTCCGGATCGGCGGCGACCAGCCGGTCCGCGACGCCGACGGACGCAGCCGCATCTCCTCCGAGGACGCCGCCATCGCCCTCGTCGACGAGGCGGAACTTCCGCGCTTCGTGCAGCGACGCTTCACCATCGGCTACTGAAGCGACGCCTCACCCTCCGCGGCAGGCACGCTTTCCTGCGCGACGATGGCCGCCTGGACCCGGGAGCGCAGCTGCAGTTTCGACAGCACCTTCGACACGTGCGTCTTCACCGTGGTCTCGCTGATGAAGAGCTTGGCCGCGATCTGCGCGTTGGACAGGCCCTGGCCGAGGCAGACGAACACCTCACGTTCTCGATCGGTGAGCTCGTCAAGGCTCACCGACGGCTTGGCCGGGGGCGGCTTCAGCGAGGCGAACGCGCCGATCAGCTTGCGGGTGACCTGGGGGTCGAGGACCCCCTCTCCCGCGGCGACCAGACGCACCGCCTCCACCAGGCGGCCGGCCTCCACGGTCTTGAGCAGGAAGCCCGCGGCGCCCGCGCGCAGCGCCGCGTAAACGTACTCGTCGAGGTCGAACGTGGTGAGCACGAGCACCTGACACAGCTGCTCCGCGACCAGCGCGCGGGTGGCGGCGATGCCGTCCATACCGGGCATCCGCAGGTCCATCAGCACCACGTCCGGTTTCAGCGCCCTCGTCTGGCGGATGGCGGACGCGCCGTCGGCGACCTCGCCCACCACGTCGATGCCGGGTGCGTTGTCCAGGAGCAGCACCAGTCCGGCGCGTATCGCGGCATGGTCGTCAGCTATCAGAACCTTGACTGTCATGACCTCGCCTGCATGATGGGCAGAACCGCGCGTACGAGCCAGCCCGTCTCCGACGGGCCGGCGGCGAAGGACCCCCCGACCGCGGCCGCGCGCTCCCGCATGTTGAGCAGCCCGGTGCCGGTGCCGGTGCCGGTGCCGTCGCCGCTCGCGGACGCGGCGGGCAGATCGTTCACCACCTCGACGGTGAGCGAGCCGTCGACGAGCCGGATCTCCACCCGCGCCCGCGTCTGCGGCGCGTGCTTCATCGCGTTGGTCAGCGCCTCCTGGGCGATTCGGTACGCCGTGAGGTTGGCCGCCGCCGGCAGGGTCACCGACTCGTCGATATCCGAATGCACCTCGATGTCCATCCCGGCCGCTCGCGCCGAGTCCACCAGCACGGACAGCTCGGAGAGCCCCGCCGGGGCCAGGGTCTCGCCCCGGCCGCTCCCGTCGGCACGCAGCAACTCGATCATCGCTCGCATCTCCTCCAGCGCGCGCACGCTGTTCTCCCGTACCGAGGTCAGCACCGACCGCGAGGCCTCGGGGGAGGCGTCGCCGATCGACAGGACGGCTTCGGACTGAAGGGCGATCGCGGAAAGATGCCCGGCGATCACATCGTGCAGGTCGCGCGCCATCCTCGCGCGCTCCGCGGCGACCGCGGCCCGCTGACCCAGCTCGCTGATCCTCGTCAGCTGCGACGCGCTCCTGCGCTCGGCGCCGGCGATCTCCTTGTGCTGCCGCAGGTTCGTCGCCCACCACATGGGGATGACGAGGAACGGCAACACCGCCAGCCCCGTCACCAGGGCCGTCCGTACGTCCGGCGTGAGCACCATCATGACCCCGGCCGAGGCGATCGTGATGGCCGAGGTGATCGGGACCATGTCCCGGCTGAGCCGCCGCGGGCCGTACAAGGTCGCCGCGTAGAGCAGATCGGCGAACACGATCAGCACTGCCATGCTCGCGCCGAAGACGCTGTCGGCGGCCAGCAGCGCGAACCCGATGATGAGCGCCGCGACGGGTGCCCGGCGCCGGAACAACTCCACGACACAGATGCATCCGAACAGGACGGGATGTAGCCACGGCGGCGGTGTGAGGCCGGTCTCGAACAGCGGGGACCAGCCGACCACCAGGAGGAGAACGCCGATTCCGACCGAGCTTACGGTGATGGCCAGATCCTGCTGCCATTCCGGCAGGTTCCGCAACCGCGGGGTCGTGAGCGTGGTCCGGGGGAGCACACGTACATCCCAGCACAGCCGGCCTGACGGGCACATCATACGAAGTGATGAGGGGCTCTCGTCCGGATCGCCGATAGGCGCCGTCCGCCGGCGCGGCCATATTCGGACAAGGCACTGAACGCATGTGGGCAGGTGGTGGCGCGCCGTCGACGGGGACCGCCCGGCTGGAGAAGAGAATGAGCGGGAACAACGAAGAGCGCGGCGCGGGGAACGACCGTAGATGGGCGCCCTGGTACATCTACGTGGTGCTCATCGTCGGCGGCAACTATGTCAAGCAGAGTTTTCTCGAGGACGCGCCGGTGGTCGTCAACGTGATCGCGACCGTGATCGTCGCGGCCGCCGTCTTCGTCCTCGTCACCGCGGTCTACCGGAGCGTGTTCGCGGGCCGGCGGGAGCGGCCTTGACGACTGTCCTGGTCCCACCGCGCTCACGTCTGGGCGGTGAGGAGCGCATCCGCCAGACCCGTGCGGGCATAGAGCACCGACCTGCCCGCTCGGTGGCTGCTGACCAGGCCGGCTGCCCGCAGGGCGGTGAGGTGCTGGGACACGCCCGCCGCCGACAGGCCCGATCGGGCAGCGAGTTCGGTGGTCGAGACGGGCGACTCCAGCTCGGACAGCATCAGGGCGCGGGATCGGCCGATCACCGCGGCGAGGGCTTCCAGATGCTCATAGGTACGGCGCTCCCACAACGTCCCGATTCCGCGCGCCGGGTAGGCGAGCTGAGGCGGTTCCGGCACGACGGACCGGGTCAGCACCCGCGGCCACGCGAACGCCGACGGGACCAGCAAGAGCCCGGCGCCCGTCTCGATCCTGGTGACGGCACAGTGCCGATCTTCGAGGTGAAGACTGCCCGACGCCCAGCGCACCGTGTGGTGCAGTCCGTCCAGCGCATGGGACGTGCCATGCTCGGCGACCTGGCGGCCCCGATGGAAGATGTCCGCTTCCAGCACCGAGCGGATCCGGTCCCAGTACGGTGCGATCGCGAGCCGCCAGTAGACCTCGATCTCCGCGACGATTCGCGGCAGGTGGGCCGACGGCGCCCGGTGAAGGCTTCGCAACCGGGGGGACAACCGGTCGTCGCGCTCGGCGGCCAGCCAGTCGAGGTCCCGCCGTACCTGCTCGGGCCCGGTGGCCGCGATGGCGGCCAACTCGGCGGAAAGGCCGGGGGACGGGGTCGCCGGTGCCGGGTTGAGGAAGTCGGGCAGGTGGCCGGCGGGCGGGATCATGTCGGCCAGCCAGCCGTGATCGAGACCCGCCGCGGCGAGCCGAGGTCGTACCTGCTCGGCCCAGCCGCGGTGCGGATCCGGTGTCACGGCGGCCGCGAGCGCTCTGAAGCTGGTGACGACCTCCCACATGGGCGAGACGGCGAACCGGGTCGCGGCCAGATCGTGCACGGAGAAGGTCAGTCGCGCCTTCATGCCACCTCCACCGCTCCGATGATTCGGTCTGAGCTTAATGAGTGGACGCTTCCGTCCCTGCCGGGCAGCATCCCGGAGCGAGCGCCCGCGACGCGGGGCCGAGAAGCAGAACGACGCGAACGAGGTCACGCACATGCCTGTTGACAGCTCCACCTCCTCTGAGGCCGTAATCGAGAAGCAGGCCCGGTTGTTCCGCACGATGAGCAGCGAGTCCGTGCTGGTGCTGCCCAACGCCTGGGACGCCGCCAGCGCGGCTGTGATCGCCGCCGCCGGCGCCACGGCGATCGCCACGACCAGCGGCGGCGTGGCCTGGTCGCTGGGCCACGGGGACGGGCAACGACTCAGCCGCGGGGAGATGGCCGAGGCCGCCCGGCGCATCGTGGACTCCGTCGACCTGCCGGTGACGGTCGACATCGAGGGAGGGTACGGGCCTGCCCGGGCGGATGTCGCAGCGACCGTGCGGGCGGTGGTCGAGGCCGGCGCGGTCGGCGTCAATCTGGAGGACTCCACGGCCGTCGGCGGTCCGCTGTTCGAGGCCGCCGAGCAGAGCGCCAGGTTGAGCGCCGCCAGGAACGCCGCGACGGAGGCGAGTCTTCCCGAACTGTTCGTCAACGCGCGTACTGACGTCTTCCTGTTCGCGATCGGCGCGCCTGGTGATCGGCTGGGCGAGGTGCTGGCACGCGCGGAGGCCTACGCCGAGGCGGGAGCCGACGGCCTCTTCGTTCCGGGGCTGCTGGATCTGGACGTGCTGCACAGCCTTTGCGCCGCGTCACCGCTGCCGGTGAACGCGATGGCCGTGGCCGGTGGGCCGAGCGTCGGCGACCTCGCGCAGGCCGGCGTGCGCAGGATCAGCCTGGGCACCGGACTGGCCCAGGCGGCCTACGCCGCGGTCAGCAGAGCCGCCGCGGAAGTGCTCGGCACGGGAGGTCTCACGGCGCTGGACGGCTCCCTGGAGTTCGGCGAGCTCAATACCCTTTTCCATCACTGAGGGGGACAGATCATCGTGACGTCCGACGGTATCGCCCGGGAGTGCGGCGTATGGTCAGGTGGCTGACCACGGCGCGTGGCGTGGTGGACGCGGCGTTCGTACGTGACGGATCCGGGTCATGGCTGCGGCACGGCCGGCATCTCCTCGGCGGCCAGCCGTTCCCGCGCGTACAGCCGCAGCAGCGGACTGATGTGGAACCGGCCCGGGATCTGCCTGCGCACCAGATGCGCCGCACCGAGCAGCTCGAGCAGGAACTCGGCCTCGTGAGGCGGCACCTCGAGCATGGCCGCGACGCTCTCCGGAGTGCAGTCGCCGTCCGGCACGAAGGCCAGCAGGCGGAAGAGCCGCTGCGCGGGAGCGGGCAGCGTGAGATAGGTGCGGTCGAAGGACGTACGTAGCGCCGCCGTCCGATCGCCCGTCACCGCGAGCAGGGAGAGCCGCGCGCGCGAGCGCAGCCCGGCCAGATAGCGCGCCCTCTCGGCGGGGGAGCGGCCCATCATGTTGGCCCCGGCCAGGCGCAGGGCCAACGGCAGGTCGTCGCAGAGCCTGGCGATCTCGGCCAGCAGGCCGTGAGGCGTCGTCCGGCCGATCAAGCCGGCCAGCAGGAGCGTGGCCTCGTCACGCCGCAGCGGCTCCAGCATCAGAACGCGGGCGTCCTCCAGCGCGGCCAGCCCCCAGAGGTTCGCTCCCGAGGTGACCAGGACCGCGCACTCGGTCGTCCCTGGCAACAGGGATCTGACCTGGGTCGCGTCGAAGGCATCATCCAGCACCAGCAGCACCGAGCGGTCGGCCAGCAGCGCGCGCAGCCGCCCCGCACGCGCGCCGAGGCCGTCCGGGATGTCCGCCCGGTCGAGCCCGGCCGAGATCAGCATCTCCGCCAGCACCTCCGCGGGGTCGCGAGGGCTTCCATCAGGGGTTCTCAGCCGGACGAACCACTGCCCGTCCGGGAAGGCGGTGCGCACCCGGTGCGCGACGTGGACGGCGAAGGCCGTCTTGCCCGTTCCGGGTCCGCCGCCCACGACCACGATCGGCACCACGCCCACATCCCGGTGCAGCAGCCGTGCCGTGGCCTCGGAAACCATCTCGGACCGTCCCACGTAGGTCCCCACGCCGAGCGGCAACTGGCATGCCGCGACCCACGACGGAGAGGAACCGTCGCCGTCCGGCTCACCGTCCGACAACGGCTCCCCACTGAGCACCTGCCGGTGAAGCCGCTGGAGACTCTCACCCGGTTCGATGCCGAGCTCATCGTGCAGCACCCGGCGCAGCCGCCGGAACGCGTCCAGGGCCTCCGCGTGCCGGCCGCTTCGATGCAGTGCCGTCATCAGCCAGCCCCACAGGCGCTCGTGCAGCGGGTGTTCCGCGGTGAGCGCGCGCAACTCCGCCAGCATCTGCCGATGCCGTCCGAGGGACAGTTCGGCGTCGATGCGACGTTCCACCGCGCTGAGCCGCTCCTCACCGAGGCTCTGCGCGGCCAAGCTCCGCAACCTCTCCGAAGGCACGTTCGCCAGGGCCGGACCTCGCCACAGGGCCAGGGCCTGGCGCAGCAGCGCTGCCTGAGTGGCCGGGCCGCTGCGCGTGAGCGACTCCGCCCGGACGACCAGATCACGGAAGCGGTGCAGGTCCAGGGCGAACCCGGGCACCTCGATCGAATAGCCGTCGCGCCGGGTGACGATCAGATCGGACACCTGGAGAGACGTGCGCAGCCGGGCCACATAGGTCTGCACCGTGCCACGTGCGTTGGCAGGCGGCGCACCGCTCCAGATGTAGTCGAACAGCTCCTCCATGGATACCGGGTAATTGGCCTTCAACAGGAGCGCGGCGAGCAGGATACGGTGCTTTCCCGCGGGTATCGGAACCTCCTTGCCCGCGAGCGTGACCTCCAGCGGTCCCAAAATGCGAAAGGTCACCTGGCCCTTCTCCGGCACGGATTCTCCTACAGCGTGGGTTCCGCGATTCTTGCGCGGATTCTATTGACGCATAGGACGCTAGCCACTGTTCTCCGCAGGTGACCTTGATCGATCGCGAATGGCTAGAAAAAGAGGCAAGAATGGCGTGAACGGCACGGATATGGGACGAGCCGCAGACAGGGACTGCTGTGGCTGTCCCGGCATCGTCGCGCACGGCACCGACCAAAAGATCTTACTGTGGTATTAGGATGCGACCATGGCCGCCAAAGACACCGTGAGCGTCACTCTGGATCACGAGCTGGTCGAGTACGCCAAGACCCAGACCGGCTCCCTGTCCGCCTACGTCAACGAGGCCCTGGCCGCCAAGGTCCGCGAGGATCGCCGCCGCCGGGCGATCCTGCAGGCCCACCGCGACCGCGCGCACGCCAGCGCCGATCATCCGCTCGTGGAGCGCAGGATGGCCCACGTCGCCCAGCAGCTCGCCGCCCTCGCCGCAGAAGGGGCAAAGTGACCCTGCCACCTCTCATCCTCGACACCGGCGTCCTGGTGGAGCTGGCGCGCGGCGACCTCAACCTCATGGAGATGGTCGCCCGCTGGGACGAGCAGGGCCAGCCGATGGTCATGTCCGTCGTCGCCATCGCCGCCGCCGCGCGGGATTCCGGCTCCAAGGACTCCACGGACCTTCTGCTCGGCATCGCCACCATGGACCGGATCACGGTGGCGGGGCTCCGCGAACCCGAGCACGGCATCACCCTGGCGTCCGTACTCAGCCGGACCGACCTCGACTGGGGCGACGCCCACATCGCCGCGCTGGCCGACACCTCCGTCTGCCCGATCCTCACCCTCGACGGCTCACACTGGACCGCCGCCGTCCGGGCGTTCGAGGAGCCGCTGCACGTCATCGAGATCTCCGACCCCCCCGAGTGAACGCCTGGCGGCGTGGAGATCGGCTCGCCCGGCGCCCTCCTACGCGGCCACTCCGGCCAGTAGCTCGTCGGTGAGGCGGGACAGCCGTCCGGCGTCCCTGGAGGAGAAGAGCTTGCCGCGCACATTCAGCTCGGTGAACAGGTTGAACGCGGTCAGGGGCGGCGTCGGCGGATCATCGAGCACCCGCAGGAGCGGCGGGACCACGTCGGTCGCGGGTTTCGCCCTCAAGCGCTGCTGCCGGAGATGGGCGGCGGTCTGCGGGTCGAACTCACCCGCGTAACTGGTCGCCGTGGTGCTGGGATGGAAGAGGACGTACCGCACCGGCCCGTCGCCGTGCCGTTCGGCGAAGCTCACGCCGAGCAGATCGTTCAGGCGCCCGGTCATGAACATCGCGTGCACCAGGTCGTACCGGCGGGCGCTCTGCAGATCGTCCCAGGAGATCGGCGTGTCATGGCCGGGACCGGCGACATTGACGATCACCGGCCGCTCCGCCTTCTCCAGCTGGCCGAGCAGCCCGTAGCTGAACAGCAGGCGGCTCAGGTAGAACAGGGCGAAGTTGTCCTCGAACCCCTCGGCGGTCACCGACCGCCTGGACCGCATGAACCGTGCGCACAGCACCACGCCGTCGATGACCGGAAACGCCTCGGCGAGCCTGCCCATGGTGTGGCGGGTGCTGGAGACCAGGCTGAGGTCGGCCTTGACGAACTCCGCACTCCCCGGCGCCGAGGCGGCCTCGGCCACGAGACGCTCGCCCTTCGCCGGATCGGTCCCGATCACCACGGCCCTGTCGCCTCGTGAGAACAGCGTGCGGGCCAGCGCCGCACCGATGCCGTCGGTGCCGCCGGTGATCACATACGTCTTCATCATCCCAGCCCTCCAGGGCGTCGTGAGTCCATCAAACCATACTGGTAAGTCTAGTTAGGTAGTCATACGAGTCAAGCCGCATGGCAGGAATATGGCGGTGTTCGGCAGCGCAGCCGCTGGCCACGACGGTTCAGTACTGCCAGCCTCCTCTGAGCACGGCCAGCAGTGTTGATCAACGATTGAAGGCGATGACGTGGCACAACCGCCCTACGGCCCGCCCCCGCGAGGAGCGTACCCACCGCCGAAGCGCCGGCGGCGCAGCGGACCGGTCGCCTGGATCATCGCCGCAGGGCTGGCGGGCGTCCTCGTCATCGCTCTCGTCATCGTCGCGGGCGTCCTGGTGAAGGGATACACCGCGCGGAAGCTCGTGGCTCCATCCGCCACGAAGACGCAGGAGGCCAAGCCGGCCGACACCAAGCTGCGGACGGTTCCCCGCAAGGGCTACCGCGACCTTTCCGACGGG
Source organism: Nonomuraea sp. SBT364 (assembly GCF_001083785.1). Taxonomy (GTDB): domain Bacteria; phylum Actinomycetota; class Actinomycetes; order Streptosporangiales; family Streptosporangiaceae; genus Nonomuraea. Next base: position 100,015 of record NZ_LAVL01000004.1, read on the forward strand.
ACAGCCGATCCCGCGCCGCTGGTGGAGAGAACAAGCCACGCGCCCGTGCGATACGGCGGCACGCCGGTGATCCCGGCCTGCGCGCTCCTGACGCTCGCCGACCTGACCAAGCACGAATTGCTCCTCAGCCCCAATCCGCTGGGAGCCTCCTATCGCCGGTCCGTTTTCGACGGCCAAGGACGGGGGGCCGTGGACAAAGGCAGTCAGCTCTTCTTCCCCGTCACGCCGCCCAACTCCTGCCGATACCTGATCGAGCCGAAAGGGCAGGTGGAGATCGAGGTATTCCAGGAGGCGTACACGACGCCCTCGGCGATGGTGCACGAATTCAAAAGATTCAGCCCCCGCCCGGCCATCGGGGGAGTCTCGGTACGGCAAGGCAAGACCTACGGGACCGACGAGGCGACCGCCTATGGCAAATACGGGCTACGGCTGGGCAGGACGGCGGTGCGGCTGACGACGATGCTGCCCCGCGGTGCCGATGTGGGCAGCATCGAACAGGCCGTGCTGGCCACGGTCGCGAGCAATCTGAGACGAGTGTCGCGCAGCCCCACGGGGACCCCTGCCGTGATCTACGACAGCCCGCTGCTCACGTCCGAGCCTGCCCCGCCCTGCGCCGCGCTCCGGGCCGAAGACATCCAGGCACACTTCGGCCGGCCGTCAGCGCCTTTCGCGGAGGAACTGTACGGGTCTGCGGTAGGCCGTACGGACTTCAGCAGCGGAATGACGGGCATCGCCGACGATACGGAATACGCCTACACCTACACCGAATGCAAGAGGTTCACCGGCGCGGACGCGGGGGACCCGCACACGCTCACGATGGCCATCACCAGCTACACCGCCGATACGGCCGCCGATCACGCCATGACCATCGGCCGGCGAGTGGAGGCGGGAAAGCCGTTGAAGGCCGCCCTGGCCGCGGACGCCTACTGCGTGACCAGGAGATACGCACGACCGGCAGGCGCACTGGTGATCCGGCAAGGCCGGTTCGTGGTGATCTTCTCCGTGACCGACCCCGGCCTGCCCTCGGCCGGCGTCGAGCCCGGCAAGCAGTGCGAAAGCATGCGAGACCTGGCCGAGCGGGCGGCGAGCCGGCTGAAGGGCTAGAGGGTACCGCGCGGCATGCTCACTCGACAGGCCGCGACCCGGCGACCGCGAACGCCCGCAGGAAAGTGTGGACCGCGGCGCGAGAGAGATCGCGCAGCTCGGCGATGGGGACGTGCCGAGTGCCGAGGCGCGCCCGTCTGTCCATCGGGCCGGTCAGCAGGGCGAAGAACTGCTCGGCGGCCAGGAGCGGATCGGGGGTGCGCAGGCGCCCGGCGACGGTGAGGCGCGCGAGCCGATCGGCCAGGGCTTCGGCGATGCGGTCGGCCGCGCGGGTGTGGATGATGTCGAGAAGATCGGGGAACTGGTTGAGCTCGGCGGACAGCAGCCGGCGCAGCGCCCAAGATCGGTCGTCGCAGTAGCACTGGAGCAGGCGGAGGCCGACGCCTTCGAGGGTGGCGCGGAGGTCGTGACCACGATCGGTCAGCCGGTCGACCGCGGTCAGATTGTCGGCCAGTGCCTGGTCGGCGGAGGCGGCGACGGCCTCACGAAGCAGGGTCTCCTTGTCGCCGAAGTGGCTGTACACGGTGGCCTTGGCCACTCCCGCCTCCGCCGCGATCACGTCCACGCCGGCCTGGGCGTATCCCGCGCGGGCGAAGACAGCGAACGCGGCGTCGAGGATCGCCTGCCGCTTGTCGATCCGGCCCCGGGCGGCGACGGCTGCACACATGGCCGCCAGCATACGCGCCGGCCCGCCGTACCAGACTCACGAGTCCTGCCCTATACCAGACAGAACATCAATTCTGTCTGGTATAGGGCAGGAGCGCCGCATCTGCTACGGAGGCGTCATGTGCAGTCGCGGATGTCGTTGCCGTTGTTGTCCTTGGCCTGGTCGTTGCCCCAGCGCGACAGGTAGTAGGCCGACACCCACTGGTTCTGCCACGGGTTGCCCGAGTCCAGATCGGTTTTCAGCCACCAGTGGTTGTAGTCGCCGCCGACCTGGACGAGAGGTCCCCAGACGCGGCAGTAGACATAGTTGGTCCCCCGCAGCAGGGTCCCGGTCCGGGCGCCGCCCGGCGTGGCGTGCCCGGGGGCGTCGGCGAAGGTGTCCACCCAGTAGCGGCCGGGCGTGCCCCCGCCGCAGTTGTTGCTGGTCTCGAAGTGCTGGTTGTACGACCAGGTCACGGGAATGGCGTGCCCGTTGACCGCCGCCTGCACGACGGCGCCGTTCAGCCGTTGTTCGAAGTGCAGGTGAGCGCCGGTCGTGGCGCTACCGGTGTTCCCGACGGCGCCGATCTGCTGGCCCTGGCTGACCGCGGCGCCGACGCCGACCGCCCGGCTCGCCAGATGAAGGTAGCGAGTCACCCAGCCGCCTCCGTGGTCGACGACGATGGTGTTGCCCGCGTCGGCGAAGAAGGTCGACGTCACCACGGTGCCGGCGGCGGAGGCCAGGGCGGGGGTGCCCCACGTCGCGCCGCTGACCGAGATCATGTCGACCATGAACTGGCTGGCGTGCCCGCTGTGGGTGGAGGTCGTCCATCGCTCACCGCAGGGCACGGGAAGCTGGAACGGCGGAGCGGCGAAGGTCGCGCCGTCGTCCGCCTGCTGGGCGTACGCGCCGGCCGGGGCGAGGAGAAGGGCGGCGGAGAGCGCCGCGAGGATCGTAACGAGGCGGGATAAGAGCTGACGGGTACGGGTTGTCACGGTGGTTCCTCCGATGGGGGGTGAGGGACGTGCCGGAATCTTCAGGACCCTGGCGAACCTACGTACAGCATCAGATCGGGGGCCCCGCGCGAAGGGTTGCGGATCAGGCCGGGTGTGGCGTTGTCCACCAGGGCTCGGTGGACTTGGGCGGGGGTCCAGGTCGGCTGTTCGGACAGGATGAGAGCGGCGGCTCCGGCTGCCAGGCCGGCCGAGTTGAGTGTGGGGGCGTATTCGTCGCTGCCGCCGCCGACGGCCATGGTGGAGAACCAGGCGAAGAGGTCGACGTTGGGTCCGGTGCGGGTGATGCTCGACTCGATGGTGTCTCCCCAGGTCCGCCCTACGGTGATGGCTTCGGGGAGGCGGGCGGGTGACACCTTGGTCGAGTCCCGGTCGCCGGTCGGGCCGACCGCACCGGAGTCGGTGACCAGCGTGACACCGCTGTCGATGAGGCGGAGCGCGGCCGCGTCCACGGCGGGATCCGCGTCGAGGGTGACGTTGAGGACGGCCACCGCTGGTTTGACGGCGTTCGCCCGCACCCAGTCCAGGCCCTGGACGAGGCGTTGCGGGGTGGTCGTGGGCGCGCACGCCATGATGCGCACCCCGACGATCCGCACCTCCTTGGCCACCCCGTGCCTGGTGCCGCCCACGGCGCTGGCCAGGCCGGTGCCCCAGTTGTCGTAGGAGGGGCAGGAGGAGTCGGTGAAGTCGGGGCCGTTGACGGCTCGGCCACCGAACGTGGTGTGCGTCGTGGCGATCCTGTCCCCCAGGACGTAGGCGTGCACGTCATGCGCGGTCGTCCGCCACGAGAACGATCCGGAAGGCTGAAGGTCGCGCTGGTCCAGGACATCCAACGCCCTGGGAGGGGCGGTCTGGGTACCGGCGGAACGCGGCCCGGGAACGACCAGCCCGCTGCAGAGCAGCCCAATCAGGGCCTGCGCCCGGATGCGGCGTCGTGTCCTCATCATGGTCTCCTTGTCACAGTGATCGTTTGAAGATCTGTCCAGGAGCGGAGGTGGAACGACTTGGTGGAAGGCCGCGGTGAGGCTCGCCCCGGCCCGGTCGACGTGTGCCGCGAGCTGATTCAGGGAGTTATGGCCGAAACAGGTGCCACCGGAGAAGGCAGGGCTGCCATGACACGGCGGCGTGGGTCTCCAGGGTTCGACACGCCCGAACGTTGGGCGATCGCGGCAATCGTATGCGGCGCCTCAGCTGGATGACAGCTCATCTTCTGCCATTAATCGACGCATGACTGCCAGTTCGAGGTGGTCGGGGGCGCCCCTATGTGTGGTCCAGGTGCTCCAGCAGGTCATCACGCAGGTCGACGACGTGTTCGCGGGCGGACTGCTCGGCCCGGCCGAGGTCCCCGGAAGCGAGCGCGTCGAAGAACTGACGGTGCGTCCGGTAGACCTGCGCGCCGGACTCGTAGAACTGCCGGTGCATGCGGAATGTCTGCAGGAGCGGTACGCGGAGACCCTCCCAGGTCCGCATGAGCAGGGGGCTCCCGGCCAGCCGGAAGATGGTCTCGTGGAACTCCATGTCGATGGTGACGAGAGCGGCCCAGTCGTCGTCCCTGGAGGCCTTGTCCATCTCGCGCAGGATGTCGTTCAGGGCGGCGAGGTGTCCGGGGTCACGATGGGCCAGGAGGAAGCGCACGGCCACCGGCTCCAGCGCCTGCCTGATCTCGATGACGTGGGCCGCGTCGGTCTTGGACAGCGTGGCGACGCGGGCGCCGCGGCGGGGAATGAGGTGAACGAGCCCTTCACCCTGCAACTGCCGGAGCGCGTCGCGGATGGGGCCGCGGCTGAGACCGAACTTCTCGGCCAGATCGCGTTCCGTCAGATGATCGCCGTCCCTGTAGCGGCCGGCCAGGATGTCCTCGCGCAGGCGGCCGGTCACCTCTCCGCCGAGTCCGGTGAAGGTGATCCGGGAGGTGTCACTCACGGCTCCTCCCCCGGTTCGCAGGCGAACTCGACCAGGCAGCCGTCCGGATCGCGGAAGTAGACGCTGGTGCGCCACTCGCGGGCGCACTCCTCCCTCGCCGGTCCGTGCACGATGGGCACATTCGCGGTGGTGAGCAGCTCGATCGCCTCCGCGACAGGTCGCGGGAACCGCAAGCAGAAGTCTGCCGCCCCGGCGCGGGGCGAGGCGGCTCGTGGCGCGGCGGGCGTCTCGGCCGGGTGAATGTTGATCTTCCAGGGGCCGAACAGCACCGACGGGTAGAGGGCCGAGCCGGCACGCCACTCCGCGAGCCGATGAGGCGTGCCCCCCAGGACGTCGGTGTAGAACGCCACGGTGCGCTCGACGTCTTGAGCAACCAGGACGATGTGATCGAGCTCGAGTTCGAGCCGGGGCGGAGTCGCTGCCGCCGCTTCGCTGTCTAGGGTCACAACGCCATGGTAATTGGTTAACCATTGACAGTTGACCAAATTGCCGGGCGCTGCGGCTGGGGCAGGAAGGCGGGCGGCAGGCGTGCGATCACCGCCCACGTCGCCTCATGAGTGCTCGCCTGGGCACGATCTTGTTGGTGCGTCGGGCACCGGCAAGACCCCTGCACTCCCCCAGTTCGGCCACCGGCACCTCGCCGCGCGCGGCCGGCGTCAACAGCGCGTCGGTGGCGGACACCGCACGCGGCGCTTGCGCGAGGCTGCCGCCGTGCTCGGGCGGCTCTTCGGACAGCGTCCGGCCGTCCTGCGGGGAGGCGAATGCCAGGAAGGTGCGCCGCAGACCACGTCCGTGGATGTGGTTGCTGAGCAGGCCACCGCTCCCCGCATGGCGTTTCGGGTCTACGTGAGCAGTGGCCTGGCGACGCGAGCTCGAATGGCCGGCGCGTTCGCGGGTGCTACATGTCGCGGTTGTCGGGCGTGTCACCCGTCACGGTGGACACGGTGCCCGCGCTCGCCGGTGCGGCGACCGCCGCGGCGACCCCGCCGACCAGGAGCGCAGCCGCGATAGTGGTCATGAAGATGCGCTTCATGAGTCCCTCCGATTCCTCGTAGTAATGACACAAAGAATCTTCGCCGTGTACGGGTGTCCCGGCGAGGACATTGACTGCCGATTTGCGCCAGGATCCTGCCATTCGGCATCGTCCTCGCTCCTACGGCTCGTCGGACGCGCGATGCTCGTGTGTCGTCGGCTCGGGCGGCGAGGGGTCTGCATTCGCCGGGCGCCGCCCGAGCTTACCGGCCGGCTGGTGAGCGCACCCGACCGGCGCTTTTCCGCTGCCGCCAATCCTGCGCGGAACTCACGAGCGAGGCAGCTCGTGGACGACGTCGGCGCCTGCGGCCGTGCGGCACCCGATACGCAGCAAATGAATTCCCACTCCACGGTCAGATGACAGCCTTTTTGTGGCAAGGACCTGAACTCGCCGACTGCCTTTACATCGCAGCGCGCGATACGGTAGTAAAAAGGCCCGACCGAGCCCGGAGTACATCATGGCCAAGCGAATCATCGAATCCTTCATCGACGACATCGACGGCAAGGAAGCGACCGGGACGGCGCGGTTCGCCCTCGACGGCCTGGCCTACGAGATCGACCTGTCGGACCAGAACAGGCAAAAGCTGGAGAAGGCCCTTGCGCCCTTCATCACCAAAGCCCGTCCCGTGCGGACGCCGCGCAACCCCCGTCGCGTACGAGCTTCGAGCGGGAATGCGCCCGCGCTGAGCCGAGAGAAGTCCGCCGAAATCCGGCAGTGGGCCAAGTCGCAGAATCTCGAGATCAACGAGCGCGGCCGGATCCCGGCCGGCGTCGTGCAGAAGTACGAGGCCGCTCACTGACGTCTCCACTGGTCGTCGCGGCGGGCGCCCATGCCGCGTGATCCCATCGAAGACGGCAGAAGACATTGAAGAGGATCGCCGGCTTTTCGAATGCGATCGAGAGATCGCCGGATGCCGGTCGGGTCCGGCGGGATCGCATGGCCACATTCTCCAGAGCCATGGTCATGGGGTCAGCGTAGTGCCGATGTGGCCATGGCTGTCCGGCTGAAGCCGAGGTACGCCTGCACGACCTCCCGGCCCTCGTGTCGGCTGCTCAAGCGAGGTCCGGTTTCAGGAAATCTACACTGTAAAGGCGGCCGGTGAGCTCGCCATCGCGGACCCTGCCGCTCTGTGGAGAGGTCGCGGATTCACCTGCGCGATGCCGGCCGGGCCTGGTACGGCCCCGGGTCCGGCGGGTAGCCGGTCGAGGGAGCGGAGTCCGCTACATTGGCCTCTCTCAGCGGGCCGGACGGGCCAACGAAGAGGGGAAGTTCCCATGACACTGGAATCCATAAATCCTGAGGAGATGGAGCCGCCGGTGACGTACAGTCACGTTATCGTTGCCACCGGCACTCGAATGGTTTTCGTCGCAGGTCAGGTGGCCGAGGACAAGGAAGGCAACATCGTCGGACACGGCGACATGACGGCTCAGGCCCACCAGGTGTTCGCAAACATCGGCCACGCGCTCGCCGCAGCCGGTGCCCGACCCGACCAGGTGACCAAGCTGACGATCTTCGTCGCCAACTACAAACGTGAACACCTCGCGAACATCGAGCAGGGGAGAGTCGCGTTGTTCGGTGACCACAAGCCGACCGACACGCTGGTGGGAGTTGCCGCGCTGTCCAGGCCGGAGTATCTCCTCGAAGTCGACGCTGTTGCGGTCATCGACGCAGTTTGACCGATCCTCGTCTGCGAGACGGGCGTGGCACATTGTCCGGTGAATGCGCATTCCGGTCCGGTTGACTCACGACTCCCCGTACCACGGCTGAATCGCGGAACACTCCTGGTGCAGCACGATCGGATCAGGGATGAGCCCGTATCGGGCGTCGCCCGGGTACATCACCGCTCTGTGCGGTGTGTCGCCCGCGAATCGGCGGATGGACGCCCAGTCCTCCCAGTAACTTTGCAGGAAGACGTGAGCATAATCATCCTGTGTCGCGCACCGGAAGAATACGCCGAGGTTTCCGGGAAGTGCCTTGATCTCGTCGATGACCACGTCCTGAAAGTGCTGCTCGAACGCTCTGCTGGACTCGATCGGCACGACGCCGTGCCATGAACGAAGAATCATCGGGGCATTCTAAGGCCTGGATCAGGAGGCTTCGAATCCATAAATGGCCCCTGTAGGTGCGGCTTGCGGTTGGCCGCCTGATCGGACTTCTCCGGGTTGACCGCCTTGATGCCGCACCCGACCGGGTGCGTGGCCGGCCCACCGGCGTGCGGCCTGCCGCCGCGGATCACGTACGGCGAATCCCTCTGATGCCAACTTCGTACAGGCCCTGGTGCGGAGAACGAAGCCGCGACCCCGGGCCGGGCAATGTTGGCAGCAATCCAGCGAAAAGAAGTAATTTTCCACCTTGTGTGCGGCAAATGCTGCGTCTGATGCTTATGTTCGCATTACGTGGTTCGTTCTGAACCGCTTCGTGCACCAAGCGGGGCGGCCGAACCACGCGTGACCGCCTCCGCGTCTCTGCGAGCGGGGAGAACGAATGTTGCGACAAGGGCTGGTCGTGGCAACTGCGGTGATCATACTGGCAGGGGGCGTCGCCCAGCCCGCAGACGCCGCCGCGGCTACGGGCACGACGGCGCTGGTCCCTGACTGCCGGCCCTCAACAGTTGAGGCGGACGCCGCGCGCGCCATCGCGGAGGCGTGCGGCGAGCCGGTGGAGGTCGAATCCTTACGGACGCCGACCACTCAGGTTCTCGCCAACCGTGACGGCACCAGCACGGTGGAGATCTACGCCCACCCGCGCTGGGCCCGGCGGGCCGACGGCTCATGGGCACGGCCGGACGCCGGTCTTGAGGCGCGGGAGGACGGCTCGGTGGCGCCGCGGGCGTCGGCGCTGGGCCTGGTGCTGTCGGGCGGCGGCGCCGGGCCGCTGCTGCGCGCCAGGCACGAGGGCCGGGACGTGGCGCTGTCGTGGCCCGATCCGCTGCCCGAGCCGGTGCTGGAGGGCGCCCGCGCCACCTACCCCGAGGTGCTGGCCGGCGTGGGCCTGGTGGTCACCGCGCGTGACACCGGATTCTCCTTCGTGCTGGTCGTCAAGGACCGGAAGGCGGCGCAGAATCCGCGGCTGCGCGGCCTGGCGCTGGGCAGTTCCCTGTCAGGGCTGACCTGGCAGAAGGGCGATGACGGCGGCCTGCGGGCAGTGGACGCCAAGGGCAGGACTGTTCTCGGGGCGCCGGCACCGCGCATGTGGGACTCCGCGGGCACGCGCTCGGCCGGGACGGGGATCGAGGCGGTGGAGCAGCCGGCGCGGGGCGCCGCCGTCGCGGCGGTGAAGGTGGACCTGGGGGCCGACGGGCGGTTGACGCTCGTGCCGGACCGAGGGCTGCTGACCGACCCGGCGGCGCGCTTCCCGCTGATCGTGGACCCGGACATCGGCTACGCCTCCTGGACGATGATCAACGAGTACTCCGGTAACCAGTCGTACTGGAACTATGACCGGCGGGACTGCTCGGGTGCGGCCAACAGCGAGTGCGGCAAGGTCGGGTACTACGTCGACCCGGTGCGCTACCGGTCGATGTTCTCCTTCCCGCCCGTCGCGGTGCACGGCAAGGACATCATCGGGGCGTCGATGTGGATCGACCTGGTGCACTCGGCGTCGTGCACGGCGAGCACGACGGAGATGCGGGTGGTGCACACCGATCTGGGGCCGGGTACCACCTGGGACAACACGTGGGCCTCCTGGGAGGGCGGCAACGTCGACACGGTGGTCAACAGCTCCTGCCGCCAGGTGCGGACGCCCACGGAGTTCGATGCGACCTCGGCGGTGAAGCGTGCGGCGTCGGAGCGGTGGAGCCGTCTCGTCCTGGGGTTGAAGGCGTACGAGGAGGGCTCCGCGGCCGGGTGGAAGAAGTTCGACGCGGTCACGGCCAAGCTGGCGGTCACGATGAACTCGCCGCCGGACGCTCCTGGGCCGCTGTTCGTGGACGGCAAGCCGTGTGCCGTCGGCGCGGGACGGCCGTTCGTCGCGACGCGGTCACCGACGCTTCGCGCGGGGGTGCGGGACGCCGACGGCAACTCGCTCAAGGCGTCGTTCTACTGGCGGCGTGTCCGCGAGGACGGCTCCCTGTCGCCGGCCCCGCAGGCGCCGAGCAAGGCCGAGCCGGAGGTGCCGTCGGGCAGTACGGCGCAGGTGAACGGCTACCCGGGCGTGCTGGAGCCGGGCGAGCAGATGGTGGCCACGGGGGACGTCACCCGTGACGGCCGGGCGGACGTGCTCATCCGGGACGGTGACGGCTATCTGTACGCGCTGCCCGGTTGGAGCAGGCAACTGGCTGAGCGTGTCCCGCTGGGCACCGGGTGGGGCGGGTTCACCGTCGCCGGCGTGACGGACTGGGACAAGGACGGTCGCCCGGACCTTGTGGCGCGCAACGACGCGACCGGTGAGCTGCGTCTGTATCCGGGGGGCGCGGCGAAGTACACCTTCGACGCTCCGGTGACCATCGGTGTGGGATGGGGTGGTTACACGCTGGCGGGGCTGGCGGACTGGGATCGTGACGGGCATGTCGACGTGATCGCCAGGGACGGCGGCGGGGGGCTGTGGCTGTATCCCGGGGAGAGCAAGCGGGTCGCCTCGACGCAGCCGCGGGTGACCCTTGGGTCCGGCTGGAACGGGTTCACCTACTTCGGCACGATCGACTGGGATCGTGACGGCGCGCCTGATGTGCTGGCTCGGGATCCTTCGAACGGCGTCCTGTGGCTGTATCCGGGTTCGGGGGGAAGATCGGCCTATTCCGGGAGTCCGGGGCGGTTCGAGGTCGGTTCGGGCTGGTACGGCTACCAGGCGTTCACGACGCCTGACATCGACGACGACGGCAAGGCCGACATTGTGGCCGATCCTCCGGACACCACGACGTGGTACGGCTACCAGGGCAGCGGCACGCGCTCGGGTGGCGGGTCCCGGTGGCCGATGGCCGCGATCGGTCTCTCGCCGAACAGCACGTACCAGTGGTGGGTCACGGCGGCCGACTCGCGTGTCAGCGGGCCGGCCTCGCAGACCTGCGAGTTCACCGTCGACGTCGCCAAGCCCGTCACGCCGCGTGTGACATCGGACGTGTACAAGGAGGGTACCGACGTCTGCGACGGCGGTGCCTGCGGCTCGGTGGGACAGACGGGCAGGTTCACCTTCGCCAGCGCCTCGCCGGACGTCGTGCTCTACAAGTGGGGGTTCGACGACCCGCCGGCGGCGGACGCCGTCCCGGCGGCGTCGGGCGGCAGCGTGTCGGTGGAGTGGGTGCCGGCACAGGGCGGCCAGACGACCCTGTACGTCGCCGCGGTGGACCGCGCGGGCAACGCGAGCCGCAAGGAGTACCGGTTCGTGGTGGGCTCGCCGGCACCTCCGCGGGCGCGGTGGAAGCTGTCGGACCCGGCAGGGTCGAGCGTGCTGGCCGACGCGACCGGCAACGGACGGGACCTTACGGTCATGGGCACTCCGGTGCTGGGTGAGCCCGGCCGGTTGGTCCCGGGTTTCGACGGTGAGCCGCAGACCGCGATGCGGGTGGACGCGACGAGCGGTTACGCCTCCAGTCCGGATCTGCTTGATACCAGCAGGAGTTTCTCGGTGTCGGCGTGGGCGATGCTGGGGGGCGAGGGCGTCGATCAGACCGTGGTGGCGAGCCAGGGCAGCCAGCTGGGTCCGTTCTATCTGGGCGCGACCGACCGGTGGGTGATGCTGGTCCCCTCCCGGGAGACCGACGACGGGCAGGTCGTGTGGTGGCATGCGCGATCTGCCACCGTTCCGCGGGTGGGTGTGTGGACGCATCTGGCCGGGACCTACGATTCGGCCGCCAAGACGCTGCGCCTGTACGTCAACGGTGTTCTCGAGGGCACGGTGACCGGCGTGACCACCTTCGACGCGTCCGGTGAGGTGTGGGTGGGCAAGGGCGGGACGCCGTTGCGGGGCTCGGTGGCCGACGTCCGGGTGTGGGACCGGAAGATCACCGACGCGGAGGTGTTCGATCTCGCCGATCCGATGATCACCGGCCGGGCCGGGGAATGGGATTTCGACGAGGTCTATTCGCGCTCCGCGACCGACACCTCGGGCAAGTTTCGCGACATGCCGTTGTTCGGCGGGGCGCACATGCCGCCGGGCGGCGGCCATCCGGGATCGGCGTTGCACCTGAACGGCAAGGACGCCTATGCCGCCGTCGACGGGCCGGCACTGCGTACCGACCAGTCGTTCACCGTGGCGGCGTGGGTGCGGGTCGCGGATCTGAGCCGCGCGCAGACGTTCGTGTCACAGCAGGGTGCCGGAGCCGGGCCCGGGTTCGCGTTGTCGTACGATCCCGCGGACAACGGCAGGTGGGTGTGGTCGGTGCCGGCCTCGCCCGCTGACACCACCAACGTCACCTCCGCGGCGGTGGCGGCGGTGACCCCGGCCGATTACCACCATCTGACGGGGGTGCTGGACGTCCAGACGCGGTCGTTGCGGCTGTACGTGGACAGGAAGTTGCAGACGACCGCGCGGCTGAACGCGGCCTGGCAGCCGTGGCAGGCCGAAGGCGCGCTGCTGGTGGGGCGGGCGCATCAGGGCACCACCCCTGCGGCGTTCGTCGACGGCGCTGTGGACGGCGTCCGCCTGTTCCAGGGCGTGGTGTCCGACGTGTCCCGGATCGGGAGCGTGAACCGGTCGACCTTCACCGACACCTTCAGTGACGGCTCCACCGGCGGGTGGAAGCACTACAACGGCGCCTGGTCGGAGTCCGGGGGTGTCCTGTCGGTGAACTCCGGTGAGGGGCACCGCGCGGTGGTGGACGGCGCGTGGGTGGACTTCGCCGACTTCACCTTCGAAGCTGACGTCCGGATCGCCTCGGCGTCGGGCGAGGCCGGCGTCGTCTTCCGCAACACGGCCGACGACTACGGCTTGGACGCCTACCGGGGCTACTACGCCGGGTTCGACGGGACGTCCATGGTGCTGGGCCGGATGGACACCGCCTGGAAGGTGCTGTCACGGGTGCCCGTAGCCGCGGCGGCGGGGGCGTTCCATCACCTCAAGGTGGTGGCGCACTCGGGGCGGATCCAGGTGTTCTTCGGCGACGCGGCCACCCCGCAGATCGACGTGGTCGACACCGGCTTCCGGTCCGGCGGGATCGGGGTGCGAGCGGTCCGCACCGGAGCGGCGTTCGACAACGTGTCGGTGGTGAGGAACACCGTTCCGAAGGCCGGCACGCTGTCGAGCCGGAAACCGGCTGTCGGGTCCGGTGCGGTCCGGCCCGGTCCCGCGATACGGCCTGTCCCGCCACCGGCGGGCTCTGTTTCCTGACCGCTCCCATCCAGCGTCGCACGCTTCGTGAGCGGGCGGCGGACACCTGACCGACCCGGTCCTCATTTTCACCCCGGCGGGGACGTGCGCCGGGCATGTCAGCACGCAGTTCGGTTCGAGGCAAGGACAGACATGGCACACCATCGACCCCTGCAGTTACGAACTGTCTCTGTGGTCATCGCCCTGGCGACAGGCATCGCGACCGCGATCATCCCATCCCAGGTAGCCGTGGCAGCCGAATCTCCGATGTCGGGTTCCGTACAGAAGGAGACGATCGTGCCGGCTCGGTACGCCGAGTCGGCGAAGGTCAACGCCACGGCGGTGAAATCGTGGCGGGCTCCCGCGCCGGTATGGCCGGCGAAGGGCACCGCCGAACTCGAGGTCCCCGCCGCGGGGGCAAGGTCCGACGGCAAGCGTGGCGCCCGTGCCGGTGACCTGCCGGTCTGGGTGGATTCGGCCGGTGACGGGGCGACGGCGGCAGGCGGCCCTGCCAAGGTCCGGGTTGAGTCGCTCGGCACGGTCGAGACGTCCGCGGCGAAGGGGCTGGCGTTACGGGTGACGCGCGCCGACGGCGTGGCGGCTGCCGCGCCGGCCCGGGTAACCGTCGACTACGGGGCGTTCCGGCACGCCTATGGCGGTGACTGGGCGTCGCGGTTACGGGTGTGGAGCCTGCCGGAGTGCGCGCTCCGCACTCCGGAGGAGGCCGCCTGCCAGGGGACCATGGTGGCGTCGGTCAACGACGTCGGTGCGGGCACCGTGTCGGCGCAGGTCACGCTCGCCGGAGTGGAGGCGCAGGCGTCCGGGGGGTCGTTGCTGGCGGTCGCGGCCGAGCCGTCCGGTCCGGCCGGCGACTACACGGCCACGTCGCTGTCGCCGTCGTCGACCTGGACCGCCGGAAGCAACAGCGGCGGCTTCACGTGGTCGTATCCGATGCGGGTGCCGCCGGGGCTGAGCGGGCCGGAGCCGGCGCTCTCGCTGGAGTACTCGTCGTCCGGCGTCGACGGGCAGACGGTCGCCGTCAACAGCCAGCCGTCCTGGATCGGCGAGGGGTTCGACTGGCATCCGGGATTCATCGAGCGGCGGTACATCGGCTGCGCGCAGGACATGGCTGCCAAGAACAACCAACCGGCCAACAACACGGTCAAGACCGGGGACATGTGCTGGGCAACCGAGAACGCGATGCTGTCGCTGCCGGGACACGCCGGTGAGCTGCTCAAGGACGGCTCCGACGGCGACCGGTGGCATCTGCGCGGCGACGACGGCACGCGGGTCGAGCGCAAGACCGGCGGGGCGAACGGGGACGCCGACGGCGAGTGGTGGCTGGTCACCACGACCGACGGAACCCAGTACTGGTTCGGCGGCCGGTCCGGGTCGCAGTCGACCCTGACGATGCCGGTGTTCGGCAACCATGGCGGGGAGCCCTGCTATCAGGCGTCGTTCGCCGCCTCCTCCTGCACCCAGGCCTACCGCTGGCAGCTGGACCATGTGGTGGACACGCACGGCAACACGATGCGGGTCTCGTATACCAAGGAGACGAACCGCTACGGGCGCAACCTCAAGCCGGCGGACGCGGTGGAGTACGACCGGGCCGGCTATCCGCAGAGCATCGAGTACGGTACGCGCGGTACCACGGACGTGGCACCGATGCGGGTGACGTTCGGCCTGGCGGACCGGTGCCTGGCGGCCTGCACGGTCGACAAGAACTGGCCGGACGTGCCGATGGACCTGAAGTGCACGGCGTCCCCGTGCGGGTACACGCAGGCATCGCCGTCGTTCTGGATGACCAAGCGCCTGGCTTCGGTCACCTCCCAGGTGTGGGACGCTGCTGCGGGCGCGTACGCCGACGCGGAGTCCTGGACGCTGACCCACGCCTTCCCCCCTGTGGAGGACCTGGGCACGCCGGCGATGTGGCTGGAGAAGATCGGGCACAAGGGTCAGGCCGGTCCGGAAGCCGACGTGATCCTGCCGGAGATCAGGTTCGTCCCCACGCTGCTGTCCAACCGGGTCGACACCCGCGACGACCAGTACCCGGCGATGAACCGGAACCGGATCAAGACGATCGCCACCGAGACAGGTGGCCTGATAGACGTGAACTACGCCGACTACGACTGCGCGGCCGGGGCGCGGGAGCCCGACAGGAACAAGCTGTACGACAACCCGCTGCGGTGTTACCCGGTGCGCTGGACTCCGCAGGGTGCCACGGCGCCGATCAACGACTACTTCCACAAGCACGTGGTGAAGTCCGTCGTCACGACCGAGTCCGGTACGGAGCTGACGGCGTCGTCGCCGAAGGTGATCACCAGCTACACCTACAACGGAGCCCCGGCGTGGCACTACACCGATGACAACGGGATGATCAAGCCGGAGTACAAGACCTGGTCGGTGTGGCGTGGCTACAGCTCGGTGACCACCACTGTCGGCGAGGGCAGCGAGCAGATGCGCACCGAGAAGCGGTACTTCCGCGGCATGCACGGTGACACGCTGCCAGATCTGAACGGCGACGCGCAGCTCGACAAGCGGGAGGCGTACCTGCCGGCGGTCACCGCGAACGGTGTCGGGGCGGCCGCCGACGAGGACACCTTCGCCGGCAGGGTGCGGGAGTCCATCGTCTACGACGGCGAGGCCGAGGTGTCGGCCACGGTGAGCGAGTACGCCCAGTCCGCGCCGACGGCGTCGCGCACCATCGGCGGCACCACCGTGCACGCGCGTTTCGTGCACGAGTCGGCCACCCACTCGCGTACCACCCGTGACGGGGCGCGCGCTCCGCGCACCACCACGGCGAGCACGCAGGTGGACGGCTACGGCATGCCCATCCGCGTGGACGACCGAGGCGACACGGACGTCACCGGGGACGAGAAGTGCAAGCTGACCGAGTACGCGCGCAACACCGGCACGTGGCTCGTGGACAGGGTCTCCCGCGTCCAGACGTTCGCCACTGACTGTGCCACCGCGGCCGCCGCCGTCGAGGCCGGCACCCTTCGCGAGGACCAGGTCATCGCCGAGGAGCGCACCTCCTACGACCACCAGGCGTGGCGGGGCGCCCCCGGCAAGGGCGACGTGACGAAGGTGGAGACCATCGCCGAGTTCAAGAGCGGCGCGCCGAGCTTCGTGACGGAGAGCCAGTCGTCCTACGACCAGTACGGCCGCGTCGTCGAGGCCACGGACGTGCGGGGCGGCAAGACCACCACCGACTACAGCCCGGAGACCGGCGGGCCGGCGACCCGCGTCACCGTCACAGGGCCGTTGAACTGGACCACGGTCACGGAGCGGGACCCGGTGTGGGCCCAGCCGATCACCATCACCGACCCCAACGGGCGGGTCACCGACCTGGCCTACGACAGCCTGAACCGGCTCACCGCCGTCTGGCGTCCCGGCTGGGGCAAGGCCACCTACCGGGACACGCCCAGCGTGCGCTTCTCCTACCGCATCGGCGAGAACGCCGCCAACGTGGTGACCACCCAGACGCTCACCCCGACGGGCGGCGGCTATGTCAGCAGCCACACGGTCTACGACGGGCTGATGCGCGAGCGGCAGACCCAGGCGCCCGACGCCGCCGGAGGCGCGGGAGCGGTGGTCACCGACATTTTGTACGACTCGGCCGGCCGGGAGGCCAGGAGGAACAACGCCTATCTCGCGTCGGTCGCGCCCAGGCCCGAACTGATCAAACCTGCGGAGATCACCACACTCATCCCGTCGGTGGAGGTCACCCAGTACGACGGAGCCGGGCGGGTGACGGCTGAGATCCTCAAGCGGGACATGCCGGCGGGCAGCCCCGGAGGCACGGAGATGTGGCGCACCGGGCACGGCTACGGCGGCGACCGCGAGGACCTCACCCCGCCACGGGGCGGCATCGTCACCTCCACCGTGACCGACGCCGCCGGCCGGCCGAAGCACCTGCGCCAGTATCAGGCGGGCAAGGCGGCGGGCGCGGCCGACGGCTTCGACCAGACCGCCTACACCTACAACGCCAAGGGACAGCTGATCGGGCTGGTCGACGCCGAGGGCAACAGGTGGCAGTACGGCTACGACATCCGGGGCAACCGCACGCGGACCACCGACCCCGACACCGGCACCGCCCTGACCGTTCACAACGCGGCGGGCGACCTGGTCTCCAGGACCGACAGCAGGGGCGAGACCACCGCCTACACCTACGACCTGCTGGGCCGCCCGGCCACGGTGCGCGACGGCAGCACCACCGGTGCCGTCCGGATGGAGCGGACCTACGACACCCTGGCCAACGGCGTGTCCGTCAAGGGGCACCCGGTGAGGTCAACCCGCTACGTCGGCGTCGACGCGTACACCAAGCAGATCAACGGCTACACCATCGACTACAAGCCCACGGAGGTGACCCACAAGATCCCCGCATCGGAGACCGGCCTGGCCGGTGACTACACGTACAAGATGACCTACAACCCCGACGGGTCGGCCAAGACGCTGCGCCTGCCCGCGGTCGGCGACGTGGGCCAGGAGGAGCTGAGGTTCGGATACACCGCCCTGGGCAAGCCGACGACGGTCTCCACGACGCTGGGCGGCACCCTCGTGACGGCCACCGGCTACACCAGCTTCGCCGAACTGGGCAAGATCGAGCTGAAGAACGCCGCCGGCCAGGCCGTCCACATGGTGCGTACGTACGAGGAGGGCACCCGGCGGCTGGAACAGATCGCGACCACCCGGCAGACGGCGCCGACCGGTGTGAGCGACCTGCGCTTCGCCTACGACGACGACGGCAACGTCGCCGAGCTCTCGGACGAGATCTCCGGCGACCGGCAGTGCTTCACCACCGACTACCTCAAGCGGGTCGAGGAAGCGTGGACGCCCTCCACCGGCGACTGCACGACGGCGCCCGCCGCGAACGGGCTGGGCGGGCCGGCCAAGTACTGGCACACCTACGAGCACGACGCCGTCGGCAACCGCGTCAGGACGGTCCAGCACGCCACCTCCGCCGGTGACCGCACCACCACGTACACCGTGCCCAGTGGCCACAAGCTCGCCGGCACCTCCACGGTGGACGGGACCGGGACCAAGACGGGGTCGTACGCCTACGACGCCTCGGGCAACGTGATCTCCCGGCCCACCGGCACCGCCGGGGAGCAAATTCTCACCTGGGACCCGGAGGGCAAGCTCGCGCGGAGCGTCGACGCGAGCGGCATCACCTCATACGTCTACGACGCCGAAGGGGAGCGGTTGATCCGAAGGGACCCGACCGGCAAGACGCTGTACCTGCCCGAGCAGGAGTTGCGCTACACCACCGCCACCGGGACCAAGGCGGGGGCGCGGTACTACACGCACGCGGGCCGGCTGGTCGCGACCCGGGCCGCGGGAAAGCTGCACTGGGTGAGCACCGACCAGCACGGCACCCCGAGAGCCAGCGTCGCCGCGTCGACCGGCCAGGCGGTGGCCCGGCGGCTGGACACTCCCTACGGTGAGACCCGTGGCGTCACCGGCACCTGGCCCACCACTCTGGACAAGGGCTTCGTCGGAGGAACCAAGGACAACACCGGGCTGACCCATCTCGGCGCCCGCGAGTACGATCCGGCGCTCGGCCGGTTCGCCTCTGCCGACCCGCTGCTGAACCCCGGCGACACCCAGCAGATCAACGGCTACAACTACGCCAACAACAACCCGGTCACCCTCGCCGACCCCGAGGGGCTCATGCCGGGGCCGATGTGTCCTGACGGCGAATGTTCCAAGCCGAACAGTCCGAACGCGCCTCCCAAACGCGCCTCCAACCCCGCGACGAGCTACAACCCGCCGGTCGTATGGCAGCCGGTCAAGGTCAGGCCGAACGGGTGGCGATGCGCCGACGGCGCGCGGACCTGCGCTCCGGCGAAGGGCAGCGCGAAGGGCGACCTGCGGCCTCTCACCTTCAGCAGCGACCCGCAGCGCGCGGCCGCGCTGACGGATGCCCTGGCCGCCGCCGGCGCGAAACTGGGCATGCCGCTCGACGAAGTCCTCAAATGGCTCGACGAGAACAATGGTTCGATCTCGATCTGCGCGGAACAGAGCGGTGGTGTGATCTACGGCTGGAACCATTTCGCCTGCACGAACATGGATGAGTACGGCTACACCTTCAGCGGCAGCAAGCGAAGGGGCTGGGTCGCCGGTGCGGAGATCACCGGAGCGGCCGTCGGCGTCTACCTGAACACCGATGCCAAGGCGAACCAGGTCCACACGGGAAGGGTGCGGGCCTTCTACAAGGGCTGGTCGCTGCATCTGGGCGGCTCCAGCGTCGGTGTCCTGGGAGTCGAGACGCTCGACGGCAAGCCCGCCGGGACGTCCTATGCCATCGGGCTCGGCTGGGGTTACGGCATGAGCGCCGGTAGCTGGATGACGACCTTCGAGGACCCGGAGGCCACCTGGAACAGCGGATACAACTACTGGGGCCGATAGGCGAAGCGCTCAGGAGCGGGGCACCGTCCCCGCTCCTGGCAGCCTCAGGCCGGGGCGTCTCGTCCGTTCCAGCGGCGGACGAGCGCCAAGCCATAGCCAGTGGCTATGGCCGCAGGTATTGGACGTCTCCGCGAAGCCGCTCCCACAATGCATGGCAGGGGGCGGCGGACAGCCACTCCTTCGGGGGCACCACAACTCTCAAGGGGCGATGACATGGGCAGCCTTATCGGCAGGACGGCATTGGTGACCGGGGCTTCGCGAGGCATCGGACGGTCGATCGCGTTGCGGCTCGCGGCCGATGGTGCGCTTGTCGCGGTGCACTACGGCACCGGCGAGGCCCAGGCGAAAGAGACGGTGACGGCGATTCAGGATGCCGGTGGGCAGGCGTTCGCGGTGCGTGCCGAGCTGGGCGTGGACGGCGACGTGGACACCTTGTTCGCCGAACTCGAAGCGGGTCTGGACGGGCGGTCACTGGACATCCTGGTGAACAACGCCGCGATCATCGATTACCGCGCCACCATCGACCAGGTCACCCAGGACCTCTATGACCGGATCTTCGCGATCAACGTGCGAGCGCCGCTGTTCATCACGCAGCGAGCTCTGCCGATGATGCGTGAAGGCGGGCGCATCATCAACATCTCCTCCGGTGTCACCTGGTTCGCGACCCCCGAGGTGGTGTACGCGATGACGAAGGGCGCGCTCAACGTGCTGGGCCGCTCGCTGGCGAACAGCCTGGGCCCGAGGGGCATCACGGTCAACACGGTGTCTCCGGGTATCACGGAGACGGACATGAACTCATGGCTGCGTGACAGTCCTCAGGCCGCTGAGCAGGTCGCCGGCATGATCGCGCTTCGCCGCCACGGGCAGCCGGCCGACATCGGGGATGCCGTGGCGTTCTTCGCCTCGGATGACGCCCGCTGGATCACCGGCCAGGTCCTGGAGGTCAACGGCGGGCTGTTCCTCGGGCCGGCGGTGCCTTGAGCTTGTCCTCAGCGCGCCGCACATCGAACCCCACACGGTCAACTGCTGCGCTTCGGCGTATCCATGCGAAGCGGTGAGGAGGACGCAGGCGTCACGACCTGGGGGTCGTGGCTGTGGCCTTCGCCCCCGAGGAGAGGTTCGAACTCGCCGTGGAGCGGCCCGCCGGCGGGATCGAGCTGAGCATCGTCGAGCTCGACGGCGCGGCCATCGCGGCCGCTGCTCAGCAGGCGGTCGGTACTGGCCGGATTCCCCCACAGGCTCCTCGGCGCCGTCCTGGGGGTCTTCCCGGGAGGCTTCCGTGCTCGTGGTGGCGGCGCTCACCTCTGTTCCCGCCCACCTTGGCGGCCGCCGTCCCGTGACCGAGCCCCTTTGAGGCCGGCCGTCACGGAAGCCCGGTGATGCCGCAGATTCGTTGGAAGGCGGGCTCGGCCACCGACCAGCGTCGTCGTCTGCCTGGAGGGTCAGCCGATCTTGGGGGTGGCGCGCATGCCGACGTACACGCAGGCGGTGCCGTTGGACAGGGTGGAGAAGACGACGGGCATGTAGTCCTCGCTGAAGGCCGCTCCCGCGCCGGAGGCGGCGAACACGGTCGGGGTCACCGGGGCGAGGGCCATGTCCAGGGGCGGCGACATGTCCTTCATGCCGTCGACGAACTCGTAGAGCATGCGCGGGCCGCCGTCCGCGCCCCGGCTGACCGTGATGACGACGCCTTCGCGCCGGTAGGTGCCCAGGAGCGGGTCGAGGTCGACGGCGGGCGGCTGGGCGGGCGGCCCGAACGGGGCGGGCATCGTGACCCCGGCCAGTTCGGCGAGCAGTTCGCGGAACAGGTCGGCGTACAGCAGGCGGGCGCTGCCGCCGTTGGTCATCAGGACCAGGGCGAGCCCGGCGTGCGGGACGACCCGCAGGTAGGCGTACTGGCCGATGGCGGCGCCGTCGTGGCCGTAGCCGGCGATGCCGTCCCAGTCGTAGAGGGTCCAGCCCAGGCCCCAGCCGTCGGCCGAGACGGTCCACTTGTCGGGCACGTCGGTCTCGCGGTGCTGCATGGCGGCCACGGACGCCGCGGACAGTACGCGGGTGCCGTCGGGGGCCAGGCCGCCGTCCAGGTGCAGACCGGCCACGCGCGCCATGTCACCGGCGGACACGATCACTCTGCCGTACGGCCCTGCGGAGCGCGGCATCAGGTCCCAGGCGGGCGCGGGGGCGGGGTCGATGCCCGGCTCGCCCAGGTGGCTCATCGCGACGGGGAAGCGGAGCGCCTGCTCCGGCAGGGTGACGGAGCGCTCCAGCCCGAGCGGGGTGAACAGCAGGTCCTGGAGCGCCTGGTCCCAGGTCTTGCCGGTGAGCACCTCGATGAGGCGGCCGAGCACGACGTAGCCGAGGCTGCCGTAGGAGACGGCGGTGCCGGGCGGGCAGTCCAGCGGCACGTCCCTGGCGGCCTGGACGTACTTTTCGAGGCAGTCGTCGCCGCGGCCGCTGTCGTGCATGAAGTCGTTGGTCACGCCGCCGGTGTGCGACAGCAGCTGCCGCACCGTGATCGTGGCGGTGGCCATCGGGTCGGGCGTGGCGAACTCCGGCAGCACGTTCGCGACCGGCGTGTCCAGCTCCAGCTTGCCCTCGTCGACCAGCTTCATCACCAGAGTGGCGGTGTAGACCTTGGCGATCGACCCGGACAGGAAAACCGAGTCGGTCGTCACCGGCCACCCGATGCCCCGGTGCAGCACCCCGCTGGCAAGCTCGTACACCTGCCCGTTCACCAGTACTGCCAGCTGGGCGCCCGGGATGTGGTGCGCGGCGCGCAGCTCGTCCAGGCGGTCCTGCCAGCGGGCCAGGTCGAAGCGGCGGCCCTGCGAGTCGCGCAGACCCCAGTCGCCCTGCGCGGTCCAGTTCACTTTTGTGGTGGTCATCAATGTCTCCTCAGTGATGTGTCGATGGCGGGAAGGGGAGGTCAGGAGTGGGTGGCCGGCACGAGTACGCGTTCCGGCGCGTCGGCGGGCGCCGCTGAAGGCGGAGCTGCGGCCTTCTCACGGCGCAGGACGATCAGGGCCAGGACAGCCGCCGCCAGCACGCCGGCGGCGCTGATCACGAACGCGGACGACATCGCCGTGGTGAAGGCCTCGCGGGCGGCCTGCGCCAGCGTCGCGTCCCCGGTGGTGAGCGCGTCGGCGATCGAGCGGCGGGCCGCCTCAGGGGCGTCGGCCGGCATCGCGGCGGTGTAGGTACCGGCAAGGACGCTGCCCAGCATCGCGATGCCGAGGGCGGCGCCCATCTGCTGGATGGTGTCGTTGAGCGCGGAGCCGACGCCTGCCTGCTCCGCGGGCACCGTGCCCATCAACGCGGACACGGCGGCGGGCATCGCCAGACCGCCGCCGGCGCCCAACAGGAGCAGGGCCGCGGCCGGCAGGACGAAGCCGTGCTCGGCGGAGGCCGCCGACAGCAGGCCGAATCCGCAGGCCGACACGGTCAGCCCGGCGACGATCAGGGCCCGGTTGCCGATCCTGGAGCCGAGGGTGGCGCCCAGCGTGTTGAACGACAGCGAGGCGATCGCCATCGGGATGAAGGCCAGACCGGCCTGGGTGGGCGTGTAGCCGAGCACGTACTGCAGGTACTGGGTGAGCACCAGCAGCAGACCGCCGTTGCCGATCTGCACCAGGGTCAGCGAGAAGCTGCCGCCGCTGAAGGTACGGTTGCGAAACAGGCCGAGCGGCACCATCGGATGCGCGGTGCGCAGCTCCCACATCACGAAGCCGGTCAGTGCGAGCACGGCGAGCCCGGCGGTGACGGCGGTGGCCGGGTGGGCGAGCCCGTGCTGCGGTAGTTCGATGATCGTCCAGACCAGGGCGGTCATGCCGACCACCGACAAGATCGCCCCCAGCGGGTCGGGCTTGGTCCACGGGCCCTTGGACTCCGGCATCAGCGTCAGCGCGGCGACGATCGCCAGCACCGCGATCGGCACGTTGATCAGGAAGACCGCGCCCCACCAGAACCACGCGATCAGCACTCCGCCCAGCACCGGGCCGCCGATCAGCCCCACCATCGCGACCGCGCTCCAGGCGGCCATGGCCTTGCGCCGTTCGGCGTCGTCGAACACGGTGATCAGGATGGACAGCGTGCTCGGCATGATCAGCGCACCGCCGACCCCCATGAGGGCACGGGCGGCGATGAGCTGGACCGGGTCACCGGCATAGGCGGCGACCAGGGAGGCGGCCCCGAACACCACCAGCCCGATGACCATGACCCGGCGCCGGCCGTACCGATCCGACAGACCGCCCGCGGTCAGCAGCAGCCCTGCGAACACCAGCACGTAGGACTCCAAGATCCACTGCGTGTCCTGGGCGCCGGCGCCGAGATCGGCTGCCAGCGGCGGGATCGCCACCGTGAGCACCATGTTGTCGACCACCAGCACCAGCGTGCTCAGGCACAGCACCACCAGGATCAGCCAGCGGCGCGGATGACGCCCTTGTGTCGATTCCATCGAAAACCCTTCATAACGATGTACGCCGCGCGCTCGGGTGAGCGCCGGCCGCAAGAATGAATGCCGCCCGCGCAGGCAGGTGGGACGGGCACCGGGCACCGGTCAGGCGCCCGCCGGAGGCTGCCACTCGACGAGCTGGACCACGACGCCGTTGGGATCGGTGAGCCGTAGCACCCACTCGCCCCAGGGCTCCTGCCTCAACGGCTCGGTGATGGTGACGCCCTCGCCGAGGAGCCGCCGCTGCTCCGCGGCGATGCCCCGGACGGCGAAGGACACGGTCACCTCCGCCGGGCCCTCCCGGTGCAGTGACCCGCCGGGGCGCGGCAGCAGGACGATGTCGGCCGCGGCGTCGTCACGGCCGAGCCAGACGATGCCCTCGGCGGCCACGAGTTCCCGGAAACCGAGATGGGTGGTGAAGAACCGGCTGGCGGCCGGGATGTCGGCGACATTCAGCGACACGGTAGTGGCGACGACGTTCATGAGGTCATCGCAAGCGTCCGGCGCCGTAGTACCGCGTCGGGATCAATGATCATGCAGGACCGCCCTTCGGTGATGGGTTCAAGATTGGCCCTGGCCAGGGCGGGGAACAACGGGAGATCCCGTAAGGTCGGTTAACACAGAGGTTTACGAACGGGGCCGGGGTGGAACTGCGCGACATCGAGATCTTTCTGGCCTTGGCCGAGGAGCTCCATTTCGGCCGCACCGCCGAGCGGCTCCACGTGTCCCCCGCCCGCATCAGCCAAGCGATCAGAAAGCAGGAACGCGGGCTCGGCACCACGCTGTTCGAGCGCACCAGCCGGCAGGTGAGCCTCACCCCTGCCGGGCAGCAGCTCCGCGACGACCTGCTTCCCGGCTACCAGCAGATCCAGGAGGCGCTCGCCAAGGCCGCCGCGGTCGGTCGCGGCATCACCGGCACCCTGCGCGTGGGATTCTCCGCCGCCTGGTGCGGCGACCTCATCGTCAAGGCCGCCGACGCGTTCAACGCCCGCCACCCCGGCTGCGAGATCCAGATCCAGGAGCTGCCGCTCAACGACGGATTCGCGCTGCTACGAGGACGTGAACTCGACCTCCAGCTCACCGAACTCCCGGTCGACGAGCCCGACATCACCACCGGGCCCACCATCTTCTCCCTCCCGCGCGCCCTCGTCGTCCCGGCCGGGCACCCCTTCGCCGGACGCCCGTCCATCTCGCTCGAAGACCTCGCGGACGCTCCGCTGATCACGGTCACCGGCCCGCCGCAGTACTGGCTGGACCTCCACCTCCCGAGCCACACCCCCTCAGGCCGGCCCATCCCGCGCGGGCCCGCGACCGTCGCATGGCAGGAAGTCCTCTCCCTGGTCAGCGCGGGCAAAGGCGTCTGCCCCACCTCCGCCCTGGCCGCCGACTACTACTCCAGGCCCGACCTCGCCTTCGTCCCCTTCCACGACGCCCCGCCCTTCGACTACGCCCTCCTGTGGCCGGCCACCGGACAGACCCCCAAGGTGCGCGCATTCGTCCAGACCCTTCTCACAGTCGCCGGCAACCGTGGCCAGTAGCGTCGCCCGGCGGCCATCGCGATGACGGCTGGTCTCGTCGCCGAAGGGGCTTGCATTCGGTACCCAGGTACAGGTTTATCGTCGAGGTATGACCAACGACCTCGCCCTTGACCTGGGATGGGCGCCCTCCGCCTGCACCCTGCCCACCGCCGAGCAACCGTTGCGCGTGGCCGAGTTCGACGCCTTGTTCGCCGAGGCGGTGCAGGGCGTGGCGCGGCCGGATCGTACCCGGCTGCGCCTGGACCTCGTCTTCAGCCCGGGCAACGCCGCCCGGGCCGCCGAACTGGCGGCCCGGGAGAACGGCTGCTGCTCCTTCTTCACCTTCGTCCTCACCATCGCCGACGGCAGCCTGGCGTTGGAGGTGGCGGTGCCGCCCGAGCAGGCCGAGGTGCTGGACGCGCTGCACGTCCGTGCCGGCACCGCGACAGACACCGCGGCCGCGCTTCGAGCCCGGGGAGCCGAGGCGGGGCCGGCCTTCGAGGGCAGTCGCGCGCCCATCGGGGTGGGGCGGCCGGCGTGAGGCAGGACATCGCGTTGCAGGGGCCGAGCCGGCCGTACCTGCGCAGCGGGCAGGTGGCCGAGCAGGCCGGGGTCAACCTGCAGACGTTGCGCTACTACGAGCGGCGCGGCCTGATCGCCGAGCCGGTGCGCAGCCCCGGCGGCCACCGGGCCTACCCGCCGGATACGGTCACATTGCTGACGGTGATCAAGGCGGCGCAGCGGCTCGGGTTCACGCTGGAGGAGGTCGCCGAGCTGCTCGACACCGGGCGGCGCGGCCATCCGACCCCGGATCTGCGTACCCGCGCCCAGGCGAAGATCGCCGAGGTGGATGCGAAGATCGCGGACCTGACCACCATTCGCGCCGCGCTGACCGACGTGGTCTCGGCGGGCTGCGACAGCCTGACGAACTGCACCTGTCCCGACTGCCCACTGCCCTTCGCCGACCTGGCCGAAGGCCGCCGCCCGAAGGAGAAGTGATCACGGAGGCGGCCGCGCTGAACACATCGCGCGCCGGTCCCCTCTTCGCTTCCTCGGGTTCCCGGCGGCCGAGGCGCCTGGGACGCCGGTACGGTACGCCCCGCTTACCCCTTCTCGAAGCGAATGACCTCTTCCAGCGCCAGGCGCATGCCGGCGATCCGATCTCGGCCGAGGTGCTGTGCCCATCGCCGCTCGATGTCCCCGAGGAGCCGAGCGGCGGCGGCCTGGGCCTGCATCCCCCGTTCGGTCAATCGGATGATCTTCGCACGCTGGTCGTCCGGATCGGTCGTCCGCTCGACGTAGCCCTGCCGTTCGAGCTCGGTAACCACCTCGCCGAGCGCCTGCTTGGAGAGCCCTGAACGCTCGGCGAGCACGGTCAGGCGCGAGCCCCCGGCGTCGATGAACCGGAAAACGGCGCCGTGGCTGTAGCGGATCCCCTCGAACCCCTCCTCCTCGAGCCGCCGGTGCAGCTCCGCGAGGGTGACGTCCTTGGCCTGCGTGAACAGGGCGGGAAGTGGGATCCCGCTCATCCTTCGCCGCCCTGTCTTCCGGCGCGCGTCGTCATCCGGGTCCCTCCTTCGAAATTCGTCAGGCGACTTGACAATACCGCGCCGCAAGATAGTACGGTCACCTTACTATCTTTGGCCGCTCCGGCCGATCGAGCGTCAAACCGACAACCCGGAGGAAATGATCGTGAGTAGTTCACCCCCACAACGCTTCCGGCCCGCCGGCATCGACCCCGCCGAGGTCAAGACCCTGGCCAAGCGGGTGAGAGGCCCGGTGCTCACACCCGAGGACGAGGACTACGACACCGAACGGGCCGGGTACCAGCTCGCCCGCCAGCATCGGCCCGACCTCGTGGTCGGCGCGACCGGAGCCGCGGACGTGCGGGCCGCAGTGGACTTCGCGAGAACCCACGCGCTCCCGGTGGCCGTGCAAGGCACCGGGCATGCGTCAGCCGGCATCGCCGGGGTGGGCGGGGTGCTGATCAACACCGCTCGGATGACGGGTGTCCGGGTGGATCCCGAGGCGGGGACGGCCTGGGTGGCAGCCGGAACCCGATGGGACGAAGTGATCCACGAGGCCGCGCCTGCCGGGTTGGCGCCGCTGTCGGGCTCCTATCCGGGCCTCGCCGTGGTGCCCTACACCCTGGCCGGAGGGCTCGGCCTGCTCTCCCGGCGCTACGGCTACGCCGCCGATCACGTACGCAGCATCGACGTCGTCACAGCGGACGGCCGGCTCCGCCATGTCACCGAGGAGTCGTACCCGGACCTGTTCTGGGGACTACGGGGCGGCCGGGACAACTTCGGCGTGGTGACCGGCATCGAGATCGGCCTCGTGCCGATCACCACCATCTACGGTGGATCACTGCAGTTCCCGGGCGAATTGTCCGCCGAAGTGTTCGACACCTATCTGCGCTGGACGGCCACCGTGCCCGACGAGATGAGCTCGTCGATCATGCAGATGTCCTACCCGGACATCCCCGCGTTCCCGGAGTCCTTGCGGGGTCGGCAGGTCGTCCATGTCCGCATCGCCTACGCCGCCGACGTGCTCGACGCCGCCGAGAACCTGGTCGAGCCGCTACGGGCCCTCGGCCCGATGAGCGACACTCTCGGCGAACTGCCCTACACGGAAGCCGGGTCCATCTACGCCGATCCGCCCTTCCCCGGATCCATCGAGGCCGGCACCGCCCTGCTCGGCGAGCTCGACTCCACGGCGGTACGTGCCATCCTCGACCTGGCCCCGCCCCGCACAGCCGTGCCGCACATTTTCGAACTGCGGCACCTCGGCGGCCGGCTTGCCCTCCCCCCGGCCGCGGCCAACGCCGTGGGCAACCGGGAGGCGCGATACCTGTTCAACGTGGTCTCCCGGCTGGAACGGGCCGACATCACCGAAATCCGGCCTGCACACCGACGTATGCTCGAAGCACTCCGCCCGTGGAGCACCGGCGGCCGGCTCCTGAACTTCATGAATGGCGAGGACTCCGCCAAAGAGGTGCGCTCGGCGTACGAGCCCAAGGACTACCAGCGCCTCACCGAAATCAAGGCCGTCTACGATCCGGACAACACTTTCCGGCTCAACCACAACATCCCACCCGCCAACCCCGGGCCCCATTCGTCCTCTTCCGGGGCCGAGGATCGACGCGACAGCCATTAGCTGTTCGACCAGGCCAAGGGCGCCCGGCTCGCTGCTGCCGGGTGGAACGGGCGCGGCGCTTCTCCAGCAATCCTGCGGCAAAAATCCGCACCACATAGGAAGCAGGCAAGGTGGTGGCTGATGTACGAACAGACCCACTTGCGAAGAAGGTCCGGATTCGCCCGCCCCACCGGTCAGTCAGGTGGCCGGCGCAATAGCGGTCAACGCCTCGCGCAGGGCGGTGCTGTCGCCACCGTGGCGCCGGGCACCTGCTCGGCGAAGGTGCCCGGTGTCGCGGCAGAAGTACCGGGCGGCCTGCAGGTGGATCACAATCTCGTGACCGGCCGGCGCCTGGTCGAACAATCGCCGCTCGTAGCAGAACAGGCGGTCGATGTGGACACCGGCCAAGTGGGGAAAGCAGATCCCGAGCAGCTCAGAGACGATCATTCGCCATGATCGGCGTTAGCCTGAGCCGCCTGCCTGAAGAATCACGGAAATCGGGCCAGAGCCCATTTCAGACATCGTTGACAATCCCCCGAACGGGGGAGCCACGTGGCTCCCAGGTGTGAGGCACGTCCCCGGTGGCATCGCCATGATTGAGGACGTGAGATCAACATGGTTCGGAATCGCCGCTCTGGCCCCGTACATCGCGATGAAGACCTACTGGGCCTTCGGCGGGAACGCCGGCCGACCGGCCGGTGACCTGGGGGCGGAGATGCTGGCCAACGGCGCGCCCGAGGCGCTGGTCTGGATGGAACGCCACGGGATCGACTTCACCGTCCTGGGCGCCCTCGTGGGCGTGCTCTTGCTGGTCGCACTGGCCCGCCCGTGGGGCGAACGGCTGCCGCGCTGGCTGCTGCTGGTCCCGGGGTGGGCAGGCTCCTTGATCCTCATCCCGTACGGCACCATCACCTTGATCGCCTCAGCCGTGGGCTTCATGGCCGTCGCGGAAGGCTGGTCGCCCTGGGTCGGTTACGTGGGCGGACTGGCCTTCGCGGGCCTGGGAACGGCCCTCGCATTGGGCACCCGCTCCTATCAGCGCCGTACCCGCTCCGCTCCTGTTCTGGCGTGAGTCCGTCCAGCAGGATTCACCATGGCCGCCCGCCTGGAGATCCGCAGCCACCTGCCAGGATCGTCAGTGGCTGGCGACCAGGATTTTTGATGACCGTTGAGAGAGATCTTGTGGATCGGTCACTGTGTGTTGTCGGGGGCACCTCCACGGACGTGGCGTATGAATCGATGGCGATCCGGAGACAAGGAGTTCCATGTGGCCGATGAAGTCGTATCCGCCGGAGTTCAAGTCGGACGCCGTCGCGTTGTACCTGTCCGATCCGGGACGGACGCTGGCCTCGGTGGCCGAGGATGTGGTGATCAGCCGGGAGACGCTGCGTAACTAGGTGCGTCAGGCACAGGCGGACGGCAGCGCGGGCGCCAAGGTACGGGCCCGGCAAAGAAGCCTGCGCGAGGCCCGCTATCGTCCGACGACGTGCTGGAAGGGGAGAAAAAGCGCTCAAGGCTCGGGTCCGGGAGCTGGAACGCGACAACCTGCGCCGGGCGGCGAAAATATTCGCGGGAGAGACGAACTGGTGAGCCGCTACGCGTTCGTTGACGACCAGCGCGACGCCTTCGGCGTCAAGCGGCTGCGCCGGGGCCGCCGGGTCAATCACAAGCGGGTGGCGCGGGTGATGCGCTGTTCCGGCATCGTCGGGCTGCACCTGCGTAAGAGGATGTTGCTGAACCCCTGCACATCACTGTTGATCACGCGAGCGATGTGACGCCTTGTGAATCGTCTTCAAGCGGAAACGATCGCTGTCGCAGGAGAAGCGGCAAACGCTGTCACTTGTCGAGATCTCCATCAGGTGCATGCTCTAGCGATCAAACGCGCCGGAGAGGGTGTGCTGATCAGCACTCGGACTCGAGCCGACGAGCGCCCCTCCCGCCGGGTAGACGCCATAGCCGCTACCGGCGACGTTTTCATGACCTGACTACGGTGGGGCGGCCTGTACTGATCGACCTGGAGGTTCGGGCGTCTTCAGGGCGAACGCGGTTTCATGGGTCGGTGCAGACAGACAGCTGTGTGAATCGCTCCCGTGAAACACTTCCGCGGTGCGTGACGGCCTCTACAGACGCCGAACCTGCGGGGCACGTACGGATCGGCTACGCCCGCGCCTCCACCGTCCGCCAGTCGCTCGACACGCTCCAGGCCGCGGGCGTCACCCGCGTCTTCGCCGGGTAGATCTCCACCCGCGCCACCATCGGCCCCGAGCTCGGCAAGGCCGTCCCCCGCCCCGCGGAGGCCGCCTCGCATTCGTGTGTCGAAGCGGCCGATCACCACGGAAGCAGCCCATCCGCACGCTGAACTCATCACACAATCGGTCCCTACCCCAGCGAACGCGCCCAAGCGCTCCAGTAAGCCGCCTTGGAGCAAGGCATCCGCGGGAGCTTGGACGCCGCCCGGGCCCCGGGCCGGCGGTCCCGCAGGTTGTGCCTTTCCCCGAGAAGACCAGCATGGTGGTCCGGCTGACGGCCGCCGCCGGAGCGCCCGGCGTGGGCCGGGTGCTGGTGCCCACCGGCAGATCAGCCGTCCTCGCCCAAATGGGTCAGCCGCGAGTGCCGCTGCTGGTGCGGGGTGCAAGCCCTCTCCCACCGGGTGGCCTGCTTGAACAGGTATGACGAAGTGGCCGCAGCGCCTCGCCCCAGGCGATCACTTGATCCAGCATCGTGGCGAGGATGTCCTCACGCTGGGCCGCCGGTCGGAACGTGCTGTAGTTCTCGAAGTCGGTGACCAGCGACAGTCCGACCTGAGCGCGTACATCCGCGACCTGGAGTTCGCCCATCACCAGTCGCAGCGCCTCCACGGCGCGGTTGCCGCCGTCGACGCCGTAGCTGACGAACCCCGCCGCCTTGTTGTTCCATTCGGTGTAGAGAAAATCGATGGCATTCTTCAGCACACCGGATGTCGAGCGGTTGTACTCAGGTGTTACGAACACGTAGGCGTCGAAGGAAGCGATCTTCGCAGCCCATTTCTGGGTGTGCGCCCGGCTGTACTGGCCGGTCGCCGCCGGCATCTCCTCATCCAGATGCGGCAGGTCGAAATCCCTGAGGTCCACCAGCTCGAATTCTGCGTCGGTGCGTCTGGCCGCGACGTTGTGGACCCATTGCGCCACGACCTCCCCATTACGTCCTGGGCGTGTGCTGCCGATGATCACGGCTACTTTGAGCACGAGTCTTCTCTTCTCTTCTGGATGCTCGCTCGGTCGAGGTTCGGTCGAGGTTCGGGGAGCTCGCCTACGACGCCCGTGTCCCGGCTCCGACGTTGTCGATCATCCGTTGCAGCACCTTGAGCGTAGTCACGTAGTCGGCGTCGTCGATGCCCTGGTGGATGCGAGCCCGGATCGCCGGCGCATGCTGCTTGAGATCGGCACGAGCCTCATCCCCCCGCTCGGTGATCCACAGCCGCCCCTCGGCGTCACGGGTGAGCCAGCAACGTTCCACCAGGACTTCCGACTCTGCCTCCAGGTCGTCTTCGGGCCTGATGTAGGAGCTCATGGCCTGCTGGAGTTCGGGGATGGTCATGCCGTGGCCGTCGGGTGAGATGTCGTTCTTCGACAGGTTGCGCAGCAGCCAGAACTGGGGCTGGGTGAAGCCCAGTTCGGCCTGCCGGGCTCGGATGAACGTGATGATGGCCTCGTGGGCCACCCCGGTCCAGTACCCGGCCGGCTGTGCGGCGAGTTCGGCGTCGGTGTCCGGCATTTCCTCGTCCTTTCGTCGTCGTTGGGTACGACGCTAAAAGAACAGGGGACCCGGCCGAATCCGTGGCGTCACGGTAGTCGCCACTGGCGGCGGGCGAGCTCGCTTCGGGAACCGATGCCGAGCTTGGGATAGGCCTTGTAGAGGTGGTATTCGACGGTTCGGTGGCTGAGGAACAGTTGCGCGGCGATGTCGCGGTTGCTGAGTCCCTCGGCGGCGAGCCTGACGATCTGCAACTCCTGCGGTGTCAGGCGGCCGAGCGCGTCTGCCCCGCCGGCGTCGGCCGGTGCGACGTCACCCGAGGCTCGCAGCTCGGCCCGCGCGCGTTCCGCCCACGGTTTGGCCCCCAACCGCTCGAAAATCGCCAAGGCGGAACGCAGCGGCACACGCGCATCCGACCGGCGACGGCTCCGGCGCAGCCATTCCCCGTACAGCAGTTCGGTGCGGGCGCGCTGGAAGGGCCGCCCTCCCCTCTCGTGCAGGCGCACTGCTTGCGTGTACGACCCCTCGGCCTCCTCATCGGGACCGAGCAGGGCCTGGCAACGCAGCGCGACGGCCGTTGCCCACGGCTTGTTTCCTGCTTGGGCCCACGCCAGGAACCGGGCGAACGGATGCTGAGCCCGTTCCGGCACACCGGCACGGACGGCGGCTTCGACCAGCTCGGTAATGGCGAACAGGGCGGCGGCCGTATGAGAGGCGGGCCCGGTGACGGTTTCCTCCAACCTGCGCAAGGCCTGCTCGTACCGGCCCGAACCCAGGTCGAGCAGGCCCAACGCGGAGTTCGCGGATGCCCCCACCTCCGCGACACCGCCGAAGCCCCCGAGACTCGCTCCCGCATCCCTGGCCGACGCATGGCAGCGGTCCTCGTCGCCCTGAACGGCCGCGATCTGGGCCGTGATTGCGGCGAGCCCGCCGATCCGGTGACCTTGACCGGTGTCGCGGGCGAAGGTGAGAGCTTCCGCGACGGTGGCGCCGGCATCGTGGTGCAGGCCGGCCATGACCTGTGCTTGCGCCAGGATCCGCAAGGTCGCGGGCAGGGCGCCCGCCTGCCCGCGTCTACGGCTGCGCGCCACATCAGCGGCGGCCAGTTCCAGCGCTGCCTCATCGTCGCCGAGCAGCAGGGCAAGGTTGCCCGCCAGGAGGCGGACGTAAAGACTGCCGGCAGGCTGAGCGCGTACCGTCGTGACGAAATCATCGAGTACGGGCAGCGCCCGCGCGTAGTGGCCGTCGACGAGGAATCCGAGCACGGCGACCGCCTCCGCGGTCCGCGCGTCGCCGACGCCAGGAGTCAGGCCGGTGGCGAGCGCCGCCACCTGGCGCAGTTCGGCGTACTCGCCGGTGGACCAGGCACTATCGGCCGCGGTGATCAGCAGAGACAGCGCCAACCCTGGATCATCGCCCACGATGGGCTCGGCGTTGTCGATCAGAAGCCGTGCGGCACCCCGTGGGGTGGCACGCTGCGACTCCACGCTCGCCCGGACCATCGCCAGCCCGGCGCGCAGGAACCGGTCCTCGCTCAGCTCGACAGCACGCTCGGCCAGCGCGGCCGCCTGCTCGATCCGGCCCGCCGTGATCGCCGACTGCGCGGCGAGCGTCATCCGCCTGGCCCGCTCGGCCCGGTCAGGGCTGAGCCGGGCGGCCTGTTCATAGGCGGGGACCGCCGCCGCAGGCGCGCCACGCTCCCGCGCGCGTTCGGCGGCCCGCTCCAATTCGGTCGCGACGCTCTCGTCGGGCGCCGCGGCGGCCGCGGCGAGGTGCCACACTCTCCGATCCCCGTCCACGACGTCCGTGAGCGCCTCGTGAACGGCCAGCCGGGTGGTGAGGGGCACCCGCTGGTAGGCCGTCGAGCGGATCAGCGGATGGCGGAAGGTGATCACGTCCCCGGTGACCCGCAGCAGGCCGGCTTCCTCGGCGGCGTCCAGATCCCCGGCGGATCCGCCCAAGATCCGGGCTGCCTGCAGCACCGTACCGAGATCGCCCGTTCCCTCGGCGGCGGCGATCGTCAGCACGAGCCGGGACGTGGGAGGCAAGCGATCGATCTGACCGCCGAACGCGGCGAGGACACGCTCGGTGACCGGCAGCGCGGGCGGCGGCTCCGCCCGCCCGGCTCGCTGCTCGGCGCTGAGCCCGGCCGTCAACTCGATCAACGCGAGAGGATTGCCCGCCGATTCCTCGATGATCCGCTCCCGTATCGCCGGCGACAGCTCAGGCTCCCGCGCGGCGAGAAGATTCGCGGCGACCTCGCGTTCCAACACGTCGAGCGTCAGCTCAGGCAGTCCGGGGGCCTCGAACCCGTCCCTGGCCGAGAACACCATGGAGACGCCCTCTGCCTCGACCCGCCGCGCGACGAACAGCAGGGCCCCGGCCGAGGCCGCGTCGAGCCAGTGGGCATCGTCGATCAAGCACAACACCGGCTGCTCCTCGGCCAGGTGGGACAGCATGGTGAGCACGGCGAGCCCGACGAGGAAATGCTCTCTTCCTCCTGCTCCGGACATGCCCAGCGCGCCACGCAGCGCCGAGCCCTGCACATCCGGCACCTCATCCAGCCGGTTCAGAACAGGGCGCAGCAGCCTCTGCAGAGCGGCGAAAGGCAGCGCCGTCTCGGCCTCCACACCCGTGACCCGAAGCACCCGCAACCCGGCGGCATCGCGCACCACTTGATCGAGCAGGGCGGTCTTTCCGACACCCGCCGCACCACGCAACACCAGAACTCCGCTGCGGCCCGACCGCACCCGCGCCGTCAAGCGCGCGATCTCGGCCCGCTCGGCGTCACGCCCCCACAGCTTTCCCCCAGAGGACGGCCAGACCATCAGCAGGACACCCCGCGGGGGTGGGACACGACATCCGTACGAAGCATCGGCAACACCGGCCCAGGCTACTTGCCCCGATCACGCGCCTCCGCGGCGACCGGCAGCGATCACCTGGGCATGGGAGAGGACGAGCTGCGAAAGGAAGCGGAGCTCCTCGTCACCGACCCGTGGAACTCGCGGCGCATTCCTCCCCACACCACCGGCGGATCGGTCGACGATCGGCATGGGAACGACCTCGACATGGGCGCCTCGTTCGACCACCTCGGCCCGAGTCGGCAGCACTCAATCACGAGGACCATGCCGGGAACCCGGCCGGCCGGATCACCGGCGGATATTGAGGGACGCCATGATGGGGGCCGGATTCCGGGCCGGCGCCGACGAGTGGTGGCACTTCGACTACGGCAACCAGATCTGGCCGCGCACCACAAGAGACCGGTCGCCCTCAGCGGCGAGATCGACGCCGACGCTTCCTGAGCGCTCCCGCACGAGTACCTGGCCGAGCCGCCAAAGCCACTCGTGAACGCCCCCGCCGGGGGACGCGTATGAAGGTACGCAGCCATGCTTCGCCTCGGCTGCTCGCGTGCGGAAACTCGGCGGCCTCCGTCAGGCGGTGACGTCGGTCAGGCGCCACAGCGTGAAGTGGTGGTCCTGTGCCGCGGCATCGGCCCACTCCTCCACGATGACCATCCGCTCGGGGTGGGCCGGGTCGACGTACGGCCGGTAACGCAGGCACCCCTCGTCCGCCGGCGACGGCTCGATCATCGTGGCCAGTTCCTCGCGCAGCCGCTCCTCCTGCCCCGGCGCGGCAACGAAACCGGCCACGATGGTGCGGGTGTTCGACATGACTGCTCACTCCTGCTCTGGGATGTTCATCGGATGTCCGCTTGGCGGACGACGTTCATCCTGCGCGTACCGCGCCGGGCCATCCAGAGCGCTGATCGACCCCGGTCGTCCGGCACTGGGGCTGACAGAACCAGGCACGCCGCGACAAACCTCGGATACTGGACGGCATGGATCCCGCCCAGCCGCCGCGAAGAACTCGCACTGCTGGCCGGCGTGAGCGTCGACTACTACACCCGCTGGAACAAGGCCGCGCCCGCAATGTCTCCCCGGACATCCTCCACGCCGTCGCCCTGCGCCTGGACCACGACGAACGTGTCCACCTGCACAACCACGCCCGGCGCAGCGCCATCCGCAAACGGACCACCCGCCCGCGCCTGCTGTTCACCGACCGGCCGCCGATGCCGGTCGCGTACGCCCGCCACGACCGGCCCGTCGCCCGGATCGCCGGGCTGATGATCGACGACCACCTCACGCGGCGCGTTGTCGGTCCGCCAGCTGGGCCAGTGGTGTGGCCCGTGGGTGCCGGGCCGGCACGCCCGCCCCGCCCATCTCCTGCAGCACCGGCTCGTCCAGGCGCTGCCGACCGGCAGTCGTCCGGCCAGACGGACGATCGACCTGGCCCGCCTGGCCGCCACCCCGTACTCCCGGGACACCACCGTATGAACGCCCGGCTGCGCGGCCGCGCCATGCTGGGCGCCTCGGCGGCCGAGTGGGCGCTGGCTTCACGCCGCTCGGCCCTGATCACGATCCAGTTGCCGGTCGCAGCCATCGGGCAGGGCGCGGTCGTCCGGCGGCGCGGGCCCGGCCCGGTACCGCCACTGCGGCACACCCTGCTGCGGGCTCTGCCGGAGCCGACCGGCGACGTGAGCTTGTTCCTCGTCCCGCCGACCGACCACCGCTACCCGCACAGGGGCTGATTCTTCGTACGATGCCCCGGGCCCCGCAGGGATTCCGGGGCATCGGCGTTCATGGCGCCACCACCAGGTCCCCGGTGATGGGCACCTCGGGCAGGCCGGTGTTGGTGACCACGGCCAGGTCATGTCCGTGGCGGGTCGGCTGCCATTGGCCGCCGGCCAGGGGGACGAGCGCGATGTTCGGCGTGGGGCCGCTCGTCCAGTCCAGCGACCCGGCCATGGTGGTGATGTGCGTACGGCTGAGCGCCCGGGCGACGGCGTGACGGTCGGCCGGGTCAGCGGCATGGGACAGCGCGTGGCAGGCGACCTCGATCAGGGCGTGGGCCAGGCCCAGGGGCTGCAGCCACGCCTTGCCCGTCGCCTGCTCGTACGCGGCGGCCAGGCCGGCGGCGGTGGTGCCGTCCAGGCTGGACCGGTAGGGATGGCGCGGCGTCCAGTAGACCAGGGTGCCCACCCGCGCCTCGGCCAGTTCCGCGCCGCCGGTGACGCCGGCGTGCGGGTAGGCCAGCCACCGCGAGCACGTGATCAGGCGTGGGCGCAGCCGCGATTCGCACGCCTGGCGGTGAAAGAGCGCCAGGTCAGAGGCCGTGGCGGCGCTGGTGATGATCTCGGTGCTGTGACGACGCAGGTGGTCCACGTGGTCGCTCAGGTCGGTGGCGGGCTCCGCGTAGCCGCCGGGGTCGATGAGGGTGTGGCCGCGCTTCCTGGCCACGGGCGCGAATCCGTCACGGTCGTGGCGCAGCAGCCGGCCCTGCACGTCGTCGTTCCACAGGCATCCCACCGTCCGCGCCGGCCCCAGGCGCTCCCATATCTCGGCGAACACGGTGGCGATGTCGTCCAGCCCCCAGGCGAAATGGTAAGCCCAGTCGAACCGCTCGGGCTCCGCTGCGCCGGGCCGGTGGACGTACGCCTGCCAGGGGAAGGTGGTCGACACGCACGGCGCCCCGAGCTCCTCGCAGGCGGCGACCACCGCGGGCAGCACCCGGGTGCCGGCCATGGTGATCACGACGTGCGCCCGCTCGTGGTCCACCAGTTCGCGTACGGCCCGGCGTGCGTGGGCGGGGTCCGACCGGCTGTCTCGGATTGCGACGCGCAGGGCGTAGCGGCGGCTGCCGTTGACTATGTGGGTCAGCTGCGGCGCCAGCCAGGGGATCAGGAACGACAGCGGATCCCCGAGCCGGGCCAGCCGCCCGGTGCGCGGGATCACGGCGCCTATGCACAACTGCGGATCTGAAGCCATCATCGCCTCGGTCAGTGGTCCGACGTGGGAGGGGCTCGGGGGCCTGGGCGGGCAGGCCCCCGGCGGGTGCTCGGTCGTTACCCGTGCACGGTCACGCAGGTGGTGCGGCTCAGGATGGAGACCGTCTCGTTGCCGCAGTTGTTGCTGTGGCCAGAGGCGTTGCGGGCGAAGAGCAGGTTGGACAGGACGCCGCCGCTGGGACCGGCGACGTCACCGCCGCCGGGGTGATGGCGGTCCTCGGTCACACAGGTGCGCTCCTTGAGCAGGGACAGCTTGCCCGTGCCGCAGAGGTTGGCGTGGCCGGAGGAGTTCCGTCCGGAGACGTTGGACAGCAGGCCGCCCGTGCCTCCGTCGCGGTCCCCGGTGTGGGCGCCGGCGGCGCCGATCCCGACCGGCGTGGCCATGACGCCGGCGACAGCCGCCGCCACGACGACGATCTTCCTAAGTGTCTGCATTGTTCCCGTTCTCGATGGGTCGGAGGGTTGGGGCTGTCCAGTCACACTGAGCGACTTGACCTTACAGACAGTAATGGCATCGCCATGATTCGTTATAGGAATTCTTGGAACCGCTGTGGTGCGCAGGCGGTCGGCTTCGCCAGGGTGATCAGGTGATCGATCACTACCGCGGCATTCTCGACAAGGCACTTCACCCACGACGTCACAGCCCTCGACTACTGGCTACGACGAGCCCCCTGAGAACACCGAAGATCGACAGGATTGGCCAACTGCTTGCTCGACGACCTCGGGAGATCTGCAGCCTTCAGCGCTGTTACTTCTCACCGGCATTTCTCTACTGCGACGGTCCTGGGCGTTGTCCGCCCTGACCCGCAAACGACGGCCGTTGACAGGAAAGCGGCAATAAGGCGATGCTGTCAGGCGAAGTGCATCAATACAGGGATGCCTGGCCCTGCAAAGTTGCAATGAATATCCGC
Organism: Nonomuraea sp. SBT364; assembly: GCF_001083785.1. Classification (GTDB taxonomy): domain Bacteria; phylum Actinomycetota; class Actinomycetes; order Streptosporangiales; family Streptosporangiaceae; genus Nonomuraea. Next base: position 138,977 of record NZ_LAVL01000004.1, read on the forward strand.
AATGTGCGGCTAACCCACTACACAGCGCGCGCGGCGTCGGGCGCCGAAGTCGTCGCATGCCTGGAGCGCATGTAGCGGGTAATCCAGACGAGGCGCTGGTAGCTGGTAGGGCGGCTTGTCGGCCCTCGTGCCGCTTCGGCGTTGCGGGTTCCGCGCAGGCGAGGAGCAGGACGATCCAGACCGCGTTCAGCTACTCCGGAGACGCTCGGCATGCGGCAACTCCCCGGCACGCAGGCGACCGGCCCCGGAATCCAGAAGCCGCCATCGAGTCGTCGTCCCGTCCGGGCCCTCAAGCGTGCCCAGCGCGAGCGCGGCGTCAATGCGACCCCGCACTTCACCCTCCACTTCCGGCTCCGCGGCGAACAGCACGCGCACACGCACCGTGCCGCCCCGGTGGACGGCAGCCGTATGGTGCGGAGCGATCGGGCAGGGCGGCTCATGCTCCCAGTCCCCGCACAGGGCCACCGTGATCGCCGCACCGGGGGCGCGCACATCACCGCGTGCTTCCATGGCGATCATCGCCTCGTGGGCGAATGTCTCACGCACCTTCCCATGGTTGCTCGCGCGAGCCCTGGGATCCAGCCCGCATGCCTGGGTCTTGCCCAGTCGTGCCTCCACGCATGGAGCCACCATGACTTACCGGCCCATCGTCACCGTCGCGGCCGCCTGGCTGGACACGCCCCGGCAGCAAAGCTCGTCTTCGGTCGCGCACCGGCGTTGCGCGTTCGACAAGAGTGTGGACAGGCGCCCCGAGGTGATGCTCCAGGTTCTGCCGAGACTGGGGGCCGCGCGCAGGGCTCACAGGGTACGTAGGTCGATGGCTGCGGCGATGGCAGTCATTCCGGCGTCGTTGGGGTGAAGGTGGTCTCCCGAGTCGTAAGCGGGGAGCAGCGCGCCGAGATTGGCCGGGTCAGCGAGGGTTTTGTCGAGGTCGATCACCGCGTCGAACTCTCCGCTGCGGATCCACGTGTTCACGGTCTCACGCAGAGCAAGGTTGCGATCGCTCCCGAACCAGTTGTGGCCCTTGAATGGGGTGATGGTGGCCCCAACCACACGCACGCCGCGGGCATGGGCCGATGCGATCAGAGATCGATATCCGGTGATGAGGCGCGGCGCGGTGGCCGGTGACGGGGTGCCGCAGCCCACATCCATGCCGCCGATGTCGTTGATCCCGAGAAGCACGATCACCGTCCGGACGCCCGGCTGATGGAGCACGTCGCGGGAGAAGCGCGCGAGCGCGCGATCGCCGCCGAAGCAGGGAGAGTCGGTAAGCAACATATTGCCGTTGATCCCGGCATTCGCCACACCCATTGGGGTGCCGGCCTCGGCGAGGCGTTCGGCGAGCTCGTCGGGGTAGCGGTTGTCGGTGTTCGGGGTGGAGATTGCGCCGTCGGTGATGGAATCGCCGAGCGCCACGATGGTGCCCTTGGCCGGGCCGGGTTTCCCGACGACGTCCACTCCGGTCAAGTAGTACCAGGCGTCGCTGGTCGGGCCGAAGAAGGCGTCGGGCTTCTCATCGTGGAGGTGATCTCCCGCGGCTCGGTAGGTGGTGGTCAGCCCAAGCTGGTGAAAGGTCGCCGCGCCGGAGGGCCGGTCGACGTACAGCGTGACCACCAGGTGCTCCAAGGGGGCCGTCACCAATGTCGTGGCGTCGGAGACCGCCGCTTGTCCGGGTGTGAGGGTGGTGGATCCCAAGCCGCCGAACCGCAGAGAACGCATGGTGCCCCGCCGGGTCGCCGCGCCGTGGTGCTGCTTGGCGATCGTGGCTCCGGCGATGGAGAGCGGGCGCGTGCCGTAGAGATTGGCTAGCCGGATGCGTACCCGGGATCCGCCCGTGCTGATGCGAATGACCTGCCGGATCGATTGACGCGCGAACCCGTCCATCGACCAGTTGTCGCTCTGCCAGTCGTTTCCCGGGGCAGGGCGCTGCGGGGCGGCCGCGCACACGCTGAACCACCGCGTCTTGAGGTTCTGTGGTGACCCCTTCGAGGCAGTGGCTTGCGCCGGCGAGGGCAGTATGGCGAGGGCTGTCAGTGCGGCCAGCAATAGCCGCAGACACAGTGATCGCATCAGGGTGAACTTTCTCTGAGAGGGAAGGATGGGGACCCGGCTAAGCGGCGGAGGTACGCTCTTCGCGGCGTTCTCCGGCATCTGCTTTCGTGTCCTTGCGGAGCAGGAGCAGGGCGAGGCCGCCGGCGGCGGCCAGAACCGCGCTGGCGAGCAGGCCGAATCGGTAACCGGCCACCAGGGCGGTGGTCGCTGCGGGGTTGTTCTGGGCTCCGGTGCGGGCCACGGCCAGGGTGACGAGCGTGGCCACGCCGAGTGCGATGCCGACCTGTTGAGCGGTGTTCAGCAAGCCCGACACCGCTCCGTGATCCTCCGCCGAGGCGCCGTTGCTGCCCACGATGCTGGCCCCGACGAAGGCTGCGGCGAGACCGAGGCCGAACAGCAGGTATCCGGGCAGAAGATCAGCCAGGTACGTGCCGTGCACCGTGATCCCGGCGAGCAGGAGTTCGCCTGCGGCCACCATGGCCAGCCCGGCGACGGCGACGAGCCACGGCGGCACCTTCGCGGTCAGCCTGGAGGCCAGCGTGCTGCCGATGACCGCCATCATGGCGGAGGGCAGGACCGCCAGCCCCGTCTGCAGGGACGAGTAGCCGAGTACGCCTTGCATGTACAGGATCATGAAGAAGCCCTGGCCGCCCATCACGGCGGTCAGGCAGATGATGGCCAGGTTGGCGCCCGCGACCGGGCCGCGTCCGGCGATCCGCAACGGGACCAGCGGGCTCGCCGAGCGGCGTTGGATCAGGACGAAGGCAGTCAGCAGCACCACCGCTGCTGCCAGCACGCCCGCGGTCGCCGGCGCGCTGAAGCCGGTCTGCTGACCGAGGCTGAGGCCGTAGATCAGGAGACCGATCCCAGCGGTGATGGTCACCGCCCCGGGCAAGTCGAGTTTCGCGCGGTCCCACGTCGCCTGCCCGTCACGTGGCAGGATCGCGGTCAGGAGCAGCGCGACCGCGCCGATCGGCACGTTGACCAGGAAGACCGCGCGCCAGCCGAGGGTGTCGGTCAGCACGCCGCCGAGGATGAGGCCGGCTCCGGCTCCTGTGGCGCCGAGCCCGCTCCAGATGCCCAGGGCCCGGTTGCGGCCGGGGCCCTCGGCGTGGATGACCAGCAGCAGGCTCAAAGCGGTGGCGGAGATGAGCGCCGCGCCCAGTCCCTGGAGTGTCCGTGCCGCCAGGAGGAGCTCCACGTGCGCCGCCAGCCCGCATCCTGCCGACGATGCCACGAACAGGGCTGTGCCGCCGATGAACAACCTGCGCCGGCCGAGCAGGTCGCCGAGCCGGCCGGACAGGATGAGGAAGCCGCCGAAGGCGACCGCGTAGAGCGTGATCACATACTGCAGGTCTCCTTCGGGCAGGGAGAACTCGCGACCGATGGAGGGCAGCGCCACGTTGGCGATGGTGGTGTCGAGGATGACCATGAACTGCACGGCGCACAGCAGGGGCAGCACGAGTGCGCCGCGTCGCTCGGCTGAGCCGGCTCGCCAGCCGGAGCCGGTGGTCATGCCGTCAGCCCACCGTCGAGAGGGAGCCGAACGCCATGCAGGTAGTCGGCATCGGCGCAGGCCAGGAAGAGGGCCGCCGCCGCGATGTCGTCCGTCGTGCAGAGCCGGCGGGCGGGAACGCCGGACAGGATCTGCGTGTCGACGTCGAGCTGTGCCAGAACGGGCTGTGACATCGGTGCGTCCGCCACCATGCCGGGGCTGATCATGTTGACGCATACGCCGCCCGGTCCGTACTCGGTCGCCCATGTCCTGGTCAGGCTCTCCAGCGCGGCTTTGGAGGAGTTGTACACCGACGCACCCGGCCAGCTCTTGACGGCGCCCAACGTGCCGATGTTGACGATCCTGCTACGGCGACCGCTCAGGAGGTGGGGCAGGGCCGCCTGGGTCATGAAGTAGGCGGCCTTGTAATTGAGGGTCACCATGCGGTCGAAGTCGTCCTCGCCGACCTCGTCGGTCATGGCGAAACGCGCGACCGCGGCGTTGTTGACCAGGATGTCGAGGCCGCCGAACCTTTCCACGGCCGCCGACACCACGGCCTGGCGCGTCTCCGGCAGCGTCAGGTCGCCGGGTACGAAGGCGGCTTGTCCGCCGTCGTCGATGATCCGTCTCATGACCCGCTCGCCGAGATCCGCGCGCCGGCCCGTCAGGACGACCAGGGCGCCTTCCCGGGCGAACGCGCGTGCGATCGCCTCGCCGATCCCCGATGTGGAGCCGGTGACGACGGCCACTTTGTCGACGAGACGTGAAAGCTGTGCATTCATGGCGATGACCATACGGAGCAGGAGATCATCGCTTCAAAGACTGAAATATGATGACTTGATAAGTTCGTCGTATGAGCTTCGACCTGCGCCACCTCGAAGGCTTCGTCGCCGTCGCCGAGGAGTTGCACTTCGGGCGGGCCGCCGCCCGGTTGCACATCGCCCAGCCCGCCCTCTCCCAGCAGATCCAGCGGCTCGAGGGCTCGCTCGGCGTGGATCTGCTCATCCGCGAGCGGCGCCGTACGCAGCTCAGCGAGGCGGGCCGAGCCTTCCTGATCGAGGCCAGACGCACACTCGCACAAGCGGAGATCGCACGCACGGTCGCCCGCCGGGCCGGGCGCGGCGAGCTCGGCCGCCTGCGTGGGGGCTATGTGCCCACCACGTCGTCGAAGCCGTTCCTGGCCATCCTGGCGGACTTCCAGCGCCGCTATCCGAAGGTGCAGGTCGAGCTCAGGGAGCTGCCGCTCGGGTCACTGGCCGCGCCCCTGCACGACGACGTGGTCGACGTCACCTTCGTGGCGAGGCTCGGAGAGATCACCTGCCTCGGCCCCGACATCGCCGTCCACGAGCTCTCGGCCGAACACTTCATGGCTGCGATACCCGCCGGACACTCTCTGGCGCGCGAGCCGGAGATCGAACTCGGCCGGCTCGCGCAAGAGGACTTCGTCATGCTCGCCCCGGAGCTCTGCACGGAGTGGCACGAGACGATGATCAACACCTGCGAGCTCGCCGGGTTCGCGCCGCGGATCACCCATCACGCCCGCGAGATCTCCACTCAGCTCATGTTCGTCGCGGCAGGGCTGGGAGTGACGCTGGTACCGGCTTCGGCCCAGGCGCTTCGCGGACAAGATGTCGCCTTCGTCCCTCTGGCCGGCCCGAGCCCTCGGATCACGTCCACAGTCCTGTGGCGCGCCCGGAACGACATCCCTGTCCTGCGCCGCTTCCTCGACGTCATGGCATACCAGCCGGACATCGAGCCCTGACGCGAGGAGTGACCAGGTTGTGCTGCCGGGGAACCGGCCGGCTGCCGATCTCCGGCGTACGCACGGCAACGACCGAAGATCTCCCAGCCGCTACGCCGTTTTCTGCCCTCAGCCTCCGGCATGAGCGACCAGGACAACCCTCCGCCGGGACGGTGCGCGACTCCGGCACCTCATCCTGTACATCGCACCCGGCGGCACGCGGCTGCCGGCATGAGTGCCGCCCCGAAGATCACCGCCCTGCGCGGTGGAGGTGCCAGCCTCGCCGCGGCCCCAGACGCCTTTCTCGCCACGGCGCGCGCGGCCAACCCCAACACCCAGCGCGCCTACGCCTCGGCCATCGACCGCACCATCGCCCTGCTCGGCCGCGACCGGCCACTCACGGACGTAGCCGACACCGAGATCGGCGCCGCGCTCACCGAACTGGGGGCGGACGCTCGCCAGCCACCTGGAACCGCAACCGCAACCGCGCCGCCATCACCTCCTGGCCCACCTGGTGCCAGACCACGAAGCACTGGGCGGCGCCGGCGGTCCCGACTGAGGCCGAACGCCGCAAGGAGACTGCCGACGAGACCCGCGCGGTGGCCAGGACTACGATCCTCCGGCTGCTCTCGCGCCGCGACATCCCGCTGAGGGAGAAGACGTTGTGGCGGATGCTCTATGAGACCGCAGCCCGGACGGCGGAGTTTCTGGCACTGAACGTCGAGGACCTCGACCTGGAGCATCGACGGGCGCCCCTTCGCTCCAAGGGCGGCGCGATCGAGTGGGTGTACCGGGAGAGCGGCACCGCCAACCTGCCGCCCCGCCTGCTCCGGCTCCCGGACGGCAGTACCCGTACACACGGCCCGTTGTTCCTGTCCGAACGTCGCCCGGTCCCGGCACGGCCGCCCGCCGCCGCCGACATCTGCCCCGCGAACCAGCCGCGCCCGCATCCTGCTGGAGAAGTACGCCGGGCTCGATCTGCACCGGCTGCGCCACAGTACCGCCACCCATTGATTTGCCGGTGAATAGCAGCACCGTTTGACGGTTCGAGGCCCGATCGGGCCAGGAATGACGGTGAGAAGTAGCAGCGCCCTCTCGCCGGTCCGGTGCCCGGATCGTGGTCAACGTGGCCGATCTCGAGGGCGGCGCATCGCTCACGCTGCCCGGTGGCACCATCGTGAGCACCCGCGGGCCACAGCAGTGGCCTGTCGTTGCTCAGCCATGGGGCCAGCAGGCGAAGTCCGTCAGCCCGTGCCGCATGCGCCCTTCGCGTGGCGCTTGCCCGCCCTCGCGTAGTCAGCTCGGAAGGCGCCACTTGCAGATGCCCTCGATGCATAGCTCGGTGGTCGTCTTGCGGGGGTCCGGCGCCTTGATCGATACCTTGTCGCCCCACCGGCTGTAGCGGGTGTCGACGTGGAGGGTCTTGCCCACCAGTTCGTCGAGGCCGTCGGCGAACGTGAACGTGCTCTGCACCCTGCTGGCCAGTCCTGCGGAGGTCAGCGTGACGCTGTAGGCGAGCCTCGTGTCAGGATCCCCGCCGACGTGGGATGAGTGCTCCGCCCAACGGGAGACGTGCCCGAGCTCCTTGAAGGTGATCGTGCCGGTGACGATGTCCCCGCTCCGCTGCCCGTTCTTCAGCAGGGCGGCCAGGGTCGCGTGCTCGGTCGGGTTGACGAGCTGCTCGTCGTAGCCGAGCAGCTCGGTGTGCCAGAGGTGCAACTGGTGAGAATCCTCCCACCAGGTCTTGCCCTTCTTCAGCCATTTCCCTATGCGGCCGCCGGACCGATAGCTGGTGCCGCCAATGTCATGGTTGAAGCCGATGACGCGTTCGCGCCCGTACTCACCCCCGGTGGTGGTGACGTCCAGGGCCTTGACACCACCCCTGGCAGCGAACTCGAAGAGCCCCTTGCGCCGGCGTTTCACTCGTTCGTCAGCGCCATCCAAAAGGGTGGTTGTCTCGGTGAAGTGCACGCCGCGTCCGGTTGCCAGAACGGCCTTCAGCGCCTGGACGGGGTCCTTGGTCACTGCCTGCGCGGGAGCAGCGCCCGCCAGCAGAGCACCGCAGGCCACCAAAGTTGTGATCATCCTTTGCATGCTCATGATGGTGATCCTGCCGCGATCGGATCACGTCCGGAACACGGGCCAGACGCGACCATCAAAAGATCAGAACATACTGACGACGACCTAGGTCATCCGGCGGCCTTGCCTGCGGCGGCGGCTTCGGTTCGGGAGCGAGTCTGGGCGAGCCGGTAGGATTCGATGCCGGTCTCGAAAATGTGCCGCCGCAGGTAAGCCGGTCGACAATGGCCGCGCAGAGCCGGGGTTCGGTGAATGTCTTGGTCCATCCCGAAACGACTCATTCGAGGCTATTGCGAAACTGTTGGTCCCCTCTCGATCGGTGAGAACTTGAAACAGCGGTTCGGCTCCGTGCCGGTCAAGCTCCATGTAACGCAGCTCGTCGATCGCGAGGAGGTCGACGCGGCCGTAGCGGGCGATGGTCTTGGTCAGCACCTTCTCGTCAGCGGCCTCGACCGGTTCGTTGACCAGGTTGGCCGCCAGGGTGTACTTGACCTTGAACCCAGCCATCGCGGCCTCGGTGGCCAGCGCGATGAGCAGATGCGCTGCCCGTTCCCGAGTCGCCGATCAAACACAGCGGCTGATGCTTACGCACCCAGTCGCAGTCGGCCAACGTGTGGATGACGGCCGGGTCGACGTTGGGATTGGCGTCGAAGTCGAACTCGCGCAGTGACTTCTGCCGCGGGAAGCGCGCCATCTTGATGCGCCGGTCCGCGGCCTTGCGAGCACGGTAATCGCACTCGGCCATCAGCAGCTCGGCCAGGAAACCGAGATAGCTCAGCTGGCCGCGCGGGGCTGCGGCCGCCAGCTCGACGAACTGGCCGCGGATGGTCGGCAGCCGCAACCGCTGGCGGGCCTGGTAGATAGAGGCCTCGGCCGCTTCCTCGGTCAGCCCGCGACGATAGGTGGTCATGGCAGCTCTCCCTCGGAGGCGGGCCGGCCGCCGGCGCGGCGGCGCAGCAACTGGTCATGGACCGCCACCGCCGGTTCATCCAGCCAGGCCATCCGTTCCGGCCGGGGCGGCGGCGGACCCGGCTCGGGGCTGTCGTCCGCCTGGGCGATCTTGTGTCGATGCCGTCAATATGGCCGTCTTCGACGACTCGGTGGTCCTGCTCGCCTTCACCTCCGGGCCGGCGCAGCAGCTGAACGGATTCCGGATCGATGAACCCGAGTTCGTCCGCTGCTCAGTCGGCTACTTCGAAACCTTCCGGAGAGGATCCTGGGCGATTGGGTTGCCACGCGCTGCTTTCGAGCGCATGCTCGGCGTGGAAGTTCGCATCCGCCAGCATGGCGGGGCAAGCCGACCATGCCGAGCCGTTCGGGCACGTCGCCCAGAAGGCTAGGAGAAGGACTCATGCAGGCAGCACCAGATACGGGGAGATTGTCGCGCCGATCTTTACTGGCTGGCGCGGTCGCGCTCTGCCTGCCGGCAGCCGAATGCATGTTGTCGCCTGCCGCGGCTACAGCGGAAAGCTCAAGCTTCCAACTGCAGGATGGCTGGCGATTCTGCGCGGATTGCTTCGTGCTGTATCTGGGCGGCATCTACGCGGATAGTCACTGCCCGCGGAACGGTTACTCGGGTCATCGCGCAGCCGGTTGGACCTTCAAGCTGATGTACAACGAGAACACCCCTCCCGGCGGGGGCGAGGGCCCCAACGTTCAGGGCAATTGGCGACACTGCTACCGATGCGCGACGCTCTACTGGGCACTGAGCACTTCACAGCGCTGCCCGAGCTGGGGAGCGCACGCATGGGGGGACGCGTTCACCCGCCAGCAGTATCTGCTGAGTCACGACCTCGGCCAGCCGTCCGGGAGCCAGAACCAATGGCGGTACTGCGTCAAGTGCTCCGCGCTGTTCTTCAACGGGTACGCCTACAAAGGTGAGTACGGCCTGTGCCCCTATGACGACATCTACGGTCACACCGCTGCGGGATACGATTTCGTGCTCGCTGTCTCAGCGTATACGTGACTCGTCTGGCCGCGTCCTTGATCGACTGTCATGAGCCCGAACGGTGTCGATCTCGCTGTGGATGTTTCGGACCTGGCCCAGGCCCGCGGCGCGCTACAGGAAACCTTCGCGGAACGGCTGCTGGCGGACCCGGCCGCCGTGCGGGCACGGGTGCGTCACACCCTCGAACAGTGCGCCGAGGCCTTCTTCGACGCCGCCTGGACGGGCGTCGCCGTGCAACTGGCCACCGATCTGCGCCTGAAGAACGACCTGCTGAAGCGCCAGGGCATCGGGGCTGCCCTCGCGTCGGTCTCCGGCGCCGTCACCCTGGCTCCGGACGGCGACCGCATCATCGTGGACAAGCTGCAGGACAGGGCGATCGCCGCCCACGGTGCCGGGGTCACCTTCCTCCCCAGCGTCTTCGGCCGCCCGCACCTGGTGGTGATCCACGCGCCCGGGTGGCAGCCGGTGGTGCAGTACCTCCGGCTGGAGGCACTCGCGCATCCGGTACGGCTGCTGCGCACGCTTGCCCGTGGCCCGCACACCACCGGTGAGCTGGCCCACGCCTGGGAACATTCACCCCCGGAGGTTTCCCGCCACCTCGCTGTCCTGCGCCGCGCGGGCCTGCTCACGGCCAGGCGGCACGGTCGCTACGTCCGTCACACCCTCAATCTTCCTGATCTGACGGCGCTGGGCGCCGACCTGCTGACGGCCGTACTGCGCTGAGTAGCTTCCACCTGCTGTAAAAGTGCTCACTCGATGAACACTTTGGCTGGAAGAATCGATCTCATGAGTCGCCGAACGGAAGGCAAGGACATGGTTCGCGGACCCGCCACCATCACGAGGACCGACACCGCCCTGATCATGAACGACGCCGCCGCCTGGAGGGCATGGCTCGCCGAGCACCACGAGACCGCCCGCGACGTCTGGCTGCTGATCGCCAAGAAGAACGGCGACGCGACGACCGTCACCCTCGACGAGGCTTTGGACGAGGCGCTGTGCCACGGCTGGATCGACAGCCACCGGAGGGCGTTCGACGGCGACTACTACCTGCAGCGTTACTCGCCCCGCACCCGCCGGAGCCCGTGGTCCGGGATCAACGTCGCGAAGGCCGAGGCGCTGACGGCCGCCGGACGGATGCGCCCGGCAGGCCGCACCGCGATCGAAGCCGCCAGAGCCGCCGGCCGCTGGCCCGCCTAGCGGGCGCTGTACGGGACGGGCGGCAGGATGGGAGCGCCCGGCCCCTCTCGGAGGCCGGTTGATACCCTTGCCGGCCACCATGTTCGAATCTCTCGGTGACCACTGCGCCCACGTTCTCGCGACCACCCCGTCCGCCTCGGTGTCCGTCGCCGTCGCCCGGGACTCCTCGCCGGTCCACGCCGAGGCGTTCGGCCTGGCGGACCTGGAGGAAGAACGGCCCGCCACCCCCGGCACCGCCTACCTGCTCGCCTCCATCACCAAGCCGATCATGGCCACAGCGGTGTGCCTGGCCGCGCAGGAAGGACTGCTCGGCCTTGACGACCCGGTGGAGAAATACCTGGATGGCGTGCGGCTGTCCCGGCACCGGGATCACGGCGTGCCGACCGTACGCGAGGTGCTCCAGCACCGGGCCGGGCTCGGCAGCCACTTCGACTTCACCTACGCGCCCCTCTCCAGGCCGTCGACGCGGCAGGCCATCGAACGCTACGGCACGCTGTACCGCGAGCCGGGATCCCGGTTCGAGTACTCCAACCTCGGGTACGGCATCGTGGACGCCGTCTTGCAAGCCGTCACCGGGCAGGATCCCGCCGAGTTCGTCAAGGATCACGTCTTCGCCCCCCTGGGCCTGCTGAGCTGCCACATCGGCCCGGAATACCTCGGCCCGGCTCAGGAAGCGGTGCGACACACCGCCGCCGGCGGCCGCTACCCGGTCTACGACACCAGCCACCGTGGCGCCTCACTGGCCTGGGCGACCGCCTCGGACCTGGTGATGTTCGGTTTGTCCCACGCGGGCGCGTCCGGTGTGCTGGGCCCGGCCTCCGTGGCGGCCATGCGGGACGCCCTGCCGGTCGGGTCCGGGCTCGGGTACGGGCTCGGCTGGTTCGTCTCGCGCGTGGGCACGTACACCGTCGTGAGCCACAGCGGCAGCATGGGCGGCGTCGCCACGATGCTGGTGGTGGTGCCGGAGCTGCGACTGGCCGCCTGCGTGCTCACCAACCGCACCGGTGCGGCCGTACGCGACTCGGTGCTCGGCCATCTCATGGGCGAACTGGTGCCCGGGTTCACGAGGGCATCGCTGCCACCCCCCGGCGGCGCGCCGGCCCGCGAGACGGCGATCCCCTCAGGCATCTGGGAAGGGCACGTCGACACCTACACCGGCAGCATTCCGCTCATCCTGCACGTACGAAACGGGCAGGTGGAGGCTTCGCTGGACGGGAACGAGCCGGTGGCGGCCCAGTTGGTCACCGCCACCCCGGAGTGGGACCTGCGCGCCCTCTTCGCCGTGCAACTTCCCACGCCCGACGCACGCGCCAATTCTCCCCTGCTCAGCCTGGACCTCAACCAGCGGGACGGCGTACTGGCCGGTGCCGCCCGGTCGTTGAAGGACGGCGAGCAGGACGGCTGGCTCGGCAACTACCTCAGCCACTGGTGCGAACTGCGCCCCTGAACGTCGCTACGAGGGTGTCTCTGATCCCTCCGGCTTTGCCCCTTTCGTGCATGGGCCGGAGCTGGGATGCCAAGATCTAGTTTCTTGATTTTGCCGGGACAGCCTGGCTTCCAGCGTCGGCCCGCCCCCCGGGGGCGGGCCGACCTCGCCGTCGGACAACGTGTCGGCTATGTCAATCGGTCGTGCCGGCGTGCACGGCGATGATTCGCCAGCCGTGTGTCTCGTCGTAATGCCAAGTACGGGTGTAGCGCATCCTGGCCGCGAACGGCGCACCGGAGACGGTCCCTTCGACGGTGCCGAGAAACCACGTCACCCCGGTGTGCCCATCGGCGAGCACGGTCAAGTCTTCCTCGGTCAACCTCGTCATCACCTGCGTCCGAGTGCGGTGCATCTCCAGGTCGTCCGCCTTGGTCGCTACGTTCGCGCCGAAGGTGAAGATCAGCCGATCATCCAGAAGCCGATCCAGCGCCTCGACATCTCCAGCGAGCTGCGCGGCCTGGAGCCGGCGCTCGGCGTCCCGCAAGTCTTCCATCATGAGGTCCACCCTCCCAGCCAGCGCCGTATCCGCGCCAGGACGTTCACGCTCGGCTGATGTTTGCAGTCCGTGGGTGTCGGGTTCGGAAGGCTTCCCGACAGGCCGTTGCAGTCGTGGGCGGCGGCCCGGAAACCCAGACCGCCGCGAGTACGCGGAGTGGCTCCGAGCGCGTCCGGCAGTGCGGTGTCGGTGATCACCCCCTACGCCGGCCTCGGGGAGCAACCGCGATCTCGGGCCGGGCGAGGACATCGCCGCGGTGTACGACCCGGATCGGACCCGGGGCCATCAGGCGCAAGGTCTTCGGCCTCGCCATCGCGGGCGTCTGTCTCGCCTGACCTTTTGCGCGTCAGTCCGACAGCCAGTGCAACTCGTGCGCCAGGGTTTTGGCGACGGCACGGATGCGGCGGTGCAGCGGCGACTGCTCGCGTGGGAGAACCAGGTGGATCGTCAGGCTGGGCGCGCCCCGCAGCGGTCGCCAGGTGAGACCGGCCGGTGCTGCCGTGACCGCGGCTTCTCCGGCCGGGGCGAGGGTGACCCCGTCGTGCAGGTCGCGCTGAGACATGTCGAAAAAGACTGCGGGCGTGTGGAATCGGGGGTGTGGTCGGGTGTCTCGGAACAGTGCGGACAGCTGATCGTGGATCACGGGGTTGGCCGCACGGTCCGGGAGTCGCAGCGGGTACGCGGCCGCGTCGGCGATCTCGATCTCCGGATATTCGGCCAGCGGATGGTGCTGCGCCAGCTGGACCCCGACGCGCATACGCCGCAGCAGGAACCGGCGCACGCCACGGCCCGGCTGTTCACCGCGGGTGATCCCGGCGTCGATGCGGCCGTCGGCGACCGCGGGGGAGATTTCCGGTGTCGCCATCGGGACCGCGCCGACCTCGAGTCCGCTGTTGCCGCGAATCAGCCTGTCCACGAGGGCCGGTGCCGTCTCGGCCCCGGCGCTGAGGCTGTAGCCGATGCGCAGCGTGCCCAGTACACCGGCCGCCGCGCTCCGGGCGGTGTCCCATGCCCGGTCCAGCGCCGCCAGCGCGGGCGGCGCTGACTCCGCCAGAGCCGCACCGGCCGTGGTCAATGCGACGCTACGCGTGTTGCGGACCAGCAGGACCGTACCGAGTTCCGCCTCCAATCGGCGCATCCGGGCGCTGAGTGCGGGCTGTGCGATACCGATCCGCGCGGCCGCGCGGGTGAAGTTCAGCTCCTGCGCCAGCACCAGGAAGTACCGCAGGCTCACCGTATCCGGCGCCACGTGCCCTCCCTGCCGATTGATAACGATCCGTTCTGAGTCTATCCCGTACCGGTCTTTCCCTCGACCGCACATCAAGCCCTAACCTGCGCATATGACGATTCCCCTGACCGCAGTACCCGTCGCCGGGATCGATCGGTCCGAGTGTCAATTCGAAGTCGGACGTGTCCGGCCCAACACAGGAGGTTTCCATGGCCAAGGGCTACTGGGTCAGTGTCTACCCCGCCATTTCCGACCCTGAGGCGCTGACTGCCTACGACAAGCTGGCCGGTCCGGCTGTCCAGGCTGGGGGCGGGCGCACCCTGTCCCGGATCCCGTCCCGTGGCGGTCGGGTCGTCGCCCACGAGGCCGGAATCACGCAGCGTGTCGTTCTGATCGAGTTCGACAGCTTTGAACAGGCCGTCGCGGCCTACGAGAGCGAGGCATACCAGAAGGCGCTGATGGCCCTCCCCGACGGCGTCGAGCGCGACTTCCGCATCATCGAAGGCATCGACTGACCGGCGGACCCAGCATCGCTGAACATCCGTCACCTGATTCGAAGCCATGCCCCGCGTCCCAGTTCGTCGTCGACGTCCGGGCCGGCTGGACTGCCGCTGACCACGTGGGTGCTGGAGTCGGCGAGAAGGCGAGATCATCGATCACGGCACCCGCAGCAAGAGCGTGGTGAGCGATGTCGGCCCGGTGGAGGTGCGGGTACCGCGCGATGTCGCCGGCACTTTCGAGCCCAGCTGGTGCGCAAGCGGCAGCACCGGCTGTCCGGGATGGTCTTGTCCCTGTCGGCCAGGGGCCTGACCCATGGAGAGCTCTCCGCCCACCTGGCCGAGGTGTACGGCGCCCTGGTGTCCAAGCAGACCATCTCCCCCATCACCGACGAAAGCGTCGACGCCCGCACCGCCGCCTTGGCGCGTGTCTGCATGGCGCCGATGAGTCTGGATCCGACCGGCAAGGGGCGCCACCGGAATACGGCAGAAGCGGGCCGCGGGCCGAGATAGTTGCTGGTCAGCGGCGTTCGCTGGCGCGGATCGATCAGGTGTCAAAGCGTCATTGCTGATTGGCGGCGGTGATGCGGGTGGCATCACCCGGTGCGCATTGTGCGCCGATCCGGCGGTGTCGGCGGCGAGGGCGGCGCTCTGCTGGAGTGACAGCGCGGCGTAGACCGGGACGCTGGCTTGTGGGCAGCAGGTCGATGTCGCGCAGCACGGTGCGGTGGCTACCTCCAGCTCGCGGGCCGGCCTCGGCGCGGCAGCCGGGCTGCGGCAGCAGAGGACCGGCGAGACCGACCGGTCGGGCGCGCATACGAAGATTCCGCGCGGATACACGACACAGGATGGCGTGATTCGTTGGGAGGCTCAACGGAGTGATCCTCGGACACCCTGAGCGGTCACTCATGCGGGGTCCAGGCGCGCAAGCAGTCCCGCGGGGGCCCGAACCTCGGACGGTCGAGTCCTGGCCGTTCGCAATTCGCTTACACGAAGGAGCATCAGATGGCGTCTCTACTCAACCCGTGCCTGGCTTTCGACGGGAACGCACGGCAGGCGATGGAGTTCTACCGGGACGTCTTGGGCGGCGAGCTGGAGCTGGGCACGTACGCCGAGTTCGGCTCGCCGGACGCACCCGCCGGCAAGGTCATGCACTCTACGCTCCGCACCCCGGACGGCTTCACGCTGATGGGCTGGGACGTCCGGGAAACGATGCCCCACACCCCGGGCAACAACGTTGCGGTCTTCCTGGGCGGCGATGACGCCGAACTCCGCGGCTACTTCGAGAGGCTGTCCGCCGGTGGCACCGTGACGCTGCCTTTGGAGAAGCAGCTGTGGGGTGACGAGGCCGGCTCGCTCGTGGACCAGTTCGGCATCACCTGGATGGTCAACATCACCCAGGAGCAGTCCTGATCGACCACGGAGGTAGCCCCGAACCGGTGATGGACGAGCTGGATGCCAGGCTGCACCGGATCGGGCAGCACCACCACTTCCGCGCCAGGTTGGGGTGCCGTTGACCGATGTGTCATAGGCCGCCAAACCTCGAAGATCCCTAGCCTGACCTTCGGTAATGCCGGAGCGTCTGGCGCGGTTGTCCTGGGTGACTCTCGGTGATGTGTGTGCTGGAGCAGCTGATGCGTGCCCTGCACCGGCGTGACATCTTCGCCTCGCCCTCCCACCGCTGGTCCGATCCGCGCGCCCGGCTGCTGGACGGCCGCCAATGGCACGCGGTGCGCGAGGACGTGCTGTCCGGGCTCGGGCTGTAGGCCCCGATCGAGGAACACCTATCCCGGCGCGTCCAGGCGTTGGACGCGGCCTGGCTGCGCCAGCACTACTGATCAAACCGGGCGGACGTCGTGGTGCCCCCGGCCGGGTTGATCGGCTTGGAGCCGGCCATCGCCGAGCGCGGCGTTCGGGGCGGCGGGGCGGATCCTCGCGGCCACCCGAGCGGCGGTGAGGCCCGTCCCGATGACCGCCAGGGTCGCCACCAGCGCTGTGAGTGCGGGGAACAGCCAGAACACGTCCGCGGGGGTGTAGCTGTTGTTCTGCAATGTGGGGACGACGAGGAAGACGAATACGGCTGTGGCCGGTGCGATGAGCTGGGGAAGGAGTCGCAGGGCGAACCTCCAGGAGGGCCGGTTGGCGCGCCGCGCGGCCCATCGCGGCGCGCGCCGCAGGCCGAGGATGCCCAGGGCCAGGGCCAGGGCCGTGAGCGCGCCGAGGACCAGGTCGACCAGGGTCGCCGTCGGGGCGCCGGGGTCGGGCGTGCGTCCCTCGGTGATGTCGATGATGCCGGAGCTGATGGCGTAGGCCTGCTCTGCGGACGGGGTGAAGCTGTTCAGCAGCACCACCACGCCGTAGCCGCTGCTGGGGACCAGGTCCTGCTGGGCGTTGAAGCCGGAGACCACGCCGCTGTGCGAGATCCGCTCGGGCGCGATTCCCGCGACGCTGCGCCGCCAGCCCAGTCCAGCCCGGTTCGCGCCGGGCTGCGGCGTGTAGGACTCTCTGATCAGCTTCGCCGAGAGCAGGCGCCGGCCGTCGGGCCCGAGGCCGCCTCGTTGCTGCGTCGCGAGCCACGCCGCCATGTCGTGGGATGTGCTCACCATGCCGCCGGATCCGCTGTTCATCGCCTCCGCCTCGGGGATGGCGAGCGCTCCGCCGTAGGCGGTGACGTGCCCCTGGGCCAGCTCGCTGACCGGATCGCGGGTGGTGGTGGTGTTGACGGTGTCGTCCATGCCGAGGGGGGCGAAGACCTGATCGGCCAGATAGGCGTTGAAATCCTGGCCGCTGACCTTCTCGACGACGCGCGCGGCCAGCCAGTAGTTGGCGTTGCTGTAGGCGTAGGAGGTGCCGGGCTTCGCGGACAGGCTCCAGCTCCCGATCCTGCCCACGCCTTCCTCCAGCGATCGGGCCGGGCCGACGATGGCGGGGTTGGGCAGCCCCGAGGTGTGAGACAGCAGGTGGCGGACGGTGATGGCGTCGCTGGGCACGGCGCCGGGCAGGTAGCGCTTGACAGGGGCGTCGAGCTCGACCCCGCCCTCGTCCACGAGTCGCAGTACGGCGAAGGCCGTGAATGACTTGGAGACGGACCCGATGCGCAGCCTGGTGTGCTCGGTGAGCCGACCGCCGTCGGAGTCCTCGCCGTACCCCGCCTCGTGGACGATCTCACCGTGCTGGACCACGGCGACGGCCGCCCCCGGCAGGCCGTGGCGGTCAAGGTAACCGGTGACGAAGTTGTCCACCTTCGCGGGATCGAAGCCGCCGGGTGCGGCCGCGGAGGCGGGCTCCGCCAAAGGGCCGAGAACCGGTGCGGTCAGCACCAGCGAAAGTGCGAGTGCGAGGACCAAACGCATGCAGAAAGCTCTCATTCATTGTTGGTTGGGCGACCGGCGCGGCTTGCGGGACCCGCTTTCTCGGCCCTGCCATGCTCTCACCGGCCCAGTGCGCCGCGAATCGGGGACGTTCCTGGTCCTGGCCGGATCTTCCCCCCTAGGGGTTCGGTATTCCGCCGAATCGTCCTGGCGGGTCGCTCAGGGGCCCCGCGGCGAGGGAAACGAGCGGCACGACCGCGAGTTGACGACGGCCCTGGCCCGCTTCGAACAGGAGCAACGGCGCCAGCGCCAATGGATCAAGCGGGTGCCATGCCCACGCCGCGTGGCTGCCGGATCCGTCCCCACTGAGGTGCAGACCAAGTAACGCCGAAAGGGACAGTCTCCTGGTCGCTGCGGGGGTAAGCGCCAGCATTACGGGTCTGTGTTGATCGCCGATTCGCCGCAGGTCAGAGGGCAGATGTACTTATGCATCTGCGATGCGCGGGGTGAGGGGCCTGGCGAATCGATCGGCCTGGCTGCGGCTCGCGATCAGTCGAAGAGCTGGTCGACGGTGACGTTCTTCACCTGCTCGTAGCTGTCGACGATCAGGTACCGGTCACGACCACGTGCACCGGCCACTGCGGACCGAGATGACCTCGAAGCCGAAGTCCTCGACGGTCTCCCGTGGCGCGACCTGGCGGCGTTCGCCGTTGTAGCTGGGCTGGGAGAAGAAGCACCAGGGTTCGGAGGTCTGGTTCGCCGCCCTGACGACGGGCGGGCCGAGGTCGGGCTCGTACATGAAGATCATTCTGAGCTGGCCCTCCGCGGTGAAGGCCCAGACCCCGGGATTCTGGGGCAGGCAGCTGGACGGCGGCCGTGGTGGAGGACACGGCGGAGGCGGGCGAAGCCAGGCCGGCCGTGGCCGTCGCCATGGCCAGCAGCAGTGCCGCGAGGCCCCCGCCCGTGCGTCAGTAAGTGACGTACGAGATCACTGAGAGCCCCGAAAGCGCCGCCATTGATACCGGGACCCGATGCGTCAGGAGAAGGTCGACTCCTTCGGCGCCGGGTCGTCGGTCCAGCCCAGCCGCTTGATCACATACGCCGATGACCCGTCACCCTCCTGGATGGCGAGCAGTTGCCCGCTGTCCCGATCGATGATGATCTGCTGACGGGTGGGCGCTTCACCGTAGGTCAGCGCGACCCCGGTGCGGCCGTCGATGTCGGTGACGTCGTTCTCCACCCGCACACCCGGCAGGCCGGCGAGCACACGGTAGAGCGCGGCCCTGGTGGCAGGGGTGCTCTCGACGTCGAGAAGGAGCCATTTGCTCGCCCCCCACAGCCACGCCTCCGGGGTCTCCTTGGTGTTGGCCCGCAGCATCTCGGCCTTGAGCGCCTCGGGTTCGGTGGGCAGTTCCGTCACGGGCTTGGTCGTCATCTTCAGCGGGGTGAAGTAGGTCGTTCCCGACAGGCAGCCGTCGCACAGGTCGGGCGAGCCCGCGTCCTTCCACGCCTGTGCGTCAGCGGGCGTGAGCGGTTCGGCGGAGGCGGGTCCGCGCTGTGTCCGATACCCGTGTTGCCGGCTCGCCCACAGCACGTCCCTGACCCGCTGCTCGACGGTGTAGGTCGCGGTCTTCATCCGCGCCACCTGCACCATCTCCCGCCGCCACCACGCCCCGGTTCCCGGGGGCCGGGCGGCCAGCCGGTCGGCCGCTGCGGCAAGCACCGCGTCCGCCTCCGGCACCGCGGCCGTCTGGACGTCCGCCCCGCCCAGGAGAGGTACCGCCACGAAGCCCCCGGCTACCACCGCGCTGACCGCCACCGCCGCGAGCATCACCTTGGGCCAGACCGGCCAGTGCCGCCGCCGGTCGACGCCCAGCATCCGGGCGCGGGCGGCCATCACCGTGGCGTGGTCGGCGGGCGGCACCTGGGGCATCACCTCGTCGATGAGCTGGAATTCCTTCATCACACCTCAACTCCCAATGCGTCACGAAGCTTGGTTCTGGCCCGGCTGAGCCGGGAGGCGACCGTGCCGTAGGCGATGCCGAGCGCCGCCGCCACCTCGTCGTAGGTCAACTCGCCGTAGGCGATGAGCAGCACCACGTCGCGTTCACCGCGCGACAGCCCGGCCAGTGCGGCCGAGAGTTGCCGTACGGTCACCCGCGCCGCGACCCGATCCACCACCCGCTGGTCATGGCTGTCCTCGTCGGCAGGCGGCCCCGACCTGGCCAGTGCCCGGTATCGCCGCAGCTCGGCACGTCGGTGCCGGCCGATGAGTTTGGTGGCGACGCCGTACAGCCAAGGCCTGATGCCGCCTTTGGCGGCGTCGAAGCCGTCACGCCGGCGGAAGGCGATCAGGAAGGTCTCGGCGGCGAGGTCCTCGGCGACGTCGAGGTCGAGGCGGCGGCCGATGTAGCTGCGAATCTCCTCGTAGTGGGCATCGAAGACGGCAGAGAATCGCTCGGGATCGGCGACCGCTCCGTCGAGGAACGTGGTCATGCATGGGTCTCTCTCGCCGGGAACATCGGGACACTAGTGACTGCCCGGTCGCCGCCAACCCTTCCATGTGAGTTTCACAGCCGCTCAGCGAGTCCCGCATCGAGATCTCATGCTCACGGTGGCGTCGCACACGAAACCGGACACGCCCAACCCACCCATCGGTCAAAGATCAACGCCATCAGCGACCGACAACCCTGCTACGTCCTGATGCAGAGTGGCGTTCTTCGTGGAGGTGGATCTGGACGTGGAGCCGCGGAAGTTCGTGAACGCGGTGTCCTACGCCGCACCTGGCGATTGCTACCTGCGTCTCGCGGAGGGTTTCCGCAGGTCGTGATCCATGGGGTCGGGTTGCCTGGACGGCTGCGACGCGGGCGGCGTACACCTGGTGCGCCTTGTGCTCAGCCGGGCCGGCGGTCGGAGTGGGGCCGGCCGGCTCCGGGCCAGGCGGTGCCGATGCAGAACCGGGGGCTATCAGGCTCCGTGCTTTTGTTGCAGGGGGGCCTCCCAGGTGGCGGTGATGTCGCGGGCGACATCACGTAGGAGGTCGATGAGCATGTCTGCGAGTGGTGTGAGGCTGGCGTCGGTTTTGGTCACGGCGTAGAGCTGCCGGTAGGGCCTGGGGTGGGCCAGTTCGCGATGGGTGGTGCCAGGCGCATGGGTCAGGGCCAGGCGCGAGACCAGGGCTACTGCGATGCCGGTGCCGACGAGGGCTTGGGCGACGTCGTAGGACTCGGTCTCGAACCGCGTGGTGGGAGTGAAACCGGCCTTGTGGGCGGCGTCGTGGAACTGCTCGCGGGCGGCATGGCCGGCCAGGATGGAAACCCACGATTCGTCGCGCAGTTGTTCCAGGCGAAGTTCGGTGTCCGCGGGCTGCCCGGTGGCCAGTCGATGGTCATCGGGGAGAACCACGACCATCGGGTCCAGCAGGAGCGAGTGGGCTCGTATGTGCGGGGGTGGCGTGAGCGGCGTGCCCCAGGACGCGACGATGGCCACGTCCAGGCGGCCCGCGCTGATCTCGTCCGCTCCGCGTCCGGACACCACGTCTATGACGGAGACGTCGGCGTCCGGATGGCGGTGTCGCAGAGCCGTCAGGGCTGGTGGCAGCAGGTGCAGGGCAGCTGCCTGGAACGTGCCGATCCGCAGACGGAGCGAGAGGTGGCCGAGCAGTGCGGCCAGTTCGGCCCCGGCCCTGTCCGATGCCTCCTCCACAGTTCGGCCGTGGGAGGCGAGCAGCGCACCGGCCGCGGTGAGCGTTGCTCCGCGAGGGCCACGGATGACCAGGGGCACCTGCCAGTCGCGCTCGGCCTTGGCCACCTGCTGGGTGACCGCCGCGGGCGTGAGCTGGAGTGCGCGAGCCGCCGCCGTCAGTGAGCCGTGCCGCTCGATCAATGCGAGCAGCCGCAGCTGTCCCGGATCCACCAGCATTCGCTAATCCTAATGCTGCACCCTTCTCTTTTAACTTCTCTTAGGGCCGCGAGACAGGAAGCCTGGTGGAACACCCATCGGCCGCACTCCCGGAAGGGGTTCTTTCCCATGCCCACGCATGTGCCCGTTTTCATCGCCACCACCTTGCTGCTGGCGATGCTGCCAGGCGCGAGTCAAGCTCTGATGATCCGGCAGGCTCTGGAAGGCGGCCAACGTACGCTCCAAGGCACGCTCGCGGGTAATGCCAGTGGCTTCCTGCTGTGGTCCACGGCCGCCGCGGCCGGACTGTCCGCCGTCCTGCTGGCCAGCCCCACCGCGTACGCGGTGCTCCGGATCGCAGGCGGCATCATGCTGATGATCCTCGGGGCGAAGACGCTGCGGACCGCGCTCACCACCGTCCCCACCCG
>NZ_LAVL01000050.1 GCF_001083785.1 Nonomuraea sp. SBT364
CCGCTACAACACGATCCGGCGGCACTCCCGGCTCGGCCAGCTCAGCCCGATCGACTATGAGAAGACGACAGATAGCCTGAGGTCTGCCGCCTGAAATCGGTGTCCTCGTTCGAGGGGGAAGCCCCGTCCGGCACGGTCAGTACGGTGAGCCGGGGTAAGTGCCAGGACCATCCGCCCTGCGCCGGATCGGCGGCGTCGCGCGGGGCCGCAAATCCGCACGACTCAGTCGTACCGCCGGCTGCTCCACCTCGGTCACTTTTATCTTTCCCGCCCAGGACGCCGGGAGAAGTAATTTCTGCCACACGGCAGCGCGTTCCAGCCAAATACCTGCACCGAACCCCGATGGCCACGTCGCGGGAAGATAGTTTGTGGCGCAGGTACTGACTACTGCTGTCGAGCTCATTGATGGAAGAAAGTGGTATCCATGAACAACACACTTCGCAATATTCTGATCTCAACGGCGCTTGCCGCTGCGGCTCTGTCCGGAACAGCGGTTTCCCTCTCCGCGGTTCAGCCGGGTGAGCAGGCCGTTATGATCAGCTCCGACGGTCACCCCGGAGCCACTCCCAATCCCAATGACTGGGTGTGAGACGACGCGATAAACCCTCTTCCTTGGCAGGACGCCGCCGTGCGCCCTGCCTTCCCCCCAGGGAGATGACCGCTCGCGACATCGGGATCAGCGGGACTCCGTGAGCAGATGCACGACACCGGCCGGGTTCTTGATCCAGTGGGTCCTGGAATCTAGGTTCTCCAGGGGCTCGACCTCGTCACACGGGTGGATACCGCTGGCGGCCAGTTTGCCCGCTGCCGCGTCCAGGTCATCGGTGTGGAGCTGCAGCCACAGGTCGGGCCGGCTGTAGTTGTCGACGCAGTCGAGCCACAGCGTGTTGGGCCCGAACCGCACCGCATGAGTTCTCGAGACGGTCGGAGCGTAGGAGACGTCCTCCTCCTTGACGTCGAAGCCCAGAGTGTCGCGGTAGAAGGCCACGGTGGCCTCGTACTGCGCCTTGGGAATCTTCATGGCGAGGTTCAGGCCGGCGGTGAATTCAGGCTTGCTCATTGGTGCGTGACTCCTCGTTCGTGTCGGTGGCGTCCAGAGCGCCTTCCAGCGCGGACAGCCGGTCATCCCATCGGTTGGCGAGTCTGGCCAGCCACACCTGGGCTGTTCTAATGGCGGCTGGTTCCAGCCGGTAGGGATGGCGGCGGCCGGTCGGTTCGCCGGGGCTGATCAGGCCCGCCTCAGCGAGCTGGCCGAGGTGCTTGGCGACCGCCTGGCGGCTGATCGGCAACCGCCGCGCCAGATCGGTGACGGTTGCGGGCCCGGCGCGGGCCAGTTCCTCCAGCAGCGCCCGCCGCGTGGGGTCGGTGAGCGCCGCGAACACCGCGACGGCCTGGCCCTCCACCTCAGGCGGTCGCATCGAGGTAGGTCTTCAGATCGACGAGCTCGGCGTCCCATCCCTGACTGTTGGCCTTGTGGGCGGACCGGGCCACGTCGGCGGCGGCCTGCGCGAACCCGCTCTCCACCAGGCGCAGCCGGGTGCCGTCCGGCACCGGCTCCAGGGTGAAGTCCACCAGCGTCCGGAGTGCGTCATCCTCCGGCAGGCCCTCGATCGCCCACCTGAACGCGAAACGGTGTGGCGGGTCGACCACCGCGATCGTGGCGACGGATTCCTGGCCCAGGTCGTCCCAGCGGAAGAACGCGCGCCCGCCGACCCGCAGATCCATCTCCGCCACCGAGCCGAACCACCGCGAGAGCCCTTCCGCGGTGGTCAGCGCCGCCCACACCCGCTCGACGGGATGCCGCAGCACCGTCACCCGTACGATCGCGTCCGAATCCATGCCCACCCTCCTTCGCAACCTCACGGTTGCCATCAATAGGCAACCTACAGGTTGCGATCGCCGCCCACAAGCCCCGGGCGGCGACTTCGCCTCGGCGTACGCGTGCCGCGCAGCCGGGTCATCCCAGGGACGAGGAGCAGGCATGGCGGGATCAC
The DNA here is from genome assembly GCF_001083785.1 of Nonomuraea sp. SBT364. Classification (GTDB taxonomy): domain Bacteria; phylum Actinomycetota; class Actinomycetes; order Streptosporangiales; family Streptosporangiaceae; genus Nonomuraea. The sequence goes on from NZ_LAVL01000050.1 coordinate 1,995, forward strand.
CAGCACGAGCCCTGCCGCGCTCATGAGGACGGCTTGGTTCCCGGTCAGGGCCGTCAGCGGCCCGGTGAGCGCTTGGCCGAACGGCATGAGGCCGAAGGTACTGAGCCAGGCCAGGGAGCTGACCCGCCCGATCAACTGATCGGGCACCTCGCGGTACATCGCGACGTCCCAGCAGAGCGCATAGGTCTCCACACCGAACCCGGCCACGACATAGCAGCAGAACAGCACCCAGATCGAGGGGGCATGAACCAGGCCGAGAGGGACGAGGGCATACAACGCCATCGAGCACATGGCCACGACCCCCGGGCGCCGCGGCCGCCACGCCATCATCGTCACGCTGCTGATCAGCCCGCCGATGCCATAGCACGCCAAGGCCGTACCGTAGGCCGTGTAGGAACCGAAGGTGTCCCGGCTCAGCACCGGCAGGAGCACCTGAGTCGGCGCGATGACGAACATGAGGCTGACCGGCGAGAACAGGAGAAGGGCCGCCAGCCACGGCCGGCGCCCCGCGTCGGCGACCCCGGCCATCGCCTCCCTGAGCAGCGAACGGCGGGCAAACGGCGTCCGCGACGGCTCCGCGACCCGGCGGAAGGTGAGCGCGCTGCCGGCGAACATGAGCGCCGCCAGCGCGAAGGTGAGCCTCTCGCTTCCGCCGGCGAGGAGCGTGCCCAGCACCGGGCCGACGATGACTCCCATCCGCGTACAGATATTGATCAGAGCACGGCCGGACACCCGCTGGTCCTCGTCCAGTGTGCTGGACAGGATGGCGTTGAAGGCGGGGCGGATGAACGCCTCGGCCGCGCCGATCACGAACAGGACGCCGGCCAGCAGCCACACCCGGGAGTCGCGCCCGGCCACGACGATGGGGGTGCCGGCCGCGACGGCGTTGACGGCGAGCATGATGGTCAGGATGTGCCGTCGCGACAGGCGATCGGACCAGACTCCCCCGATCAGGAGCAGGCACAACGATGCGATGCCCTTGGCGGCGAGCACGACGCCGACCGCGGCCGCGTCGCCCCCGCTGCTGAGCACCGAGACGGTGACAGCGACCGCCAGGACCTGCTCGCCCATCACGAATCCGAGCTGCGCCGGCGCGATCAGCCGGAAGGCCGGACTGCGCAGTGCCGTCAGATCGACGCCCGACCTTGCGAATCGCACGACGTCAGCCTCCGTCCATCCCAGCTCGAGTGCCTCGTCTCCTCACGATCGCCACCAGCCTCACGGGTGGCAGCCTCTGATCGCCCAAAGCGGAAGATGTTCGCCCATGGCGCAGCTGGCCATGGCACGCGAGGGTGTCAGGTGACCTCGCGCGGTGCCGGGCGAGGTGCTCCGGCCGGTGCACACCTGTCGAGAAGCCGGTGCCGATCGGCTGCGGGAGCGTCACGTGGTACGCGCCGGAGGCCAGGTGCTCGCGTACCTTGGCCGCGATCGCCGCTGGGACGCCGCGGCCGGAACCTCTCGCGGTGCTGCGCTCCGCCACCCGGGCCGACGATCGCAGCCGTCTCGTCGCCGCCTTCCGCAGATGCGCCGAAGCCCGTCTCACCGGCGGGCGTGATCCATCCCCCGGCTGACGATCCGGACCCCGTTCTCGGCTCCGTACCGGAAGGCCGTCAGCGGCGCGCGGCCAGCGCGGCCCTCAACCCGCGCGGGGGTGAGCGCCTCCCGCACCCGCGGCTCCTCAGACCAGCTCCTCGCTTCCTTGCCTGTCCCCCACGGCGGCGCTCACGGCCTCCTTCGCGAACGCGACGGCCGCTTCGCCCGCCCCCTCCTCCCCCAGCACGGGGCCGCTCGCGTGCAAGCCGTCGATGATCAGCATGATCTTGTCGGCCAGCGTACGCGGATCCCGCGCTCCCGCCCGCTCGGCGAGGTCGCGCAGGTTGACCCGCATGGCGGTGTGGTAGTCCAGGATGACCCGGCGTGCCGGATGGCCGGGGTCGGGAAAGCTGGGCAGGCTGTTACGAAGAGGGCAGCCGCGGAACCCGGGGGCGGCGGCCCGCTCGGCCACCCCGCCGACGATGGCGATGAGCTGGCCCGCCGGATCCTCGCGCCACGGCCGGGTCACCTCCTCGGTCAGGGCGTCCCACTCCTGCCTGCAACGGTCAAGGTAGGCGACCACCAGGTCATCCTTGCTGGCGAACTCGCGATAGAGCAGGTTCTTGCCGCAGCCGCACTCGTCGATGATCTGCTGCAGCCCCACCCCGTCCGGGCCGTACTCGCGGAACAGACGGGACGCGACATTCAAGATGCGGTCGCGCGTCCCCGGATCGGGCTTTCGTGCCATCTTCCCCTCCCCTGTCGAGCATAGCGGACCGATAGGTCCATAAAACGTGCGCAATACGGCGGGCTTGACATTCCATCAGCCCAGCTTCAAGGATAGGGACTGCTCGGTCCGGGACCGATCGGTCCGCCGAATGATCCACAGCGGTTCCCACGCACCACGACAAGAGAAGATGGACATGAATACCCAGCAAGTAGCACTGAGCCCTGGTAGAGCGAACCTCACCTTGGCCACGCTGTTCCTCGGCATGTTCGTGCTGGGCAGCGCCGAACTGCTCGTCGTCGGCGTCCTCGATCTGATCGCCACCGACCTGCAGGTCTCCATCGCCACGGCCGGCACGCTGGTGACGGCGTACGCAGCGGGCCTGGCCGTCGGCGGCCCGATCCTGACCGCGCTGACCATCAAACTGAACCGGCGGTTCGTCCTGGTCGGCGCCCTCCTCCTGTTCACGCTGGCCAACCTGCTTCTGGTGCTGATCACCGACTACGGCCTGTTCCTCGCCGCACGGGTCGTCGCCGGAGCCCTGCAGGGCTTGTTCATCGGCGCCGCGTTCACCGCCGGTATCGCGGTCGTCCCACCGGAGCGCGTCGGCCGGGCCATATCCGTGGTCATCTCCGGCGTCGCGGTATCGGCCGCGCTGGGCTCGCCCCTGGGCACGCTGGTCGGCCAGGCGCTGGGCTGGCGCGGCTCGTTCACCGCGATCGTCGCGCTCACCGTGATCGCGCTGATCGCCACCCTCGCGCTGGTCCCGGCAGTACCCAGCACCGGCCGAGGCGCCGCCGGCCAGGCCAGGCACGCCTTCGCTCCCCGCGTGCTCGCCGTGCTGGGCCTGACCCTCCTCCTGTACGCCGCGCTGTACGCCGCCCTGACCTATGTGGTGCCGTTCCTGCAGGACGTCACCGGCGTCTCCGGCGCGCTGATCAGCGTGTTCCTCCTGGCCTACGGCGCGGCCACGGCGGCGGGCTCGTTCAGCGGCGGCCGGTTCGCCGACACCAACGCCGCGCGCACCCTCGTCGTCGGGACCGCCGGCGTCGCGCTCTCCCTGCTGGCGCTCTACCTCATCGGCGCGACCCCGGCCCTCGCGGCGCTGGCACTGCTGGCCTTGGGCCTGTTCGTCGGTGCCATGACGCCCTCGCTGCAGTACCGCGTGATGAGCCTCGCCGGCCCCGGCGGTGCACTCGCGCAGTCGCTGCCGGCCTCCGCGGTCAACGTAGGCATCGCGTTCGGCTCGGCCGCAGGTGGCATGGCGATCGGCAGCCACACCGCCTCGTCCGCGGTGCTCACGGGCCTGATCATCGCCGTGATCGTCTTCCCGGTCGCCTTGGCCACGAGCTTCCTGAAGCCGCCGGCGATCCAGAGCGCGCCTGCCACCGCGGAGCCCGCCCCCGAGCCTGCGTGACACACCGGCCGCAAGGGTGTCTTCCATCGACACCGTTCACTGAAGGACACCGTTGGTTCAGCGTCCGTGGTGAGCAGCCCACGTTCACCCTGGGGCGCCGCTGCTGAGCTCACGCGGCGCTCCGGCCGGATCACCCGCCCGCCGCACAGGACCGGCACGGGATACAGCTCGAGTTCCAGGGCGGTCACCACCGCGCAGGTTCCGCCACCGCCGCGCGTAGCGTACGAGCGCCGCCACGTCATCGACGTCCGCGGCCGCCACCGGCTGCCTGACGGTCAGATTCCACGCCGTGGCCCCCCTGTTCGAAGCCGTCGTCACCGAGCAGGAGCACGCGCCCCTTCAGGACTCCGCGCGGAGACCACGCGGTTCACGTGATGCGCAGGAGCGCGCCATGCCGTCGCCGAGGTCGAAGGACACCACCGTCGCCGGCCGCCTGCGCTCGGCGACACCCGACGCCAGGAAGTACGGGCGGCGCGGCCTGCCGGTGAAGGCGCAGATCATGGTGCTGGGCCTGGGGCGCGTGGCCAGCTGCGGTGCGGTCGACACCGGGGCCGGAGCGGGAGCGCGCCTGGTCCCGGACGCCCGCCCCGCGGCGGCCCGGGGGTGACCCGCACCCTCCGGAGCCGCAATGATCATCCTTGGCGCGGTACTGCCGGCCGAACAGCTCGCCGCCTGACCGAGACCTCAGGAACGCCCGATCGACGAAAGCGAGAACGAGATGCAGGACGACAACGAGCAGGCCACCCCCGAAGTGCGGGCACGCATCCAGGAGAGTTTCGAACGCCAAGGACTCATGCGCCACCTCGGCGCACAGCTGACCCACATCGGCCCCGGCCGCGTCGTCATCACCCTGCCCGCCCGGCCCGAGGTGACCCAGCAGGACGGCTACGTCCACGCCGGAGCCACCAGCGCCATCGCCGACAGCGCCGGCGGCTACGCCGCCTTCACCCTGTTCCCCGACGACACCGCGGTCCTGACCGTCGAATACAAGATCAACCTGCTGGCGCCCGCCATCGGCGACCACATCGAGGCCATCGGCACCGTCCTCAAACCCGGCCGCACCCTGACCGTCTGTCGGCTGGAGGTCTTCGCGGTCCACGACGGACGACGCACCCTCGTGGCCGCGGGCCAGCAGACCCTCATCCGCCTGCCCCGACGTCCCGCCCCCGGACAACAACGCTGAGCCCGGCCCGGCGTTTCCTCAGCGTGGCCCCCGTGAGACCTGGCCCGCGAAAGCGCAGATGCCCGAAAGGCGCTGTGCCAAGGTCGAGAGGCCGGGCGGTTCCGCCGTCGGGCAGGAAGGAGGCCGGCGATGACCGGGACCTGGGGCTGGGATCTGCTGATCGGGCTCGTGGGCGCGCTGCTGGTCACGTGGCTGGTGCTGATCGCGACGCTGGCGATCGTCCGGCCGCGCGGCGGGTTGCTGCGTGAGGCGCTGCGGCTGCTGCCCGACGTGCTGCGCCTGGTGCGCCGCCTGGCCGCCGATCCCGGGCTGCCGCGCGGTGTCCGCGTCCGGCTCGCCCTGCTGCTGGCCTATCTGGCCTTCCCGATCGATCTGGTGCCCGACTTCATCCCGGTCCTGGGCCATGCCGACGACGCCGTCATCGTGATCGCCGTGCTCCGCTCGGTGGTGCGCCGTTCCGGGCTTCAGGCCGTGCGCCGGCACTGGCCCGGCACCGACGACGGCTTTGTCGTCCTGGTTCGGCTGGCCGGGCTCGGCAAGCCACCGGCCGTTTCCTGATCACGCCGGACCGGTGGCGATGGCCCTCGGGAGTTGACCTTGACGCATGGGTCAAGGTCTAGCGTCGGGCGGATGACACGTACACGGGAAATCCGCCTGGTGAGCTCCGCGACGGCCGGCTCGGCCGCGGACCGCCTGGAGATCGTCGAAACCGTCCTGCCTGACCCGAAACCGGATCAAGTGCTGGTACGCAACCGGATGATGGCGCTGCGGGCGGCCATGGGGCTGCTCCTGGCAGGCGGCGTGCCGGGCATGCCCAGTTACCGGGTGGGAGAGACCCTGTGGGGGCCGGCCGTCGGGGAGGTGGTGGCGGGGGCATTACCGCCGGGCACGCTGGTGGCCCATCCGCTGGGCTGGCGCGAGTACGCCGTCCTCGACTCGGCGCAGGCGCGTGTCCTGCCCGCAGACGCCGATCCGGCGCTGCAGCTGTCGCAGGCCGAGCTGGCCCATGCCGCGCTGAGCCTCGCGCCGCTGCGTGCGGAGGAGACGGTGTTCGTCTCCAGCGCGGCCGGGTCCATCGGCACCATGGCGGGGCGGCTGGCCCGGCTCCTCGGCGCGGGCCGGGTGGTGGGCAGCGCCTCGGCGAGCAAGGTGGCGTGGCTGACCGGGCACGCGGGCTTCGACGCGGCCTTCGACCGCGGGGACGCCGATCTGGTCGCGGCGCTGCGCAGTGCCGCGCCGAAGGGAGTGGACGTCTATCTCGACCTGACAGGCGGCCCGCAGTTGCAGGCTGTGCTGGAGGCCGCCAATCCCGGCGCCAGGATCATGGCGATCGGCACCCTGGACTCCCAGGACCGGGCCACCGGGATCGATCTTCCGACACTGGTCGCCAAGCGGATCACGCTGCGCGGATTCACCCCGCGTGACCATCCTGAGGCGCTGGCGCGAGCCGGCCAGGAGATCGGCGAGTGGTCGCGGCGCGGCCTGCTGCCCGTCGCGCAGGCGGTGTTCGACGGGCTGGAGCAGGCTCCGACCGCGCTGACCGGACTTCTGGAGGGCGCGCACACCGGTACGGTCGTGGTGAGACTGTAGAAGTCGTGGTGAGGCTGTAGAAATGGAGGCTTACCGGTGCTGATCGGTCAGGCGGCACGGGCCGCGGGCATCACCACACGGGCGCTGCGCTACTACGAACAGCAGGGCCTGCTGGAGACCCGGCGCACCTCGGCCGGATACCGCGACTACAGCGAGACGGACATCGCGCGCGTGCGCAACATCCGCGAGCTGCTGAGGAGCGGGTTCACCGTGGAGGACATCCGCATGTTCGTCCCGCTGCTGGACCGGCCGGTGCCCCTCACCTTCACCGTCCTGGACGCCGGGATGTGCGAGGTGGCGCTGCGAGTGGCCCAGGATCGGCTGGCGGTCCTGAGCGAGCGGATCGAGCGGCTGACGGACCTGCACGCCCGGCTCGCCGCCCGCCTGCACGACCAGGGCGGCGAGCCGGGCGGACGGGCGCCGTACCCGCTGGACCTGGTGGGCTGCCGAACGCCGACCGGCTAGCGTCCGGCGCAGGCGTTGCGGGCCCTGGACGACGGTTTCGCGTCTACTCCCCACCACTGAAGGGCGCCAGGACGGCTTGGGAGGTGAGCAGGGTCCCGTCGCGGACGACGGTGACGCCGACCGCCGTGCCCTCCGCGTGCTCGCGGCAGAAGAGCCAGACGTCGCCGATGCCGAAGACCGGCGCGGCGTTCAGCCGGACCACGATGTCGCCCTGGCGCAGCGCGGCCTTGTCGCCGGGTCCGCCGGGCGTCACGCTCACCACCTCGGGGCCGGCCGGCGTGTCGATCAGGTGCAGCCCCAGGTCGGCCCTGAAGGTGTTCATCCGGTCGAGCTTGACGCCCGTGCGCAGGTAGAGGTGCAGCCCCGCCAGACTGTGCGTCCACCCCTGGCGGGTGCCGTCGAGATGCCCCTGCCACGCGTCGCCGTGGCCGAATCCGGCCTCCTCGATGCGCACCCGGGTGCCGCCGGCGGTCTCCTCGAAGCTCACCGTCGTCCGGCGCTCGCTCGGGACCGCCGCGGGCGGCTCCAGCCACACCAGCTTCCTGTGCTCTTCCACGTGGTCGATCAGCCAGGTCAGCTCGCCGTGACCGGGGATGGCGAAGCGGATCCGGCCGCCGGGCCGGATGTCGCACTCCACGACGGCGCCGAGCCAGGCTTCCAGGTATTCAGGCGTCGTGAACGCCTGCCAGGCCCGCTCGACCGGCAGGTCGAGTTGGAACGTCAGCTGAAAGACGTGACCCATGGCGATCTCCTGATCGATGCGTGCCGGGCCGGGCCGTGGACCGGATCTCGGCCGGGTCGTCCACGTGACCGCAGCGGGCGCACACCGTCTGCTGGACGATGCCGGCACCGCACACCGAGTGCGTGTAGAGCCTGGGCGGTTCCCCGTCGGTCGCCCACAGGTCGCCCCACTCCGAGAGCGCGACCAGCGCCGGCGCGAGCGCCCGCCCCTTGTCGGTCAGCAGGTACTCGTACAGCTCGGAGTGCTCGGAATACCTGTGGCGCCGCATGATCCCGGCCTCGACGAAACCGTCGAGGCGAGCCTTGAGGACATTGGTCGCGATGCCCAGGTTGCGTTGGAAGTCGCTGTAGCGGGTCGCCCCTCCGAACAGGGCGTCGCGAACGAGCAGCAGGCTCCAGCGTTCGCCGATGACCTCCAGGCTGCGTGCTATCGAGCACACCTGGGATTCGTAGGTCTTCCCCAGCATGCGCCCACCCTACTGGACAAGCTTGCATCATGAAAGCGTCCACGACTAGGGTGCCTTGCATGATGCAAGCTATCGAGGACATCTGGTCATCTCAGGCCATGAGCACCGGATCGGGCGGCGCCCGATGACCACGATCACGGGCAAGAACGTTCTGGTCACCGGCGCCAACCGGGGGATCGGGCAGGCACTGCTGGAGGAGGCGCTGCGCAGGGGCGCCCAGCAGGTGTACGCCGCCGCGCGTGAACCCTTCACCCACCCGGACGAGCGGGTCGTCCCCCTGGTCCTCGACGTGACCGACGCGGCGCAGACGGAGCAGGCCGTCCAGCGGGTGTCCGCACTCGACATCCTGGTCAACAACGCCGGAGTCGCACGCTACGACGATCTCAGCGACCGCGCCGTGCTCGAACAGCATCTGGCCGTCAACCTGTTCGGCCTCCACGGTGTGACGCAGGCCCTGCTGCCCTTGCTGGTCCGCTCGCGCGGCGCCATCGTCAACAATCTGGCGGTGGCCGCCCTGGCCCCGCTGCCGATCATCCCGGCCTACTCGATCTCGAAGGCGGCCGCGTTCTCCCTGACGCAGGCGCAGCGGATGCTCCTCGCCGGCCAGGGGGTGACCGTCCACGCCGTCCTCACCGGCCCGACCGACACCGACATGAGCCGAGGGTACGACGCCCCGAAGGCCTCGCCGGAATCGGTCGCGCGAGCCATCTTCGACGGCGTGGAGAAGGAGGAGGAGGACATCTTCCCCGACGCCATGTCGCAGACCATGGCCGCCGGTTGGCACAGCAGCCCGGCCAAGGCTCTGGAACGGGAGTACGCCGCCATCGCGGCGGCCGGACGCCCCGGGTCCTGAATCGGGCGAGCGGGCGGAATCTGCCGGGGCGATGTCCTCGTACGGAACGGGGTCCTGTACGAGGGTGCCGCCGTGCGGGCTCCGCTCGGATGCCCCGGGGAGAATTGTCGGTGGCGTCCGGCATGATTCGGTCCGTGACCGTACGCCTCACCACCGTCCTGACCGAGCAGGAGAGATCGGAGACGCTCGGCGAGGCGCGTGCGTGTGCTCTTGTCCGTCCCTGCCCGCGCCACGCCCTCAAGGAGCGTCCATGACAGCCGACCAGCCACTCACCTGCCCGACCTGCCACGGTGTGACCGCCGGCGCGAGCACCGCCGCCTACACGCCCTCCCGGGGCCGGCTGATCATCACCAACGGATACTGCCGAGGTGATTGCTCCGATCCCGCGCCCCGCTCCGCGGGTCGCGATCCTGCCCCGGACACGGTGCTTCCCGAGCTGACCACTGACCGGCCCGTGTCCGCGACGGCCTCAAGATCCGAGTGACGCGTCGTTCCCGTGCTTCCGCCGCCGTCCCGCAGCCTGCCGGGCGGCGAGTTTGCTTGTAGCGGAACCGGGACGATGTTCTGTCGAGCTTGACCCCACGTGCGACATCCTCCCCCTATGACCACATTCGCTCTCCAGGCCAATCTTCCTCAGGTCGACTCCTGGACTGACCTCGCACGACGGTGCGAGGCCGCGGGCTTCGACGCGTTGCTCGCCGCCGACCACCCGGGCGTCACTGCCTCGCCGTTCGTCGCGCTCGCGGCAGCCGCGTCGGTCACTTCGAGCATCGGTCTCGGGTCGTACGTCTCCAACGCGGGCATTCGCGAGCCGCTGCTCCTTGCCGCAGATGTCGCCACGCTGGACGTTCTCTCCCACGGGCGCGCCCGCCTCGGGCTGGGAGCCGGGCATACACCCGGGGAGTGGGACGCGGTCGGCCGCAGCCGTCCCGACGTCAGCGGCAGGGTGGCGCGGTGCACCGCCGTGGCCGAAGCCGTCATGGCGTTGCTCGACGGCGAGGAGGTCAACGTCGACACGCCGGAACTGGTGGCCCGGTCCGCGCGGCTGAGCGAGCCGAGGCCTGTTCAGAAGAGGATCCCGCTGACCGTCGGAGGGGCCAACTCCCGCCTCCTGCGCTGGGCGGGCGCGCACGCTGACGTCGTCGGCCTGACAGGCTTCGGGCGCACCCTCCCGGACGGGCACAGTCATGAGGTGCGCTGGCGCCCGCACGAGATCGAGGCGCAACTGGAACACGTCGCGAACGGTGCCGCGGGGCGCGACAACCCGCCGGCCTTCGAGGCGCTGGTGCAGCACGTCCACGTGACGGACGACGCCGGCGCCTCGGTCGCCGACATCGCCCGACGCACCGGGATCGCCGAGGCCGAGGTGCTGGCCTCGCCCTTCGTCCTCGCCGGCACGGAGCAGGAGATCCTTTCCGCCATCCGGGAGCACGAGCGGCGCTGGGGCGTCACCCGCTACGTGGTCCGCGTGGGAGCGCTGGACGCGATCTCCTCGCTCCTGCCCAAGCTGAGCACGGCGTCCTGATCCCCCTGCCGAGCATGACCCGATCGGCCGGCGGACGACCCGTTCGTCCGCCGGCCGGTCTCAGGTCATCCGGCTATTCGACGCCCAGGCGGAGTTTCGCGGCCCCCGCCTCCGCGAGAGCTTCGCTCGCCGATTGCCGGGTGGGCACGGGGAACGGGTGGCCGGGGACCGAAACGTCTTGCGCGGGCAGCGCGCCCGTGACGAGATAGTCCGAGCCCAGCTGATTGGCCGCCGGATTGGCCTGGGCGAAGGGGCCGGCGAAGACGCCGTGCTTGCCCGCGTTCACCTCGGTCACCAGCCGCGACGACGGCAGCAGCCCGCGCAGGGCCTTCGCGCCCTCGTGAGGGGTCGCCGGGTCGCCTTCGGAACTGAAGATCAGCATGGGGGGCAGTTTCGTCGCGTCAGGCAGCGCCCGCTGCTGGGCGGGAACCGGCCACGCCGCACACGCGGCGTTGTAGAAGGAGTTGTACCAGACGGCGTAGCCCGGGTATCTGCCCGCGTGTTCTTCCGCATCCCGCTCCCAGGTGGAGCGGTCGGCCGGCCAGGGAGAGTCCGTGCAGCTCACCGCGTTGAAGAGGGCCAGGAAGCTCTCGGTGCCCGGTCCTCCCATGTTCGGCATGAGCGTCTTGAGCAGAGTGTCATCGTCGCGCTTGACGAAGTCGCTGATCGCTTGCGTCAGTCTCTGCCAACCGCTTTCGGTGTACATGTGGTCGAAGGTCATGATGATGAACTCGGCCGGTCCCCCGTGCCCGCGAGGAGCGCGCCGCAGCTCGGCGATCACCGTGTCCCAGGCTGCCCGTACCTCGTCCTTGGTCGTCCCCAGGCCGAAGAAGTCGTCGTAGCGGGCGACCCACTCGAAGTAGGTGTCACGCCGCTTGTGCATCGCCGCGTTCTGACCCAGCACGGCCCAGCCCCGATAGGCCATCTCGACCGGGGTCGGGTCCACGGCACTGTCCAGGATGACGCGGTCCAGACGGTGGGGGTAGGCCGAGGCGTAGGCGATGCCCAGATAGGTGCCGTAGGAGTAGCCGAGGTAGCTGATCTTGTCCTCACCGAGCGCCTCGCGGAGGCGGTCCATGTCGCGGGCCACGGTCTTTCCGTTCAAGAACGGCAGCATGTCGCCGGCGTTCCGCCGGCAGGACTCCGCGAACGCGCCCAGCAGCTTCCACCAGTTCTGCCGCTCCGACACGGCGTCGGGGTCGGGGAGCGGCGAGCTCCAGATGGCGGGATCACCGCAGGAGATCGGTGTGGAGTGCGCCACGCCACGGGGGTCCATCCCGATGACGTCGTACATCTCCAGGACAGGCGCGGGGATGCGGGTCTGGCCGGTGGACGACGGCAGGGTCAGCCTGCCGGCGTAGTCGGCGGCGCCCTGGCCGGGCCCTCCGGGATTCAAGAACAGCACACCCCGGCGCTTGGCCGGATTCGTCGCCTTCGCCCTCGACACGGTCACACTCACCTGCTCCCCGAAGGGGCGGCTGTGATCCAGCGGCACCTGCAGCGTCGCGCAGTCGAGATGAGGGTAGGCGCCGGCCAGGTCCTGCGGGCACGCGCCGAACCGCAGGCTCTCCTTCGTCTCTTCAACGAGCGACGCAAGCGAGGGGCTGCCGCTCATGGCGGTGCACAGTGCGATGACTCCGGCGAGCAGGGAGATACGTCTCATACGATTCCCAATCGACGTGCTGAAACTCCGGCATTATGCGTTTCTTCATGGCCACAGATCTGACAACCATCTGTCAGGCCCGCCGCGTGAGCAAGATCTCCCGCGCGTTCCTGGCAGATATGCGGTGACAATTGGCGCTCATCGTGCTCGTCGCCGGTCACGGGGAGATGCCATGCTGTCCGAGGCTGCAGACTCCACACTCAGGAAAATGCGAATTCCGGCGGCACAGCACAATCGACCGCTGTCGCCGCTGGTAAGTTCCAGCCGTCCTGTTCGTCATGACAAACGGAGCATGGATTTGTCGAAACGACAGTTAGTGGCACTGGCAACGGGAATCCTGCTGAGCACGGCCCTGCCCGGCGCCGCATCCGCGGGCGCCGGGACCCCGGTCGGCAACAGCGCTGGCGAACCGCGATTCTCTTACGCCGAGGCCATCCGCGAGACCGTTTACGTCGAGGCGCCGGTCGACGGCGACCGCGACGGACGCAACGATCGAATCGTCGCGGACATCATCCGCCCCAAGGAGACCGGGTCCGGTCTCAAGGTGCCGGTCATCTTCCAGGCGAGCCCGTACTTCGCGCCCGAAGCGGGTTCGAGCGCGCAGGCTCACGACAGGCGCTACCGGCCCGGCCCGAAGGACGATTACAAGGACCCCGAGGACGACGGCGTCCCGACCCGGTTCCCGGAGTACTACGACAACTACTTCGTGCCACGCGGCTACGCCGTGGTGCAGGTGGACATGCCGGGCACCCGCTATTCCGAAGGATGCGCGACGGTCGACGGCAAAGAGGTGATCCTGGGCGTAAAGGCTGCCCTGGACTGGCTGGACGGCCGGGCGAAGGCGACGGACAAGGCCGGCCGGCAGGTGGAGGCCACGTGGGACACCGGCAGGGTCGGCATGGTGGGCCGCTCACACCGCGGCATCCTGGCCAACATGGTGGCCACCATGGACGTGCCCAACCTGAAGACGATCGTACCGATCGCCACCTTCGGCAGCTGGTATCCCTACCTGCGCACCGGTGGCCTGCCCCGGTTCGTCGACTACCCGCGCTGGACCGCCCGGGCGGACGGCAACACCTCCAAACTGGACCCGCAGCGGTGTGCCGCCATCTACGACGAGATCCCCGCGCAGACCGACGAGGAGAACGGCACCTACACGTCGTGGTTCGCCGAGCGTGACTACCACGCCGCCGCCGCGAAGATCAAGGCCAGTGTCTTCATGGTGCACGGCCTCAACGACTGGAACGTCACCCCGGACACGGGTCTGGACTGGTGGAAGGCGGTCAGCACGGCCGGCGTGCCGAGCAGGCTCATGCTCACCGAGAAGGCGCACGTCGACCCGATCGACTCGCACCGCACGCACTGGCTGCCGCAGATCCACCGCTGGCTCGACCACTGGTTGCTCGGCATCGACAACGGCATCATGAAGGAGCCGAAGGTCCAGGTCGAGCGCACTCCCGACAGGTGGGAAACGTACGGTTCCTGGCCGGTCGCGAACGCGACGAAGAAGCTGTGGCTGAACGGGATGAGCGAGACTCTTCCCCCCGGTGCGCGGTACGCCTCCATCGACGAGAAGTACGAGCAGCGGGAAAGTGACATCGTGTCCGACCCCGAGCGCCAGTCCTCCACCAGGCTGGCTCTTCTGGGCCGGCCGCTGACCGAGGACCTGCGCATCAGCGGGACGGCCGAGGTGTCACTGACGGTGAAGGCCAGCGCGTCGGGCACCCCCCTGTCGGCGTTCCTGGTGGACTACGGCACCGACTCCTACACCATCGCCGACGAGGACACCTACAGCACCGGAATCAAGGAGACGACCGGCTCGGAGTGCATCGGGCGGGGTACCTCCTCCGACACCGGCTGCTATCCCGTCTACGAGCACGACGTCCAGACCCGGCCGTTCGAGATCGTGTCCAAGGTGACGATCGACACCGAAAACCGGGAGACCTTCCTCCAGGATGTGCCGGTCAGGCCGGACACGTTCTACACCTACAAGCTGAAGCTGAAGCCGGACGACTACGTGTTCAGGTCAGGGCACCGCCTCGGCCTGGTCGTCGCGGGCACGAACTGCACGATCATGGAGGTCCCTGGCACCGACTGGTGTTCGTACGCTCCCGAGCCGGGCAACGAGCCCTGGCCCCGGACCGTCTTCGACGTCGACATCAGCAAGAGCTTCATCACCTTGCCGGTGGTCGTGAAGTAATCGAGACCGCGCCAGGATCGCCCCCGTTCCCCGCCACAGGGGAACGGGGGCGATCCCTGTGACCTGCCGCTGATCGGGTGGACGCAGCCCCGCTCAGCGCTTGATGCAGGTGTAGGCGCCGTACACCGGCCCGCGGAACTTCACGGCCACGATCTCGAAACCGGCGGCGGCCAGCATCGGCTCCAGCAGCCACCGGAAGGTGCTGTGCTCCGTGCGGATGTGCTCGATGTAGTCGTCTCGCGTATAGCCCGCGCCCGGATCGGCGGAGGCGCCGTCGAGCCAGCGTTCGAACACCTCCTCCGCCTGTGACGGATGGAAGTCATAGATCAGATCGCACAGCCTCAGCACCCCGCCGGGCCGCAGCATCCGGGCGATCCGCTCCAGCGCGAGCGTCTTCCAGAAGTCCGGCAACTGGTGCAGGGCATGGCGCGAGAACACGCCGTCCGCCAGCGGGGCCGCGTGCTCGTAGCTCAAGAATCCCGCCTGCACGCATTCGAGATTCGACAGCGCGTTATCGGCGGCCCGCTGACGCAGCCGTTCCACCATGGCGGCCGAGACATCGACCGCCACGACCCGCCCGAACCGGGTGGCCGCCGCCAGCGCGAACTGCCCCGTCCCGGATCCGAGATCCACCACGGTCGCGTCATCGGCCAGGCCGTGATCGGCGAAGACCGCCAGATCCTCTGCGGGATCGGGATACCCCTGTTTACGGTCGAAGCCGGCGACGAACGCCGGGTCGAGGTGTTCCGGGCCCGCGTGCACCAGCTCGTCGAGCATCCATGACTCATTCATGCACCGAGTCTCTCCCAGCCGAAACCACGCCCGCCATCCATTTATCGCGTTTTCTCAAACATGCCGGATTCCGCCGGCAGCGAAGAAATGTTGACGCATAACACGAAGATCTGATCGGATAAACTTCATGCGAATTGCTGTCATCGGCGGGACCGAATTCATCGGGCGTCACCTGGTCGAAACCCTGGCCGCGCGCGGCGACGAAGTGGTGGTGATTCATCGAGGACGCACCGAGCCGGCCGATCTCGTGGAATGTGCTCATATTCACGTGGACCGCCGGGATTTCTCGACGGTCGCCGGCCAGGTGAAAGCATTCGGCCCGGACGCCGTGGTCGACACCATCGCGCTCACCCGCGGCGATGTGGACGCGGTTCTGTCCTATCTACCGGACGTTCATCTGGTCGTGCTCTCCAGCATGGACGTCTACCGCTCTTATGAGTTGTATCTGGCGGCCGACGACACACCGATGCCGGTCCCGCTCACCGAAGAAAGTCCGCTGCGCCACAGCCGCTACCCCTATCGTGGCACCGACAGGGAGGCGGACGACTACCACTACGAAAAGCTGGACGTCGAACCGGCCTACCTGGCACGTAACGGCACCGCGCTCCGGCTGGCGATGATCTACGGCCCGCGCGACCCCCAGCAACGCGAGGAGTTCGTGCTGCGACGGGTGCGGGCGAAGCGCACGCGCATTCCGGCCGGTCCCGGCGCCACGCTGCTTCCCCGGCTCCACGTCGACGACGCCGTGGCGGCCATGCTCCTCGCGCTGGACCGGCCGGCGGTCAGTGCCGGGGAGGTGTTCAACGTCGGTGAAGCGGCGACCTTCACCATCCGGGGCTGGATGCGGTCGATCCTCGCCGCGGCCGGGCACGAAGCCGAACTGGTGGACGTGCCGGACGACCTGCTGCCCGATGACCTCGACGTCACCCGCAAGACCGTCCAGCATCTGCTGGTGAGCAGCCAGAAGGCGCGGTCCCTCCTGGGTTTCGAGCCGGCCGATCCTGCCGTCGCCATCACCCGGTCCGTGCGCTGGCACCTGGAGCATCCTCCCGCGACCGCGAACACCGGCTTCGCCGCCGACGACAGGGCTCTGGCGCTGGTCGATGAACGAGCCTGAGCGAGCGTCAGCGTACGCGAACGCCGGCGCGGAAGACCGCGCGAACGTCGAGCAGGGAGGCGGGGTCGCGAAGGGGATCGCCGCCCACGACGACGAAATCGGCATCGGCGCCGGCACTGATCCGGCCCTTGCGTCCCTCGACGCCGCAGGCGATCGCCGCCTGGCTGGTCATCGCGGCCAAGGACGCCGCCGGCGGCAAGCCCAGGTTCCTCAACTCCTCGACGCTGTGCGGCAGGACGTCGTGCGGCTTCGACGGAAAGATGCCGGCGTCCGTGCCGACGACCACCCGGCCGCCCAACCTGACCAGCTCGCGATGCACCTTCCGCCTGCTGTCGAGCCGGGGTTCGAGATGTTGCCGCACCTCCAGCGGCAGAGTCCCGCGGGTGCCCAGCGTCAGGCTCAGGAAGGCGCCGCTACCGGCCAGACGTTCCACCAACGCGGCGTCCTCGTCGATCCCCTTCTCGCCCGAGAAGCTGACGTGCTCCAAGGTGTCCACCCCGGCGGCGAGGGCGTCCGTGATCGCCTCGTTGCCATGGGCGTGCGCGGCCACCGGCAGGCCCAGACGGTGAGCCTCGTCGGCGACGATCCGCAGGTCCTCCTGGCCGTACTGCGAGAGGTACGCGCGTGAGCCCCGCGTCATCTGGCCGCCGCTCGCCATGATCTTGACTACCGCGCAGCCGCGGTCGTGCCGTTCGCGGACGGCGTCGATCAGTTGGCCGCGGCCTTCCGCCTCGCCGTTCATGAAGTGGCAGTGCCCGCCGAACGTGGTGATCGGCGGCCCCGCGGCAAGGATCTCGGGCCCGGCCTCCGGAGTCCTGAGGGTCTCCTCCGCCACTGTCAGCGCGAGGAAATCCCGGGCGCCGAGATCCCGGACCGTGGTGATCCCCGCAAGCAGTGCCGTGCGTGCCGCTGCCCGCATGCCCGTCAGCATCCGCTCGTCGTCCGCCGCGACGAACGACGCCACGGGGTCGTTCCCGGAGTCGAAGGCCAGGTGCGTGTGGGTGTCGATGAGACCCGGCAGAAGGCACGCATCCGCGCCCAGGTCGACCACATACCTGTCTGACGGGCGTGAACCCGTCCGGTCCACCGCCGTGATCCGGCCTCCCCGCACATGCACCGTCGCCGGCCCCGACCTCGTGAACCCGTCGAACATCGAACCGGCGTGGACGGCGAATTCACCCGCCACCCCCTGAGGCGGGGCGACCGCGTCCGGGCGACCATGACGACTCACTTCGACTCCCTTTCAGCGAGTTGAGCCGGGCGAATCGGCCGCGCGTGGCTCACGTCACCCGTGGCGGAGGGACGGCATCCGCCATTCTGCTCGCCGTGCCGCTGACCTGCGGCGGCGGCCTGGCAGCCGGTGGCCGGATTGGCAGTAAAAGTGCTGTTATCGGCAGCACCGCTACTGTCGCTCCCCGGACCGGGCCTCCATGCTGTCATCGACATTTTCCACCTGAGAGGGCGACTCATGAGCGACCTTCCGGCCAGCAGGACAGCGTCGTACGTCGTCCTGTACGAGGGATACGGCAGCGACGGCGTGGCGAGCACGGTCGGATACGTCCAGGACGGCGAGATCCGCCTGGTGACCGATCCGGGCATGGTCAAGAACCGTTCGCTCATTCTCGATCCGCTGCGGGCGATGGGCGTGGAGCCCGAGTCCGTGAGCGACGTCGTCTTCAGCCATCATCATCCCGACCACACGCTGAACGCGGCGTTGTTCCCGGATGCCAGATTCCATGACCACTGGGCGATCTACCACGGTGACCAGTGGACCTGGCGTGACGCCGAGGGCTACGAGCTCACCCCGTCGATCAAGCTGATCAGGACGCCCGGGCACACGCACGAGGACATCACCACGCTCGTCGGCACCCCGGACGGGGTCGTCGCCTTCACCCACCTCTGGAACACCGCCACGTCCGCCGGGGACAGGCACGCCGTCGATCTCGACGCCCTGCATCTCGGCCGTGAGCGGGTACTGGCGGTGGCCGACATCGTGGTCCCCGGCCACGGCGCCGCGTTCGTCCCGAGCGCGGGCACGCCCCGCTAGCGCCACCGCCCGGACCAGCACGGCGGGCCCACCGGCCCGGCCACGCTACGGGTTGCGGACGGCCAGGGCGCGGTCGAGGAAAGCGGTGACGTCATCCAGGACCTCGTCCTTGTTGGTCTCGTTGAACACCTCGTGCCTGCCGCCGGGGTAGATCCGCTCGGTCAGGTCACTCCCCCGCACGGCGTCGATCCCGTCCCGGCTGGCAGCGATCGGCACAAGCTGGTCGTCCTCCCCGTGCAGCCACAACGTCGGCAGTGACCCGAACGTGCCGCCCTTGGAGATCGTGGTCAGGGCCTCGGCGAACGCCTCCAGCGTGGCCCGCTTGAACGGCCCGTGCCACACCAGAGGGTCGGCGGTGGCGGCCGCTCCCACCGACGGATCGCGAGACAGGATGGCCGGGTCGAGGGGCATGTCGGGAATCTCGTCGAAGGAGAGCAGCGTGGACACGAGCTCCCAGCTCCCGATCACAGGCCCGGACAGCACGAGCGCGGCCAGGCCGGTGCCGTGACGCTGGGCGTAGCGAGCGGCGATCATGCCTCCCATCGAGTGGCCGATCACCACCACGGGCACGGCGGGATGATCCGCCCGGGCGCGTTCCGCGAGCTCGTGCACGTCGGTGACCACGTCCTCGAAGTCCACGATCAGCACCCGGTCGCCCTCCGACTTGCCATGACCGACATGGTCCACGCCGTAGACCGCGGCGCCGTGCCGTACGAGCCGGTCGGCCACGTGCTCGTACCGGCCCATGTGCTCGCCGTAGCCATGGACCAGGACGGCCACGTAGCGCGGCCGGTCGTTGGACCATTCCCGGGCCATGTTGAGTCCCCGGACGCCGGCGACACCGTATTCTCGCGACTCGCTCATGCTCACTCCTCGATCGAAGTTTCGGTTGCGCGCAGGGGGCCACACGGCCGGAACCGCCGCTCCCCCACTGATGTCATGCGGGCTTGGGGATGCTGCCCGAGGTGGGCTCGGGCTGGAGGTCGGTCTGGGGCGCGGGTGGCTTGAGGAAGCTGGTGGCCCAGGCGACGGGGATGGCGATGACGGCGATGATGAGAGCGGTGATGATCGGGGCGGTGGCGGTGAAGTTGCCGATGGCGGCGCCGCCGGCGACGGAGCCTGCGGCGATGCCGACGTTGGCGGCCGAGGCGGGCAGGGAGGAGGCCAGTGCGCCTCCGGGGCCGGCCAGGCTGACGACGCGGTACTGCAGGGAGGGGACCATGCCCATGGCGAACAGCCCCCAGGCCAGCAGCGCGATGGCGACGAGGAAGGCGACCGCGCCGACGAAGTAGAGGGCCAGCAGGCTGAGGGCCACGCCCATGGTGGCGATGGTCAGGGTGCGGGCGGCGTTGCTGTCGGCGAAGCGGCCGCCGAGGATCGAGCCGGCCGCGCTGGCGACGCCGTACGCCAGGAGGAAGGCGCTGATCAGCGGGCCGGAGATACCGGTGATGTTCTGCAGGAAGGGCACGATGTAGGTCAGGGCGGCATACAGCGAGGCGAAGCCGAGGGCCTGCAGGGCGAGCAGGGCCAGCACCCGGGGGGCGAAGGCGTACTTGGCCTGGTTGCCCGCGCCGCCGCCGGTGCCGGCCACGGACGGGATGAGCGCCAGCGTGGCGATCAGCGCGATGACGGCGAGCGCGATCACGGCGACGAAGGAGCCGCGCCAGCCCAGCTGCTGGCCGATCAGCGTGCCGATGGGGACACCGAGGGCGCCTGATACGGCGAAGCCGCCGAAGACGGCGGAGATGGCCCGGCCCATCCGCTCGGGGGGGACGATGGAGGTGGCGACGATGAAGGCGACGGCGACGAACAGGCCGCCGAGCGCGCCGGTGATGACGCGGGCCACGACGAACAGGGTGTAGTCGGCGATCAGCACCGGAGCCAGGTTGCCGATGACGCACAGCAGGAGCGCTGCGGCCAGGACCGTCCGTTTGTTCAGCTTGATCGTCGCGGCGGCCAGGAGGGGCCCGCCGATGGCCACGCCGAGCGCGTAGGCGGTCACCAGGGCCCCGGCCGCCTGGATGGACACGTCGAGGTCGGCGGCGATCACGTTGAGCACGCCTACCGGGAGCAGTTCTGCACTGCCCAGCACGAATGTTCCGAGGAACAGCGTCGCCAGGGCCAGGGCGGTGTTGCCCTGGCCGCGCGCCGCTTGCTGGCTTGTCATGCGGGACCTTTCTTGTCGCATCGCACGCGGTTGCCGCGACGAGCTCGTTCATTGCCGGCGGGCGGGAGCTGAGCGGCGCCGCCAATGTTAGGGATCGTTCCCTTTCAGCTAGACTATAGGGAACGATCCCTAACATCGCAATCGGGAGGGGCGTCGTGCACAGAACCGCCGCGAAGACCAGGTCCCACGTGCTGCGAGTAGCTGGTGACCTCTTCTACCGAAAGGGCATCCGGGCGACCGGCGTCGACCTCGTCGCCGCCGAAGCCGACGTGGCCCCCACCACCCTGTACCGCCTGTTCGCCTCCAAGGACGGACTGGTCGGCGCCTACGTCGAAAACACCCACCAGGACTTCCGCCGGCAAGTGACCTCGGCGATGCGGTCGGCAGCACCCGACCCGCGCGACCAGATCCTGGCCATCTTCAACCTGGTCCTCGAACAAGTCAGCTCCGAGCAGTACCGCGGCTGCCCCATGCTGATGGCGCTGGCGGAGTTCCCGGACCCCGACCTGCCGGCCCACCGCAACGCCGTCACCGCCAAGACCTGGTTCCGCGACACCATGGGCGAACTGACCAGCCGGCTCGGCGCCGACGATCCCGCCGAGGTGGCCGACCACCTCACCCTGGTCTTCGAAGGCCTGCACGCCTCAGGCCAATCCCTCGGCCCGCACGGCCCCGCCGCACAGGCACGCAACCTCGTCGAAAAAATCATCGCCGGCACTTCGCCGAACGCCCGCCAGGCGGGAAAGGCGAGTTGAACCGGCGGCAGGCCCCCGCACTGCTGTGCGAGGGCCTGCCGGCGAATCAGTTCACGGTGCCACCTGAATCCAGAGCTCCACCCAGTACGTTCCGGGCCTGCATTCGAAGTCGTACCATTCGTTGTTATTGACTCCACGGTAGCCGCGGTCGTAGCACAGCCACCAGGGGTTGGGGCCGTAGTAAGTGTCATAGTAGCGGAGCGGCGTTTTCGCGACAGCGCTGGACGCACCGGCTTCTGCTGCTGCCTGAACGGGGGTTGCGGCTGCCACGCCGGCGGCGAGGAAAAGGCTTGCGGCGGCGACCGTCAGTAGTTTGCGCATGAACGACTCCGTTTCCCGAATTTTCGGATGCCGGGGCCAAGCATGACAAACAGGCGATTCCGAGAAGGGGTCAAATGCGGCCAGATTCAACCGAAATTCAGCCAGTTTCCCAGAAGGACATTGCCTGTTGCATTCGAGGCAACCGCGAATTCACCATATGCACAACTTCCAGGATCGAACCACGGCGACTGCATGCGGATCCTTGAGCGCTCCTATTGTGTCGGTGGGTGCTGCGATCATGCCGGGATGATCGCGACCCCTGACGACTACTCCTGGTTCTCCCCTGAGCGCTTCCCCGGCCTGGCGGACGCCTACTGCCTCACCTACGTCCGCGGCCTGACGCCTGAGGAAGTGGTGACCCGGCTCGGCGTCCGGGTTGGCGACTGCTCTCGCATGACGCTTGATGAGCTGGTCCGGCGGCAGACCTTCGGTGCCGTCGCCGTTGGGGACTGGGCGCTCCTCGTCGAGGCCTACAGCGGGCTCGGCGTCACCGAAGAGATCATCATGCCGCTGTCGGCGGGCACCCGGCTCGTCTCCCACTTCTACCTCGACGTCGACGACATGGATTACTTTTACTGGATCGACGACGGGAAAATCCGGTTCGAGTTCGCGTACCAGGAAGGCTATTCCCACTGGATCAAGGACGGGAAGATCCAGTTCATGTTCGGGCACCATGAGAGCTACTCGGAGCAGATGCCGGACGAAGTCGCAGAGACTTTGGAGCGGATCGACTCCCCCGTCTACCCGATCGCCGCCCCCCACGAAGGGCCGGCGTTCCTCTTGGCCGAGCGCCTCACCGGGATCACGATGACGGCGCGCCTGCTGGAGGAGTCCACCTACCTGTGCGGGGTCGTGCCCGGCTCGAGGTGAGCAGAACCCAGTTGGCCGTGGCAGGTGGATCACTTCGCTGCCTGCTCCTGCAGGCTCCACCGGGGGCCTGCCGTTTCAGACAATCTGGCCGGCCTGAGTCTCATGCTTTGGCTCTGGGACGTCACTGTCGGAGCGCGTGGGCCAGGCCGAGACGGCTGGAGGTGGAGGCGCGGTCGTCGACGATGAACCGTCCGACGCGGCTGGCGGCTGGTGGACGGCTGCGCCGGGAGGCGACAGCACGATCACCACACATCAGAATGCGCCGAACGTGAATGCTCACACCGGCCGGCGAGGTGTATGGCAGAAGTACTGCCAAGAGTGGCAGAAATGACGACATCCGCTGACTGTGGCATTGACATAATGAATGGTGTCGGAGTCCTACTTCGACGCGCCCACATCGCGAATGGAGAATGATGTCCACTGTGAAGCGTAGTTTCAGTGCGCTCGCACTGTCGCTGATGGCAGTTTCAGCCGTTGGCGTGCTGAGCGCGACTCCGGCGAGCGCGGAGGTGTTCCAGGCGCCTTACTCGGCCGACAGTTCCCTCGTATCAACGACGGGGGTCACACCGGACGGCAACGGCTGCGTGACGGCGGACAAGATCTGGTGTTGATCGATTCATCAGGGTTGAGGCCTGACCGCCGACCCTGATCACGGCGTTGCGCTCGCGGCTCCCGTCGATCATTTCTGTCACCCACGCAGAAGATCACAGCAGGGGCCGCGAGCGCAACAGACCGCCCACGCACGGGCCGCCGCCGTCGGCGCGGGCAGCACGCGGGCCCACAGTCAGCGCTTTCGTCTATTTTCGACTGCATATAGAGGCGCACCATCCGGGCTCGCTGACTGCCATTCTTCGCCGAATTCCTGCCTACCGACTCCGGGGGCTCCCTTTCGGCGGCTGTTGCGCATGCCGGAACAGCCGGCTCCTGGCGAGCGCGCGAGACCTTGCTCACGCGGCCAAGGGTCGATGTCCGGACTTTTTGTGAAATGGTCAGCAAGGGAGTTTGATCCATTAATCTTCCCTCCATGGACCTACCTGGCGTGGACCCCAGCGTGCCGAGCGCGGCGCGCATCTACGACTATTTGCTGGACGGCAAGGACCACTTCGCCTCAGATCGCGAGGCCGCCGAAACAGTGCTCCAGTCCGTGCCGAACGCGCGCAGGAACGCCAAGGCCAACCGCGCCTTCATGAGCCGGGCCGTACGCGCTCTCGTCGACGCGGGTGTCCGTCAGTTTCTCGACATCGGCGCCGGGTTGCCGACACAGGAGAACGTCCATCAGGTGGCCCAGCGCGCGGCGCCGAGCTCACGGGTGGTCTACGTCGACAACGACCCCGTGGTGCTCGTCCATGCCCGCGCGCTGCTCGCCGACAACCCCGACACGGTGGTCGCCCCGGCCGACATCCGCGACCCGGCCGCCCTCCTCCACCACCCCACGGTGCGAGGCCACCTGGACTTCACCCAGCCGGTGGCCGTGCTGCTGCTGGCCATCCTGCACTTCATCTCCGACGACAAGGAGGCGGCCCACATCGTCGCCGAGCTCCGCCGTCCCCTGGTGTCCGGCAGCCACGTGGCCATCTCCCACGGTCACCCCGGCGAGCTGACCGGTGACCTGGCGGAGAAGGGCCGCGAGCTGTACGGGCGCACCCGCCAGGGAGTCGCCGTCGGCCGCACCCGCGCGGACATGGCCGCGTGGCTCGACGGCTTGGAGCTCCTGGACCCAGGCATCGTCTCCATCCAGGGCTGGCGCCCCGAGGACGACTTCGACCCCATCCCCGACCCGACGGAACCCGGCGTCTTCGGCATGGTCGCGAGAGTCCCGTAGGGCTGGTTGGGCCCGTCGCAGGGACGGCGGGCAGATTCAGCGCTCGATGACCAGATCCCGCAGAGGCAGTCGTCCTTGAGGGATCGCCGGGGTGCCCGGCGGGGCTGGGGCCGGATGGCCGAGCGAGATCGCCGTACGGACGTGCCAAGGTTCGTGGAGGCCGGCGAGCGCGGTGGCCGTGCCGGCGTTCGCCTCGGGGAAGAACGAGGCCGGGCAGGTGCCGAGCCCCAGGGCGTGGGCGGCGAGCATGATGTTCTGGGCGGCCCTGCCCGCGTCGAACTCGGCGTCCTGCGTGCTCAGCGTGGCGTCCACGGCCAGCAGGATCGCCACGGGAGCGCCCGCCAGATGCCCGGCGTATGCGCCGAGCAGGCCGAGCTCCCGCAGCAGGGCCCGATCGCGGACCACCACGAATCGCCACGGCTGGCGGTTGCGGGCCGAGCCCGCCCAGCGTCCCGCCTCCAGCACCGCGATCAGGTGCGCGTCCTGGACGGGCGCCGCGGTGAACGTGCGAGTGGCTCTGAGACTCGTGATCAGCTCCGGCGACATGCGTGCCAGGCTAACTCCGCGGCGGACCGGGACCGGCAGGTCAGGCGCTGGCGTCCGCTCGCCAGCGTGCCAGAATGGCCGTGTCGTCCTGGTCTCCGTGCCAGGCGGCCGCCTCGGGGATGGCGAAAGGCAACCAGTCTGCGTAGTCGGGAGCGTCGGGAGCGATGTCGCGTGTCCCCTCGACCCGGGTGCCGTCCGGCAGCGTGGTCGGCTCGGGGACGCGAAGGACTCCACCGGCCAACATGATGGCGGTCATGAGCAGTGTCCCTTCCGTCTCACGCGTGCCCTTCCCTGCCCAGCATAGCGCGCGGGTCCGATCGTGAAGGAAGTCCTTCACCCGATCCCGTAACGGCCGGCCAGCCACATATGGGCCTGCTGGGCGGCATACTCGTCGCCGAACAGCATGATCAGCCGACGGGCCCGGCGGGTCAGGGCGCACGCGAACGCCTCGGCGAAGAGCTCGGCCACGTCCTGCCGATAGGGCGGCGCCAGGTGCTGGGCGCGAAGCCGGTGCAGCTCGGTCCAGAACTCGCCCCGGGACGGCATCCCGTCCAGATGGTCCGTGGCATGCCCGAGCTCATGACCCGCCACGCTCACCGACGGGGAGGGCACGCTCCCGACCCCGATCCGGCGCCGGTTGGGGTCGTACACCCCGGCGCTGCGCTCCCAGCCTCCTTGCTGCACCGGCAGCTCGACCCCGCGCAGTTCGCCGAAGCCGGGCAGGTCCGGCACGGCACCGGGCCCGACCACGACCCCGCCGGTCAGGTGAGCGGCCAGCCGCACTCCCAGCGCACGCGGCACCGCGGCCAGCGTCATGATCGCCAGCAGGACCTCGGCCGGCGGGAACGTGCCCGGGTCCCAGGCGCGCACCAGCCGTTCCTCGATCGCGCCGACATCCATCCAGCCCGGCCGTCCCCTGCTCTGGCTGGCCACACCCGTCTCCCCCGGTTGCTCACACTGGACGGCCGCAGGCCGCTCCCGCGTGCGAGCAGGGGGCGCCGGAACGGCGTCGATGATCGCGAACTCTAGCGGCGCCGGTAGCTTCGCGCAGCCGTGTTCCAATCAGGGGCCGGGGGACGTGCGGCGATCAGGTGGCCGGGCGCGTCACGCCTCCAGGAAGCCCGGGCGGCCCCGGTCGGCGGCGGCCCCTGCGAGGACCCGTCTGGCCGGGCCGGGTGGGCCACTGGCCGGCAAGGCGGCGTGGGCGATGGCGGCGCGTTCGGCCGCCTCGCGCTCGGCGGCTTCCTGTTCCGCTGCGCTGCGGTCGTCGTAGGCGGCGCGGGCCGCGGCGATGGCGTTCTGGTGTTCCTCGGTCCAGACGACGAGGGTGCGGATGGTGCTGTGCAGGGTCGCGCCCATCGGCGTCAGCGCGTAGTCCACGCGCGGCGGGACGGTCGGGTGCACCGTCCGGCTCACCAGCCCGTCGCGCTCCAGGTGCCGCAGGGTGCGGGTCAGCATCCGCTGGCTGACGCCGTCGATCGCGCGGCGCAGCTCGGTGAAACGCAGGCTGCGTTTGTCCAGCAGTGCGATCACCAGGAGCGACCACTTGTCCGCGATGCGGTCGAGGATCTGCCGCACCTCGCAGTCGGCGCGCTGGTCCCACTGAAGAACGTCGTCGTCGACGCCGGTATCCCCGCAGTAACCGAGGGACTCGAAAGTGCCGTCTTCCATGCTCACTGATGGTGCCCGACGATGCTGTCGGTTACAAGAGGGAACCGACGGGCATCCGGAGAACCACCCTGGGCCCGGTTCCCGCGACAAGAGGGAGCCGGGTACCGATGTCCAATTCCGTCACTGGATCCGCCGGTGGGCCAGTCCGTCTGGCGGGGCGTTCGTGGGGCGTGCTGCTGGTGCTGTGCGGCGCGATCTTCCTGGAGGGGATCGACGTGGCGATGCTGAACGTGGCGCTGCCGTCGATCCGCGCCGACCTGGGGCTGTCCACCGGGATGCTCAGCGGGGTCGTCAGCGCCTACGTGCTGGGCTACGGCGGGTTCATGTTGCTGGGCGGGCGCGCCGCCGATCTGCTGGGCCACCGCCGGATGTTCGTCCTGTGGCTGACGGTCTTCCTGGTCTTCTCCGGGCTCGGCGGATTCGCCACGGAGGGCTGGATGCTGCTGACCGCCCGGTTCGTCACGGGGGTCGCGGCCGCGTTCATGGCCCCCGCCGGGCTGGCGCTGGTCACGTCCAACTTCCCGGCGGGGCCCGCGCGTACCAAGGCGCTCGGTGTGTACGCGGGGACGGCGGCGGGCGGGTTCTCGCTCGGCGTGGTCGCGGGCGGCGCGCTCGCCTCGTTCGGCTGGCGATGGGTGTTCTTCGCGCCGGTGATCCTGTCGGCGCTGATCCTGGTGGCGGCCCTGGTCCTGGTCCGCGACACGGGCGGCGAGCGCCCATCGGGCGGCTTCGACCTGGCGGGGGCGTTCACCATAACCGGGGCGATGCTGCTGCTGGTGTACGGGGTCGTCCGGCTTGAGCACGCCGGCGACGGCCCCGGTCTGACCGCCGGCGTGTTCGCGGCGGGCCTGGCGCTGCTGGCGCTGTTCACCGCGATCGAGCGGCGGTCCTCGTCCCCGCTGCTGCGGCTGGGCATCCTGCGGACGGCGCCGCTGGTGCGCGTGAACGTGGCCGCGCTGCTGTTCCTGGCCGCGTTCGCGGGCTTCCAGTTCCTGGCCACCCTGTACTTCCAGGAGCTGCGCGGCTGGAGCACGATGCAGACCGGCCTGGCCATGCTGGTGATCGGCATCGACACCGTCCTCGCGCCCCTCCTGACGCCGCGCCTGGTGAACCGCTTCGGCAACACCCGCGTGCTGTTCGGTGGCATCGTCCTCGCGGTGGCCGCGTACGCGCTGTTCCTTCCCCTCGGGATGGACTGGACGTACGCCGCCATGCTGCCGGCGCTGGTCCTGCTCGGGCTGGCCTTCTCCCTGGCGTACGGTCCGCTGACCATGGCCGCCACCGACGGCGTCGCGGAGGACGAACACGGCCTGGCGGGCGGCCTGCTCTACACCTCCATGCAGTTCGGCACCGCGCTCGGGCTGTCGGCGGTCACCGCCGTCAGCGTCGCCGCCGGGTCGGGTCTGGACGCCCTGCGCACCGCGCTGATCGTTCCCGTGGTGGCGGCGGCGCTCGGCGCGATCGTCATCGCGTTCGGCCTGCGGGCGCCCGCCGTGCCGGACACCGCACCGCCGGACGCGACCACCCCGGCCGCCGCCTGAGCAGGGAAGGAGAGAACCGATGGCCACGCGAGTGATGTCGTTCGCCGAGATCAAGCCCCAGTTCGACACCTACATCGGCGACATCGTGTACGCGACCATGACCACCGTCGACACGAGGGGACGGCCTCGCGCACGGGTGCTGATCCCGGTCTGGGAGACCGTCGACGGCGCCCCGACGGGTTGGCTGGCCACGTACAAGACGCCGGTCAAGGCCGCCCACCTGGCGGGCAACCCGCACACCACGTTCTCCTACTGGACGCCACGGCAGAACGCGGTGAGCGTCGACGCCGTCGCCGCCTGGGTCGACGACCTGGAGATCAAGCGGCACGTGTGGGACCTGTACCGGCGGACGAGCCCGAAGGGGGCCGGGTACGACCTGGGCAACTTCTGGCACGACGGGCCCGGCGATCCGGAACTGCACGTGCTCCGGCTGGAGCCCTGGCGCATCCAGGTGATCAGGGGGGCTGACCTGCACAGCCGAATCTGGTACGCCCCGGAGAAGCCCTGACAGGAGGGCGGCACTTCACGGCAGACGTGCCACCGTGGCCCCGACCTGTCGCATGCCGGTCTGGTCACCGCACTCGCTACGCGACGCGAAGCGGTGACCAGATCGGCGGGCACACGCCCCTCCTGTCGAAGGCCCCGGGCAAGCCAGGCCCTCCGGCGTTGGAGGTGAATGCTCTTTCCGGGTGTTGTGCTTGCGGGATCCAGAAAGGTGCTCCCCTATGATCTTCTGTGAAGAAACGGCTCATCAAGAGGGCATCCAGCCAACCTTCGCCTGAATCCTGACTCCGCAGACGCCGCTTCGCCGTCGCCAGGCCGAGGCCGCTGCCATCGCCCGTCACTACGGCCGACCAGAGCGTCGAATGTGCCCATAGCTGCGGATTCTCCTCGCATGCTGGGATCGCCGGACGAGGCCCGGGGACCTGGTGCGACTGGGCCCTCGGGTGCAGGGGGCCGGAAGGGAGGCATCATCACGTCTCGCGGCGCGGGGCGTTGCCTTCCTCCTGCTGAATGAGGACGCTGACCTCGGCGGCTTCGGGGCTGCCGACCGCGGAGAACAACGCGAGCGCCTGCCGCCAGTAGGGCGCCGCAGCGCGGATTCCGCCCTCTTCGTGGAGCGCGTGCCCGAGCACCCGAAGGGCGCGGGCCTCACCGAGGCGATGGCCTGTCGCACGATGCAGGTCGATGGCCTGATTGACGTGGACGATCGCTTCGGCACGCGCACCACGGGCGATACCGGTTTCGGCGAGCGCCGTCAAGGCGAGCCCCTCCAGGACACGGAAGCATCGGTCGCGGGCGAGCGCGCAGGCCTGTTCGGCGTATGCGGCGGCTTCCGGGAGGCGGCCGAGGCTCCTGGCCGCCCTCGACAGGCCGATCAGGCTGGCCACTTCCGGATGACGGTTGTTGCCCTGCTTCGACGCGTCGAGCGCCTGCTGCCGGAACTCCAGGGCCTCGCGGTGCCGGCCGAGATCGTGATGGACCGCGGCGATGGCGTTCAGGGCGCCGGCCTCCAGGAGACGGTCCTCAAGGTCGTGACTCATCGCCAGCGCCTGAAAACCGAGATGGAGCGCCTCGGAATGGTGCCCGAGATCGCAGCGAACGGCTGCCAGCAGGACCAGGCACTCCAGCTCTACGCCACGGTCACCGGCCTGGCGGCTGAGGGAGATGCCCTCGTTGAGGTATCGGGACGCCTCGTCGAGCCGTCCCAGGCCGTGCTCGACCTCCCCCACGTTGCAGATGTAGACGGCAGGGTTGTCCTGGGCGAGTTCCAGGGCCTGATGGAGGTGGTCGAGGGCGAGTTTCAGCTGCCCCAGCTGGTTGTAGGCGACCGCCAGATTGTTGAGGTACGAGTCCAGGCCACGCTCCTGGTCCGTCCGCCGGGTGACGGCTCTGTTGAGGTGTTCGACCGCCTGCTGCGGATACCCCAGCCGCAGGTGGGCGTTGGCCAGCCCGTCAAGGGCGAAGGCCTGGCAGTCCAGCCAGCCGATCTCTTCTGCGAGCGACAGGGCGCGTGCGTACGGCTCCATCGACCGTTCAGGCCGGTCCTGGAACGTCTGGACGTTGGCCAGGCTCAACTGGATCACGGCCTCGGCCGCCGGGTCACCGGCTGCGACGGCGGCGGCGAGGGCGGCCTGGACGCAGGCGAGCCAGTCCTCCAGGCGTCTGCTCACCCAGAAGTGGCCGCGCAGCGCGTCGGTCAGCAGCCATACGTTCTCGTGCCGGCCGCGGCGCGACGCGTCATGGATCATCGCCACCAGGTTGGCGTGCTCCGTCTCCAACCAGGCCACGGCACGCTCCTGGGTGTCGAAGGTCGCCGGTCGCACGGCGCCCACGAGCGGCGGTGGCGGCAGACGTACCCAATGCGGATGGAGCAGGCGGGCGGCGGCCAGGACGCTGTGGAGGTGCCAGTCGTAGAGACGCTGCCGGGCCTCCGCCAGCTCGTCAGCGGTTTCGTCGGCGTGGGCGTGCTCGGCGGCGTAAAGGCGTAGCAGGTCATGGAAGGTATAGCGGCCGGGCGCGTGCGTCTGGATCAGGTGGAAGGAGGCGAGCAGGTCCAGCCTGCGTCTCGCCTCGGCTGTCGAGCAGCCCGCCAGGGCGGCTGCGCCCTCTGCGGTGAAATCCGTGCCCGGCATCAGCCCGAGCAGGCGGAACACCTTGCGCTGCGGCTCGGGCAGGGCCGTGTAGGACAGGCCCAAGGTGGCGCGCACGGCTGCTGCCTGGTCGCTCCCGGCTTCCAGGGCGGCCAACCGGTTGCCTTCGCGAAGCTCGTTCACGTAGTCGGGCAGGCTCAGGTGCGGGTTGGCGTCGAGATTGGCCGCCGCGATGCTGAGGGCCAGGGGCAGGCGGGAGCACAGTTCGCCGAGCTCGCTCTCCGCCAGCGGTGCCGCACGGAGGCGGTCTTCGTCCAGGAGGGAGACCAGCAGGGAATGGGCCTCATCCGGCGAGAAGACGTCGAGGGTGACGCGGAACGCGCCTTCCCGGGCGATCAGTCCGCGCAGCTGGTTGCGGCTCGTGATCAGCACCTGTGAATCCCCGCCGGGCAGCAGGGGGCGTACCTGTGCCTCGTCCCGGGCGTTGTCGAGCAGGATCAGCATGCGTCGCTGTGCCATCAGGGTGCGCAGCAGTGCCGACCGCGCGTCCAGCTCGGCGGGCAGCTCCGCCACCACGCCCAGTGCCCGCAGCAGCAGCTCCAGAGCGGCGGCAGGCTCGACCGGCGCACCGGGCCCGAACCCGCGGAGATCGACGTAGAGCTGGCCGTCGGGGAAGTGGCCGCTGGCCAGGTGTGCCCAGTGGATGGCCAGAGTGGTCTTGCCCACCCCCGCGGTCCCGTCGAGGATGGCCGGCCGCGGCGCCGGGCCGCCGGAGACGGGCAGGAGTCTCTTCAGCGTCGCCAGCTGGGCG
This sequence comes from Nonomuraea sp. SBT364, assembly GCF_001083785.1. Taxonomy (GTDB): domain Bacteria; phylum Actinomycetota; class Actinomycetes; order Streptosporangiales; family Streptosporangiaceae; genus Nonomuraea. The sequence continues at coordinate 33,413 of NZ_LAVL01000050.1, forward strand.
AGGCGGCCGGTGAAGTGCGCGATGTCAGCGGGCATCTGCCGGGGAGGCGCGGCGGACGGCGCGGAGGCGGAGGAAGGTGCGGACGCGGAGCCACCGGTTCGCGATGGCTGTGCGGCCACGACGTTCAGCGGCTCGGGGACGACGGCCGTGCTGCCCGGCGTGGGAGGCATCAGCAGGGCTCGATCGCCGGTGAGGATGTCGTGATGCAGCTTCCGCAGCTCGTCACTGGGATCGACGCCCAGCTCCTGCCGGAGCACGTTGCCGACCGTGTGGTAGGCCTGCAACGCCTCGGCCTGCAGACCTGATCGATAGAGCGCCAGCATGAGCTGGGCCCACAGGCGCTCGCGCAGCGGATGCGCCGACGTGGCCGCCTTGAGCTTCACGACTATCTCATCGTGCCGCCCTGACCGCAGCCCCAGCTCGAACCAGCGTTCCAGCACCTGCACCCGCTGTTCGTTCAGCACCAGAACGTGATCGCGATACAGCGACTCCGAGGGCACGTCGACAAGGGCGGGGCCGCGCCACAAGGCCAGGGCCCGCTGGAGCAGATCGGCCTCACCTGCCTCGTCGCCCGCCTGGCTCGCTCTCCTGGCCTGGTTGACGAGATCGAGGAAGACGGTGACGTCGAGGTCCTCCGCCGCGAGCTTGAGGACGTACCCCTCCTCGCGGGTGTGGATCAGCTGCTGGTCGTCCCCGCGGTCGAGCAGGGTGCGGCGTAATCTGCCGATGTGCGTCTGGACGGCACCACGGGCATCGTCCGGGGCCTCCGGCCCGTCCCACATCCGTTCGGCGAGCAGATCGAACGACACGTGCTGATTGGCCCGTAAGAGCAGGGTGGCCAGGGCGATCCGCTGCTTGAGCGCCGGCACGGCCACCGGGAGCCCGTCACGTACTACCTCAAGGTCCCCCAGCAAGCCGAACCGCGTCCCCATGCGGGAACGATGCCACATCTGAGCGAGCGAAGACGCTTGACGACAGCGAAACGACGCCGGGATGACACCGGATGGCAGAAATGTGGGTTTTCGGGGGGCTCATTGCGATAAATGCGGCCTCTCGACGCCTCTCAAGCAACACCTGTTCGAAAGATTGAGGGTACTGATCGCGGAAGCGCACCGGAGGCCGCCGGCCGCGACCTACTTCTGAGCCGCCGCCGTACTCGCCGTGATCAGCAGGCTTCGTCAGTTACCTCAGGCTCGTAGGGGAAGGAGACTTCACGGTGCTCATTGGGGGACCACCATCGAGGCCATCTGTAAGCCGAGCCTGGCCGCAGCGACAGCCGCACGAAGGCCGTCAGCCACTCGAACTGTCCGTCAGGAAACCGCGGACCCCGTTCCGTTCCGTGGTCGCCTATGCCCCGTCCGGGGTCAGCGCCTTCGGGCTGAGCGCGGTCAGCGGCCTCTTCGCGGACCGCAGTCACCTGGGACTGCCGCCGTTCCATTTCTCCGTCTGCGCCGACAGAGCGGGCACCCTGATCACGGACTTCGGCATGTGCATGCAGGTGAAGCACGGGCTCGAGGCGCTGAGCACCGCCGATTTGGTCATCGTGCTGCCCAGCGAGCGCCGGCCGCTCACCGTGTCCACGGGTCTCAACCAAGCGCTGCTCGACGCGTTCCGCCGGGGAGCCCTCATCGCGGCCTACTGCGCAGGGTCGTTCCTGCTGGCCGAGACCGGCCTGCTCGAAGGCCTGCGCGCCACCACGAATCGGTCTTTGTCCACCTATCTGGCCCTCCGCCATCCGTCGGTCAGCGTGGAGGCCGACGCTTTGTACGTTGACGAAGGCCAGGTGGTCACCGGCGCCGGCGCGGCCGCCGGCATCGACATGTGCCTGCATCTTCTGCGCCGCGAACATGGCGTGGCCGTGTCCAACGCCGTGGCCAGGGAATGGATGGTGGCACCGCGTCGCGAAAGCGGGCAGACGCAGTACGTGCCCAGCTCCCCGGAGGCCGGCACCCGGTCGCTCACCGACGATGAGGACGCGCGCCTGGCCGAGCTGCTCGTCTGGGCCCGTACCCGGTTGAGTCAGCCCTTGACGGTCAATGAGCTGGCCCGACAGGCGCTGATGAGCTCGCGCACGTTCGCCCGCCGATTCCAGGCCGCGACCGGCACCACTCCCTACGCCTGGCTGACCGATCAGCGGCTTGACCTCGCAGAGGAACTGCTGGCGACCACCAACCTGTCGATCCGGGAGATCGCCGGACGCGTGGGGTTCCGCTCCAACGGCGTGTTACGCACGCAGTTCGTCAAGCGCCATGGCATCTCCCCGACCGACTACCGCCACCGCCAGCGGCGCGCGAACGGGCAAGAACCACGATAGTGAAGGCTTCCCGCCCGCCGCAGGATCCGTCACGACGACGCGGGCCGGGCGGGCCGGTCGAAGGTTGCCCCACCACCCGCGTCGGGTGAGTCATGCCGGAGACATCGCCTGCGCCGCGGGCTCCGCTTCGACCGCCTCGATGGCCACCGGCCGGCCGCAGCCATGGCAGACGGCCTGCTGGCGGACCTCGCCGCCGCACTCCTCGTGCCGGAAGGTGACGGGGGGATCGCCCGGCGCGGCCCAGCGGTCACCCCAGTGCGTCAGGGCCACGATGACGGGTTGCAGCTCGCGGCCCATGTCGGTCAGGACGTAGTCGTGGTACGGCGAATTCTCCGAGGACGGTTGCCGCTCCATCAGCCCCTCCTCGACGAACCGATCGAGCCGCGCGGCGAGGATGTTGCGCGCCACGCCCAGGCTGCGCTGGAAGTCACCGAAGCGGGTGATGTTCCGGAAGATCGCATGCCGGATGATCAGCAGGCTCCAGCGCTCGCCCACGATCTCGAGCGCCCGGGCCGCTGAGCAGTTCTGCGTTTCGTAGGTACGTCCAAGCACCGCTCCACCGTACCTCAGGGTGGTTGCATGATGATACTGCCTCCTGCTACGTTCCCCCTAGTTTCATCACGCAACCTCGCTGGTGAGCCCCGCCGGGCATGTGCGCGAGAGATCACCTGCCGGAAAGAAGCGGCAGGAACAGGAATTCCCCCGGACCCCCAGAAGACTTCGTCAGGAGAATCAGTGACCGCTCGTGATGTACGGATGACGTCCAAACAGGCATGGGTTCTGGGACTCGCCTCACTGGCGTCCTTCATGATGGCCCTGGACAGCCTGGTCGTGACGACGACGCTCGACTCGATCCGGAAGGATCTCACGGCATCGATCGAATCCCTCGAGTGGATCGTCAACGCCTACAGCCTGACGTTCGCGGTGCTGCTGCTGACCGGAGCGGCACTGGGTGACCGGTTCGGCCGCCGCCGGATATTCATCGCCGGGCTGGCGGTGTTCACGATCGCGTCGGTGGCCTGCGCGCTGTCGCCGGACATCGGCACTCTCATCGCGGCGAGAGCGCTGCAGGGGCTCGGCGCCTCGATGGTCCTGCCGCTGTCGCTCACCCTGATCAGCGCGATCTTCCCGCCGCAGCAGCGCGGCAAGGCCATGGGCCTGTACCTGGGCTTCACCGGACTGGCGACGTTCAGCGGCCCGTTCATCGGTGGCGTCATCGCCGAGGGACTGGCCTGGCAGTGGATCTTCTGGCTGAACCTGCCGGTCGGCCTGGTCGCGATCCTGCTCACCGCCCGTCGCGTCGACGAGAGCGTCGGCCCGAACAACCGCTTCGACGTGACGGGAGTCGTCCTCGTGACCCTGGGCGCGTTCGGCATCGTGTGGGCTCTGGTCCGCGGAAACGTGGCGGGCTGGAGCAGCGCCGAGGTCCTGACCGCGCTGGTGCTCGGTGTCGCGCTGGTCGTCGCCTTCGTGCAGTGGGAGCGACGCGCCCCCGCCCCGATGCTGCCGATGCGGTTCTTCAGGCTCAGGGCGTTCGCCACGGCCAACCCGGCGAACGCCGCCGTGTTCGCCTCGCTGTACGGCACCATGTTCTTCCTCGCACAGTACTTCCAGACGATGCACGGGGAAGGGCCGCTCGGCGCCGGCCTGCGGCTGATGCCCTGGACTGCCACGCTGATGGTGTGCGCGCCGATCGCCGGCCGGTTGGCGGACAAGGTCGGCGAGCGGAACTTCGTGGTGGGCGGGCTGCTGCTCCAGACGATCGGCATGTGCTGGATCACCCTGGTCGCCGACGCCGGCACCGGTTACCTCGAACTGCTGCCCGCGCTGATCGTCAGCGGTGCCGGACTGACCATGGCCATGCCCGCGGCGCAGAAGGCGGTGGTCGGAGCGGTGCAGCCTCAGGAGATCGGCCAGGCGTCCGGCGCCTTCATGACGATCCGCATGTTCGGCGGGGTGTTCGGCACCACCGTCACCGTCGCCGTCTTCGCCGGCGCCGGGGGCTACGCGTCGGCCGAGCAGTTCGGGCGAGGGTTCACGGCCGCGATGGGCGCCGTCACCGCGATCGCGTTCATCGGCATGCTCATCGCACTCGGCATTCCGGGCCGGCGGCCGCGCGCCGTCAGCGCGCCACCGCAGGCGGCAAGCGCCGTATCCCGGGGAGGAGGTGCCGCCTGAACGGCATTCGCCGGCAGTCGCCCATGGCGGAAAAGCGGCGAATGCCGGCAGTAATACGCCTTACCACTCGGGCGGGTCCATGAAACGATTGTCCCGTCACCTATCGCCATTCGGCGGCCCGGCCCCGTGTTTCCGTGGAGCGGGCGCATGCATAGAGCCATCGCCGACCACTTCAGATGGAGTTTCACATGCTCACCATCGGGCTTCTCCATGGCATGAGTAGCGTTGCGACCGTTGACTATTACCGGCGTATCAATGATCGGGTCAACGAACGCCTCGGTGGCCATGAACGCGCGGAGTTGCTGCTGTCGAGCGTCAACTTCGGCGTCATCGAACGGTACGTCAGGGCGCACGAATGGGACGCGGCCGGCGACTATCTGGCGAGCAAGGCCCGCGCCCTCGAACTCGCCGGGGCCGACTTCATCGTCTGCGGCAGCAACACCATGCATCGGGTGGCACCCGCCATCGAGGCGGCCGTTTCCGTGCCCTTCCTCCATATCGCGGACGTGGTCGCCGAGGCCGCGCATCAGCAAGGAGTACGTACGCTCGGCCTTCTGGGGACGCTGCCCGTCATGGAGGCGGACTTCTATCGTGACCGGCTCGCCGCATCGGGCCTGTCCGTCGTCGTCCCCGATCAGGTGGACCGCTACCTCGTCGATCAGGTGATCTTCGACGAGCTGACCCGCTACGTCTTCACCGATCAGTCGCGAGCCCAGTACCTGCGGATCATGGCGGACCTCGCCGCCCGCGGAGCGGACGCGATCATCCTGGGGTGCACCGAGATCACGCAACTGGTGGGTCCGCGGGACTTTCCCGCGCTGCCGCTCCTGGACTCGACCGGACTGCACGTCGAGGCCATCGTCGAGATGAGTCTGGCCACCGCGCGGTCCGAGCTGCAACGATCCTGAACCCGTTCGTACCGGCCGGGGTGCCATTCCCACCGCACCCCGGCCGATTCTTCACCGGTGGCCGAAGCCGATCCAGCCCCTCACCTTGAGGCCGATTTCTGCTGGGTCTGACACGGTGCGCCGGTATGCAGCGCGAGATGTTTGCGGACGAGCCCGAGGTACATGCATCCGTCCTTGGCGTTGGGCTCGATGACGCCGCCTTCGTGGAACTCGTTCCAGGCATAGATGCTGACGAAGTTGTCCACCGCAGAGATGCGCTGGGACCCACTGATGTCCTCGCGCACCCGCGACAGGGCCGCCCCGAACAGTTCTGGTGTCTGATCCTCGTAGTACCTGATCTTGCTACGGTCCGGAATCAGGTGCGGGAACCGAGGCCGCTCGTCGAAGTCCGACGCGGCACACCGCATGAACTGCGCCGGTCCGGCATCCATATAGGCGGGCATTTGAGACACGTAGTTCTCGTAGCTCTTGACACGGTCTATGCGCACGCCGCAGTACGCGCCGTCAGCGCCCCATCGGGCCGGGGCGCTCCTGTCGAGCATCGCCTCCCAGTTGCCGAGCACCAGCAGCTCTTCGCCCAGCACGTCACGCGCCTCGCGGCGGACGGCGTTCACGAACGCCTGCGTGTCCGCATCGCTGCCGTCGCCGACGCCGCGCCTGTCGCACAGGCTCAGGACGAGCCGTCCGTCGTTGGCCCGCAGATAGTTGGATCGGTCGAGGAACCCGCTCGTGAGGTGGCGGGCGACGGTGCCGAAATCCTCCTTGGGAATCTGCAGACCGCCCCACGGATGAGCGCAGATCGTCAGCGTGAAGTCGATGTCCAGTCTGTTGCGCGCCTGAGCGAAGGCGGCCAGCGAGGCCTTGAACACGGCGGGAGACTGCTTCTTCTCCGAATCCCAGTACCAGTAGAACTGGAAGAAATCCAGCCCGCCCGAAGTGGCTTGGGCGATGTGCTTCTCAAGCGTCTCCGGCCGGGAGTCGTCGTAGAATCCTATCTGCGGCTCCAGGTGCCGGAAATCGTCGTCCCAGCCCTGCGTGTTCTTCGGCACAGAGGGGTCTCCGCCGGAGAAATCCCGGACACCGCCCCACCAGTCGTCGTCCCGGCCATAGACATTCTTCGTCGCATTGATCATGTTCTTGGAGTCGGGATTGAACGTACCGAAGTAGATCGCCCCGGCACGAATCCATTGCGGGTAGATCCAGCCCAGTGGCCCATCGATGGAATAGCCGGCGGCGGTCATCTCGTGCGCGCGACTTTCGAGCGCCAGCCGCCAGACACCGGAGCGGCTGAAGCGCCACATCCGCTGCCTGCCCGGCGCTTGCTTGCTCCAGAGATGCCCCGCTACGCCTTCATAGGCGAACCGGCCCCCGGCAACGAGCCTGTCCCGCTCGGAGGCGGAGGCGGTGAGCAGGTAGGACGAGCCTGTCCGGAGCCGGTAGACCGGTTGCGAACCCGGGAATTCCGCTGTCCGCCAGTAGCCGGCCTGACCGTCCAAGCGGGTGAATCCATGGCGCGTCACCGCCGCTGTCGCCTCGCTCACCGACAATGTATACAAACGGCCGGCCCCGCCGGGCGCCAGTAATTCGAACATCGGAACAGGATCGGTGACCTGGGAAACGGGCGAGCCGGCGGCACGCGCGGGCCTTTCCGCGTCCTGCACCAACAGCATGCAGGCCATGACCAGTGCGGCGGCCCCTGCCATCCATGCCCTCAGCATCGTGAGAAGCACCTCTCAAATATGTCGGGAGAATACACGGCTTGCCATCGGGCCCGTTCCTGACCGCAGATCTTGTCACGATCTCCGCCCCCGGCGGCATGACGAGTACCTGCGGTTGGGAAATTCAGCGCTCTTTTCGTGGAGCGGCGCCGTGCCTTACCGCGGCATGGGGACCGTCCGCCGGGGCGGTCTCGTCGTGCAGTGCCTGCGCTCAGCTCGGGTCCCTGCGCGAGATGACGGTGCCATAGCCTTCGCCCGTGAACCGACGGCGGCAGAATTATTGGCAGGAAAAAGGCGATGCCTGTCATGACGACCTGAACGGATGGACCCCGAATGCGCAAACCCCTGGACCCGGTGGACAAGGAGATCGTCAGGCTCCTCGCCGCGCGGGGACGGATCAGCCACCAGGAGCTGGCACAGCGGGTGCGCGTTTCCCGGCCGGCCGTGCACGAGCGTGTCAAGCGACTGCAGCAGGACGGCGTGATCCGCGGCTATCGGGCGGTGGTCGACTGGTCCGCCATCGATCTCGGGCTGTGCGCCTTCGTGTCGGTGCAGGCCGAGCACGACCAGGTGGGCACCCTGGCGGACCGGTTGTTCGGCCTGGCGACCACCGAGGCGAGGGTCGAGGAGTGTCATCGCGTGACCGGCCAGTGGTGCGCCCTGCTGAAGGTCCGGGCGGCCTCTCCAGTCGCCCTGCAGCGGTTGCTCGACGAGATCGTGGCGATCGAAGGCGTCGAGGCCGTCGTCACCACCATCGTCCTCACCTCCTCCGAGGCAGTCGGCGGGGCGTGACCGGCTGACGAATCGTCAGCTCCGCACCCGGCGGACGACCGCGGTCCCGGGGTGCCGGACCGACGAATCGTCGCAGCTCACCACCATGCCTTGAGGCCGGCGTACGGACCGCCTACGGTTCCGAGCACCGAACCGGCCGACCCAGGGAGGACCTCGATGGCGCACACTCCCGCCATTGTGATTCCGGACGCGACGGGGGAGCCCGACGCCTATGTCGCATCGCTCCTCACGACACTCGGCGAACGCGACCCGCTCGACCAGCTCGCCGACACGCCAAAGGAGGTGCGCCGCCTCATCGACGGCCTGTCACGGGAGCAGTGGCTCGCCCAGCCGGACGGTGAGTGGTCCATCGAACAGAACGTCGGCCATCTCTTCGACGTGGACATCTGCTACGGCTTCCGTATCCGGCTCATCCTGAGCGAGGATCGGCCCAGCTATCCGGCCTACGACGAGAAGCGGCTGGTCGCCCTTCCCAAGCCGCCTCTGCCCGACCTGCTCGACGCGTGGGAGGCGATCCGCGGCGCCAACGTCGTGCTCTACCGGTCGATGGATTCCGCGCAGCAGGCCCGCACCGGCATCCACCCCGAGCAGGGCGAGGAGCCCGCGATCCGGCTTCCGCAGAAGATGGCCGGCCACGACATCGCCCATCTCAACCAGATCGTCCGCACCATCGAAGCCGTCGGCTGACGAGCCTCATCAGCCGTCCGAGCAGCGTATCCGTCAATCAGCGCCACTATCCTGCCAAGATCTACGGGCCGTGCTTCTCCGAGCTCGCCGCTGCGTAGAGTGCTGCCGACCTGCGGCCCTGTGACCGGGGCGTCGCCGTGAGCCCGCTGTCATCGAACACCGGCGAGCAGTACGCGCAAAAGCTACTCGAAGGGAATCACCTACATGGCCAGATCGTTCGGCCGCATGACCCGCCCCCTCGGCCTGGGCCTGGCGGTGACGCTGGGCACCTCGCTGTCCCTCGGCGTCGCCGCAACGCAGGCTTCCGCCGACACGACCGTCAAGAGCGGGTCGGCCACCACGGCGGCCGCTCAGCGGGTGAAGGTCTACGAACTGCTGACCAAGGATGGCGGCTACTTCTACACGATCAGCGAGTCGGAGAAGAACAACGCCGTCACCAAGCTCGGCTGGACGGTCACGGAGACGCCGCTGTACTACCTGTCGGCCAAGCCGTTCAACGGCGGCAAGCCGCTGTACCGGCTCCGCTGGCTGAAGAAGGCGTCCTACATCGTGACGGGGTCGGTCGTCGAGCGGGAGAAGCTGATGAGCTCGGGCAGCTTCCGCTACGAGGGAGTGCTCGGCTACGCGCCGGGCTCGGCCGAGGCGGGCGGCGACGTCAAGGTGTTCCGCCTGTCCAGCAACGGCCGGTGGCGCCTGGCCGTCGAGGCGCACAAGAACCGCATCCTGGTCAACGAGCCCGGCTGGGAGCTCAACGGCCCTCTGCTCTTCCAGTTCAAGCAGGCAAGCTGAGTATCCGAACGGGGACAGAGCATGCCGGGAAGCCACGGATGCTCTGTCCTTCCACCCGGTGCTGAGGCGGCCGGTGGCGCGAATCAGGCTGTATTTGGCCGGAACCATTCCTCTCTCACACCGGAGAAGCTGCCAAACTCGGTGGTTGCCTTACAGGTCACGACCGCAGCGGGGACGGTCGGCGAAGGCTTTCTCATGGGGGTGGACGGTGCCGAGACTAGGCGGCCTGCCGGGTGCGATGGCTCTGGTCGGGATGGCGGCGGCGGCATGTGGGCTCGCGCCGGTGGCCGCGCCCTCCCCCACGAGTCCCCCGCCCGCCTCGCCACCACACGAGGCCTCGCCCACGGCTGAGCCGTCCGCTGAGCCGTCCGCCAAATCCGTCCGGCTCGCGGTGCCCGGCAACCCCTGCCGCGTGCTCACCGCGTCGACCAGGTCGGAGCTCGGGATGCGACAGGGGAAGAAGGACCGTCTCGACCCGGCCTGCAAGTGGAGAAATAATCCCGGCGATGTCCCACCGTTCAGGTTCAGGGACCTCAGCATCGCTTATGACGCGGGCTTCAAGGAGTTCGCCGCCTCGTTGCAGGACGCGAAGCAGAGCTTCGCGACGAAGAGGAGAAGCGACTACCGGCAGCCCAGCGCCTTCGGCGGGGCTCCATCGGTGAAGGGCTCGATCCGGCAGGTCGGCACCGCCAACGCGGGCGAGCACTTCGACGAGGGCTACTACGTGTACTACGTCTACGAGATCGGCGAGGCCAAGCGCGGCGAGGGCAAAGCCGTCCTGCGCAAGGGCAACGTGGTGATCACCATCAGCTTCAGCGGCGCCGACGTGCCCGGGCGCAGCATGCGTGACGGCAAGCCCATCGGCAACGCCGCCGCTCAGGCTGCGATCGACCTCGTGGCGCCGCAGGCCATCGCCGCAGTGCGGTGACAGTGCCGCACCGCGCCCGCCCCGGTGCGTGCTCACCGCCGGCACCCGCGAGGGCGAGCGGGTGGCGAGGTCAGGACTCGGGCGGGGCCGGCGCGAGGTGGGCGAGCAGGGTCTCGCCGATGTCGCCGAGCTGCCGGAGCTGCTCGGGGGACAGGACGTCGACCAGGTGCTTGCGGACGCTCTCGACGTGGCACGGGGCCGCGGCGGCCAGCGCGGCCTGGCCGCTCTCGGTGAGCACGGCGACCCAGCCGCGCCGGTCGGAGGGCAGGTTCGCGCGCTTCACCCATCCGGCCTGTTCGAGCTTGCTGACGGCATGGGTGATGCGGCTCGGCTTGGAGTGGGTCCAGCGGGCCAGCTCGCTCATCCGCATCGTGTGCTCCGGCGCCTCCGACAGCAGGACCAGCAGCTCGTAGTAGGTGGGCGGCATCCCGGCCGCCTCCATCAGGTCCCGTTCGAGCCGGTCGGTGAGCAGCCTGGAGGCCAGGCCGTACGCCCGCCAGCTCCGTTGCTCCTCGTCGTTGAGCCATCGCGTCACCCGAAAAAGGTATCACGCTGGATAGTTGCGTACTGAAATATATTCGGCTACGGTCCTGAGGTATTCCAGTACTGAACTGTTCATTGCTGAACTCAGCCAGAGAGTGATCCACATGGACGTGAACATCGCCGTCGTCTACTACTCCGCCACCGGCACCATCGCCGACATCGCCAAGGAGATGGCCGAGACCGCGGAGAAGACGGGCGCGCAGGTCCGGCTGCGCAGGGTGGAGGAGTCGGCGCCGGCGGCGGCGATCGACAGCACCCCCGCCTGGGCCGCCAACGTCGCCGCGACCGCCGGCATCCCGGTGGCCGCCACGGAGGACCTGGTGTGGGCCGACGGCGTGCTGCTCGGCTCGCCGACCCGCTTCGGCAACGTCGCCGCGCAGCTCAAGCAGTTCCTCGACAGCCTCGGACCGGTGTGGCAGCAGGGGTTGCTCGCCGACAAAATCTACAGCGGCTTCACCTCGGCGGGCACCGGCCACGGTGGCCACGAGTCCACCTTGCTCGCGCTCTCCCACACCTTCCACCACTTCGGCGGGATCATCGTCCCGCCCGGCTACACCGACCCGGCCAAGTTCGCCGACGGCAACCCGTACGGGACCTCGCACTTCGACCAGGGCGGCACGGCCCCGGTCGACGAGACCACCCGGGCCGCCGCGCGCGTCCAGGCCGAGCGCGTGGTGCGCTTCGCCCGGGCCGTCAAGGCCGGAACCACGAGCGTGCCGATGTGACCGGGCTGCCCGCTACGTAGGCTGATGACCATGACGAACACCGCGCCGCCCTGCCCGATGTGCGCGAACGTGATGGAGGCGGGAGTCGTGGTCGGCAGGTCGCCGGGAGTCAAGTTCAAGAAGCAGATGGGCGTGCTGGGTGACATCGGCGGCATACGGCTGACGCGAGGATTCGGCTACCAGAGCGTCGAGGCGCTGCGCTGCGATGCCTGCGGCACCGTAGTCATACCGGGCAGTTGACGTGGCATCGGATTCGGCGCCGATTCCTTTCCTCCCCGCGCCCGGTCCCCATCTGTGACAGCGGAGGGTCGCGTACGAGGCGGCGCAGCGACCGAAGCTACCCAAATCCCTAATAAGGGGCACCCGTCCCGGTTTTGGGCATGCATTCGCCGAGTCAATACCGGATTCCAGTCGCTTCAGTCGCTGCCTGTCTGCTGGAACCGCAGGTCAGAGGCAGCGGGGCGACGCTCCGAGCGACTGAAGCGACGCGACGCGGGAAGCATCCCTCCCCACTGTGTTCCGGCCTCATGGGTAGTCGCCTCTGGTCGCTTCAGTCGCTCCTGATACGGCAGAATGGTCGGGCAGCTTCCGCAGGTCATCCACGGCGAACACCCGTCCGGGACGGGCTGTCCGCGGCGAAGCACACCCGCCATCAGGGCGACGTTCTCGCGGGGCAGCGACTCGGCCGGCATCGAATCAGGGGCGGGGAGGGAAGGCGTGACGCTGCACTCCGATCACCGCGGTCAGCGCGCGGCGCCCGCCCTTCCCCGGTCGCTGGCCGTCGCCCTGTGGTGCGCCGGCCAGGGATGGCCGGTGCACCCGCTGCGGCCGGGCGCGAAAACCCCTGCGGGAAACTGCCCGTCCTGCAGCGAGCGGGGCCACACCACGCGGGGATGCCCGTGTCTGAAGCAGGGCCGCTGGTGTCACGGGTTCCTCGCCGCCACTCTCGATGAGGACCTCATCACCTCGTGGTGGTCACACACGCCCGGCTTCGGGGTGGGGGTGGCCTGCGGGCCGGCGGGCCTGGTGGTGATCGACGTCGACGCCCATCCCACCCCGGTCCCCGACCGGGGGCGGCTCCTGCCCGGCATCACCATCGATCCCCGGGTCGACCTGTCCGGGCTGGCCAACGGTTTCCACACCATCGCCCTGCTCGCCGCGCTGCGCGGCGAGCAGAGTCCCGCCGACGACGCATCCACGCTGCGGGTGCGCACCCCTTCGGGTGGCCTGCATGTGTGGTATCGGGCGGCTCCCGGCGACAGGTTCCTGTGCTCCACCGGGTCGGGGCCCGGTCGCGCGCTGGCATGGCAGGTCGATGTACGCGCCACCGGGGGCTACATCATCGCGCCGGGGACACGTACGAAGGACGGCGCCTACGTCGCGGCCGGCGAGTGCAGAGAGCCCGCGCTCCTGCCCTCGTGGCTGCGTCACGAGCTGATCAGGACGGGACACCTGGCCTCCCCGGACCCCGCACCGGCGACACCCGCCGTGCCGCCGCGCGCCCGCCTGGCCGTGCTGGAGGCCGGCGGCGGCCCCGACGCCGTGGGCGACCGCACGTTACGACGGCTCGTCGCGGAGGTGGAGGCGTGCCGGCTGGTGCCGGAAGGAGCCGGCTTCAGCGCGAAGCTCAACCGGGCCGCCTACACCGCCGGTGGGCTCGTCGCCGCCGGCTATCTCACGCACGGCATGGCCCACGCCGTGCTCACCCGGGCCGCCCAGCACGCCCGGCCCGGCCAGGAACGACGGTTCGAGCGCATCATCGACTCCGGCCTGGCCGCCGGGCAGCGCCGCCCGTTCCATCCGCAGGAACGGCCATGAGCCCTTCCCGGGGGCGGGACGAGCTCGACCCGGTCGCCGCAGCCCGGCAGACCGTCGGCGATCATGGTCTGCTGCCGGACAGCCTGACCGACCGCGGCAACGCCAAACTGTTCGTACAGATCTATGGCCGCGACTTCCGGCACGTCCCCGGCATGGGCTGGTTCCGCTGGGAGCGACACCGGTGGGTGCTGGACGAGAGCGACGCCGTCATGTGGGCCGCGGGCGAGATGGCAGAGCAACTCACGGTCTTCGACCCCCGGGGTCGCCACAGCTCCGCCGAGTTGCGACGGCATCGGCGGCGCGCGCTCTCCACCACGGGGATGCACGCCCTGCTGGCCCAGGCCAAGGCGGCTCCGGGCATAGTCCTGGCGCCGTCCGCGCTCGACGCCGACCCCTACGCGCTGTGCACTCCGGCGGGAGTCGTGGACCTGCGCAGCGGCGTCATCTCGGCCCCCGATCCGCTGAAGCAGCCGCACTCGCGTTCCACCGCCGTCTCCCCTCAGCGGGCGGCCACGCCCCGGTGGCGGCGATTCCTGGAGGACACCTTCGGAAGTGACGACGAAGGACGCCAGACGATCGACTTCCTCCATGTACTGCTCGGCTACTCGATCACCGGAGACGTCGGCGCCCAGGTGATGCCGTTCCTGTACGGGCAGGGCAAGAACGGCAAGTCCGTGCTGGTCGAGGTGATGCTGCAACTGCTGGGCGACTACGCAGACGCGGCGCCTCCCGGCTTCCTGATGGCCAGGACCTTCGACGGGCACCCGACCGAACTGGCGGAGTTGCGCGGCCGGCGCATCATCGTGTGCTCGGAGCTCAAACCGGGCGACCGTTTCGACGAGGCCCGCGTCAAGCTGCTCACGGGCGGGGACAAGATCAAGGCCCGCCGGATGCGGCAGGACTTCTTCAGCTTCGACCCCACCCACCACCTCTGGCTGCTCGGCAACCATCGTCCCGAGGTGATGACCGGCGGGTTCGCCTTCTGGCGCAGGCTGCGCCTGATCCCCTTCGACCGGGTCGTGGCCGAGGACCGCAAGATCGACAACCTCGCGCGCATCCTCGTCCAGGAAGAGGGACCGGGCATCCTGGCCTGGCTGATCGAGGGCGCCGGCCGCTACTTGAACGGCGAGAAGGACCTGTCCGGGCCGCAACGCGTGCGGTTGGCGACCGACGCCTACGAGGCCACGGAAGACGTCGTCGGCCGGTTCGTCACCGAAGCGTGCAAGCTCGACCCGGCCCTGCGAGCCGAGCAAGCGAGCCTCTACAGCGCTTACACTCGTTGGTGTGGTCACGAAGGAGCAACCCCCGTCTCGGCTCGCGCCTTCGCAGCCCGCGTGCGCGACGCCCTGGGAATGGCCTCGCCGAGGGAGATGCTCCTGTCGAACTCTCGCAAGTTCTATCCAGGGCTTGGCTTGATCTCCGATCTTGACGGTGAGGAGTTGCAGCGGTGAGCGCTTCGATCACACCCGACAATCTCGCGCACGAGACCGAGTTGGTATGGCTCGAGGACATCCAGGACCTCGACTACGTCCGCCAATGCCTCGACCGGCTGCCGACGCGCGGCCGCAAGCCCGCCTACTACCGCAACGGCCGGATGGTGGGCTACGCCGTCCTGGGCACGACCGCCAAGGGCTCCCCCGCCTCGGGGACCTTCCTGCGCCGGGTGTTCTGGCTCGCGCCGCATGACCGCGACCAGCAGCCGCAGGGCTTCTACAGCACAGGGGCCCCCGTCGAAGCCGTCGATCCCCGCACCCTGGCCCCACGCGTGCCCGGCAGGAAAACCGAACGTTCGGAAGGCGGCCCTCCCTCCCCCGCCATGGTCGAACTCGGCATCACCCTCGACAAGGCGTAGCGAAGACTCCGTCGACCGCGGCACGGCGTGACCTCCGGCTACCCTGCCGGCTGGAATGCTCGCGGCCGGACCTGCACGTCCGCGAGGTCGACGTCGTCCTCGCAGGCGGCACACCGGATCTCGTGCTCGACCTCCGTGTCGCACCGCTGGTGCACGAACTCCACGGGCCCCGGGCCGATCCAACGATCACCCCACCGCGTCAGCGCGACGATGACCGGCTTGAGCGACTGGCCCATCTCCGTCAGCAGGTACTCCTGGTGGCCCGGCCGGGACTCAAGAGCATGCGTACGCAAAATCCCAGCCTCGACCAAGCCGCTGAGGCGCTTGGCCAGGATGTTCGGTGCGATGGCCAGGCTGCCCTGAAACTGGGAGAACCGGGTGAAATGCCGAAAGAGCGCATCGCGCAGGATCAGCAGACTCCAGCGTTCGCCGACCAACTCCAGCGCCCGCGCGGCCGCGCAGTCCTCGCCTTCGTACATCCGACCCAGCATGCACCCCTCCCCCCTCCTTGCATGATGAAAGCACTCTAGCTAGCATCACGCTACCATCTCGCTCGAAGGAGGGAGCCACCGGCACGGCCGCCGGCGACGACTCCTCACCACCTGACAAGGACGACACCCATGAGCAGCCGGCAGGCGTCATCGGCCAGGGGGCTGGCGAGCCCACGCTCATCCTAGGAGATCTCGCCTGGGCGGGTCCGGCCTGCCCGCCACGACATAGCCCCGCTGCCCGCGCGGCCGCCACACGCACCCATCCGTGAGAAAGAAGAACCAGATGAGCGACTCATCCAGCCGGACCACGACCGCCGAGGATTCCTCCGGCGTCACGGGAGCCGCCGCGTCCGGTGCGACCACGCCGAAGCCGGAACAGGCCGCGGCGCTGCGAGGACTGCACGTGCCAGGCACACCCGTGGTGCTCCCCAACGCCTGGGACGCGGCCTCGGCACGGATGGTGGAGGCCGCGGGCTTCTCCGCCGTGGCCACGAGCAGCGCCGCGACCTCCCAGATCCTCGGATTCGAGGACGGGGAGGCAGCTCCGGTGCAGGCGGTCCTGGACGCGGCACGGCGGATGGCGCAGGCGGTGAAAGTGCCGCTGACCGTGGACTTCGAACGCGGGTACGGGCTGGCGCCGGCGGAACTGGTCGAGCGGTTCGCCGCGACCGGAGCGGCCGGCCTGAACCTGGAGGACTCAGACCCGGCGAGCGGGAAGCTGCTGAGCGTCGGCGAGCAGGCGGACTTCCTGGCCGCCGTCCGCCAGGCGGCGCGGTCGCTGAACGTGGACCTGGTCATCAACGCCCGCACGGACGCGTTCCTGCGCCAGGCGGGAACTCCGGAGGAGCAGCTGGCCACCAGCCTGGAGCGCGGCGCGCGCTACCTCGAGGCCGGCGCGGACTGTGTCTATCCGATCGGCGTGGGCGACCCTGCCATGATCAAGACTCTCACCGAAGGCATCTCCGGCCCCGTCAACGTGGCCTACGGCCGCGGCGCCCGCTCCCTGTCGGAGCTCGCCTCCCTCGGAGTCGCCAGAGTGACCTTCGGCCCCATGTTCCAGCGGCATCTCTACAGCATGCTCGAATCCACACTCCTTCCCGCCCTCGCCGCCGGCGACAACCCCTTCCAGCTCGGTCCCACGTGACCCCGGCCGGCACGTGCGCGGACGCCCCTACTCACGGCCATCTCGATGAAACCAACCAAAGGAGCCCGAAATGATCACACCGAAGCCCGGCAGCATCCTGATCGGCACCACCCGCCCCGCGGAGCTGCGTGACTGGTACCGCAAGGCGCTCACACCCGGCCACGACGGCGAAGGAGTGATCGACCTGGGCGGCTTCTGGCTGATCATCGAAGAGCGCGACGACGTGGACACGAAGAACAACGAGCCGGGCCGGATGATCCTCAACTTCCACGTCGACGACTTCGACGCCGTCGAGGCGCAGCTGCGGGCGGCGGACGTGGACTGGATCGCTCCCGCCGAGGACCGCCCCGGCGGCCGCTTCGCGACGTTCGCGGATCCCGACGGGAACTACCTCCAGATCATCCAGCTCAAGCAGGAGCCCTAGATTCCGGACGTCACCACGAGGAACACCACCGCTCCGTAGATGCGACGAGCTTCTCTCAAGAAGCGCTTTCCGTGGTGTTCGTGCCCACCTGTTCGACGGTTCTCGGCCTGCCTGGCTCGGTGCGGAAGTCCGCGGGTCGCCGGGCGGTGACCTGGCCGGCCAGGAGCCGTAGCGCGTCGGCCGAGGCGCCGTCACCGGCCGTGAAGATCTCGAGCCGGTGGTCGGGACTGTCGGGCTGGAGCCACACCTGGTAGTCGACGTCGACCCTTCCGACGGTGGGGTGTCGCAGGCGCATCGTGCCGACGGTGCAGTCCGCGACGTCGCCTGTGGCCCACAGCGTGGCGAAGTCGCCGCTGCGCATGGCGAGCTCGCCGATCAGCTCCGCGAGACGGGCGTCGGTGGGATACCGGCCGGCGGTGAGCCGCAGGTAGGCGACGTGGATGCGGGCGAGCTCGTCCCAGTTCCGATGCAGGTCGCGCATCAGGGAATCGAGGAAGAACATCCGAGGGACAGACGGTCGCCGCGCGAGATCCCGGGGCGCGTCGAAGTCGACGTGCTCCGCGAAGAGCGCGTGTCCGATGCGGTTCCAGGCGAGCACGTCGCCGCGGCGGCCGAGCACACGGGCCGGCGTGGTCTCCGCCACAGATTCCAAGAGCGCCAGCACCCGGGGTTGCGGTGTCTCGGGGCCGGGGCGTACCAGGCGTGATGCGCTGCTCTGACGGGCGAGGTTGTGCAGGTGGGCCGTCTCGGCCGAATCGAGCTGGAGCACGCGGGCGAGCGCATCGAGCACCTGCTCGGACGCGGTGCCGGCCTGGTCCTGCTCCAACCGGGTGTAGTAGCCGACGCTCACGCCGGCGAGCTGGGCGAGCTCCTCACGGCGCAGGCCCGGCACGCGGCGGGCGGTGCCGTAGGTCCGCAGGCCGACGTCGGTGGGCCTGACCCGGTCGCGACGGGATTTCAGATACGTCCCGAGGCTCTCTAGCTCCATGGGCCCAGCCTAGGCGGGACGGTCCGGGCCTGGGTGTCCCTGCGGGGTGTACCCATGGCGCGGGTATGGCTGTCGGGCGGCCGGCGTCCCACCGTCGAGGACATGAACGAACGGCATGCTCCTCACTCAGCCGACCTGCGGGCGTGGCTCGGCCTGCTGGTGATCCTCGGCCCCGTACTGCTGGTGGCGATGGACGGTTCGGTCCTCTTCCTGGCGATGCCCAAGATCACCGAGGCCCTGTCCCCCACTGCCGATCAGGCCCTGTGGATCCTGGACGTCTACGGATTCGCCGTTGGATCGCTGCTCATCGCGTTCGGCAACCTCGGCGACCGGTACGGGCGGCTGAAACTGCTGCTGATCGGCGCAGCGGTGTTCGGGCTCGGCTCAGCCGGAGCGGCATTCGCGCCCACCCCCGCGCTGCTGATCGCCTTCCGGCTGCTGATGGGCGTCGCCGGGGCCACGCTGCTGCCCTCGGCACTGGCGGTGCTCAGCGAATTGTTCACCGACCCGCGCCAGCGGTCCAAAGCGATCGGGATCTTCGCGGCCACCTTCGCCGCCGGCTTCGCGATCGGACCCGTCGTCGGCGGACAGCTGCTGAGCAGGTTCTGGTGGGGGTCGGTCTTCCTGATCAATCTCCCCGTCGCCCTGCTGTTCCTGCTGCTGGCCCCGATCCTGCTCCGCGAGGTCCGCGCCACCCGGCCGGGTCGCCTCGACGCCTTGAGCGTCCTGCTCTCCGCCGCGGGCATCCTGCTGAGCGTGTACGCGATCAAGCACGCCGCCGCAGAGGGCTTGACGGTGACCTCGGCGGTCACCGGGGTCGCCGGCATCACCATCCTCGGGTGGTTCGTCCGGCGGCAGGGCCGCCTCGACCAGCCGCTGATCGACTTCCGCCTGTTCCGCGACCGGATGTTCACGATCGCGGTCATCACCGGGCTGCTGCCCCTGGCCGCCTGGTCGGCGACCGCCTACCTCGCCGGCGTCTACCTCCAGTCGGTCCTCGGCCTGTCCGTGCTGCACGCCGCCCTCCTCGCCCTTCCCGGCGCGGCGGTGCTCACCGTCACCTGCGTCGTCACACCGGCGCTGGTCGAACGCATCGGCAAACGAGCAGCGCTCATCGCCTGCCACTTCTGCATCGTCGTAGGTCTGCTTGTGCTGATGCCCATCGGCCTGTCCGGCGGGATCGGCTGGTACATCGCCTCGACCGTCATCGCCGGCGTCGGCTACGGCATCTCCTTCAGCGTCGTCGCCGACACCGCCGTCGCCGCGGTCCCTCCGGAACGCGCCGGTTCCGCGGCGGCGATCGCCGAAACCAGCAACGAGATCGGCAACGCCCTCGGCATCGCGCTCCTCGGCTCGCTCGCCGCCCTGCTCTTCCGGCTCCAGGGGCCGGACCTGGCCGGCACGCTCGACGAGACGCTCCAGATCGCCGACCTGGCGCCGGCGGTGGCCGGTGAGGCGAAGGCCGCGTTCGTCACGGGTCTGCACGCCGCCGCCCTCACCGCGGCCGTCCTTCACGGCGCGCTTGGCGTCCTCGCGCTGCGCTGGATACCGAGGGCGCCCGGCATGGACGAGGTCGGCGCCGTCCAGGAGACGGTCCGGTGACGGGTGCGCTCCGGGGCGGCCGGGACGAGACGCACTACCGCAGGAAACCTTCGTAGTTGCGCTGCTGCAGCTGGCTCTCGATCTGCTTGACCGTGTCCAGGCCGACACCAACCATGATCAGGATGCTCGTCCCTCCGAACGGGAAGTTC
>NZ_LAVL01000051.1 GCF_001083785.1 Nonomuraea sp. SBT364
TCGGCAGGGCCCGATGTGTGTAAGAGACAGACCACGCACCGCCCCCGCCGCCCCATGCCTGGGGGTGCGGCTCGTCAGAGGGGGGCCTCCACGCCTCGGAGGTGCCGCCCTTCAGAGGACGGCAGGCCCCAGCCTTCGGAGGGGCGGCTCTTCGGTCGGGAGGCGTCCCCCGTGCCATGGGGTGAGGGGGCGCGCCCCCATGCCGTGGGTGCGGCGCTTGAGGCGGGGGGGTGGCAGGATGAGGGGGTGCGTCTTGTTGGGGCTGTGCCGGTCGGGTTACTCGCCGTCGCGCTGGTCGCGTGCTCGGCCGGGGTGCCGGAGCGGGAGGTGCGGTCGCCGGCCGCGTCGGAGGCGGGCACGTCCGCCGGGACGCCGGCCGAACCGTCCGCGGCCGCGGAAGGCAGGGTGCGGTTCACGCGGATCGCCGAGCTGGACCGGCCGGTGGCGTTCGCCGTGCGGAAGGGCGACGACCGGCTCTACGTCGCCGAGCAAGGCGGCAAGCTGCGCACCACCGACGGCGCGACGATCGTCGACCTGTCGGGCGAGGTGAGCGACGGCAACGAGCAGGGCCTGCTCGGCGTGGCGTTCCACCCGACGGGCCGCTGGCTCTACCTCGACTGGACCGACGCCGACGGCACCACGCACGTCACCGAGTGGGCCTACGACGGCAACGAGGCCACCGCCAGGCGTGACGTGCTCACGCAGAAGCAGCCGTACGCCAACCACAACGGCGGCCAGCTCGCCTTCGGCCCCGACGGCCACCTCTACATCGCCCTCGGCGACGGCGGCAGCGGCGGCGACCCGGAGGGCAACGGCCAGGACCTGAGCACCCTGCTCGGCAAGATCCTGCGCATCGACCCGCGCGGAACCCCGTATCGTCGCAAGCTCCTCAGCTCCGCATACAAGATCCCCGAGGACAACCCGTTCGCGGACCGGGCGGGCGCGCGGCCGGAGATCTGGGCGTACGGATTGCGCAACCCGTGGCGGTTCGGGTTCGACAGGGAGAGCGGCGATCTGTGGATCGGCGACGTCGGCCAGAACGCCTGGGAGGAGGTCGACCACCAGCCGGCCGGCTCCAAGGGGGGCGAGAACTACGGCTGGAACCTGCGCGAGGGCGAGCACCCGTTCGGCGCGGGCGGAAAGGCGCGCGACCTGGTCGACCCGGTGATCGCCTACCCGCTGGGCGAGGGCGGCAACTGCTCGGTGATCGCCGGCTACGTCTACCGGGGCACGAAGATCGACTGGCTGCGCGGGCGGTTCCTGTACGGCGACTTCTGCGCGGGCTGGGTCAAGGCGGCGCCGGCGGCCGAGCCCGCCCGAGGGGACGAGATCGGGCGAGTGGATCAGCTCTCGTCGTTCGGCCAGGGGCACGACGGCGAGCTCTACGCGCTCAGCCTGCAGGGCCCGGTCTACCGGATCGACCCTGCCTGACCTGCTCGATCAGGTCTTCGACCTGCGCGTTCAGCTGGGCGCCGCGTGACCAGCCGGCGTAGTGGGTGAGGAAGACGACCACCTCGCGCAGCTCGCTCTCGCTCAGGTCGCCGGTGCGCAGGGCGGCGTCGAGCTGCTCGGCCACCTGGTCGTCGAGCCCCTGCCCGACGAGCAGCCCGAGCAGGACGAGGCGGCGCTCCCTGACCGAGAGCGCGTCGCGCGACCACACTTCGGCGAAGGCGCGCTCCGCGGCCATGCCGTAGGAGTCGACGGCCGGTTCTGTCATGGCTGGCTCCGGTCGTGCGTGAGGAGAACCTCCATCTTCGGCTACTTCTCGCCGCACACCAATGGGGGCGCGCCAAAGCCACGGTTTCCTGTTGATCTGTAACAAGCGAGGCCGACGTACGGCCAAGATTTGGTCAAGATTTGTCACCGTGCACCGGGCTCACTCGATGCGAAAACGGGCACAACAACGTCGGTGCCTCGTCATTGGAGGTAGGCCCCCGGTGAAGAAGAGACGGGCGTGGATCGCGCTGATCGCCGCGGTCCTGTTGCCGGTTGCGTGCGGGCAGCCGGAGTTCACCTACGTACGCGACAGGGACGGCACCACCTACTTCAAGGTGCCCGCCTCCTTCGCCAGGATCGACCCGGCCCCGCTGGAGACCGTGCTCAGCGGCGACCCGCCCGGCTCCGAGGCGGCCCGGCTGCGCGAGCAGCGGGTCTGGTCCGTCGCCTTCGACCGGTCGCGGGAGCCGGGCGTCGACCACCTGTTCGGCTCGCGGGACCCGTTCGTCTACGCCACCGTGCACCGGCTCACCGGCGAGCAGCGCGACACGGTGTCGCTGGACCGGCTGCGCGACTTCATCCTGCCGGTGACCGAGGAGTCGCGCGGCGCGTACCTGGGCCGGGTGCTGCGGTCGGGCAGGCCGCCGGTGCTCAGCGGGTTCGAGCGGCTCAGCGACGAGCCCATCCGGCTCGACGGCGGCGCCCGGGGCGTACGGGTCCGCTACAGCTACCGGATCGGCGCCACCCACCAGACGTTCGACCAGACCGCCATCCTCGACGGCTCGGGCGCCACCGTCTCCGTCATGCTCATCGCCTGCCGGCCGACCTGCTACCTGGAGCGCAGGGCGGAGTTCGACGAGATCGCGAATTCGTTCAAGCTGCTCCGGCTGCCCGGATGAGGGAGCACCGCGTGAAGAGCACACTCCACGAAGGGCTGCGCGCACCCGGCAGCGGGCCCGCCGTCCCCGGCTTCGCCACCCGCCCGCGGGCGCGGTTCTGGGACAGGGGCAAGTTCCTCACCGGCCTGGCCGTCGCCTACCTCGTCCTCACGTGGAAGGTGATGGCCGACTTCCCGGGCATCGTGCCCTACTCCGACGCGATGCTGGTGATCGCGCGGGACCATCAGTGGATCTTCTGGCTGCTCGGCGCGGAGGCCGTCCGGCAGGGGCACTTCCTGGTGAGCGAGGTATCGCCCGGCTACCACCGGTTCTGGAGCGGGCGGGTCTTCGGCGGGTTCGAGCGATGGTCGCACCGGCGCTTCGGCGACTGGGCCAGGTTCCGGCTGGCCCGGCTGGCCAAGGCCGCGTTCTGGATCACGCTGGCCGGGCTCGTGCTCGGCGCGGTGCTCGGCACCAGCCCGTTCCTGGCGGTGTTCCGGGCGCCCGCGCTGGTCCTCGCCGCGCTGCCGTCCGTCGCGCAGGTCGCCGTCGGGCTCCTCGCGCTCGTCCTCCCGGTCGCGGGCCTGCTCTGGGCGCTGTCCAGGGGCGGGGTGGAGACGTACTTCCCCGACGACATCAGCACCCGCTTCGCCGACGTGTGGGGGCAGGACCACGTGGTCGAGCGGGTCCGCGAGAACGTCGTCCTCCTGGAACGGCCCGGCGAGATCGAGGAGCGCGGCGGCTACGTGCCCGGCGGGCTGCTGCTGTGGGGGCCACCGGGCACCGGCAAGTCGCTCATGGCCGAGGCCGTGGCGGGGGAGACCGGCAAACCGTACGTGTACGTCGATCCTGGCGCGTTCGCGAACCTGTTCATGGGCGTCGGCGTCCTCAAGGTCAAGACGCTCTTCAGGAGGCTGCGCAAGCTCGCCCTCCGCTACGGCGGGGTGATCGTCTTCTTCGACGGGGCCGACTCGCTCGGCAGGCGCGGCCGTCCCGTCCGGCAGGGCCCGCCCGGGAGCGGCTTCTCCGCCTGTCACGGCATGACGTACCTGTCGGAGGAGAGCCGGATGGCCCTGGCCTTCCGCGACCCCGGCCACGGCAACCGGTTCTTCACGGGGGGCGGCGGCACCGGCAACGGCGACGCCGGCACCCTGCAGGCGCTGCTCGCGGAGCTGTCAGCGCTGAAGAAGCCGCGCGGGCTCTTCAACCGGCTGGTCCGGCGGACGCTCGGGATGCGGCCCAAGCCGCCGCCCCGCTACCGCGTCCTCGTCATGATGGCCACCAACCGGCCGGACGCCCTCGACGAGGCGCTGCTGCGGCCCGGCCGCATCGACCGCGTCTACAAGGTCGGCCATCCGTCCAAGGCCGGGCGGGTGCGCACCTACCAGGGCTATTTCGCCAAGGTCGCGCACCGGCTCACCGCCGAGCAGATCGACAGGCTCGCCACCATCACCCCGTACGCGACCGGCGCCACCATCAAGGACCTGGTCAACGAGTCGCTCATCACCGCCGTCCGCGACGGGCGCGATGTCATCACCTGGCCGGACGTGCTGCGCGCCAAACGGCTCAAGCAGCTCGGGCCGCCCGAGGACGTCGAGTACCTCGAGCGCGAGCGGCACGCCGTGGCCGTGCACGAGGCCTGCCACGCGGTCGTCGCGTACGTGACCCGCTTCCACCTGGAGATCGACGTCGCCACCATCGAGAAGGGCGCCGACCACCTGGGCCTGGTGGCCTCCATCAGGCCCGACGACCAGTTCACCCGGTGGAAGTCCGAGTACGAGGCGGACATCATGGTCTCGCTCGCGTCGCTGGCCGGGGAGCGGATGTTCTTCGGCGAGGACAACTCCTCCGGCGTCTCCGGCGACCTCCACTCGGCGACGTTCCTGACGGCGCTCATGGAGTCGTACTGGGGGATGGGCTCCGGCGTCACCTCGCTGCCGGCGCTGCAGGAGCTGGAGATCACCGGGGGCAGGGGCGCACGCCGGCGCTCGCCGCGCCGCGAGCCCGGCCCGGACCCCGGCGTGCTGGGGGAGCGGATCGAGGACAACCTGGCGCGGCTGCTGGAGAAGACCGAGCGGCTGCTGGAGGAGCGCCGCAGGGACGTCCTGTGCCTGGCCCACGCGCTGGAGACGCACCGCACGCTCAACGGGGAGGACGTGGTGGCGATCATCGAGCGGGCCCGCGGGCCGCTGGTCGACGGCACCGTCTACGCCGGCGACGACTTCTACCGGGAACTGGAGGACTACCACCGCGACGCGGTCCGGGCCCACCGGGAGCACAGCCGCATCGAACGCGACCTGCCGGTCCCGGACGACGCCGCCCCGCCCGCGCGGAGCGCTCCGCAGGAGGAGCCCGCCCCACCGCACGAGGTGGCGGGGCCCATGGTGATCATCCCGGCGCAGGCCCAGGCCCAGGCCCAGGCCCAGGCGCAGGTGCCGGTGCCGGTGCAGGCGGACGTGGCGCGGCCGGAGTTCGTGCCGTGGGCGGGCGAACCGGCGGCCGTGTTCGAGGGCGCGGTCGCCGCGAACGGCCGTCCGCGCGGTGAGGCGGCGCGGCGGCGCTGGTGGATGGCCGGCGGCAGCGTGCTCGCCCTGGTGGTGCTCGCGCTCATCAGCGGGCTGGCCGTCAGCGGCGCGCTGGCGGGCACCGGCGACCCGGAGCCCGGCGGCGGGATCGCCTCGCCGGGGCTGCTGGCGGTGCTGTTCGTGGTCGTGGTCGCGGTGATCGTGGGCACCGGGCTGGCGGCGGTCGCGGTCAAGAGCCTGCGTGCCGCCCAGGCCAAGGCCGAGCACGAACGCGACCAGGCGCACGCCAGGGCCCAGCTCCTGGCGGCCGCCCTGGACCCCGACACCGCCATGCGGCTGCTGGGCTACGACGGCCACGCCAGGCGGGAAGGGGCCTGATCCGGCGAAGGAGGGACGACCGGCTTAACACGCCGTTCACATTCGGGCAAAAAGGTGGAAACGGCTGTCCTTAAGACTCGGCGTGGCTGAGAGAAACCCTGAAAGGATCGCCGGTGAGCTACAAGGCTGAGTACATCTGGATCGACGGCACCGAGCCCACGGCTCTGATGCGCTCCAAGACCAAGATCCTGGCCGACGGGGCAGAGCCGCCGGTGTGGGGTTTCGACGGCTCCAGCACCAACCAGGCCGAGGGCCACTCGTCGGACCGCGTGCTCCGCCCCGTGTTCACCTGCCCGGACCCGATCCGCGGTGGCGAGCACGTGCTGGTCCTGTGCGAGGTCGAGGAGATCGACGGCGCCGCGCACAAGAGCAACACCCGCGCGCTGCTGCGCCCGATCGCCGAGCGTTACGCGGACCAGGAGTCCTGGTTCGGCATCGAGCAGGAGTACACGTTCTTCAAGGGCAGCCGCCCGCTCGGCTTCCCCGAGGGCGGTTTCCCGGCTCCGCAGGGCCACTACTACTGCGGTGTGGGCGCCGAGGCCGTGTTCGGCCGCGAGATCGTCGAGCTGCACCTCGACCGCTGCCTGGACGCCGGT
The DNA here is from genome assembly GCF_001083785.1 of Nonomuraea sp. SBT364. Classification (GTDB taxonomy): domain Bacteria; phylum Actinomycetota; class Actinomycetes; order Streptosporangiales; family Streptosporangiaceae; genus Nonomuraea. The sequence goes on from NZ_LAVL01000051.1 coordinate 6,094, forward strand.
CTGGCCATCTCCGGCATCAACGCCGAGGTCATGCCCGGCCAGTGGGAGTTCCAGGTAGGCCCGGCGGGTCCCGTCGAGGTCGCCGACCACCTGTGGATCGCCCGCTGGCTGCTCTACCGCACCGCCGAGGAGTTCGGCGTGGAGGCCACGCTCGACGCCAAGCCCGCCCGCGGCGACTGGAACGGCGCCGGCGCGCACACCAACTTCTCCACCAAGGCCATGCGTGAGGGCTACGACGCCATCATCACCGCCTGCGAGGCGCTCGGCGAGGGCGACAAGCCCATGGAGCACGTCTCCCAGTACGGCGCCGACATCGAGAGCCGCCTGACCGGCGCCCACGAGACGGCCCCGTGGAACAAGTACTCCTACGGCGTCTCCGACCGCGGCGCCTCGGTCCGCATCCCGTGGCAGGTCGAGGTGGACAAGAAGGGCTACATCGAGGACCGCCGCCCCAACGCCAACATCGACCCGTACGTGGTCACCCGCCTGCTGGTGAACACCTGCTGCGCCGCCCTGGAGAAGGCCGGCCAGGTCTGACGGCCGTTCGCACGACGGGACGCGGGCATCCGCGTCCCGTCGTCGTTGCGGCACCCGGGGCGCCGGACTAGAGCCGGAAGTCCCTGTCCGGAGTGATGTCGGCGACGTCCATCTGGGCCTTCTGCAGCCGCCCGGAGTGGTCCCAGTTCATCGCCTGCCAGCGGGTGAACTGGTCGAGCACCCACATCCCGGACTGCCGGCTGCCGTTGCCCGACTTGCCGTTGCCGCCGAACGGCAGGTGCGCCTCGGCCCCCGAGGTGGAGTTGTTGACGCTGACCATGCCCGCCGAGACGCCCTCGCGGAAGCGGAAGGCGTGCTTGGCGTCGGTGGTGTAGATGGAGCTGGACAGGCCGTAGCCGGGCAGGTTGGCCAGCTCGACCGCCTCCTCCAGCGTGGCGAACGCGGTGACGCCGACGATCGGCCCGAACGTCTCCTCCAGGAACAGCCGGTCGTCCGGCCGCACGCCGTCGACCACGACCGGGTGGTAGTAGAGGCCGCCCTCGCCGGTGAAGTCCCGGTGCGGGCTGCCGGCGGTGATGCGGCCGGTGGCGCCGGTGACGACCCGGTGGTGGGGCTCGATCCAGGTCAGGTACTGCTCGTAGCGGTCGGCGAACTTGCGGTCCAGCAGCGGCCCGGCCAGCACGTCCTGCTCGGGGTCGCCGATCCTGGCCTCCCGTACGGCCCGGGCGAAGCGGTCGGTGAACTCGCGGTGGATCGACTCGTGCGCGATGACCGTGCCCAGGCTGGTGCACCGCTGACCGGCCGTGCCGAAGCCGGAGAACAGCGCGCCCTCCACCGCCAGGTCCAGGTCGGCGTCCGGCATGACGACCATCGGGTTCTTGCCGCCGAGTTCCAGGCAGGCCGACTGCAGGTGCCGCCCGGTCAGCTCGCCGATCTTCCTGCCGACCTCGCTGGAGCCGGTGAAGCCGACCTTGTGCACGTCGCCGGCGTCCAGCGCCCGCTCCAGCCCGAGGAACGTCTGCTCACCATCGGCGAAGACGATGTTCAGCACGCCGTCGGGCAGCCCCGCCGCCGCGAACAGCCGGTAGAGCGCGTGCGCCGAGGCGGCCGCGTACTCGGCGGGCTTCCACACCACCGCGTTGCCGCACAACAGGGCGGGCACCAGATACCAGGACGGAACGGCCACCGGGAAGTTGCCCGCCGTGATCACCGCCGCCACGCCGACCGGGTTGCGGAAGGTGAACAGGTTCTTGTCCGGCATCTCCGACGGCACGGTCTGCCCGTAGAGCCTGCGGCCCTCGCCCAGGAAGAAGTCGCACGTGTCGACGATCTCCCGCACCTCGCCCAGTGCCTCACTGTACGGCTTGCCGATCTCCCGGGTGACCAGCCGGGCCAGGGTCTCGGTGTTGGCCTCGACCAGCCGGCCGATGGAGGCGATCACCCGCCCCCGGACCGGGGCGGGGACCTTGGCCCACTCCCGCTGCGCCTGCCTGGCCGTCGCCGCGGCGGCGGCGAAGGTCTCGGCGTCGGCCAGCCCCACCTCGGCGACGACCTCGGCGGTGCGGGCGGGGTTCGTGGATGCGTACGTCTCGATCGCGGCGGCGTCCTTGCCTCCGACGACGGAGGAAATCTTGCGGCTCACAGGTGCCCTCCTCACAGGTTCTCCGGACACACAATCATCCCTCCGGATGCTTGGCCAGCCAGCGGGTGATGCCGAGCGTTTCCAGGAACGGCAGGTCGTGGCTGACCACGAGCAGCGCGCCCCGGTAGGCCGACAGCGCCTGGGAGAGCTGGCGGACGCTGGCCATGTCCAGGTTGTTCGTCGGCTCGTCCAGGAGCAGCAGCTGGGGCGGCGGCTCGGCGGAGAGCAGGGCCGCCAGGACGGCACGGAAACGCTCGCCGCCCGACAGGGTGGCCGCCGGCTGCTCGGCCCGCGCCCCCCGGAACAGGAAGCGGGCCAGGCGCGCCCGCACCTCGCCCACGGGGGCGGACGGGGCGAACCGGCGGACGTTGTCGAGCACGCTGAGCGAGCCGTCCAGCAGGTCCAGCCGCTGCGGCAGGTAGCGCATCGGCACCCCCACGTGCACGCCGGGCCCCTCGGCGGACTCGCCCGCCGACGCGATCGCGCGCAGCAGCGTCGTCTTGCCCGACCCGTTCGGGCCGATCAGCGCGACGCGCTCGGGGCCGCGGAGCACCAGCTCCGCCACGGGCTCGCCGTCGGCGTCGGGGCCGCCGCGCAGCTCGTGGAGGCCCGGGACGCCGGACAGCGTCAGGACCGTGCGACCGGCCGGGACCTCGGTGCGCGGCAGCGTCACGCGGATCTCGGCGTCCTCGCGGACGGCCTGCTCGGCCTCGGTGAGGCGCTCGCGGGCCTGCTCCAGCTTCTCGGCGTGCATGTTGCGGTGCTTGCCCGCCGACACCTGCGCCTGCCGCTTGCGCGCACCCATGATGATCTTGGGTTCGCGCTTGTTCGCGTTCATCTTGTCCCCGTAGCGCGTCCGGCGGCTCAGCTTGACCAGGGCGTCCTCCATCTCCTGCTTCTGCTTCTTGAGGTCGCCCTCGGCGACGCGCACCATCCGCTCGGCCGCCTCCTGCTCGGCGGTGAGCGTCTGCTCGTAGGCGGTCAGGTTGCCGCCGAACACGCGCACCGCCCCGTCGCGCAGGTCGGCGATCTGGTCCACCAGGTCGAGCAGGACCCGGTCGTGGCTGACCACCACCAGGACCCCCGACCAGGACCGCACGGCCGCGTAGAGGCGGCGGCGGGCGTCCAGGTCGAGGTTGTTGGTGGGCTCGTCGAGCAGCAGCACGCCGGGCCGGCGCACGAGCAGCGCCGCGAGACCGGTCATCACGACCTCGCCGCCGGACAGGGTGCCGGCGGGCCGGTCCAGGCCGAGGTGGCCGAGGCCGAGCCGGTCCAGCTCGGCGTGCGCCCGCTCCTCGATGTCCCAGTCGTCGCCGATGGCGGTGAAGTGCTCGGGGGAGGCGTCGCCGCCCTCGATCGCGTGCAGCGCGGCCCGCTGCCGCTCGATGCCGAGCAGCCCGGCGACGGTCGCGCCGGTGGCCAGGGGCAGGTCCTGCGGCAGGTAGCCGACGTCGCCGGCGACGCTGATCGTCCCGGCGGACGGGCGCAGCTCACCGGCGATGAGCTTCAGCAGCGTGGACTTGCCGGAGCCGTTGACGCCCATGAGACCGGTGCGCCCGGCTCCGAAGGCGACGTCGAGCCCGTCGAGGACGGGAGTGCCGTCGGCCCACTCGTAGGAGAGGCCGTCGCAGACGATAGAAAATGACATAAGGGTGGCTCCTCGCCGTGTCAGGAATTTCAGGACACGTGGAGACACCGCGGAAAGGCCGCCCGAACTACGGAACAGAGGATCGCAGGCCGTACGCGAAGAACGAGGCGTCGGACGATCACCTGAGGTCGGGCGTGCGCACACCACAGACGTGGGCGCGGCGTCTCGGCCTCAGATCTCCAACAGTTCACCTCGGATGACGGCAACAGGACTCGCACACTGTACGCGATCAGTCAGGTGGAGGCAAGGGAGCCGATCAGTGCATTTACCTCCACCCCAACTGTGCAACTGGCCGCCTACCCGCCTCCCGTCCCCGCTCGTAGCGTCGAAGCCGCAGAGCATCCGACGAGAGGACGATCATGAGCGAGGTCACGCGCAGGGGCTTCATCGGCGGGACCGCCGCGCTCGGCGGCGGGCTCGCGGCGGCCGGCGGGTTACCCGGCGAGCCGGACGGGCCGCAGCCGCTCGGGCCGGTCGTGGTGCCCCCGTCCGATCCCCGCTACGAGGACCTGGCGGTCCGGCGGACGAACCTGCGCTTCCGCGTGGAGCCCGACTACTTCTACCTGGCCGGCACGACGGAGCAGGTGGTCAAGGCCGTCGGCCGGGCGGTGCGCGAGAACCGGCGGCTGACCGTGCGCAGCGGCGGCCACTGCTACGAGAACTTCGTCGGCGACGGCGCCGAAGTGGTGATCGATCTGTGCGAGATGTCCGAGGTGTACTTCGACGAGGAGCGCGGCGCGTTCGCGATCGAGGCGGGGGCGACGCTCATGCAGGCGTACCGGCGCCTCTACCTCGGCTGGGGCGTCACGATCCCCGGCGGCCAGTGCGGGGGCGTGGCCGCGGGCGGGCACATCGCGGGCGGCGGGTACGGTCCGCTGTCCCGGCGCGACGGCCTGACCGTCGACCACCTGCACGCCGTCGAGGTCGTGGTCGTCGACCGGAACGGCCGGGCCCGCGCCGTGGTGGCCACCCGTGACCCCCGCGACCCGAACCACGACCTGTGGTGGGCGCACACCGGGGGCGGCGGCGGCAACTTCGGCGTCGTCACCCGCTACTGGATGCGCGACCCCCGGGCACGCGGCGACGACCCCGGCACGCTGCTGCCCAGGCCGCCCGCCACCGTCTTGTCGGGCCTCGGGTCGTGGGCGTGGAAGGACATGACGCGCGAGTCGTTCCAGCGGCTGCTGCGCAACTACGGTGAGTGGCACGAGCGCAACAGCGCCCCCGGCACGCCGTACGCCTCGCTGTGGGGCTCGCTGCTGATCCCCGGCCGCCAGCCGGGGGAGGGCGACCAGGGCGGCATGATCCTGCCGGCGCAGATCGACGCGGGCGTGCCCGGCGCCGAAAAGCTGCTGTCGGACTTCTTCGCCGCCGTCGGAGAGGGCGTCACGCCGCGGGCGACGGTCTTCCCGTTCCTGCGCCAGCCGTGGTTCCAGGCCGTACGGGCGCTCTCGCTGGGCGAGGCGACAGAGGCGGGCCGGTACAAGGGCAAGTCCGCCTACCTGCGCAGCAGCTTCACCGACGAGCAGGCGGGCGTCGCCTACGACAGCCTGACCGCCGGCGGCCCCGCCAGGACGGGCCTGCTGTGGCTGCTGTCGTACGGCGGACGGGTCAACACCGTCGCCCCGGAGGCGACGGCCACGGTGGAGCGCCGCTCGATCCTCAAGGTCATCCACCTGGCGACCTGGGACGAGACGCAGGACGGCGCGGCCGAGCTGGCGTGGGTGCGCGACCTGCACCGCAAGACGTTCGCCTCGACCGGGGGCGTGCCCGTGCCGGGCGGCAACCTCGGCGGCGCCTACATCAACTATCCCGACGCCGACCACGCCGACCCGGCCTGGAACACCTCGGGCGTGCCCTGGTCGGAGCTCTACTACGGGGCCAACTACGCGCGCCTGCGGCGGGTGAAGGCCCGCTGGGACCCGCGCGGCGTCTTCAGCCACGCCCTGTCGGTCAGGGCGTGAATCAGGCGGCCACCAGGCCGCGGACCTGAGCGATCAGCTCCAGCGAGCGCAGCCAGGCCGCCCGCTCCGGCGCCGCCGACACCACGATCAGCTCGTCGGCGCGGGCGTGCTCGGCGAAGCGGTCCAGCTCGCCGGCGACCTCCTGCGGGGTGCCGACGGCCGAGTAGCGCGTCATCTGCAGGATCTGCTGCCCGGCGGGGGAGTCGAGGACCAGGTCGGCTTCCTCGGGCGTGAACGTCCGGCCCCGGCCGAGCAGCAGGCCCACCCGCTTGCGCTTGGCCGACAGGAACTGCGCCTGGGCCTCCTCGGCCGTGTCGGCGGCGATCACGTTCACCCCGGCGATCACGTACGGCTCCGCGAGCTGGGCCGACGGCCGGAAGTCACGCCGGTAGAGCTCCACGGCCTCCTCCAGCGCGGCCGGCGCGAAGTGGGAGGCGAACGCGTACGGCAGTCCGAGCATGGCGGCGAGCTGGGCGCCGAACAGGGAGGAGCCGAGGATGTACAGCGGCACGTCGGTGCCCTTGCCCGGCGTCGCCTCCACGCCCGGGATGCGCGACTCGCCGGTCAGGTAGCCCTGCAGCTCCAGCACGTCCTGGGGGAACTCGTCGGCGGCGGCCGGGTTGCGGCGCATCGCCCGCATCGTCTGCTGGTCGCTGCCCGGCGCCCGGCCCAGCCCCAGGTCGATGCGGCCCGGGTGCAGCGTCGCGAGCGTGCCGTACTGCTCGGCGATGGTCAGCGGCGCGTGGTTGGGCAGCATGACGCCGCCCGCGCCGAGGCGGATCGTCCGGGTGTGCGCGGCCACGTGGGCGATCAGCACGCTGGTGGCCGAAGAGGCGATGGTGGGCATGTTGTGGTGCTCGGCGTACCAGATCCGCCGGTAGCCCCATTCCTCGGCCCGTCGCGCCATCGTGACGCTGGCGGCCAGACTGTCGGCGGCCGTCTCTCCTTCGCCGATGTGCGCCAGATCGAGTATGGAGAGCGGGAGAGCCATGGAGAACATGCCTTTCGCAGTGAAGATCCCGGGAGCAGGAGGTGTAACCACGGCGGGCGCCGGGATATTTCACAGGACCGGTTAACCGGGGGTTCACCGGTGATGTCTACGTTGACGGGCCATGAGCTGGAAGTACCGGGCCAACGCGACGCTCGAGGGACTGACCGGATACACGCTGACACGGGCCCGCGCCGGGAAGCCGGCGCCCGCGCCGAAGCCCGTGCCCAAGCCGCCGCCCGAACTGCAGCGCCTGCCCGGCGACGAGGTGCGGCCACCGGTCGATCCGGCGCACGACCGGCTGCTGCGGGCGCCGGTCTTCCTGCTCTCCTCGGTGCGGTCCGGCTCGACGCTCATGCGCGTCCTGCTGAACAGCCACTCCCGGGTGCACTCGCCCATCGAGACGCACTTCCGCCGGATGACGGTCGGGCTGACGACCGACCCGGTCCGGCAGGCCATGGAGCTGCTCGGCCACACCCACAGCGACATCGAGCACCTCGTGTGGGACCGGCTGCTGCACCGGGAGCTGGCCCGCAGCGGCAAGCCGATCCTGGTGGAGAAGACGCCGTCCAACGTGTTCGCCTGGCGGCGGATCGCGGCCTGCTGGCCGGACGCGAGGTTCGTGTTCCTGCTGCGGCACCCGATGTCGATCGTGCAGTCGTGGCACGAGGCGGACCCGGCCAAGCGGCCCATGGAGGAGGCGGTGCCGCGCACGCTCAGCTACATGACCTACCTGCAGGAGGCGCGGACGAATCTGGACGGGCTGACCGTCCGCTACGAGGACGTGGTGGCCGATCCCGAGGCCGAGCTGCGGCGGGTCTGCGGCTTCCTCGGAGTGGAGTGGGAGCCGTCGATGCTCGACTACGGCGAGCGCGACCACGGCGGTTTCGTGAAAGGGGTGGGCGACTGGCGCGACAAGATCCGTAGCGGTACGGTCGTCGCTGGCCGCCCGTTGCCGACAGACGACGAGCTGCCTCCCGAGCTCAGGGAGATCTGCGGGCTGTGGGACTACTGCTGAGCCCCGCCCTTCCGCACCAAGGCTCCGGCAGAGTTCGCCTGCCGTTCTCCGGTGGTTCGCCTGCCGATCTTCCGTTGCCCTGAAGGTGTCCTGCATGATCGCCGCGCCCTCGCGCCGCACCCTGTTGACGGGTGCCCTGGCCAGCCTGACCGTCTCCGCCTCGGCCGCCCCGGCGCGGGCCGCGTTCCCCCGGCGGCCCAACTTCGTCGTCATCCTGGCCGACGACCTGGGCTGGGGGGAGATCGGCAGCCAGGGACAGCGGCTGATCGCGACGCCCAACCTGGACCGGATGGCACGCGAGGGGGTGCGGTTCGAGACCGCGTACTCCGGGGCGCCGCTCTGCGCCCCGTCGCGGTGCTCGCTGCTGACCGGCATGCACGCGGGGCACGGGACCGTACGGGAGAACCCGGAGGGCGGCCCGCAGCACTCGCTGAGCGAGGCCGACCTCACGTTCGGGGAGTTACTCCAGCTCGCCGGTTACCGCACCGCGTGCATCGGCAAGTGGGGGTTCGGGCCGGAGCTGCCCGATCAGCCGTCGCATCCTAACGAGCGCGGGTTCGGCGAGTTCTTCGGCTACATCGGTCACCGCCACGCCCACCAGTACTACCCCGACTACCTCTGGCACAACGGCGGCCGGGTGACGCTCGGCCGCGAGGCGTTCGCCCCCGACCTGTTCCTGCGGCGGGCCGTCGAGTTCGTCAAGCAGCCGTCGGACGACCCGTTCCTGCTGTACTTCGCCACGAACCTGCCGCACGCGCCCAGCGTCGTCCCGGGCAACGCCGGGCGCTACAAGGACAAGCCCTGGAGCAGGGCCAACCGCCGGCACGCGGCGCAGGTCGGGCGGCTGGACTCCGACGTGGCCACGCTGCTCGGGGCGCTGCGCGAGGCGGGCGTCGCCGACGACACGGTGGTGCTGTTCACCAGCGACAACGGGCCGCACCGGGAGAAGGGCGTGACGCCCTGGCTGTTCGACTCCAACGGCCCCTACCGGGCCGACAAGCGTGACCTGTACGAGGGGGGCATCCGGGTGCCGCTGATCGCGTGGTCGCCGAAGATGCGCGCCCGGGTGGTGAGCGAGCCGGTCACGCTCTACGACGTGCTGCCGACGCTGGCGGACCTGGCGGAGGTGCCCGCGCCGGCCGCGATCGACGGCAGGTCGTTCAGGAAGCTGCTCAACGGCGGCCGCCGCCGGGGCCACGACCACCTGGTGTGGAACCGGCCGCGCAAGGCGCAGGCGATCCGCCGGGGACGCTGGAAGGCGCTCAGGTTCGCGCCCGGCATCGCGGGCGCGGGCCCCGAGGGGCGCGTCGAGCTGTACGACCTGGCCACCGACCTCGGGGAGACGCGCGACCTGGCGGGGCGCAGGCCGGAGCTGGTGGCCGAGCTGCTGGCGCTGCTCGACGCGTCGATCGGCGACGACCCGCGCACCCCGTACGGGCTGCGCGTGGAAGGCGCGGGCGACCAGGTCACGGTGGCGCTGGTGAACGGTTCGAAGGTGCCCTGGCGGCGCGTCACGCTGGCGCTGACGACGCCCCGGGGGCAGCGGGTCGCCGGGCGGCGTGAGGTGACGCTGCTGCCGGGCGAGGAGGTCTCGGAGGTGTTCACCGTCCGGGGGCGGGGCGCGGTCACCGCGTCGGCCGGGTTCGCCACGGGCGGCACGGGCGGCAGGCGGCACACCTTCCGGCGCGCGCACCGGCTCCGTACACTGACGTGAGACTTTCTCGGGAACCGGGTCGTGTATGTCAGAGCGCCACGACGATCTTTCGGCGGCCGTCTCGGCCGTGCTGACCGGGACGCGGCTGCTCGTCGGCATCGCCGCCCGCTCGCTGGGCACGGTGGCGGACCGGGTGACGCTGCCGCAGTTCCGGATGCTCGTGGTGCTCGCCGGTCACGGTGAGACCAAGCTCGTCACGCTGGCCGTGATGCTCGGCGTCAACTCCTCCACCGCGCTGCGGATGGCCGACCGGCTGGCCGCGGCGGAGCTGATCGTGCGGGAGGTCAATCCGCACAACCGCAGGGAGAGCCTGATCCGGCTGACCGACGAGGGGCGGCGGATCGTCGAGGAGGTCAGCGTGCGGCGCCGCGCGGAGATCGGCGCGATCGTCGCACGCCTGTCGCCGGGGCAGCGCCGGGCGCTGGTCGAGGCGATGACCGCCTTCACCGAGGCGGGCGGCGAGCCGCAGGAGACCGCCATGCATCCGCTGGGCTGGCCGGACGCCTGATCGTCAGGACGCCACCGCCCTGGGCAGCGCGGCCACCGCGGCCGTCACCGTGTCGTAGGTCTGGAAGCGCCGATGCAGTCCGGTGACGTTGAGCACCCGCTTGAGGCGCGGATGCAGCTCGCACAGGACGAGCGCGCCGCCCGCGGCCTCGGCCCCGCTCAGCCCGGACAGCAGGACGCTCAGCCCCGAGCTGTCGCAGAAGCTCACACCCTTGAGATCCACCACGACCCGGGGCGGCTCCGCGCTCGCGATCGCCTCCGCCATGCACTGCCGAAGCTCGGCCGCGACGGCGATGTCGAGCTCGCCGGACAGGCTGAGAACCGCGGCACCGTTGTGCGGGGTGATGATCCAGGAGAAACCCGCCTGCACGTTTCCGCCCTCCAGCGGTGAAAGTGTGCCATTTCACCCATGACCATCATTGCATAGTGCAATGAATTGGTGCAGTACCCAGCAATCCGGCGATACATGCGCCGAGTTCCGCGAATCTCTCCACCGAGCGGCACTCGTACTACTGTCGTGAACCTGTTTCCCCAGCCGGTGCTCGACGCGCTTGCGGCCGATCCGGGCCGCACCGCCTTCCAGCACGGCGCGCGGACCGTCACCGCGGGCGAGCTCCTCGACCTCACCGGCCGCGTCGCGCGGCACCTGAGCTCGGCCGGGCTCGGCCCCGGGCACGGCGTGGCCGTCGCCGCCGCCAACTCGCCCGAGACCTACGCCGTCCACCTGGCCGCGCACGCCCTGGGCTGCCGGGTGGCGGCCCTGCGCCCCGGCTGGAGCGCCACCCAGCTCGCCCACGTCCTGCGTCACCCCCCGGCCGCGCTCGTCGCCGACGCCGCCTCCATGACGCCCGCCCTGCACCGCGCGACCACACGCGCGGCCACACGCGCGGCCACACGCGCGGCCACACGCGCGGCGACGGTGGCGGCCGGAGCGGGCGGTACGCGGGTGCTGTCGCTCGGGCCGCTGGCCGGTGCTACGGATCTGCTGCGCGGCGCCGCCGCCGGGGTGGCGCGGGCGCGGGCGCGGCCCGACGACGTCGCCAGGCTCACCTACACCAGCGGCAGCACCGGCCTGCCGAAGGCGTGCGCGCAGACCTATCGCGCCCACAGCCTGGCCTACCGGGGATGGCCGCCGGTCCTGGCGTCGCTGATGACCAGGTTCGAGCGCTGCCTGGTGCAGGAGACGCTGGCCAGCCCGGTCATGATGACGTACGCGGGCCGCTGCCTGGTGGCGGGCGGCACCGTCGTCATGCCCGAGCCCGGCGAGGACCTGGCCGCCGCCATCGCCCGCTACGCGATCACCGCGGCCATGATGCCGCCGCCCCGGCTGCGCGCGCTGCTCGACGCCGGGCCGCGCGGCCTGCGCGCCCTCGTGCTCGGCGGCGCGCCCGCCGGCCCGCGCCTGCTCGCCGCCGCCACCGCGCGGCTCGGCCCGGTGATCTGGCAGGGGTACGGCCAGGCCGAGGCGGGCGTGATCACCATGCTCACCCCCGAAGACCTGGCGGCCGGGCACCTGACGTCGGTCGGCAGGCCGCTGCCGGACGTCCGGCTCAGCCTGCGCGGTGGCGACGACCGGCCGGTGGGCCCCGGCGAGGTCGGCGAGGTGTGGGTGAGCAGCCCGCACCGGATGTCCGGCTACTGGGGCGACCCGGAGGGCACCCGCGAGGTGCTGCGCGACGACGGCTGGCTGCGCACCCGCGACCTCGGCCGCCTGGACGGCGACGGGCTGCTGTACCTGACCGGGCGGACCGGGACGTGATCATCGTGGGCGCCGAGGTGTGCTACGCCGGGGCCGTGGAGGCGGTGCTCGCCGCTCACCCGGCTGTCGACCAGGCGTTCGTCGTCGGAGCGCCGGATCCGGTGACCGGCGAGGCCGTGCACGCCTACGTGGTGCCCGCCGGGCGCGCGCGGGCCGGTCGGGAGGAACTGGCCGCGCTGGTGCGCGAGGCGCTGGGCGAGGCGGCCGTCCCCCGGACGATCACCACGCTCACCGAGGTGCCGGTCAACGAGAGCGGCAAACCGGACAAGTCCGCGCTCAGGCCCGGTTGAAGTGGTTCTCGCACAGCCGCAGGCGGCGGGCGTGCCACACCATGTAGGTGCCGAGCACGAGCTGCACCAGGCTGCGCCACACGTCCTCCCACAGGTCGCGCACCCGCAGGAACGCCAGCGCCACGCCCCGCAGCCGGGACTCCCGGCCGCGCGGCGCCATCAGGCAGGGGCCCCGGTTCGGCAGCGCCCGCTCGTGCCCGGCCGAGGTGCGGAACACGTAGCTCTCCCGCAGCTCCCCGACCACGGCGCGGATGGTGACGGGGGCCAGGCGCCAGGCCGGGCAGGGCCGGTTCGCGGCCACGCCGAACGGGATCTGCCCCCCGCTGCGGTGATATTCCGGATAGTTGAAGCAGAGCACCGACCCGGCGGGGATCGTCGTCCCGGTGCCGAGCTCGATGTCGCCCGAGGTGATCCGGTGCGCGATCCCGAACAGCGGATACCGGCGCAGCGTCTCGGCGACCACCTCCTCCAGCGGCCCGTCCGCGCCCTCGGCCAGTGCCATGAGCACGTGCGCGGTCGCCTCCGAGCTCTGCACGACGGCCGTGTTGAAGAACGCCCCCTGCAGGTAGAGCGCGCGCTCGCGCGGGCCCAGCGAGGCCGGCAGCGGATGCGCCACCCGGCTCTCCACGCTCTCCAGGTAGGCGGTCAGCCGCAGCCGACGGTCCATGTGGCGCAGCCCGCAGCACTTCAAGGCCGTCACCACGTCGTCGGCGCTGGCCACGATCAGCTCCCGCACCCCCGGCGGGCACGGCGTCCCGAACACCAGCCGGTGGTAGAACTCCGCCCACACCGGCATCACCAGGTCACGCAGCCGCACCAGCCCCCGGTCGCCGGGCAGCGCGTCACGCAGGCTCTCCACCGCCAGCCGCTCGGCCTCCCGCGTGCCCAGCGTCAGGACGCGCCGGGTGCACCGGGCCACCTCGGCGTGCAGCGGCCCCGGCTCCAGGTGCTCCTGGTGCAGCTCGGGGCCGGGGGAGAGCCAGTACCAGAACAGGTCCGACAACGCCGCGCCTCTGCTGCGCCCGTCGGCTGCCGGATGGCCGTACACCTCCAGGAACTGCGGGACGCCGACGAGCTCGCCCGGCACCGCGACGCCCTCCACGCCGTTGATCCGCGCGAACAGCCACATCCGCAGCCCCGTCACCACCCTCGGCAGCCAGAACGGCAGGGAGAGCGCGAACAGCACGAGCAGCAGGACAGTCATGACGGTTGTACGAAATTGAACGCGCCTCTGGATTCACCGGAATGTGTGAGAGAGATTCGGTTCGTACCACCTCGTGATCGTTGCCACCCGCCGACTGCCCGAGGAGACGTCGTGAACCTCTTCAACGTGCGCGACTTCGAGGACGTGGCCCGGGAGAAGCTGGACCCGGTCTACTACGACTACTTCGCCGGTGGCGCCCAGGACGAGGTCACCGTCCGCGCCAACGAGGCGGCCTTCCGGCGGCTCGCGCTGCTGCCCCGGGTGCTGCGCGGCGTCGAACGGCCCACGCTCGACGTGACCCTGCTCGGCCAGGCCGCCTCGATGCCCGTGCTGCTCGCGCCCACGGCGTTCCACCGGCTGGCGCACCCCGCAGGGGAGGCCGAGACCGCGCGGGCCGCCGCCGGAGCCGGGGTGATCATGATGGCGGCGATGCTCTCCACGGTGGCCGTCGAGGAGGTCGCCGCCACCGGGGCCACGCTCTGGTTCCAGCTCTACATCCAGCCCGACCTGGGGTTCACCGCGTCCCTGGTACGGCGGGCCGAGGCGGCCGGGTGCAAGGCGCTGGTCGTCACCGTCGACTCGCCCGCGCTGGGCCGGGGCGAGCGCGGTGACCGCAACAACTTCCACGATCTGCCGCCGGGCCTGCACTGCGCGAACCTACGCGGCGACGGCAACGTCCGCCAGGTCGTCCTCTCCCCGGAGGTCTCGTGGAAGCACGTGGACTGGCTGCGCTCGATCACGTCGCTGCCGATCGTCCTCAAGGGCATCCTGCACCCCGCCGACGCGGTGCTCGCCGTCGAGCACGGCGCCGCCGCGATCATCGTGTCCAACCACGGCGGCCGTCAGCTCGACACCACCCCGGCGAGCGTCGACCGACTCCCGCTGATCGCCGACGCGGTCGGCGGACGGGTGCCGCTGCTGCTCGACGGCGGGGTACGGCGCGGCACCGACGTGATCAAGGCGCTGGCGCTCGGCGCGCGGGCGGTGGCGATCGGGCGGCCGGTCATGTGGGGGCTGTCGGTGGCCGGCGCCGACGGCGTGGCCAAGGTCCTCACGCTGCTGCGCACCGAACTGCTCAACGCGCTCACCCTGTGCGGCGTCGCCGCGCCCGGAGAGGTGACCAGGGAGCTGGTGATCACGTGAAGGTCATCGGAGCGGGCGTCGGCCGCACCGGCACCCTGTCGCTGAAGGCCGCGCTGGAACGCCTCGGGTACGGGCCGTGCTTCCACGGCCGCCACGTGCTCGACCACCCCGACCGGCTCGCGCTCTGGCGGGACGCCGCCGCAGGACGGCCGGTCTCCTGGGAGGCGGTCTTCGCCGGATACGCCGCCAGCGTCGACTGGCCCGGCGCGGCCTTCTGGCGCGACCTGCTCGCCGCCTTCCCGGCCGCCCGCGTGATCCTCACCGTCCGCGACGCCGGCGACTGGTACGAGAGCGTGCGCGGCACCGTCTACCGCATGTTCGGCGACGGGCCCGCCGAGCCCCGGGTGGCCGAGGCCCGGCGGATCGTGCCAGGGCTGGAGGTGTTCACCGCCTTCCACCGGCAGATGATCTGGGACGGCTTCTTCGGCGGGCGGTTCGCCGACCGGGACCACGCGATGGCCGTCTACCGGGAGCACAACGACGCGGTCCGCCGCGAGGTCCCGGCGGACCGGCTCCTCGTCGTCGAGCCGGGCGCGGGCTGGGAGCCGCTCTGCGCCTTCCTGGGCGTGCCGGTGCCGCAGGAGCCGTACCCGCACCTGAACGACCCGGCCAAGTTCTGGGCGCGGGTGGCGGCCCGGGTGGCGGAATCCTGAAACGTTCAGGGCACGGCTTCCTGCCGCAGGCGGGCCAGGCCGCGCCGGATCCGGGTCTTGACCGTGCCCAGCGGCAGGCCGTCGCGGGCGGCGATCTCGGCGGCCGTCAGCCCGTAGCAGACCGACAGCAGGATCGGCCGGCTCAGCTCGGCGGGCAGCACCCGCAGCTCGTCGCGCACCCGCTCGACCTCGCCCAGCGCCTCCCGGGCCGCCGGCGGGCAGGGCAGGCGGGCCGGGTCCACCGGCTGGTCCCGGCGCAGCCGCAGCGCGTCGACGGCCAGGTTGCGGGTGATGGTCAGCAGCCAGCTCGCCACCCGGCCGCGCCGGGGATCGTAGCGGGCGGCATGCCGCCAGGCCCGGACGAAGGCGTCCTGCGCCACCTCCTCGGCCAGCCCGGGGTCACCCACCACGCTGACCGCCAGGCCGTACACCCGCGCCTGGAAGCGCCGGACGAACGCGACCGTCGCCTCAGCCTCGCCGGCCGCCATGGCGGCCATGAGCGACTCATCCGAGAGAGACCACACCGCCCATCACAGGCACAGCCCGGCCCGCGGATCAACGAACTGCGCTTTTCGGTCATTTGCCGCAGGTGTCCCGGGCGGTCCGCTTCCGGCCCTGCCGGGGCCCGGCTCAGGCCGTGAAGTCGGCGAAGTCGAAACCCGGCGAGACGACGCAGCTCACCAGCACCTCCTGATCCCCGGCGGGGCGCGCCGACTGCCACACGCCGCCCGGCACGACCGCCTGCGGCACCTGGCCCTCCTCCACCAGCGGGCCCAGGACGACGCTCGCGCCGCCGATCGTCAGCTCCAGCGGGCCGCCCCGGTGCCACAGCCACACCTCGTCCGAGCGCACCCGGTGCGGGACCGACTCCTCGCCCGGCTGGAGCAGGAAGTAGATGCCGGTCGCGCTGGCCCGCTCGCCGCCGTAGCCCGCCGGGCGGAACTCCACCGCCGACCGCCACGTCTCACGGAACCAGCCGCCCTCGGGATGGGGCAGCAGGTCCAGCGCGCGGGCGATCGGCGGCCGCGTCACGAACCCCACGGGGGCTCCGGTGACGTCACGCCGCAGGAACCGGGCGCCGTCGAGCACGAGCTGCCCGTCCAGGCCGCTGGCCAGCGCCTCGGCTTCGTCGGCGACCTCGATGACCGGGCCGTCGGGGTAGGTCTTCAACTCCATCGGGCGATCCTACGGCGGAAGATCCGGCCCCAGGGCCCGCCGCCTATCCGGCGGCGTACAGCTCGGCGACGCGCGCGCTCACCTCGGCGCCGTAGTCCTGGTGATGGACCTGGGCCGAGCAGTACACAGGACCACCCCGCCGGGTCAGACCGGCGGTCCACGTGGCCGCGTCCTCCACGCCCGGGTCGCTCAGCCGCAGGCCGGTGACCGCGATGTCGTCCACCCGCGTGTCGGTGAAGTAGTTGGCCACGCCCTTGCGCTCGTACAGCCGCCACTGCAGCGTCGCGCTCGCCGCCCCCTTCAGGGCGGCCGTCAGGTCGATCGTGGCCCGCTGCCACGCGTCCTGGTCGGCGGCGACGTCCCGCTCCCAGACCACCCGGCCGTTGAGCAGGAGCTGCTTCACGTGGTAGCCCGCCGGATCGCCCGGCCCCCGGTCGTCCCGATGCCAGAAGCTCACCGTGCGCCTGGTCGCGCCGGGGACGAGCTGCGCCTTGCGGGTGGCGGCGCACCACATCCCGGCGCGGGTGGCGGTGCCCGCCTGGACGACGAAGCTCAGCCGCCCGTCACCGGTATGGGCCAGGTTGCCGGTCGCCGGACGCGTCCATCCCGAGGTGCCCGGCATGTAGGGGAGCTTGTACTGCACGACCCCGGCGAGTTCTCCGGTGCGGACGAGCTCCAGGGCCTTCTCGGTGATCGCCTCGACGTAGGAGACGGTCGGGCTCTGGGCGGCGTGGCTCAGCGGATAGGCGTACGGCATCACGTACACGGGGGTGCCGGGGAGGCGCGCGGCGAGCTGCTTGACCTGGTAGGACAGGCTCCACGTCCACGACGTGTCCCGTACCGGGTCGTCCCAGAAGGGGAAGATCACGCCGTCCAGCAGTGGCACGTGCTCGGCGATGAACGCGTCGGTGTACTGGGCGTAGTAGACGATCGGGATGAACTTCAGCGAAGGGTTGACCGCCCTGGCGGCCGCGCGCATCTGACCCACGTAGGCCGGGGTGAAGGTCCTGAGGTCGTAGCCGAAGTCGTCCACGGACCAGCCGACCAGGTTCGGGTGACTCTTGGAGAGCGTGGCGATGTCGCGGGCCCAGGCCACGTAGTCGTGCCGGTGGGGCCGGGAGACGCAGCAGGTCTGGCTCGGCGCGGCCACCAGGACCCACACGTCGATCCCGGCGGCCGCGGCGAGCGGCAGGAACTCGTCACGCAGATCGGTCCAGTGATGGTTGTCCCCGGCCATGGGATAGGCGTAGGTGTTCACGTTGAGGGCCTTCAACGCCGCGACCATCGCCTTGGAGTCCACGTGCCTGACTCCGTCGGCCCTCGGCTCCGCCTCCCGGACCAGGTTCGCCGCCGTCCCGACCACACCGGGAGGCTCGGCGTGGGCGACACGTGGGAGCGCCGCCAGCAGCAAGGCGGCGATCACGACGAGGGTTACGCGAAACATGGGGCTCCTTCCGGCGGGTGCGTCAGCGTAGTGATCACCGGTATGCCGCCGGTATGGCGCGCCTCCGCCGGCCTGCTCCGCGCCGGTTTCCCGGCGTTCCGGGGGGCCGGAAATGTCGGTGCGGCTGGCTAGTCTGCTTCAGGTGATCGAACGGTGGAGCCGTGATCAGGTGCTCGCCCTGGCCCCTGACGCGCCCTCCCGCGCGGCCGCCTCAGCGGTCGCGGCGCCCGGCATGTGGACGTCGCCGGGCGTGGCGGGCGGCGTGCTGTTCGGGGCGTGCCGCGGCAGCGGGCCCGCGCCCTACCGGGCGTGCGTCGACCTCGGCGAGCCCGCCTACCGGTGCAGCTGCCCGAGCCGCAAGTCGCCGTGCAAGCACGCGCTCGGCCTGCTGCTCCTCTGGTCCGCCGGCCACGTGCCCGAAGCCGCCGCCCTCCCACGGTGGGCGAGTGAGTGGCCGTCACAGGGAGCGGACGCGCGGACAGCCGCGGACCCGGCGGCCCTTCCGGGCGGGGGGCCGGTGCTGGTGCCGGAGGGGGCCGGTTCGAAGGCGGCCGCGAGTGATCGGCGGGCGGGTGCCGGGGCCGCGCGGCACGCGCGGGTGGCGGCCGGGATGGCCGAGCTGGAGCGGTGGCTGGCCGACCAGGTGCGGCAGGGGCTGGCGGCCGCCGGGGAGCACGAGTGGGAAGGCATGGCCAAACGGCTCGTCGACGCGCAGGCCCCCGGGGTCGCGGGCGTCGTCTCACGGCTGGCGCGGGTCCGGTCCGAGGACGGCTGGCCGGGTCGGCTCCTGGAGGAGTACGCGCTGCTCAACCTGCTGGCCGTCGCCTACCGCCGGCGCGCCGCGCTGCCCCCCGAGCTGGCCGAGACGGTGCTGATGCGCGCCGGCTTCCCCGTCACCCGGGAGGCCGTGCTGGCCAGGCCGGCCGTGCGCGACCGGTGGGATGTGCTCGGCCTGCGCGACGAGACGCAGGACCGGCTCACCGCGCGCCGGGTGTGGCTGCGGGGGCGCCGCACGGGCCGCCCGGCGCTCGTGCTGTCGTTCGCGCCGCCGGGGCAGCCGCTGGACGCCTCCCTGGTCACCGGCACCACGATAGACGCCGACCTGGCCTTCTACCCGGGCGCCGCCCCGTTGCGGGCCCTGGTCGCCACCCGCCGCCCGCCCGGCGGTGAAGGCGGTACGGGGCGGGTGCCGCCCGGGGTGTCGCCCGACGAGGCGATGGGCGAGGTGGCCGCCGCCCTGGCCGCCGATCCGTGGACCGACTCGTGGCCGCTGATGCTCGCGGGGGTGGTGCCTGGGGCGTCCTCGGTGGGCGGGTTCCCGCTGCGGAGGGTCACGCGGGCCTGCCGGCGGCTGCTGGCGGTCTCCGGCGGGCGGCCCGTGACCGTGGCCGCCGAATGGACCCCGTACGGGCTCAACCTGCTCACCACCTGGGACGACGACGGAATGGCGGTGATCCTGTGAACTGGGACGACCTGGCCTCGACCGCGCTCGTGGGCACCGACCGCAGGCCGTACCGAGGAGACCTGCTGGCGAGCGCGGCCGTCGAGGTGGCCCGCCGTCGCGCCGGCTGGCGCCCCGCCCGCCCGTCGCCCGAGGAGCAGACCACCGCCGCGACGCCCCCGGACCGACGCGCCGGTCAGGCCGCGCCGGAGGAGGAGCAGGAGGTCGTGGAGCGGGCGGCGGCCGGGCGGCTGGTGCGGATCATGGGCGGGGAGCAGCGCAGGCTGCTGGCCGAATGGCTCGACGCCGCCGCGGCCACCGGGCGCAGGGTTCCGCCGGCGGTGCTGCCGGAGCTGCTGGAGCACGGCCTGTCCGACCGGTCGATCCGGGCGCACATCGGGCAGCTCGCCGGACGGCGCGGCCGGTGGCTGGCCGAGCGCGCCGAGCGATGGGCCTACCTGCTGGAGGAGCCCACCGGCGAGACGTGGGAGCTGGGCAGCGCCGCCGACCGGCTGGCCTACCTGCGGCGGCTGCGGGCGGCCGACCCCGGCGAGGCCAGGCGGCTGCTGGAGAGCACCTGGGAGCGCGAGACGCCCGACGACCGGGCGGCGTTCATGGCGCTGATGGCCGGCGGGCTGTCGATGGACGACGAGCCGTTCCTGGAGGCGGCGCTCGACGACCGCAGGCGCGAGGTGCGCCAGGAGGCGGCCAACCTGCTCACCCGGCTGCCCGGTTCGCGGCTGGCCCGGCGGATGGCCGAGCGCGCCCGGCGCTGCGTGACCGTCGAGCGCGGCCTCATCAGCGTCGAGGCGCCCGAGGCGTGCGACAAGGCGATGGAACGCGACGGCGTACGCCCCAAGCCGCCGCGCGGCATCGGCGAGCGGGCGTGGTGGCTGCAGCAGGTGATCGCCCGCGCGCCGCTGTCGATGTGGGAGCTGCCGCCGTCCCGGATGCTGCGCATGCGCATGCCCGACTGGCACGACGAGGTGCGCGCCGCCTGGGTGCGCGCGGCGGTGCTGCAGCGCGACCCGGAGTGGGCGCGGGTGATGTTCGCCTGGGACCCCATCGCCGACCTGCTCGAAGCGCTGCCGCCGGACGAGCAGCAGGAGCTGGCCGCCGGGTTCGTGACCGACCACGACCTCGACGGCCAATTGATCATGGTGCTCGGCGGCGTCGCGCCGTGCTGGCGCGAACGGCTCGCCACCGCCGTCCTCCGCAAGATCCTGAGGGTCGCCGCCACCCAGCCGTGGAACCTGGGCGAGCTGGTCAGGCTCGCGGGCGAACGCGTCGATCCGGCGCTCGCCGCCCTGGCCGAAGGGTTCTCGCCGGTGCCGCCCATCCAGGAGGTCGCCGCCCTCCTGCGTTTCCGAGCCGACATGCTGAGGGAGCTGTCCCCTTGACCGTTCTGCGCCCGCACGCCGAAGACCAGTACGCCGACGAACTGGCCCTGCTCGCCAAGGAGGACGACCGGCCCCGGCCGCCCGGCTGGAAGCTGTCGCCGTGGGCCGTCACCGCGTACGTCCTGGGTGACGGCGACCGCGTCACGCCCAAGTACGTGGGCGCCCGGCGCATCGTCGAGGTCGCCGTCGCCACCCTCGCCACTGACCGGGCGCTGCTGCTGCTCGGCGTGCCGGGCACGGCCAAGACCTGGCTCTCGGAGCACCTGGCCGCCGCCATCAGCGGCGACTCCACGCTGCTCGTCCAGGGCACCGCGGGCACCGCCGAGGAGGCCGTCCGCTACGGCTGGAACTACGCCCGGCTGCTGGCCGAAGGCCCCTCCGTCGACGCGCTCACCCCGTCGCCGGTGATGCGCGCCATGGCCGAGGGCCGGCTCGCCCGGGTCGAGGAGCTCACCCGCATGCCGTCCGACGTGCAGGACGCGCTGATCACCGTGCTGTCGGAGAAGACGCTGCCGATCCCCGAGCTGAACCGCGAGGTCCAGGCCGAACGCGGGTTCAACGTGATCGCCACCGCCAACGACCGCGACCGCGGCGTCAACGAGCTGTCCAGCGCGTTGCGCCGCCGCTTCAACACCGTCGTGCTGCCGGTGCCCGCCTCCGCCGAGGAGGAGGTCGACATCGTCACCCGCCGCGTCGCCCAGCTCGGGCGGTCGCTGGAGCTGCCGGAGACCGGCACCGGGCCGGCCGAGATCCGCCGCGTCGTCACGGTCTTCCGCGAGTTGCGCGCCGGGATGACCGAGGACGGCCGCACCAAGCTCAAGTCGCCCAGCGGCACCCTGTCCACGGCCGAGGCCATCTCGGTGCTGACCAGCGGCATCGCCCTGGCGTCCCACTTCGGCGACGGCGTCCTGCGGCCCGCCGACGTGGCCGCCGGGATCGTCGGGGCCGTGGTGCAGGAGCCGGTGTCGGACCGGGTGGTGTGGCGCGAATACCTGGAAACCGTCGTCCGCGAGCGCCCCGGCTGGAGCGACTTCTACCGCGCCTGCCGCGAGGTGTCATGACCCCACGCCGCCACCTCCCGACGATCCACCGCACACGGAAGGGCCGGCGCACGGGGGCCGCCGTTTCGTGGCATCACCTCCAGCAGACGCCCCTCCCGGGCGGCGCGCCCTCACCGGGATCGGCACCTCCTCCGTGGACGGGCGTTTGCGTCGGCGTCGGCGTTCCTTCCGCGTACTCGCCGCCGGGGGCCTCTTCCGCGGAGTGCGCGCTCGTCGGGGGAGGCGTATCTCGCCGGATGGTGGCCCTGTCCGAAGGAGGTGTCCCCTGTCGGGAGGCGCGTCTTCGCCGGGGGAGGCATCCTTCCGCTGGGCGGTGCGTCGCCTCGGAGGGCAACCCTGTCCCAGATGGTGTGCGCGACCTCGCGGGGGTCGCGTCCGAGGAACCGGGAGGTGCGCCGTTTCGAGAGGGGGCGGGTCGCCGGGAAGCGTCTGGTGTGTCGGGTGAGTGGAGGGCTGGTGGGGTGGTGGATCGATGGGTGTGACGGTTCTCGGGGTGCGGCACCATGGGCCCGGGTCGGCGCGGGCGGTGCGGGCGGAGCTGGAGCGGTTGCGGCCCGGGGTGGTCCTCGTCGAGGGGCCGCCGGAGGCCGACGCGCTGGTGGGGCTCGCGCCCGAGCTGGAGCCGCCGGTCGCGCTGCTGGCGCACGTGCCCGGCAAGCCGGCCGCCGCCGCTTTCTGGCCGTTCGCCCGGTTCTCGCCGGAATGGCAGGCCATGCTGTACGGGGTCGAGGCCGGCATACCCGTACGCTTCTGCGACCTTCCGGCGGCGTACACCCTGGCGGCCACCCCGGCGGCGGACGAGGACACGCGGCCGGGGGAGGAGGCGCGGGTCGACCCGATCGGGGCGTTGGCGGCCGCGGCCGGTTACGACGATCCGGAGCGGTGGTGGGAGGACGTCGTCGAGCACCGGGGCGACACGCCGTTCGAGGTGATCGCGGAGGCCATGGCCGCCGTCCGGGAGGGGTACGCGCCGGACGAGCGGGAGGCCAGGCGCGAGGCGTACATGCGCAGAACCCTGCGCGCGGCCGTCAAGGAGGGCCACGAGCGGATCGCCGTCGTGTGCGGCGCCTGGCACGTGCCCGCGCTGGCCGGGCCGCTGCCGCCGGTCAAGGACGACGACGCCGTGCTGCGCGGGATGCCCCGGGTGAAGGCGGTGGTGACGTGGGTGCCGTGGACGTACGGGCGGCTGGCGTGGTGGAGCGGCTACGGCGCGGGGATCACCTCGCCCGGGTGGTACGACCATCTGTTCACGGCGGCGGACCGGCCGGTGGAGCGGTGGCTGGCGGGGGCGGCGGCGGTGCTGCGCGAGGAGGGGCTGGCGGTGTCGCCCGCGCACGTGATCGAGGCCGTACGGCTCGCGGAGGGGCTGGCGGCGTTGCGCGGCAGGCCGCTGGCCGGGCTCGGCGAGGTCACCGAGGCGGTCAGGGCGGTGCTGTGCGAGGGTGACGACCTGGCCGTCGAGCTCGTGCAGCGGCGCCTGGTCGTCGGTGACCGTCTGGGCCGGGTCAGCGACGGTACACCGATGGTGCCGCTCCAGCGCGACCTGCGCGACCAGCAGCGGGTGACGCGGCTCAAGCCGGAGGCCGCCGGGCGGCGGCTGGACCTCGACCTGCGCAAGGCGCTCGACCTGGCGCGCAGCCGCCTGCTGCACCGGCTTCGGCTGCTCGGCGTCGGCTGGGGGGAGCCGGAGGAGGCGCGGGGCAAGGGCACGTTCCGGGAGTCGTGGACGCTGCGCTGGCGGCCGGAGTTCGACCTGACGCTCATCGAGCGCGCGGCCCTCGGCACCACGGTGGCGGCCGCCGCCACCCGCCACGCCCGCGACCTGGCCGCCGGGGGGCTGGCGCTGGCCGGATTGACCGGGCTGGTCGAGCGGTGCCTGCTCGCCGATCTGCCGGAGGCGCTGCCCGAGGTGCTGGGCGCGCTGTCGGCCAGGGCCGCGGTCGACGCCGACGTGACGCACCTGATGGCGGCGCTGCCCGCGATGGCGCGCGCGCACCGCTACGGGGACGTGCGGGGGACGCCGGCCGAGGGGCTGGCGGTGATCGTGCGCTCGATGCTGGACCGGATCTGCGTGGGCCTGCCCGTCTCGGCGTCCGGCCTGGACGACGGGGCGGCGGCCGCCCTGCTGGAGCACGTCGACGCCGTGCACGCGGCCGTCGCCCTCCTCGCCGAAGCCACCGCCACCAGGCCGGACGACGGCGTCCGTCCGGAGGAGGATGCCGGGCCGAGGGGCCGTTGGCTGGGGACGTTGCGCGGGGTGTGTGACCGGGCGGGCCTGCACGGTCTCGTGGAAGGGCGGCTGACCAGGATCCTGCTGGACGCCGGGGAGATCGGCGACGCCGGCGACAGGATGTCGCGGGCCATGTCGCGGGGGCAGCCGCCGGTCCGGGCGGCGGCGTGGATCGAGGGGTTCCTGGGTGGCGGCGGGCTGCTGCTGGTGCACGATCAGCGCCTGCTGAAGCTGGTCGACGACTGGCTGGCGGGGCTCGGCGGCGAACAGTTCGTGGAGGTGCTGCCGCTGCTCAGGCGGACGTTCGGCGGCTTAGCCGTACCCGAGAGGAGGGCCGTCGGGGAGCGGGTGCGGTCGGCGGGCAGGCCCGGCGGGCAGGCGCGGGAACTGGACGAGGACAGGGCGGCGGCGGCCGCCACGACGGTGCTGGCGATTCTCGGGAGGCGGCATGGATGAGCGGCTGCGCAGGTGGCGGCTGGTGCTGGGCGGCGGGGAGGCCGACGTGACCGGGTTCCCGCTCGGGGGCGGTGACCTGGGCATGGACGGCGCGCTGGCCGCCGTCTACGAGGGGCGTGATGGCGGGCTGGGCGCGTCGGCGCCGAGGGTGGCGCGGTGGCTGGGCGACATCAGGACGTACTTCCCGGCGACGGTCGTCCAGGTGATGCAGCGCGACGCCATCGAGCGGCTCGACCTGACCCGGCTGCTGCTGGAGCCCGAGATGCTGGAGGCGGTCGAGCCGGACGTGCACCTGGTGGGCACGCTGATCGCGCTCAACCGCGTGATGCCGGACCGGGCGCGCGAGTCGGCCAGGGCGGTGATCCGCTCGGTCGTGGCCGAGCTCGAACGCCGCCTCGCGCAGAAGACCAGGGCCGCCGTGGCCGGGGCGCTCGACCGCGCCGCCAGGACGCGGCGGCCGAGGCGGGTCGCCGACATCGACTGGAACCGGACGGTCCACGCCAATCTGAAGAACTACCTGCCGGAGCGGAACACGGTCGTGCCGGAGCGGCTCGTCGGCCACGCCCGCAGGCAGCGGGCGGTCCAGCGGGAGGTGGTGCTCTGCGTCGACCAGAGCGGGTCGATGGCGTCGTCGGTGGTGTACGCGAGCGTGTTCGGGGCGGTGCTGGCCTCGACGCGGTCGCTGAAGACGTCGCTGGTGGTGTTCGACACGGCGGTGGCCGACCTGACCGATCGGCTGCGCGATCCGGTGGAGCTGCTGTTCGGCACCCAGCTCGGCGGCGGCACCGACATCAACCGGGCCGTCGCCTACTGCCAGGGGCTGCTGACCCGGCCGGCCGACTCGGTCTTCATCCTGATCAGCGACCTGTACGAGGGCGGGGTCAGGCAGGAGATGCTGCGCCGGGTCAGCGCGATGACGCGGGCGGGCGTCCAGGTGGTCGTGCTGCTGGCGCTCTCCGACGAGGGCGCGCCCTCCTACGACCGCGAGAACGCGGCGGCGCTCGCGGCGCTGGGGGTGCCCGCGTTCGCGTGCACCCCCGACGCCTTCCCCGGCCTGATGGCGGCCGCGATCGAGCGGCGCGACATCGGCCGGTGGGCCGAGCGGAACGTCAGTGCCCCTGCTGGTCGGGGCGGGCCTTGAGGGGGAGCAGGAACGACAGTCCGAACGTGACGGCGAGCAGCCCGACGACGCCCCAGATCGTCGCCCGCATGGCGCCCCCGAACTCCCAGTGGGCGGCCAGCAGGTTGAAGAACAGCGTGCCGAGCAGCGCGGTGCCGAGTGCGCCGCCGAGCTGCTGCACGGCGGTGAGCGTGCCGGAGGCGGAGCCCGACTCGCGCGGCTCGACCCCGGCGAGCACGATGTCGAAGAACGGCGCCATGGCCAGCCCCATCCCGACGCCGATCAGTGCCAGGCCGGGGGCGAGGTGCCACGGCCCGATGCCCGCCCCGGCCAGCTGGATCGTCGAGGCGAGCACGACGGCGCCGGCGGCCATGACGGCGGTGCCGATCTGCAGCAGCCCGCGCCCCAGCCGCTCCTGCAGCCCCGACATGGCCAGCCCGAAGCCGAGCACCGCGCCGAGCGCCTGCGGCAGCCCCGTGAGGCCCGCCTTGAGCGGGCTGAACCCGAGCCCGATCTGCGTGTAGAGGGCGAAGACGAGGCCGAGCCCCATCAGCCCGGAGAAGAACGCCAGCCCGGCCACGAGCCCGCCGGTGAACGCCCGCTTGCGGAACAGCCCGGGGGTGACCAGCGGATCCTTGCCCGCGCGGACGCGCCGCACCTCGTAGCGGCCGAAGAGCGCGAACATCACCAGCGAGGCGCCCATCGACGCGAACGACCAGGCCGGCCAGCCCAGCTCACGGCCCTGGATCAGCGGGAAGATCAGCAGGAACGCGGCGGCCGACACCAGCAGCATGCCGGCCAGGTCGAGCCTGGTGGCGTCGGCCGTACGCCATTCGGGCAGGAAGCGGATCGCGGCCAGTGCCGCGGCCAGCCCGATCGGCAGGTTGATCAGGAAGATCATGCGCCAGCCGGTGCCGAAGAAGTCGGCGTCGACCAGCCAGCCGGCCAGCACCGGGCCGCCCACCGACGAGATCGTCATGACCGGCCCGAACATGCCGAACGCCTTGCCGAGCTCGTGCGGCGGGAACATCTCCTTGATCAGCCCGAGCCCCTGCGGGATCATCACGGCCCCGCACAGCCCCTGCAGCACCCGGCTGGCGATGAGCATCTCGGGGCTCATCGAGATTCCGCACAGCAGTGAGGCGGCGGTGAAGCCGAGCGCGCCGATCACGAACATCCGTTTGCGCCCGTAAAGGTCGCCGAGCCGCCCGCCGGTGATCAGGCCGACGGCCATGGCCAGGGTGTAGCCGGCGCCGAGCCACTGCACCATGCTCCCGCTGCCGCCCAGCTCCCGCTGGATGGTCGGTGCGGCGATGGTGGTGACCAGCGCGTCGAGCAGGTCCATCACCTCGGCGGCGAGGATCACGAACAGGGCGATCCACCGCCAGCGGTACGGCTGGACCCGTGGAGCCGCTACCGCGGCGCTGACAGTCATGGGAACTCCTCTGGGGGAACAATGTTCTCGCGACGAACAGTGTTCGTCACGAACACTGTTTTAAGCGCGAACACTGTTCGTGTCAAGTACGCTGTTCGCCATGGGAAGCAACACGGAGGTGCCGCCCCCGCCGTGGCGGAAGGCGCGAGCGCAGGTCAGGAAGCAGCTCAGCCAGGAGCTCATCGTCGACACCGGCCTGCGGGTCCTCGACGCGGAGGGCTTCGACGCGCTCAGCATGCGCCGCGTCGCCCAGGAGCTCGGCACCGGCCCCGCCTCGCTCTACGCGCACGTGGCCGGCAAGGACGAGCTGCTGGAGCTCATCTACGACCGCGTCCTCGGCGAGATCCGGCTCCCCGACCCCGACCCTGCCCGCTGGCAGGAGCAGATCCGCGCCTACGCGATCGAGGCCCAGCGGGTGCTGACCTCGCACGCCGACGTGGCCAGGGCGGCCATGGCCAGCATCCCCTCGGGGCCCAACTCCCTGCGCGTGGCCGAGTACGTGCTGGGGCTGCTCATCGGGGCCGGCCTGACGCCCAGGGACGCCTCGCTCGGCCTGGACCGCCTCAGCCTCTACGTGAGCTCCGACGCCTACGAGGGCTCGGTGCACTACGCCAGGATGAAGGCGGCCGGGATGTCCGGCCCCGGCGAGTACTTCACCCAGTTCATCGGCAGCCTCGCCCGCTACTTCGGCTCGCTGCCCGCCGACCGCTTCCCGTACATCAGCGCGAACGTGGACGCGCTGATCGCCGACGACGGCGAGGCGCGCTTCCTGTACGGCCTGGACCTGATCATCGCCGGGCTGGCGGCCAAGCTGCCCTAGGGCGAACGGCCTACGCCCTGCGCCCGATGTGCTGACCTGGAGCTTCGCTGTAGTTTCCGATCATGACTACTACTGTTGAATCGCCTCCCGTGAGCGTGGTCTCCACGCGCTACCGGGCCGTCAGCGTCGGGCTGGTAGCGCTGGTCATGCTGGTGGCGTTCGAGGCGATGGCGGTGGCCACGGCCATGCCCGTGGTCGCCCGTGAGCTCGGCGGCATGCACCTGTACAACCTGGCCTTCAGCGCCACGCTGGCGGCCAGCGTGATCGCCACCGTGCTCGGCGGCCGGTGGAGCGACGTGCGGGGGCCGATGCAGCCCATCGCGACCGGCGTCGTGGGCTTCGTGGCCGGGCTGCTGATCGCCGGCTTCGCGCCGACCATGGAGGTGCTGGTCGCCGGCCGGTTCGTGCAGGGGCTCGGCGCCGGGCTGATCCAGGTCGCGTTGTACGTGCTGGTCGCCCGGGTCTATCCCGGGGAGCTGCATCCCAAGGTGTTCGCCCTGTTCTCGGCCGCCTGGGTGGTGCCGTCGATGGTGGGCCCGACGATCGCCGGGCTCGTCGTGGAGAACATCGACTGGCGGTGGATCTTCTGGGGCGTCTCCCTCATCGTGATCCCCGCGGCGCTGCTGCTGTGGCGCGGCTCCGGCGGCCAGGCGGCGGGCGACGGCGGTGCCGGGCCCGCCCCCGGTCTCGGCCGCAAGCTCGTCTGGGCGACGCTGACCGCCGTGGCCGCCGCCCTCATCCAGTACGGCAGCGCGCTGGAGCTCGGCGGCGTCCCGCTGCTCGCGGCCGGGGTCGTCCTGCTGGCCGTCGCCCTGCCCAGACTGCTGCCGGCCGGCGCGCTCCGGGCCGCCCGCGGTCTGCCGACCGCGCCCGTGCTGCGCGGGCTGGCCTACGGCGCGCTCATGGCCGCGCAGGTGCTGATCCCGCTCATGCTCATCAACGAGCGCGGCCTGACGCCGACCGGCGCCGGCGTCGTCCTCACCATCGGCGCCCTCGGCTGGTCCGCCGGCTCCTGGCTCAAGGGCCGCGGCACGATCGGCAACCTGACCGCGCTGCGCGGCGGCGCCCTCATGGTCGCCGCCGGCATCAGCCTCATCTCGCTCGTGCTGATCGACGCCGTCCCCATCGCCCTGGCGTACGTGGCCATGGCCGTCTCCGGGCTCGGCATCGGCGCCCTGCACCCGACGGTGTCCGTGATGGTGCTGGAGATGTCCAGGGCCGGCGAGGAAGGCCAGAACAGCGCCGCGCTCGGCGTCGGAGAGTCCGTCTTCACCGTGGTCGCCGTCGCGATCACCGGCGCCCTGTTCACCGCGACCGGAGAGGCGTACCTTGTCGGACTGGGCTTCACCGTCGCGCTCGCCCTCCTGGCCGCGATCCTGGCCCCGCGTTTTGCCCAGCCTGCCGGGGCGGGCACACTGGAGGGGACCGCGTCATAAAGGGGGGTACATGCCGCGAGTGCGCGAGCTTGAGGTGTTCCGTGTCGTCCTGCCGTTCGGCAGGCGCACGGAGAGCCTCCTGGTGAAGCTCACGGATCACGGCGGCATGATCGGCTGGGGTGAGGCCGTGACACCGGCCCCCAAAGCCTGGTCCCGGCTGGAGGAGACGCTCGGCGCCGAGCTCGTCGGCGTCGACTGGGAGCATCCCGACAGCGTTCCCGGCACCGATCCGGCCGTCGACCTGGCCTGCTGGGACCTGTGGACCCGGATGCGCGGCGTGCCTCTGGCCGACGCCATCGGCGGCACCCGCACGTCGCTGGTGGCCACCGTCCGGCTCACGCCCGACGCGTCCCTGGAGAGCCTGGTGACCCGGGTCAACCAGCAGGTGTGCGCCGGCTACGGGCACGTCACGCTCGACGTGCGGCCCGGCTGGGACGTCGAGCCCGTCCGCGCCGTGCGCGCCGCCTACCCGGCGCTCACGCTCGCCGTCGACGGCGCCGGCACCTACACCGAGGACGCCCAGCTGGTGGCGCTCGACTCCTACGGGGTGGAGGTCATCGAGCGGCCGTTCCCGGCCACCGACGTCTTCGCCCACGCCGCCCTCCAGGACCAGGTGTCCGCCTCGGTGGCCGTCGAGCTGCGCAGCACGGCCGACCTGGACGACTACCTGACGGTCCGGGCCGCCAAGGTCCTGCTGCTGCGCCCCTCCGCGTTCCCGTCGCTGAGCGAGGCCCGCCGCGCCCACGACCGCGCCGCTGCGGCCGGCTGGGACATCCAGTGCACCGGCGGCGAGGGCGCCGGGCCCGCCCGTGCCGCCACGGTCGCCGTCGCCGCGCTGCCCGGCTGCACGCTGCCCTGCGACGTGACGCAGCCGCCGCGCAACAACCAGATCGTCGACCCGATCGTCGGCGCCAACGCCGGCGTGATCGCGGTCCCCCTCACCCAGCCCGGCCTCGGCCACACGGTCGACGAAGCACGCGTCCGCCGCCTGGCCAAAGACTACTTCCACGCCTGACGAGCACCTGGCCCGGTCGTGGTGGGATGCCTGAGGGGGCACCTGGCCCGATCGAGGTGGGATGCCTGAGGAGGCACCTGGCCGGGTCGTGGTGGGATGCCTGAGGGGCACCTGGCCCCGATCGGTTGGATATACGAGGGAAGGACTGTATGAGCGAGGAGCGCGATCCCGACGCCGACGCGCGGCGGCTGGCGGCTGAGTCGCTGGCGGAAGGCGACGCGGTGGGGTGGTTCGAGCGGCTCTACGCGGAGTCGGGGAGCGGGGACGCGATCGTGCCGTGGGACTCCGGCGCGGCGCACCCACTGCTCGTCGAATGGGCCGGTGACCTGCGGGGCGAGGGGCGGCCGGCGCTCGTGGTGGGCGCCGGGCTGGGCGACGACGCCGAGTACGTCGCGGGCCTCGGCTTCGAGACGGTGGCGTTCGACGTGAGCGAGTCGGCGGTGCGGCTGGCCCGCGAGCGCTTCCCCGGCTCGCGCGTCCGCTATCGGGCGGCCGATCTGCTGGCGCCGCCCGCCGAGTGGGAGCGGGCGTTCGACCTGGTCGTGGAGATCATGACGGTTCAGGCGCTGCCGGAGGAGCTGCACGCCGCCGCCATCGAGCGCGTCGCCTCCTTCGTCCGGCCCGGTGGCACGCTGCTGGTCATCGCGATGGCGCGGGACGAGGGCGGCCCGGTGCCCGCCCCGCCGTGGCCGCTGACCCCGTCGGAGCTCGCGGCCTTCGCCACGGGCGGGCTGGCGGCGGGCAAGACCGAGGAGTTCCGCGACGGGCTCCGGCACCGCTGCCGGGCCACCTTCCACCGCCCGTGAACCGGGGCTGACGGCCCGCAAAGAGGATGGAACACCCGTAAGAGGATGTGACACCCGCAAAAAGGGGATGAAAGCGCTCCGGGCCAGGTGCGAGGCTGGGCACGTGAGCGACATGCGAACCGTCGTCCTGGTCGAGGGCGCCAGCGACAAGTCGGCCGTCGAAGCGCTGGCCGAGCGTCGTGGCCGCGACCTGGCGGCCGAAGGCGTCTCCCTGGTGGCGATGGGCGGTGCCACGAACATCGGGACGTATATCGACAAGTACGGCCCTACTGGCCGCAATCTACGACTGGCCGGCCTGTGCGACGCCAGGGAGGAACGCGACTTCCGGCGGGTTCTCGAGCGCGCCGGCTTCGGCTCCGGCCTCAGCCGGGGCGACCTGGAGGCGCTCGGGTTCTTCGTGTGCGTCGCCGACCTGGAGGACGAGCTGATCCGCGCCCTCGGCACCGCCACGGTCGAGCGGGTCGTCGACGCCGAGGGCGAGCTCCGCTCGTTCCGCACGCTTCAGAGGCAGCCCGCCTGGCGCGGCGGCACCACTCACGCCCAGCTGCGCCGGTTCATGGGATCACGCGGCGGCCGCAAGCTCCGCTACTCCGGCCCGCTCGTCGCGGCGCTCGATCTCGATCGCGTGCCGCGGCCACTGGACAGGCTCCTGGCTCACGTATGAGCCGGCAGCGCCGGCGCGGGCGAAATCCGGTGGCCGCGACGACGACGGCGGGGGCATGATCGGGACCATGGTGTCTGTTGTTCAGAACATGGCGATCGACTGTGCGAACGCCTACGAACTCGCCCGGTTCTGGAGCGAGGTGACCGGTCGTCCCCTGCATCCCGAGGACAGGCCGGGGGACGAGGAGACGCAGGTGCTGCTCCCGGACGGCCCCATCCTGCACTTCAACCAGGTGCCGGAGCCCAAGACGGGCAAGAACCGGCTGCACCTGTGCCTGTGCCCGCGGAGCTCGCGCGAGGAGGAGGTCGGCCGGCTGCTGGGCCTGGGCGCCACCCTCGTCGCCGATCGGCGCCACTCCGACGGCACGGGCTGGGTGGTTCTCGTCGACCCCGAGGGCAACGAGTTCTGCGTCCTGCGCAGTGAGTCCGAGCGCGCGGCCGCACTCTCGTAGGAGGCGTGACGGCGTACGAGCTGGGTGAGGTCGTGGCCGGGCGGCGAGGCGGTGCGGGCGGAGGCGGCCGGGGTGCGGCCCGACTGGCTGGGCCGGCCCGGCCTGGGCCTGAAGGTCGACCCCGGAGGTTCACCTGATGCCGGGGTCCATCGGCGGCCGAGGCCGGTCAGGCCGACAGGGCGGCGTCCAGGAGGAGGGCCCCGGCGCCCAGCAGCGCGGCGTCCCGCCCGGCGCGGGCCGGGGCGATCTCCAGGTCGCGGGTGGCCAGCGGCAGGCACCGCTCGTACACCGTGGCCCGGATCGAGGTGACCAGCGGTTCGGCGGCCGAGAGGCTGCCGCCGACGGCCACCACGTCGGGGTTGAAGAAGTTCACCAGCGCCGTGAGCACCTCGCCGATGCGCCGGCCCGCGCCGCGCACCAGGCTGGTGGCCTCCGGGACGGCGTCGTTGACCAGCGCCACGATGTCGGCCGTGCGCTCCACCTCGATGCCGGCGGCGGCCAGCGCGGCGGCCAGGGCGGCGCCGCTGGCGTGCACCTCCAGGCAGTCGGCGTGCCCGCACGCGCAGACCACCGGGGCGGCCGAGCGGACCGGGACGTGACTGATGTCGCCCGCCGCGCCCCGGCCCCGGTGCAGGCGGCCGTTGACGATCATGCCGCAGCCGATGCCGGTGCCGGCCTTGAGCACCATCAGGTTCTCGCTGCCCGGCCAGGAGCGGGCCTCGCCGACGGCCATGAGATTGGCGTCGTTCTCCACCAGGATCGGCAGGTCGTACCGGGCCGACAGCCGCTCGGCCACGGGGTAGTCGTTCCAGCCGGGCATGCGGGAGGGGTTGACGACGCGGCTGGTGGCGGGGTCGACGGGGCCGGGGATGCCGGTGCCGACGCCGCGCAGCGGCACGGCGGCGGGCACGTGCGAGGTGAGCAGGTCGTCGAAGGCGTCCGCCAGCCAGCCGAGCGTGTGCTCAGGCCCCTTGGCGATCTCGCAGGGCCGCTCCTCCACCACGAAGGGCACGCCGCTCAGGTCGAGCAGGCCGAGCCGGGCGTGATGGGCGCCCAGGTCGGCGACGGCCAGCACGCCGGCGCCGGGGGACAGGCGCAGCCGCCGGGGCCGCCGGCCGCCGCGCGAGGCGCCGGAGCCCTCCTCGGCGAGCAGGCCCGCCTCGATCAGCTCCTCCACCCGCAGCGACACGCTGGAGGCAGCCAGCCCCGATAACCGGGCCAGGTCGGCGCGCGACTCGGCCTCGCCGATGGCGACGAGCCTCAGCAGGTCGCCCTGCGCCCCGTGTACGGGCAGCCGCTGGTCCATGAGCAGATGAATATCACGTGTCGTCTAAGTTCGACAATCGCTTGACTTGCTCCGAAAAAGGCCACTAGCGTCCGCCTTGTCTTCGATATCGAACGAAGATAGGAAGTGAGTTGGACATGAAGAGGATGGTCGCCGCGCTCGCCGTGGCCGTGTTAGGACTAGCCGCCTGCGGAGAGGCGAGCAGCCCGGCGGTGCCGGGGGCGTCGAAGAAGGCCGACGTGCTGGCCGGCGCGCCCGTGGCCGCCGCGGCCGACATCCTGCCCGGCTCCACCATGGAGAAGATCAAGCAGCGCGGCGAGCTCATCGTCGGCGGCTCGCTGGACGCGCCCCTGCTGTCCCAGCAGAACCCCGTCACCGGTGAGGTCGAGGGGCTCGACGCGGACCTGGGCAAGGCGCTGGCGACGTACATCATCGGCGAGCCCAAGGTGAAGATCGTCAACTCGGCGTCGGAGACCAGGGAGGCGCTGCTCGCCAACGGCACCGTGGACGTCGTCTTCCAGACGTACACGATCACGCCGGAGCGGGCCGAGCAGGTCTCCTTCGCCGGGCCGTACTACACCTCGGGCCTGACCATCGCGGTGAAGAAGGGCACCACCGGCATCACCAAGCCGGAGGACCTGAACGGCAAGAAGGTGCTCGCGGGCGCGAACACCCCCGCCATCCCCGCGATCAAGAAGCTGGCCCCGCAGGCCGAGATCATCACGTTCGGCAGCGACCCGGAGTGCATGCAGGCGCTCAAGCAGGACCGCGGCGTCGCCTACGTGCAGGACGAGACCCTGCTGGTGGCCAACGCGCAGAAGGACCCGTCGATCGAGATCGTCACCAAGCCGTTCACCTCGGACCCGTACGGGATCGGGCTCAAGCACGGTGACGAGGACTTCAAGAAGTTCCTCAACGATTGGCTGAAGAAGACCCAGGACACCGGGGTCTGGCAGCGGATCTGGAAGAACTCCATCGGCACCGTCGTCACCGGCGACGCGCCCGCGCCGCCGCAGATCGGCTCCGTGCCGGGGTCCTGATGTCCGTCCTGTTCGATCACCTGCCCGAGCTCTGGCAGGGCCTGATCGTCACGTTGCAGCTCACCGCCGCGTCCTTCGCGGGCGCGGCGGTGCTCGCCGTGCTCGTCACCGCGCTGCGGGTGAGCCCGGTGCGGGTGCTGCGCGCGATCGGCACCGCCTACGTGGAGGCGTTCCAGAACCTGCCGCTGCTGGTGCTGCTCGTGCTGGCGGTCTTCGGCCTGCCGGAGATCGGCATCCAGGCCGGCCTGCTGCCCACGGCCATCGTGGTCATCGCCGTGTACGAGGCCGCCTACCTGGCCGAGGCGCTGCGCTCCGGCGTGAACGCCGTGTCGAAGGGCCAGGGCGAGGCGGCGCGGGCGATCGGGCTGACGTTCTCCCAGTCGCTGCGGCACGTCATCCTGCCGCAGGCGCTGCGCACGGTCGTGCAGCCGATCGGCAACATCTTCATCGCCACCGCCATGAACACCTCGCTGGCCGCCGCCGTGGGCGTGGTCGACCTGACCGCCGCGGCCAACCGGGTCAACCTGGCCGAGGCCCAGCCCATCCCGATCTTCGTCGGCGCGGGCCTGGCCTACGCGCTGATCGCCGCGTGTGCCGGATTTGTCACCGGGCGGCTCGAACGCAGGCTGGTGATCCTCCGATGAGTACCGCGCTCTTCGACGAGCCCGGCCCCAGGGCACGCCGCCGGATCCGGGTCGCCACCGTGCTCGGCGCCGTCGCCGCGATCGCGCTCGCCGCCCTGGCCGTGCGGCAGTTCGCCGCCAACGGGCAGCTCGACGCCGCCCGCTGGCAGCCGTACGCGACCTGGCCCATGTGGCGCTACCTGCTGGACGGGCTGTGGTCCACGGCGCTGGCCGCCGTCGTCACCGCCGCGCTCGCCATGGCCGCCGGGATCATGCTCGCGCTCGGCCGGCTGTCGCACCGCCGGTGGGTGCGGCTGCCCGCCGCCGCCTACGTCGAGGTGGTCAGGACCATCCCGGCGCTGCTGCTGGTGTACGTGGTGCTGTTCGCGCTGCCCCGGTACGGGCTGGACCTGCCGCTGTTCTGGAAACTGGTGGTGCCGCTGGCGGTGTCGAACGCGGCGGCGTTCGCCGAGATCTTCCGCGCCGGCATCCTGTCGGTCGAGCGCGGCCAGACGGAGGCGGGCCTGGCCGTCGGCCTCACGCGCTTCCAGACGATGCGCCTGGTGGTGCTGCCGCAGGCCGCGCGCCGCGTGCTGCCGTCGATCGTCAGCCAGTCGGTCGGCCTGCTCAAGGACACCTCCCTGGGCTTCGTCGTCAGCTACGCCGAGCTGCTCTACAGCGGCAAGGTGCTGGCCGCCTACAACGGGCTGCTCATCCAGACGTACCTGGTCGTCGCGCTGATCTACCTGCTGGTCAACCTGTCGCTGTCCAAGCTGGCCCGCACGCTGGAGGCCCGTCAGCGGCTCGCCGTACCCAAGAGGAGACTCTCCCGTGCCTGAACTCGCCGTCCTCGCCGAGGTCGTACGCTCCGGCTTCACCGAGAGCGTCCACTACGGCGCCGCCGTCGGGCTGGACCCGTCGGGCCGCGCCGAGGTGGCGCTCGGCCCGGTGGACGCGCCGGTGCTGCCGCGCTCGTCCGCCAAGCCGTTCCAGGCTCTGGCCTGCCTGACCGCCGGCGCGGCGCTCAGCGGGCCGAGCCTGGCGATCGCCGCGGGCAGCCACACCGGCGAGGACTTCCACGTCCGGCTCGTCGGCGAACTGCTCGCCGAGTACGGACTCGGCTTCGGCGCGCTGGCCTGCCCGGCGTCCTGGCCGGAGGACGAGGCCACCCTGCACGCGCTCGTCAGGGCAGGTGGGACGCCGTCCCGCGAGCGGATGAACTGCTCGGGCAAGCACGCCGCGATGCTGGCCTCGGCCGTCGCCAACGGCTGGGACACCGCCTCCTACCTGGCTGCCGCCCACCCGCTGCAGCAGGCCGTTCGCGCCGTCACCGAGGAACTGGCGGGGGAGAAGGCCGCGCACGTCGCCGTGGACGGCTGCGGCGCGCCGCTGTTCGGGCTGTCGCTGACCGGGCTCGCGCGGGCCGTGCGGGCGCTGGTGAGCGCCGCGCCCGGCAGCGCCCCGCGCCAGGTCGCCGACGCGATGCGCGAGCACCCCGAGTACGTGGGCGGCACCGGGCACCAGAACACCGAGCTGATGCGCGCCCTGCCCGGCGCCGTCGTCAAGGGCGGCGCGGAGGGCGTGCTGGTCGTGGCGCTCGCCTCGGGTCATGCCGCCGCGGTCAAGGTGATCGACGGCAGCCCGCGCGCCACCACCGTCATCGCCCTGGACGTGCTGCGCCGGATGGGCTGCGACGTGACGCCCGCCGCCGCCTTCGCGACCGTGGACGTGCTCGGCGGCGGCGTGCCCGTGGGCCGGATCGTCACAGCTGACCGCACCCGTCCG
The DNA here is from genome assembly GCF_001083785.1 of Nonomuraea sp. SBT364. GTDB lineage: Bacteria > Actinomycetota > Actinomycetes > Streptosporangiales > Streptosporangiaceae > Nonomuraea. The sequence goes on from NZ_LAVL01000051.1 coordinate 42,810, forward strand.
TGAGGGCCCTGGCCGGGTCGTCCTCCTGAGGCTGGGCGGCCTTCTTCCTGGACTTCGTCGGGGTCGGGGTCGGAGTCGCGGTCGAGGTCGCGGTCGAGGTCGCGGTCGGGCCCGCCGAGGCCACCACCGGGGCGGCGCCCGTGGACTGGCGGATCTCCTTGCGCGTCAGGGTGCGGATCTTGTCCCAGTCGGGGCTGCCGGTGTTGATCAGCGGCGGCACGAACTGGATGCTCGTCACCTCGGCCTGCTGCACCTTCATGGCCAGCGGCACCAGGTGCGTGAGCATGTCACGCGGGATGTCGGTCTGGATCAGCTCCTTGGTCGCCGCCGCGACCTGGTTGAACCGGGTCAGCACCGTGGCCGGGTCCGCCTGGTCGAGCAGCGCGCCCAGCACGCAGCGCTGGCGGCGCATCCGGGTGTAGTCGTCGCTGTTGGTGCGCGAGCGGGCGTACCACATCGCGTCGGCGCCCTTCAGCTTGCGCGCGCCCGCCTTGACCAGGCCCTCGTTGTACCTGCCGAACACCACGTCCCGCTCGACGGTGAGCGTGACGCCGCCGATCGCGTCGATCAGCCGGGCGAACCCCCACATGTTGACCAGCGCGTACCAGTCGACGTCCAGCCCGAGCGTGTAGCCGATGGTCTCCATGAGCACCCGGGCGCCCTGGTGCCGCCTGCCGCCGAAGATCTCCGGGTGCGCGTCGGAGTACTCCCACACGCTGTTGAGCAGGTCGCTGCGGCCGCCGCCGGGGTCGGGAGGCAGCCGGAAGCCGCCGGGGAAGCGCTCGGCCATCGGCGTGCCCGGCTTGAACCGCACCTCCTCCAGGTTGCGCGGCAGGCTGATCAGCACCGTGCTGCCGGTGGCCACGTCGACGCTGGCCAGGTTCATGCTGTCGGTGCGCACGCCGGGGCGGTGGTCGTCGGCGTCGCCGCCCAGCAGCAGGATGTTGACCCGCTCCCGGCCGGCCCACGGGTCCTCGGGGCGGGGCGCCGGCTCGCCCTGCCGCGCCTGGGGGTCGGTCGTGGGGTTCTTGAAGATGCTGTTGATCAGGTCGCGGGAGGTCCAGGCGTACTGGGCGGTCGCGCCGAACGGCACGAGCACGGCCACGGTCAGCAGCCCCGCGACGGTGCCGGTGACGATCTGCTCGGCCTGGCGCAGCGAGCCGGGCCGCAGCACCACGAACGAGTGCACCATCATCGCGAACCACGCGACGCCCAGCACCGCGGAGCCGACCGCGGCCGTGGTGAGCGAGGCGTCGTCGACGAGCGTGCCGGCCAGGCTCGCCAGGCTGCCGGAGGTCAGCACCGTCCACAGCAGGCCCAGCAGCAGCGCCGCGTAACAGCTGAGCAGCACCAGGCCCGTCCTGCGCCAGCCCGCGCGCAGGTGCGCTGCTCCCGGAGCCAGCGCGGACAGCGCCAGCCAGCCGAGAACCTTGACGGCACCCACCCGAATCCCTCCCTGGACCACACCATCCCCGCTTCCCCGACGGCCTCACCGTAGGCCGAGATCGAGGCGGCAGCCTACGGACAAAATACGAAATCTACGTTTATGAATGAGTGAACTTCTTCGACCGAATAAGATTCGGTCCATGGCGTTCTCTGAGATCGAGTACGAGGTGACGGACCGGATCGCGACTGTCACATTGAATCGCCCCGAACGGCTCAACGCCTTCACCTTGACCATGCGCGGTGAGTTGATCGAGGCGTTCGACCTGGCCGACGCCGACGACGAGGTCCGCGCGGTCGTGGTCACCGGCGCCGGCCGGGCCTTCTGCGCCGGGGCCGACCTGGGCTCGGGCGGCGGCACGTTCGGCAGGTCGGGAGAGGGACAGGAGCTCGTCGACGGCCACCCGCGCGACGGCGGCGGCACCGTCGCGCTGCGGATCGCCCGCTCGCTCAAGCCCGTGATCGCCGCGATCAACGGCGCGGCCGTCGGCGTCGGCGTCACCATGACTTTGCCCATGGACGTCCGGCTGGCCGCCGGCAGCGCCCGGTTCGGCTTCGTCTTCGCCCGCCGCGGCATCGTGCCCGAGGCCGCCTCCAGCTGGTTCCTGCCCAGGATCGCCGGGATCGCCCAGGCCATGGAATGGGCCGCCACCGGCCGGGTCTTCGACGCGGAGGAGGCGCTGCGCGGCCGGCTGGTGTCGCGTGTGTACCCGCCGGACGAGCTGCTGCCCGCCGCCTACGCGCTGGCCCGCGAGATCGCGGACCACACCTCGGCCGTCTCCGTCGCCGCCGTCCGCCGCCTGATGTGGTCGGGGCTGTCGGCCGCCTCCCCGTGGCAGGCGCACGCCGCCGACTCCCGCCTGATGGCCGAGCTCGGCCCGTCGGCCGACGCCGCCGAGGGCGTCACCGCGTTCCTGGAGAAGCGGCCCGCCGACTTCCCGATGAAGGTCAGCCGCGACCTGCCCCCGGGCCTCCCGTCCTGGCCCGACGATCTCTATGGTGTCTAGCATGTACGAGACCACCGTCCTCCCCATGCCGCCCGACTTCGAAGGCGAGGTCGTCGCGACGCTGTTGTGCCGGCGCGCCGAGTCGTCCCGCAGGGCGGTGCTCTACGTGCACGGTTTCACCGACTACTTCTTCCAGGACCACCTGGCTGATCATTACGTCACCCGTGGCATCGACTTCTATGCCCTCGACCTGCGTAAATACGGAAGATCGCTGCTTCCGCACCAGACCCGGGGGCTCATCAGGAGCGTCACCGACTACTTCCCGGAGATCGACGAGGCCGTCCGGATCATCCGGCGCGACCACGACGAGCTGACGATCAACGCCCATTCGACCGGCGGCCTCATCACCTCGCTGTGGGCCGATCGGGCCCGCGGCCGCGGCCTGCTGCAGGGGCTCGTGCTCAACAGCCCGTTCTTCGACCTCAACGTGCCCGCCCCGCTCCGGCTGGCCGCCGACCTGCTCAAGACCCCGCTGTCCTACATCGGCCGGCCGCTGCCGCTCGGCTCCAGCAGCGCCTACGGCCACTCCCTGCACCGCGACCACCACGGCGAATGGGACTACGACCTGGAGCTGAAGCCGCACGGCGGCTTCCACGTGCACGCCATGTGGCTGGCCGCGATCCGGCGCGCGCAGCGGCGGCTGCAGGCGGGCCTCTCGGTGGACGTGCCCGTGCTCGTGCTCGCCTCCGCCTCAGGTCTGCGCGTACGCGACTTCGTACCGGAGGCGCAGTCGGCCGACATCGTCCTCGACCCCCGGCAGATCGCCCGCTGGTCCACCGCGCTCGGCCCGCACGTCACCTGCGTACGCTTCGACGGTGGCGTGCACGACCTGGTGCTGTCGGCCGAGCCGGTCCGCAAGCAGGTCTTCGCCGAGATCGACCGCTGGATGACGGCCTTCGTCTACCAGGGGAACGAGAACAGGCCGTAGTAGGCGGCCGCCACCAGCAGCAGCCCGGTGCCGCCCAGCACGCCCGCGATCGCCACGTGCTGCCAGCGGCTCGGCCGCATGCCCTCGCGCAGCCCCCACACCACCGCCGCCACGGCCGTGACCTCCTGGATGAGCATGAGCACGGCCAGCACCCGCACCACCAGCCAGCCGGCCAGCACCGCCGGCCAGGCCCCGGCCTGGTTGATCGAGAACAGCACCAGCAGCGTGATGAACGCCACCACCGAGGCCAGCAGCCCGACCCCGGTCCACACCATCTTCGCCAGCCTGCGCCGGATCGGCGGCCACAGCCGGGCGTTGACCTCCGGGGTGTGGTGACGGCCGCGCAGCCGCACCACCATCGCCGCGACCGGCCCGGCCACGTACCCGACGGCGGCCAGGCAGATCGTCAGCCCCAGCATGGTGCCGCCCGCGTACCACGGCGCGGCCGGCACGTCGCTCGCCTCGAACCGCTGCACCGGCGTCGCGCCCGCCACGTGCACCGACGGGACCGCCGTGCCCGGCAGGCCGAGGATCCAGTTGGCCATCGTGTCCAGGTAGCCGGCGGTGAAATCGCCGCCGTTGATCCGCATGGCGTGGTCGCCCCGGCCCATGAAGCGGATCGTGTACTGCTCGTTGCCCGCCTCCTTCATGGCCTTCATGAGCGCGTTGGTCGACTCCACGAACGGGATCGACGGGTCCGTCGTGCCGTAGAAGGCCAGCACCGGCTGCGTGATGCCGTCGAGCGCGGGCTGGGCGTCGTAACGCAGGAAGTCGAAGCCGACCACGCCCATCGCCCGGGTCAGCAGGTCGCGCACGCCGATCGGCGCGCGCAGCCGCAGCAGCTGCTCGTTCAGCGCCCAGGCGACCTGCCTGAGGGGGGAGACGTTCGGCGACGACACCAGGATCACGAACCCGACGCTGTCGCTCTTGGCGGCGGCGATCGGCACCACCCAGCCGCCCTCGCTGACGCCCCACACGCCGATGCGGGAGGGATCCACGTCGGGGCGCGTCTTCAGGTACTCCACCATGCGCAGCGCGTCGTCGGCCAGGAGCCCGAAGTCACGGTCGCGGAAGTTGTAGCCGACCGAGCGCTTGTCGAAGGCGAGCGTCACCACGCCCGTCATGGACAGGAACTCCGCCTGCGGCTCGAACTCCGTCCGCGACCCGTTGCCCGACCCCGACACGAACACCAGAGCCGGATAACGCCCCGGCGTCAGCGGCGCCCGTACGGTGCCCTCCAGCGTCTGCCCCTCCGCCGGGATCGAGATCTCCTCCTCGCCGTAGAGCGAGGAGGCGTTCACGCGGCGCAGCTCCCCTGAGGGCTGCGGCGGCAGCGCACGTAAAGCGGCGTCTACCTTGAGCGGCGGCGGGTCGAACGCGGGAGGCAACACGTAACCCACCGATGCGAGAACCACCAGTAACAGACCGGCGGCAACGCTCAAAGTGCCACGGCCAGACCGCATCGGCCTCCCCATGTGCGTTGGTTTGCCCGCTGATCTTCCAGCCTACTCCCAGCCGGTGTGGCTCCATGTGTCGGTGGGGCCTGTTAGCTTCCTGGGAATGCGGATCCTGCACACCTCCGACTGGCACCTGGGGCGCTCGTTCCACCGCGAGAGCCTGCTGTCCGGGCAGGCGGCGTTCGTCGACCATCTGGTCGACACGGTGCGCGCCGAGGAGGTCGACGTGGTCGCCGTCGCGGGCGACGTCTACGACCGGGCGCTGCCGCCGGTCGACGCAGTGGCGCTGTGCAACGAGGCGCTCGGCCGGCTGCGTGACGCCGGAGCCCGGACGATCCTCATCAGCGGCAACCACGACTCGGCCCGGCGGCTCGGGTTCGGCGCGTCGCTGTTCGACGCCTCGGGGGTCCACCTGCGCACCGACCCCGACCGGGCGTGGGAGCCGGTGCCGGTCGGCGACGTGGCCTTCTACGGCATCCCCTACCTGGAGCCCGAGCTGGTGCGCGGGCCGTGGGAGCTGGCCTCGCGCGGCCACACCGCGGCCATCGCCCACGCCATGGACCGGGTCCGCGCCGACGCCGCCCGCCACCGCCACTCCGTCGTCCTGGCCCACGCCTTCGTCACCGGCGGGCAGGCCAGCGACAGCGAGCGCGACATCAGCGTGGGCGGCGTCGCGCACGTCCCGCTCACGGCGTTCGAAGGGGTCGGCTACGTCGCGCTCGGCCACCTGCACGGCCGCCAGCGGATGTCGGAGACCGTCCGCTACTCCGGCTCCCCGCTGGCCTACTCCTTCTCCGAGGCGGGCCAGGTCAAGGGCATGTGGCTGGTCACGTTCGAAGACTCTGGCTTCACGGGCGCCGAGTTCGTGCCCGCGCCCGTGCCCCGGCCGGTCGCCGTGCTCCGCGGCCGCCTCGACGACCTGCTCACCTCGCCCCGCTACGTCGACCGCGAGGATCACTGGCTGCAGGTCGTCCTCACCGATCCCGTACGCCCCCGCTCCGCCATGTACCGGTTGCGCGCCCGCTTCCCGCACACGCTGGCCCTCTCCTTCGACCCCGAGGGCGACCGGGCCGCCCCCGCCCCGGTGCGCCTCAGCGGGCGGCCCGAGGCGGAGGTCGCGCTCGATTTCGTCAGGGAAGTGCGCGGCGAGCCTGCCGCACCGGACGAGGAAGAGCTGCTAAGACAGGCGATCGAAGCATCCCGGGCAAAGGAGACGATGGCGTAGATGCGGCCGCACCGGCTCTCGCTGACGGCGTTCGGCTCCTTCCCCGGGGCGGAGACGGTCGACTTCGACTCCCTGGCGGAGTCCGGCCTGTTCCTCATCCACGGGCCGACCGGCGCGGGCAAGACGACCGTCCTCGACGCGCTCTGCTTCGCCCTGTACGGCCAGGTCCCCGGGCAGCGCAACAGCGCCCGCAGCCTGCGCTGCGACCACGCGCCGGCCGGCACCGGGCCGTCGGTCACCCTGGAGGTGACGCTCCGCGGCCGCCTGCTGCGCATCCGGCGTTCCCCGGCCTGGCTGCGGCCCAAGCTGCGCGGCAGCGGCCACACCGAGGAGAAGGCCAAGGTCATCGTCGAGGAGCGCACCGGCGCCGCCTGGTACGGCCTGACCACCCGCGCCGACGAGGCCGGCGACCTGGTGGGCGGGCTGCTCGGCATGAACGCCGACCAGTTCTGCCAGGTGGCCATGCTGCCGCAGGGCGACTTCGCCCGCTTCCTGCGCGCCTCCGGCGACGATCGGCACAAGCTGCTCGGCCGGCTCTTCACCGTCAAGGTCTTCACCCAGGCCGAGTCCTGGCTCGCCGACCACCGCAAACGCGCCTGGCGCGCGCAGCAGGAGCTGCACCAGCAGGTGGCCTACTCGGTGCAGCGCCTCCACGAAGCCGCCGGCGACCTCCCCGGCCCGCCCGGTTCGCCCACCGCGGTTGATCCGCCCGCCGTAGGCGGCCCGCCTGCGCCGGAGGACGATCCGGTCGAGTGGGCCGGTGCGTTGCTGGGGGCGGCGGAGGCCGCGGTGCGTGACACCGGTGAGCGGCACGCGGAGGCGGAGCGGGCGTGGCGGGCGGCGGGAGCCCGCTTCGAGGAGGCGTCCGCGCTGGCCGACCGGCAACGCCGGCACGCCGAGGCCCTCACCCTGCGCCGCACCCTGGACGAGCGCGCCGAGGAACGCGCCGAGCTCCAGGCGATCCTCGACGACGCCGCCCGCGCCGACCGCGTCGTTCCGCTGATCATGGCCGCCCGGCAACGCGCGGAGGCCGCCGCCAAGGCCCGCACCATGGCCGCCGACGCCCTCACCCGCGCCCACCCTCTCCTGGCGGCCACCGATCCCGGCGCCCCCACGTGGGTGGAGCCCGAGCGGCTCGCCCTACTGGAGAGGCAGCGACAGGCGGAGAGCGCCCGCCTGTCGGAGCTGCTCACCGAGGAGGCCCGGCTCCTGGTCGTACGCCGTGACCTGAGCAGGGTCGAGGCCGACCTGGCCACGCTGGCGCGCGACGACGAGGCTGCCGGCGCGCGCCTGGCCGAGCTGCCGGGGCTCACCGGACAGGCCGAGGCGGAGCTCGCGCGGGCCCGGGCCGACGCGGCCAGGATTCCCGCCGTCGAGGCCGTACGCGACGCCGCCGCCGACCTGATCGGCGTCGACGGCGAGCTGGCCCGGCTGGCGGCGGAGCTCGACGGCCTGACGGAGCTGGAGGCCGAGGTGGCCGCCGCCGAGGCCGAGTTGCCCGGCCGGCTGGCCGACGCCGCCGCCCGGCTCGATGGCGTACGGGCCGGGACGGCGGCGATCCCGGCGGCCTCGGCCGCGCTCGACGCGGCCACGGCGACGCTGGCGGCGGCCCGGCGGCGCGACGCGCTGGCGGCGGAGCTGGAGTCGGCGGCGGCCCACCACCAGACGCTGGTCGACCGCGCCCAGGGGCTGCGCGAGCGGTGGCTGGACATCCGGCAGGCGCGGATCGAGGGCATGGCGGCCGAGCTGGCGCGCGACCTGTCCGACGGGCTGCCGTGCGCGGTGTGCGGCTCCGACCACCACCCGCATCCGGCCTCCCCGGCGGCCAGCGCGCCTTCCCCGGACGACGAGCTGGCGGCCGAACGCGATCACGAAGTCGCGCTCGCCGACCGGGAGGCGGCCGAGCGCTCGCTGGCGTCGCTGGAGTCGCGGCTCGCCGACGCCGAGGAGGCCACCGGCGGCCTCGACGTCCCCGACGCGGAGGCGGCGGCGGCTCATGCGGAGGCCGAGCTGGCGCGCCTGCACGCGGTCGCCGACCGGGAGCCGGCGCTGGCCGCCGAGGTGGAGCGGGTCGAGGCCGAGCGTGACTCGGTCAGGGACCGGGCCCGCGAGATCGGCGAGGCGCTGGCCGCGCACCGATCCCACACCACCCCCCTGCTGGCCGAACGCGCCCGCCACCCC
>NZ_LAVL01000052.1 GCF_001083785.1 Nonomuraea sp. SBT364
GGGGGTCCTGGGGGTGGGGGGCGGCTGGCGGTGGCGGACGAGGCGTATCGGGTCGTCATCCTGCCTGCCGTGACCGCGCTGGACGAGGACGTGGCCGAGCGGCTGGACGAGTTCGCCGCCGCCGGGGGACTGCTGGTGGCGGTCGGGGCGCTGCCGGAGTCGCCGCGCCTCAAGGCCCGCTTCGCGGCCGGCGGCGCGCTGTTCGCGCCGGCACCCGAGCACCTGGGGGAGGCGCTGGCCGGGCTGGAGCGCCGGGTCGAGGCACCGGTGCCGCCGCTGGTCCGCGAGATCGGCGACACCACGCTGGTGTTCCTGACCGCCGCGTTCCCCATGGCGAGCAGGATCGGCGTGGCCCGGCCCGGCGAGCGCGGCGTCGAGCTGGGCTGGCTGGACGCCTCGATCGACTTCGACCCCGGCAGGTACGCGCGCGAGATGCGCGTCAAGGTCACCGGCGTGCGGGGTACGCCACTGCTGGCCGGCCTCTTCGGCGCCGAGCCGAGACCGCTGCCGTACCGGAGGGACGGCGACGCGGTGGAGGTGGACGTGCCCTTCGACGACGGCCCCGCCGCCCTGCTGATCTTCGACGGCAGCACCGCCGCCCCCGAGCCCCGCCCGCGCTACGGCGACCCGGTCGACCTGGGCCAGGAGTGGGACGTGGACCTGGTGCCGACCCTGGACGACACCTGGTCGGACTTCGGCGCCACCGGCGCCACCGTCGAACGCTGGACGCTGGCCGGCGCGGACGGCGGACGCGTGCACGCCGGCTTCGGCCCCATGGGCGAGCAGCGGACCGGCGACGGCCCGTGGACGCCGTCGGCGTGGTCGGCCTCCCGGGGCCTGCACAAGGACCCGGTCCATCGCGACACGCTGGGACCGAAGGGCCACGTGCCGGCGGAGTTCCTGGCGTTCGGCCGGGTCGCGGCGGGGCGGCGGGCCCGCTTCCGCAGCCTGCTCACCGTCCCCGGCGGCGACGACGGTGGCGGCTGGCTGGCGCTCGGCGCGCCCGCCGCCAAGACCGTCCGGCTGGACGGCGTGGAGCAGCCGATCGAGGACACCGGATACGCCGCCGTCTCACGTGCCCGCCTGGCGCCCGGCACGTACCTGCTGGAGCTCGACCTCGTCCCCGACGAGGAGCTCGAACTGCGCGCGTACGTGTGCCTGGTCGCCGAGCGGGGCGACGCGGCCCGGCCCGAGTGGATCGGCGGCGCGCCGCTGGAGACGACCGTGACCGTGGGCGCGCCGCCGTACGAGGTGCTGCAGGTCGCGTCCGTGGCACCCTGCCGGGTGCTGGTCAACGGGGAGGAGGCGGGGCGGCAGGGCGGCTTCGACCCGTACGCGGACGCCGACATCCCCCGCCTGCGCCGCTACGACGTCGCCCACCTGCTCCGTCCCGGCGACAACGTGGTCCGGGTGGAGTCGGACGGCTGGGTGCTCGTCGACGGGCTCGTGGTGTCCGGCCCGCACTGGACCTCGCGCCCGCGCGTGCGGCGCCGCCAGCAGGGCGACCCGGCCGCGCTGTATCTGCGGCCGCGCCCGCACCCGCTGCCGGGAGCGGGCTGGCTCGACGGGCGGCCTGCTGCGCTGCCCGCCACCTTCGCCGTCCCCGGCGCACGGCCGGGCACCGCGCGATTCCTGCTGGACCCGCCGCCCGGCGCGACCGCGATCGAGGTCGACGCCACCTGCGGCACCGCCAGACTCATCAACGGCGAAGGCCACGCGACCGCCCTCACCCCGCGCGGTGCCCCGGAGGCCGGCGTCACACCGGGCGCCGGTCCGGGGGGCGCCCCCGGGTTGGCGGGCGTGGTCGCGGCCGGGGCGGTGCTGGAGGTCGTCACCGGGCCCGGAGCCGAGGAGGGGGCGGCGCTGGCGGGCCCGGTCCGCTTCACCTGCGGTCCCGGCCGGATGCGGCTGGGCGACTGGGAGGAGCGCGGGCTGGCCGGTTACAGCGGCGGCGTCCGCTACCGGACCACGCTCACCGCCTCCGCCGGGCCCGCCCGGCTCGACCTCGGCCGGGTCCGCGGCACGGCGGAGGTCGCGGTGAACGGCCGGCCCTGCGGCATCAGGGTCTGCTCGCCGTACACCTTCGACGTCGTCCTGGACGAAGGGGACAACACGCTGGAGATCCTCGTCCTCGGCACCCTCGGCCCCTACCTGGACGAGGTCAGCCCGACCCACTTCGTCTTCCCCGGCCAGCGCGTCACGGGCCTGTTCGGCCCGGTCCGGCTGGCTCCACGGCTCTGAGAGGCGGTGTCAGTACACCGAATGGTGTACCCGCAGGTGTCATCGAACGGACGATGCCGGGCCGTACACCCCGTCCCTAATGTCGCAGCCATGAAGAAGACAGTTCTGGCCGGAGTCGGCGTCGGGGGAGTGGCCTTCGCCCTTTCGGACCTGGTCAACACGGAGATGAGCCCTGTCGAGGAGACCGTCAGCCGGTTCGTGAACACCGGCGCCGGCTGGCTGGTCACGGTCGGGCTCCTCGCCATGGCGCTGGCGGGCGCGGCCCTCACGGTGGCGGCGGCCCGCGCCGGCGCCGGCCGCGCCGGGACGTGGCTGCTCGGCCTCTGGTCGGCCGGGGTGCTGGTGGCCGCGATCTTCCCGGCGGACCCGCCGGGGCAGTGGGACGACCCGTCGGTGTCGGAGACCGTCCACGGGCTGTCCGCCTGGGTGGCCTTCCTCGCCTTCATGATCGCCGCGGTGCTGCTGACCAGGGGCTTGCCGAGAGACGCCCTGCTCACCGGTGTCACCGTAGCCGTGGTGGCTGGGATGATCCTGTTCGTGGTCACTCTCGTGGATGTCATGATCGCCCGCTCGCTGCCGCCGGTGGTGGGGGTGACCGAACGCGTGGCCATGGCCGCCAACCTGCTGTGGATGGCCCTGGCGGCCGTCCGTCTGCCCCGCCGGCGCCGATGATCGGCGCCGTGCTCCCCGCCGTTCTCACCGCCGTCGCCGTCCTGACCGGGATGGCGGCGGTGGGGGCTCCGATCGGCGTGCCGGCCGTCACGCTGGCACTCGTGCTGGGCGGCCTGCTGCTGGTCAGGCGGCGATGGCCGGTCGGGGTGCTGCTGGCGTCGGCGGCCGCGCTGATCGCCTTCCAGGCGGCGGGGCTGTTCGAGGGCGGCTGGGTGTGGCCGCTGACCGCGGCCGCCTACACGGCGGCCGCGGCGGGCCGGTTGCGCCGGGCCACCGGAGTGGGGCTGTTCCTGCTGGCCTACGCCCTGGCCTGGGACTGGGCCGTCGCGGACGCTCCGCCGGCCCGCGCGCTCGCCTCCGGCGGGGCGGAGATGCTCTGGCTGGCACTCGTGCTCGCGGTCGGCCACGCCCGCCACAACCAGTTGCGCTGGCGGGCCCAGCTGGAGGAGGCCCGCGAGGCGGACGCCCGCCGCCGCCTGGCCGAGCAGCGGCTTGAGATCTCCCGTGAGCTCCACGACATCGTCGCCCACACCCTGGCCGTGGTCGGCGTCCACCTCAACGTGGCCGCCGACGCGCTGGAGGAGGCCCCCGATGAGGCGCGCGAGGCCCTGCGCACCGCGATGGACGTGCGGGGCAGGGCCATGAACGACCTCCGCTCCCTCATCGGCGTGCTGCGGATCGACGGCGGCACGGCCCCGCAGCCGGACCTGGCGGGCATCGCCTCGCTCGTCGACGCGGCCGGGGCGAGCGGCCTGGACGTCACGCTGCACGAGGACGGCGACCCCGCGACGGTCCCCGCGGCCCACGCGGTCGCGGCTCACAGGATCGTCCAGGAGGCGCTGACCAACACGATCAAGCACGCCGGCGCCGCACGGGTGACGGTCCGGCTGCGCTACTCGGGGAGCACGGTGACGGTCGAGGTGACCGACGACGGGCGGGGCGCTCCGGACACCGCCGAAGGGCACGGCCTGACCGGCATGCGCGAGCGCGTCACCGCCCTGGGAGGCATCCTGAGCGTCGAGGGCCGGGACGGCTTCGCCGTACGGGCGAGCATCCCGCTGGCGGGGCGCGCATGACGATCAGGGTGCTGCTCGCCGACGACCAGGCCCTCGTCCGCGCGGGCTTCCGCAGCCTGCTCGGCCGCTCCAAGGACCTCACCGTCGTCGGCGAGGCCGCCACCGGCGACGAAGCCGTGCGGCGGGCCCGGGCCACCGAGCCCGACGTCGTCCTCATGGACATCCGCATGCCCGGCATGGACGGCATCGAGGCCACCCGGCGGATCCTCGCCGAACGACCGGCTACCAAGGTCGTCATCCTCACCACGTTCGACACCGACGAGCACGTCTTCGCCGCGCTGCGGGCCGGGGCCTGCGGCTTCCTCACCAAGGAGGTCGAGCCGGCCGAGCTGCGCCGCGCGGTCGCCGTGGTGGCGGCGGGGGAGGCGCTGCTGTCGCCGGGGGTCACGCGGCGGGTCGTCGAGCAGTTCGCCCACCGGCCCGTCCCGGTGGGCGGCGACGGCCTCACGGTGCTCACTGCCCGCGAACGCGAGGTCGTCCGCCTGGTCGCCGAAGGACTGTCCAACGACCAGATCGCCGCCAAGCTGGTGATCAGCCCGTTGACGGCCAAGACGCACATCACCCGGGCGCTGACGAAGCTGGACGTCCGGGACCGGGTGCAGCTGGTGATCGTCGCCTACGAGACGGGACTCGTCCGGCCCCGCTCATGACGACGCCCGCCGGCCGACGCGCGGCCCCGGCGGAGCGCTGCCCGCCGGGGCCCCGTATCGATCCGGGCGGGTCAGTCGCGGGGGTCCCAGCCGCCGGTGTCCACGTCCAGGTCGAGCTCGTCGGCGATGTCGTCCCACTCGGCGAACTTGAAGTTCGTGTTCTCCCGGTCGGGCACGGCCGGCGTGTTGGCGCCGTCGTGCGAGACGAACAGGCCCTCGTCGAAGTCGCCCAGCGGCAGGTTCAGCACAGTGGCGCCGTCGCTGTGCTCGGCGCCGTCGATGCCGCCGCCGGCGCCGATCCGGAACTGGCCGAGGTAGGCGTTGCCGCCCTCCCTGCGGTAGACGGCGAAGGTGCTGTCACCCTGGCTGGAGGCCAGCAGGTAACCCTTGCCGTCTTCCCGGTAGTAGATCGTGAGCCCTTCGGCGTCCGCGGTCAGGTGCCGGCCGCCGAAGCCCGGGTCGGCGCCTGGCGCGCACTCCTCCGTCGCGGGGTCGTAGGTGCCCGGCACGCCGTACTCCCTGACCTTGTCCATCAGCACCGGCGTGCCCGTGAGGTCGGCCCGCATGCGCCAGACGCCGACGTCCTCCTGGGCCGCGTAGAGCACGTCCCGCTGCTGGTCCACGACCATGCCCTCGACCTGCGCCAGCTCGTCGGGCTCCATGCACGGGGTCCACGGGCGGCCGTCGGGCAGGGTGAACGAGGCGGGCAGGCCGATCGTCCTGACGAGCTGGTAGCCGACCTTGCCGTTCGCCTCGGGCAGGAGCTTGACCAGGCCGATCGAGGTCTTGTGGCGGCGGCTGACCAGCGCGTAGGTGCCGGTGGAGTCCTTCCAGGCGGCCAGGCCGTACGCCGTCTCCGCGTCGTTGACCTGTTCGTGGGTGTCGTTGAAGACGAACGGCGCGCCCGGGGCGGTCACGTCGGTGAGCCGGCCGTCGTCGACGGCGTAGAGGCGCAGCTGGTCGCGGCCGCGGTCGGAGACGACCGCGAGGTCACGGCCGTGGAAGCCGTAGGTGACGTCGACGTTGTTGAACCGGCCGGGCTCGTCGTCGGGCCCGGGGGCGGCGGGCGCGGGGATGTGCTGGATCTGGCGGCCGTCGAGGTCGTGGACGAACAGCCCGCCCTCCTTGGCCGTGGCGATCACCACGCTGTCCTCGGAGTCGGACGGGTGCGCCCAGATCGCCGGGTCGTCGCCGTTGGCGTTGCCGCCGGCCTCGTCGTCGAACAGGGCGGGGGTCTCCACCTCGGGTGACACCGACGGGACGCCGGAGCCGGCCGCCGCGGGTAAGGCCAGGCCGCTCGACGCGGACACCAGCAGGGCTGCCAGGAGGAACCTGGGCAGGGGACGCATGACGCCTCCTCATGTGGGGGGTGATGGGGTGATGCCTGATCAGCCGCGGTTGACCCGCCAGAAGTCCGAAACGCCCTGGCGGTTCCGCAGGTCGCCGAGCAGGCCCTTGGGGTCGGTGTGGAAGAGCTGGCCCTGCCAGTCGGACAGGCCGGGCGGGGTGACCAGCGGCTTGACCGTGCTGTTGCCGGAGACGCCGCCCTCGCCGATCTCGTGCTTGACGCCCTCCTCGGTCATGATGAAGTGGACGTACAGCTTGGCCGCGTTGGGGTGCTTGCTCTTGGCGGCGACGGCGACGTACTTGGGGTAGCTGAAGCCGGTGAAGGGCGTCATGCCCTCGCACGCGGCCTGCTTGTAGCCCTTGTCCTCGTTGTTGCGGAACTTGGAGATCGACATGAAGCCGATCTTCTTGTCGGTGGTGCCGGGCGCGCCGACCGCGCCGGAGATGTCCTCGTCGGAGCCGGTCAGCACCGGCTTGTTGAGCGAGATCCGCCTGATCCACTCATAGGCGGCGCTCTTCTCCTCGGTCTTCAGCGCCTTGCCGTACTTCGCCTGGTAGGCCTGTTCGAGCGCCTGGTTGCCGTGCGCGTCCAGCTGGGTGAAGAACGACAGCACGGTGGGCTTGCCGAGCGGGTCCTGCATGACCAGCTTGCCGGCCCATTCCGGTTCGGTCAGGTCCCACACGTTCTTGACGGGGCAGCCGCCGGGGGACAGGGCCGTGTTGTAGGCGAAGATCGTCGCCTTCGAGAGCGCGAGCAGGGGGTTCTGGTTCTCGGCGGGGATCTGGTCCTTGAGGTCGGCCGGCACCCAGGTCCGGGTCACGCCCTGCGGCATGAGCCGGCCGACCAGCACGCCGCCGTCCTCGTACATGGCCGCGTCGATGGTGACGTTGTCCGCGGCGTGCTCACGGGTCATCTTCTCGGCGGTCTGCGGGGAGTCGGACTTCACTCCTTCCATGGTGATCCCGTACTTCGCGGTGAACGCCTTGGCCACCTCCTCGATGTCGCCGCTGGAGTCGTAGACCAGCACGCTGCCCTCCTTCTTCGCGGCGGCGATCAGCGCCTGGAGGTCGAAGTCCGCGTCGAGCGACGGGCCGGGCAGCGCCTGGGCGGTGTCCGTGGGGGACGGCCCGCCGCCGGCCGTGGACGGCGCGCACGCCACGGCGGCGGCCGTCAGCAACGCCATGGAGATGAACTTCCCGGTACGCCTCATCGCGGCGTCACCTCTCTTGCCTCGGGGATTCTCCGGGCGCCGGCTGAGCCCCGATCGGCGCCGTGGTTCATTCACGATGAACATCCTGTGAACCGTTTGTCAAGACATATGTATGTCAGTTCGGCATGGGGACCTAAGAGGCGTTCGTCAGTATGTCAGGACAAAGCATTGACTGTTCATCGATTGTTCATCTAGAACTGAAGGCCATGGCCGACAGGCCCGTGCGGAAGGAGTCTTCACGCATGCTTGAGCAGGATCACCGCAGGCTGCTCGACGATCGGGCCTGGCGTCCGGAGCGGGTCGCCGAGGCGGCCGCCGCCCGCAGACGCCGGCCACTCAGGAACGGCAGGGGCCAGCTGCTGATCATCGCGGCCGACCACCCCGCCAGGGGCTCGCTCGGGGTCGCCGGCCGGCCGCTGGCCATGCGCAGCCGCATCGACCTGCTCGACCGGCTCATGACCGCCCTGGCCAGGCCCGGCGTGGACGGGCTGCTCGCCACCGCCGACGTCGTCGAGGACCTGCTGCTGCTCGGCGCGCTCCACGACAAGATCGTGATCGGCTCGATGAACCGCGGCGGCGTGCACGGGTCGGTGTTCGAGTTCGACGACCGGTTCACCGCCTACGACGCCGACTCGATCGCGGCCATGGGCCTGGACGGCGGCAAGATGCTGTGCCGGATCGCGCTGGACGACGCCGCCACCGCCGCCACCCTGGCCGGCTGCGGGCACGCGGTGACCCGGCTGGCCGGGCACGGCCTGATGGCGATGATCGAGCCGTTCTGGTCGGGGCGGCTGGAGGGCGTCGTGCGGCACGACTTGTCGCCGGAGGCGATGATCCACGCCATCAGCGTCGGGCAGGGCCTCGGCGCCACCTCCGCCCGCACCTGGCTGAAGATCCCGGTCGTGCCCGACATGGAACGCGTAGTGGAGTCGACGACGCTGCCCGTCGTGCTGCTGGGCGGCGACACAGGCGGGGCCTCCGGCGAGGTGTTCGACGCCTGGAGCAAGGCGCTGCGGCTGCCCGGCGTCCGCGGCCTGGTGGCCGGCCGGGCGCTGCTCTACCCGCCGGGCGGCGACGTGACGGCCGCGGTGGACACCGCGCTGAGCCTGCTGGAGGCGACGTGACGACGTCCGCCGGCCGGCGGCCCCGCCTCTGATGGGCTGGACGCTCGCCTTCGCCGTGGTGGCCGCGCTGTTCGTGCTGATCAGCGGGGCTAACGACGGGGCCACGCTGATCGGGCTGGGGATGCGGTTCCCGAAGACGCCGGGCTGGGTGGTGGCCGCGTTACCCGTGGCGCTGCTGTTCGCCGGCCCGTACGTGCTCGGCGTCGCCGTGGCCGGGACGTTCACCGAAGGGCTGGCCGGGCGGGGCGGGCGCGGCGGCGCGGCCGCGTTCCTGGCGGGCGTGGTGATCGCGGTCGTGGTGGTGGCGGTGCTGACCGGCAGGGGACTGCCGACCAGCCTGACGCTCGCGGTGGTCGGCGGCATCGCCGGCGCCGGGCTCGGCGCGGGCCTGCCGGTGCCGTGGACGAGCCTGGTCACCGTGCTCGCCGTCGGCGCCTGCGCGCCGCTCGCCGGGCTGGCCCTGGGCTACCTGCTGGGGACGGCGGCGCGCCGGGTGCCGTCCACCAGCTGGATGCCCAAGCTCGTGCTCGCCGCCCATCTGCTCGCCTACGCGGCCCAGTGCACCGCGTACGCGGTCAACGACGGCCAGAAGATGATCGCGGTCGTGAGCGTCGCGGTGGACGTGAGCCGGCACGGGCCCGGCCGCGTCGGGCCCGTCGACGTCGCCCCCGGCTGGATGGCGGCGCTGGCGGTGCTGTTCCTGGCCGGCGCGCTGACCGGCCTGGCGCCCGTGGCCGAGCGGCTCAGCCGGGGCCTGGTCCTCACCCGGCCGCTGCACGTGGTCTCGGCCGAGACGGCGGCCACCGGCGCCGTCCTCGGCAGCTCGGTCCTGGGCAGCCCGGTGAGCATGACGCAGTCCGTCACGGCCGGCGTCGTCGGCGTGGTGGCGAGCGAGGGAAGCAGGAGGGTGCGATGGCAGGGAGTGCTGAACCTGGGCACGGCATGGCTGGTCACCCTGCCCTCGTCGCTGGCGCTGGGCTGCCTGGCCGGCCTCGGGCTGAGGCTGCTGTGAGCGGCCGGGGCGGCCCCGCCCGCCGGATCGCCAGGGCCTGGGACGAGCTGCGCGGCCGGTCGGGACGGCGGGTGATCGACCTGATCCGCGGCCAGGTCGCCGTCGCCAGGACGGGCGCCGAGCTGGCCTGCTCGGCGGCCGCCGACACCCTGGGACGCCAGGACGCGCGCGCCCGGATGGCCGAGATCGAGCACGAGGGCGACGCCGCGCGGGCCGAGCTCGTCCGGGCGCTGAAACGGGTGCTGACCACGCCCATCGACCGGGAGGACCTCTTCCGGCTCTCCCGCTCCGTCGACGACGTCCTCGACCAGCTTCGCGACTTCGTGCGCGAGGCCGACCTGTTCGGGCCGGCCGACCTCGCCTTCGCCGTCGAGCCGCTGGAGGCCGTGGCCGACGGCCTGGACGAGCTGGACCGGGCCCTGCTGAAGATCACCGGCGACCCCGGCTCGGTCACCGTCGCCGTGCTCGCCACCCGCAAGTCCCGCAGCCGGGTCCGCCAGCTCTACCAGGCCCGGCTCACCGAGCTGTTCGCCGGGCCGCTGGAGATGAGCACCCTGCGCGAACGCGAGCTGCTGTCGCGCCTGGACGCCGTGGGCAGACGGCTCGGGGAGGCCGCCGACGCGCTCGCCGACGCGATGCTCAAACGAAGCCACTGAAATCCGTCACCCCCCGAAGGAATCCCATGGCTGTCGTGACCAAGACCGAGCCGCCGCCCCGCCCGCCGAGACGGCGCAGACTGCGCTACCGCCTCCAGGTCATGCGGCACGATCCGACCGCCGCGCTCGGCCTGATCCTCGTCGTCCTGCTCGCCTATCTCGTCGTGGCTCCGCTGGTCGCCGTGCTGTCCGACGCCGTACGCCTGCAGTACGGCGACGACGTGCACACCGGGCAGCAGCCGGGCGAGTGGACCGGCTACTACCTGTGGCGGGTCTTCCGCTCCCGGATCAGCACCCTGTTGTTCTGGGAGCCGCTGCTCAACACGCTGGTCGTCGCCGTCGGCACCACGGCGTTCGCCCTGGTGCTCGGCGGCGGCATGGCCTGGCTGGTGAGCCGGACCAACGTGCCGGGGCGCCGCTGGCTGGCCGGGGCGCTGGTGGTCCCGTACATGCTGCCGTCGTGGACGTTCTCGCTGGCGTGGCTGTCGCTGTTCAAGAACGAGCGGGCCGGCGGGCAGATCGGGTTCCTCCAGGCGCACGGCATCCGCACGCCCGACTGGCTCGCCTACGGCGCGCTCCCGATCATCATCACGCTGGGCCTGCACTACTACCCGTTCGTGCTGCTCCTCGTCGGCAACGCGCTGCGGCGCATCGACGCGCAACTGGAGGACTCCGCGCGGATCCTGGGCGCGCCGAGGCGCACCGTCGTGCGGCGGATCGTGGTCCCGCTGATGCTGCCGGCCCTGTCGTCGGCCGTGCTGCTCGTCGTCGGGCGGGTGCTCGGCACGTTCGGCACGCCCTACGTCCTCGGCCTGCCGGTCGACTACCGGGTGCTGTCCACCGGGCTCTTCCAGTCGATCAGGGACCGCAGCACCGGCGTGGCCTCCGTGCTCGCCACCGTCATCGTGATCATCGGCGTGCTGATCGTCTTCACCGACATGCGGCTGATGCGCGAGCAGCGCCGGTTCGTCACCGTGGGCGGCAAGGGCGCGATGGACCGGCCGGCCGACCTGCGCCGCTGGCGCCGGCCCGCCTGCGCGCTCGGGCTGCTGGTCTTCGCCGTGAGCGTGCTGGTCCCGGTGCTCACGCTGCTGCTGTCCACCGTCACCCGCACCCCGCTGGACCTGTCGACCTTCACCCTCGACTACTGGATCGCCGAACGGCTGCCCGGCGCGGTCGGCTTCCCGCACGGCGTGCTGCGCGGCTCCGAGCTGTGGGAGGCGGCCTGGAACTCGCTGCGCATCGTCGGCCTGGCCGCGCTCATCTGCGCGATCCTCGGCCTGCTGATCGGCTACGTCGTGGTGCGGGGGACCGCACCGCGCATCGCCGGTTTCCTGCGCCAGGTGTCCTTCCTGCCCTACCTCATCCCCGGCATCGCCTTCGCCGCCGCGTCGCTGTCGCTGTTCGCCGTCGCGCGGGGGCCCGTCCCGGCGCTGTACGGCACCACGTTCCTGCTGGTCCTGGTCATGGCCGTCACGCACCTGCCGTACAGCTCACGCTCGGGCATCGCGGCGATGATCCAGCTCGGCAGGGAGCCGGAGGAGGCCGCGCAGATCGCCGGCGCCTCCTGGTGGCAGCGGATGCGCCGCATCATCTTCCCCATCCAGAAGGGCGCCCTCGTCACCGGGATCGTGCTGCCCTTCATCTCCGGCCTCAAGGAGCTCAGCATCGTCATCATGCTGACCACCACGGGGACCCAGCTCCTCACGACGCTCTCGATCGGCCTGGTCGACTACGGCTACACCCAGCTCGCCAACGCCGTCGTCCTCATGATCGCGTTGCTCTCCTTCACCATGACATCCCTGACGCAGCGGCTGACCAAGAGCAGCCTGGCGTCCGGCCTAGGAGGATAGATGCCGAACATCACCCTGAGCGGAGTCTCCAAGAGCTACGGAGGCGGCGACCACGCGGTCAGGAACCTCGACCTGGTCGTCCCCGACGGCGCCTTCATGTGCCTGCTCGGCCCCTCCGGCTGCGGCAAGACCACCACGCTCCGCATGATCGCCGGGCTGGAACAGCCCACCACGGGCACCATCGCCGTCGGCGGCCGGACGCTCGACTCCGTCGAGCAGGGCATCTACGTCCCCCCGGAGAAACGGGCCATGGGCCTGGTGTTCCAGAACTACGCGCTCTGGCCGCACCTGTCGGTGCGCGAGAACGTCGAGTTCGGCCTGCGCATGCGCAAGGTGCCCGGCCCGGAGCGGCGCTCACGGGCCGCCGAGGCGCTGAAGATGGTGCACGTCGAGACCGCCATGGACCGATACCCCTCGCAGCTGTCCGGCGGCCAGCAGCAGCGCGTCGCGCTGGCCAGGATGCTCGCCGTCAACCCCGCCGTGCTGCTGCTCGACGAGCCGCTGTCCAACCTCGACGCCCGCCTGCGCCTGGAGATGCGCGCCGAGCTCAAACGCATCCACGAGGAGTCCGGCGCCACCATCGTCTTCGTCACCCACGACCAGCTCGAAGCCCTCACCATGGCCACGGACGTCGCGGTCATGAGCGACGGCGAGCTGCAGCAACTGGCCGCCCCGATGGAGATGTACGCCAGGCCCGCCAACCGGTTCGTCGCCGAGTTCGTCGGCAGCCCGCCGATGGCCATCGTGGACGCCGGCCCCGCCCCCGCCGGCCTGGCCGCCTCCCTGCTGCGCTTCGTCCGGTCCCGCGACACGCGCGCCGTCCCCGCCGCCGTCGGCATCCGCCCCGAGGCGCTGCGCCTGGGCGCGCCGCCCGGCTCGGCGTGGAGCGAGGAGGCCCTGGTCGAGGCCGTCCTCCCGGCCGGCTCCTCCTGGACGGTACGGCTGCGCGTCCTGGACACCGAGCTGTACGCGCTGTCGTACACGCCCGTCCGGGCCGCCCCTGGCGACGTGATCACCTGCTGGGCCGAGCAGTTGCACCTGTTCGACGCGGACGGCTCCCGGATCTCCTCCTGGGACCGGTCGGAGGTCAGCGCGTGATCCGGCCGAAGGCGCTGCTCCTGGACTTCGGCGGTGTCCTCGTCGACACGAGCGAACGCCCCGCCTGGGCCGCCGAGCTGGCCCTGGAGGTGCACGCGCTGCTCGCCGGGGCGGGCTTCGACGGCCTCACCGCCGACGACGTCGAGACCGACATCCGGGCCGGCGCGCGGGCCGACTCGTACTGGAAGGACTCCACCTCCCGGCAGTTCGCCCCCGAGGAGATGACGCACCGCCGGTTCTGGGCCGAGTTCGTCGCCACCGACTGGCCGGAGCAGGCGCGCACGCTGGTCACCATCGAGGCGACGCCGCTGTGCCGGCGCATGGGCGAGCTGCGCAGGGACCGCGAGCTGCGCCCGGGGACGGAACGGCTGCTGACCGCCTGCCGCGAGCGCGGTGTCCGGGCGGCGGTCGTCAGCAACGCCCTGTGCGGCGCCGTGCACCGTGACCACCTCGCCGCCACCGGCCTGGACCGCCTGCTGGCGGCGCAGGTCTACAGCGACGAGGCCGGCGTGCGCAAGCCGAACCCCGAGATGATCTGGATCGCCTGCCGGGCCCTCGGGGTGGACCCCGCCGACGCCTGGTACGTGGGCGACAACTACGACAGGGACGTGCTCTGCGGCGCGCGGGCCGGGGCGGGCGCCACCGTCCTGATGGTCTCCGGGAGCACCGGCGAGGTCCCGTACCGGGTCCGGCAGAGCCCGCACGCCACCGTCGACGACCCGAGCGCCCTGCTGAAACTGCTGGAGGAGACATGGACCTGAACACCTCGCGCGAGCTGACCGCCATCGCGTCCGAGGCGGCCCGGGCCGTCGGCGACCGGCTCCGCGGCGCCTTCCGCTCCAGGCCGCAGGTCCGCACCAAACGTGACTTCCACGACCCGGTGACCGAGCACGACAAGGCGGCCGAGGACCACATCCGCGACGTCCTGGCCCGCCGCTGCCCCGACAGCGTCGTGGTCGGGGAGGAGGGCGGCACCCACGGGGAGGGCGCGGTGAGCTGGTACGTCGACCCCATCGACGGCACCGCGAACTTCGCCGCCGGCCTGCCGTTCTTCTGCACCTCCATCGCGGCGGCCGTGGACGGCGAGGTGGTCGCCGGGGTGGTCTACGATCCCGTGCGCGACGACGAGTTCGCCGCCTGGCTCGGCGGGGCGACGTGCAACGGCACGCCGATCCGCAGCGCCGGCGCCCGCACCGACCGGGAGGCGATGCTGCTGTCGAGCTATCCCACACCCCGGGACCTGGACAGGGACGGCGACGCGGCGCTGGACCGCCTGGCCAGGATGACCCGCGCGTTCGCCGCAGTCCGCCGGCCCGGCAGCGCCGCGCTGAAGCTCGCGCACGTCGCCGCCGGGTGGTCCGACGTCGCCTACGGCACGCACGTCAACGCCTGGGACGTGGCGGCCGGATCCCTGCTGGTCAGGCAGGCCGGCGGCGTCTACCTCCCGCTGTCCGGCAGCGTCTTCGCGCCCGGCGGCTACCTCGCCTGCGTCGGCGGGTTCGACCTCGGCGCCTCCGTCATGGCCGAGGTCGCGGCGGCTGCGAGCACGTCGTGATCCGCTGGATCGTGACCGACCTGGACGGCACGCTCGTGGGACGGGACCTGGCCATGGTGCCCACCGGCCGGGAGGCGCTGCGCCGCTTCCGCGCGGCCGGGGGCGAGGTCGTCCTGGCCACCGGGCGGATGGAACGATCGGCCCGCCGCTACTACGACGAGCTGGGCCTGGACGGGCCGGCCATCCTCTACAACGGCGCCAGAACCGTCAACCTGACCACCGGCGCCGTCCTGCGGTCGCGCCACCTGCCGGCGACGGCCTGGAAGACGCTGCTCGCCCTGTTCGGCGAGCTCCCGGCGGGCGTCCACCCGGTGGCGTTCAGCGGCGGGCAGGCGCTGACCCCGCAGGACGCGCCCGCGCTGCGGGACTACGCCCGGCGGGACGGGATCACTCTGCGCGACCCCGGCGACTGGACGGCGCTGCCGCCCGGCGCGATCACCAAGTGCATGCTGATCGGCGATCCGCTCCCGCGCCTGGACATCCCGGGCACGGTCACGGTCCGGTCCGAGGCGACGTACCTGGAGGTGCTGCCGGAAGGGGCGACCAAGGGGAACGCGCTGCGCGAGCTCGCCGCCGCCCGGGGCGTGCCGCTCGGGCAGATCGCGGCCATCGGCGACAACCCCAACGACCTCGACATGATCGCGGCGGCCGGCGTGGGGATCGCCGTCGGCGACGGCCACCCGGACGTCCGGGCCGCCGCCGACGTCGTGGCCGCGGCCTGCGCGGACGGCGCGGTCGCCGGGGCCGTGGAACTGGCGTTCCGGTCCAACGGCTGGTCCTGACCCGGACCGGCCCACCCCCACCGGCGAGGCGCGGGGGTGGGCCGGGGGATCGCCCGTCAGGCGCAGGTGTAGCCGGACGGGAGCGCGGTGCCGCCGCTCGGGCGGGTCGCCTGGAAGCCGACGCTGGTGGTGGCGGCCCCGGGGGCGAGGGCGCCGTTGTGGGCGACGTTCCTGACGGTCACGGTCTGCCCGCTGACGGTGAAGGCGCCGTTCCACGAGCCGGTGAGCGTGTGCCCGGCCGGCAGCGTGAAGGTCACCGTCCACCCGCTGATCGCCGACGTGCCGGTGTTGGTGATGGTCAGCGGCTGGATGACGTACCCGGTGCTCCACTGGGTCTGCGTGGCCGGCACGGCCGCGCAGACTCCGGTGGACGTGCCCGGCTGGGTGGTGACCTGCGCGGTGTCCGACACCGGCGAGGTGTTGCCGGCGGCGTCCCTGGCTCTGACCTGGTAGCGGTAGGTGGTGTCCGGGGTCAGGCCGGTGTCGCCGAACGAGGTCGTGGCCGAGGTGCCGACCTGGGTGAACGTGCCGCCGCTCGCGCCGGGCGCGCGCAGGACGTCGTAACCGGCCAGGCCGGAGCCGCCCTGGTCGGTCGAGGCGGCCCAGGTCAGCGTGGCGCCGCCGGCCGTCACACCGGTGGCCGCCGGGGCGCCCGGCGTGCTCGGCGGGGTGGTGTCTGCCGAGCCGTCGCCCAGCGTGGGGGTCTGCCAGTCGCGCCACTCCGCCAGGTTGCCGCTCGCCCGGGACGAGATCCGCATCGCGCCGGCGGCGCTGCCCGACTTCAGCAGGAACCTCTGGATGTTCTGCTGCAGCGGGGTGCGCCATTCCGGCCGGCTGGCGCAATGGCTGCCGTCCTGGACGTCGGACCAGTAGGTGATGGCGTCGCCCGCGCCGAGCGCCTTGTAGACCTCCGCCCCGCCGAGCGCCGCCACGCTCGCCGACCGGGGGCCCAGGTTGGCGATGTGCGGGTTGTCCATGACGAACAGCCCGCGCGGCGCCACCATGGCGACGATCTCGTGCGTGTCCACCGGCAGCCTGCCCGGGCTGCTCGTGAAAGAGCCGAACGCGTCACCCAGCCACGGCTGCTCACCGTAGGCGCTGCTCAGGCTCTGCGCGCCCTCCCCGGGGATCCCGCGGAAGATGGGCACACCGGCGCTGCCCGACTCGATCGGCATGGTCAGGGCGATGCGCTGGTCGAACGCGCCGACCACGAAGGCGCCCTTGCCGAACCGCGAGCATCCCGTCACGCCGGTCGCGTCCGCGCGCAGCACGCTGCCGTCGGACTGCTCGATGACGTCGATGATCCGGCTCACCCCCCAGGCCCAGGCCATGAGCAGCCCGGTGCTGCTGGAGGAGCCGTACACGCTGTAGAACGCGCCCTGCTTGTTGTTGCGCGGGGTGCCCTCCCGGCCGACGGCGTACGGGTCGTAGCTGATGACGGCGGCGCCGGCCGCCCTGATCGCCGCCGTGTCCGCGCCGAACCCGCCCAGCACGACCACGGCGGGGAACGGCCCGGAACCGCTCGGCAGCGAGACGCTCGCGGAGAAGCTGGAGCTTCTGCCGTTGTGGCTCACGTTCACCGTGATGCCGGAGCGGGTGACCGACCCCGTGACACCGGACGGCTTGCCCGGCTTCTCGCCGTAGACGAACTTCTCCGCCAGCCGCTTGATCTCCTCACGGCGGCACCGCCAGTCGGACTTGGCGGTGATGCGGGTGCCGTCCAGCTTCCTGAAGGGATCGGGAAGCCGGGAGTTCGTCGGCAGGGATCCGGCGTCGGGCAGACCGGGCACCGCGCAGTCGGCGCCTTCGTTCTCGACCCCGGCGGCCGCGGCGGCCCTGGTGGGGGCGACCGCCGCCGCCCCCGCGACGGCGAGCGCCGCCGCGGCCGCCAGCGCGACGAGCCTCGTACGGATCCTTGAGCGGGCCATGCCGGTGATCACTGGGGCTCTCCCTTCCGGGTGGGGCGTTGGCGATCAGTCTGAGAATCCGGCCGAAACATGTCAAGCAAATGCCGAAATATTTCGGAGACCGGTTTTCGCCCACGCCTGTGACGTGCCCCTGTGTCGACGAAGTCGCCGAAAGTTTCGGCTCGGTCAGCCGCCCGCCGGTGTCGTCCACTCGACGAGTTGCACCACCACGCCGCTCGGGTCGGTCATCTGGAACAGCGACTCGCCCCACGGCTCGGTGCGCAACGGCATCGTGATGTCGGCCCCCTCGCCGCGCAGCCGCTGCTCCTCGCCGGCCAGCCCGGTGACGGTGAAGGCGACGATCAGACCGGCGGCGTGCTGATCGCGCTGCCCGGCGGGCAGGACCTCGCTCCCGCGCCGCAGCAGCACGACGTCGGCCGCCGCGTCGTCACGGGTCAGCGAGACGAATCCCTCGGCCGCCATCGCCTCCCGGAAGCCCAGGTGCTTGGTGAAGAAGCCGCTGGAGCCCTCCAGGTTGTCGACGGTCAGCGAAATGGTGGAAGCGGTGATGTTCACGTCTCTCCTCGGAGCCGGACTTCGGACGGCCCCAGCCTGCTGCGCCCCGCGGCCTGGAACAACGCCGGATGTCGCATCGGCCGATAACCCCGGGGTTATCGAAACCCCGCCCCCTCCGCGGTCAGCCCCGCCGGGCTGATGGGCGTCCCCATGGCCCTGCTGATGCACCAGCGCGGCCTGGACATCGCGGCAGTCGGACCGGCCCCGGTGATCCATGAGCCCGGGCTCGCCCGCGGCGCGACGTGCGGCTCCGCCGCGCTGTGCGGCGTCACGCTCATGGGCGGCGGCGTGATTCCACCGGCCCTGTCCTGGAGCTGGACGTTCGGCCTGCTGCCACCCCTGCGGGCGCACCCGGCGTCAGCCGCAGGACGGCCGGTAGCTCTGCGCACCCCCGGCGTACGTCAGCCACTCCCGCTCGGTGAAGCCTCCACCGGCGACCGCGCACAGACGGCGGACCACGCTCCGGGGGTCCATGTCCACCCGATGGACGTCGCCCTCGCTGGTCACCGCCGTCACGCGATGCCCGTCCGGCCCGGCGGCCACCGCCGGCACGTCCGACGTCCTCAGGAAGAAGGGCTCCGCGATGGGCCGCCGGGTGGCGACATCCCAGACGCCGATGGCCGAGCCGCCCGGGCGGCCGGGGTCGGTCGTCTCGCCTGCCGTGACGAGCAGCCGTCCGTCGGGGGAGAAGGCCATGCTGTGCAGGAGTTGCGTCCTGGTGCGGAAGGGCAGTCCCGAGGCCGTCATGGTCGCCGCCGACCAGAGCGTGACGTCGTTGTATCCCTCGATCTCCGTGAGGGCGAAGGACGCGCCGTCCGGCGTGACGCTCTCGAAGGCGCGGGACGGGCCCGCATCCGCCGAGGCGCGCACGGTGCCCTCCGGCGCGCTGCGCCGGTGCAGCCGTTCAGGGTCCGCCCCGGTGCTCGTGATGACGCTGCGCCCGTCCGGAGTCATCCGCGCCGTGCCTTCGGAGGGGGTGGGGAAAGTCCCCACCGGGTCGGCGTCCCAGCGGTCCCACAGCAGCATGCGGTCTCCGAGATGGGCGGCGACCCGCACCCCGTCACGGCTCACCGACAGCGTGCCGTCCACCTCCTCCCCCTCATACAGCCACCCGGACCGTCCCGACCGCAGGTCGATCTTCGATACGCCGCCGCCGTCCAGGACGGCCAGGGTGCCGCCGTCGAGGCTGAAGGCGAGCTCCGGTGCGCCTTCCCACGCGAGAGGGGTGACGGATCGATTGAGGATGACGCGCCACGAACCCGTGTCCCACACCGTGAGCCGTCCCGCGGCGATCGCCGCGATCTTCGTGGCGTCCTGGCTGATCACCACCGTGTCGGGTCGGTGCGGCAGGGTGAAGACCGGGAGGTACGGGCCCAGATCCAGCGTCAGGACACGCTCTCCGGCTGTCCAGTAGAGGTGGCCGCCGGCTGCCCGCACGGTTCGCGGATAGTCTGGCAGCGGGTAGCGCGCCAGCAGGCGGCCGTCGGAGGCACGCCACACGTAGACCGCGAGCTGGTCACAGGTGGTGATGATCGTGCCTTCGGGGGCGAACGCGGCGCCGCAGTAGACTGCGAGGTCCTGGTGCGGGAGCTGGGCGACGGCTTCGCCGGTCCGCACGTCCCAGAGACAGCCCCGCGTCGCGGCGGGCATGAGGACCAGGCGGCTGGAATCGGTGTTGAAATCCAGGAAGAAGCCCTCCTGGTCGCCGTAGCCGGCTGAGCAGTTCTTCAGCGTCCGGGCGTCGTCGCGCCCGGCCAGATCCCGGAGCTCGACCCCCCGGGCGCCCTTTCGGACCGCGACGAGCCGGCCCGCCGGGTCGAGCGCGACGAAGTTGGCGTAGACGCCGGCCAGCTGCCCGATCTGTCTCATGGTGGCGGCATGGTAGAACCGGGTTCGTACGTCGCCCGGCCCGTTCTCGATCGTGACGGCGAAGTATCGGCCGCCTCCGGTCACGATGAGCGGAAACCAGGCGGCGGTCGCGATCCGGGTGATCGGCGCGCCGAGCGCCTTCCCGGTGCGGGCGTCGAAGACTCTGACCGACCACAGCTCCGTTTCGGCACCGCCATCGCTCCATCCCACCGCGGCCACCCGCCCGCCATCGGCCAGCCATACGTCGGTGGCGCCCCCGGGGACCGCGATCGTCGTGCGAGGAGTGCGGCCGGGCAGGTCCCAGATCTCGACCCGGGCGCCGTTCAGCCGGGCCAGTACGCGGCCGTCGCCGCTCAGCGTCGTGGTCGCCGGGTGGTTGCTCACGGGCGCCGCGGGAAGTGCGAGCAGTTCGCGCTCGGCGCGGAACACGGAGTTCACCAGTGCCGCGCGCGCCTCCATGGCGGGGGCCAGGCGCCAGGCCGCGAGGCTGAGCTTGAGGGCTCGGACGCGGTCGTTCTCCCGCTCGTTCTCCGCCTGGGCTGACAGCGCCCGCGCGAGCGCCTGGTCGTACTGGCGCTCCAGCAGGCTCTGCCTCTGGTCGCTCTGCTGCCGGAGATATTCGGAGAATCCGCCCAGACCGGCGAGGATGACCAGCAGAAGCATGAGAACGATGCCGCGGACCCGCCGCTGCCGATCCCTGCGGCGCGCGACGCCGGTCCCCGCGGCGAGGAAGGCACGCTCGGTGTCGTCGAGGACGATGGAGCCGTCGGCGACCTCCGTCCAGGACATCGATCGCGCGGCCTCCAGACGGGTGCCCTGGTAGAGGAAGGACGGGTCGCGATCATGCGCCTGCCAGTCCCGGGCGTCGTCGACGAGCTGGCTGTGCAGCACGTGGGCCGCCTGGTCCACGCTGAGCCAGCCGCGAAGCCGGGGCCAGGCCTGCAGCAGGTAGTCGTGCGCGATCTCGGCGCTTTCCTCGCCCAGCACTATCAGCCGCTTGCCGGCGAACGCCTCCAGCACCGCGTCGGCGTCGCCCGCCCGCTCGCCCAGCGCGCGCAGCTCGTCGCGTGTCGTCCTGCGGCGGGTGAACTGGCCGTCGCCGCTCACGGCCGTCATCCGCCGGAACACCACGCGCGCCGTGTCCCGCGCCGGTGGCGACAGACTTTCGTACACGGCCTCCGCACTGGTCTGCACGGCCTGCGCCACACCGCCGCCCCTGCCGTAACCGCGGATGGTCAGGCGCTTTCCCTCTCTGTTCTCCCAGGTGACCAGCATCGTCTGGGACAGCAGGGGCAGCGCCCCCGATCCGTGGCGGTCCGGCGGGCCGAGGTCGGCGAGGATGGCGTCGGCCAGTCCGGCCTCCACCTCCAGCCCGGCCGCTGCCGCGGGCCCCGTGATCACGCGGCGCAGCTCCGGCGTGGTCATGGGATTGACCACGAACTGCCCGTCCTGCAAGGCCTCGGCCAGGACCGGGTACTCCGCGCACCGGTCGATGAAGTCCCCGCGCACGATCACCACGACCAGCGCCGCCGGCTGCTTCCCCGGCCCGACGGGCGTGGTGGCGGCCGCGCCCAGAGCGGTGACGAACGCCTCCCGCTGCTCACCGGTCCCCAGCGTGAAGACTTCCTCGAACTGGTCGACGACCATGACGAGGCGGGCCCGCTCAGGGGCGTCGCAGGCCAGGAGGGCGTGCTGGACGGCCAGATGCGCTTCATCGGGGCGCTCGGCCAGGGTGTCACGCTGAATGATCGCGTCACCGTCACGAAGCGCGGACAGATGCGTGGCCAGCTCGTCCAGCGGCGCCTGCGCGGGCGTGAGCAGCAGACATGGCCAGTGCTCCGATCGGGGGACGGGCAGCATCCCCCGGGCCAGCGCCGGCACCAGCCCGGCGTGGACCAGCGACGACTTGCCCGCTCCCGAAGCTCCGGTGACCACCACCAGGCCGGGGCCTTCCAGGCGTTCGGCGATCTTGTCCAGCAGCCGGGCCGTGGTCTGCTCGCGTCCGTAGAAGATGGGCGCGTGGCCGACCTCGAACGGCCAGAGGCCGCGATAGGGACTGTCGTGCTCCCAGCGCGGTGCGCCGTCCAGTGCCGCCGAGCGCGCCTGCCTGAGCTGGGCGACCTCTTCTCGCAGGAGCATGAGCTGCATGGACTGGAGGCGCACCTGCTGCCGATCGTGACGGCGTTCGCCCTCCTGCCGGTGCAGGGTCCGCTGGATGCCGGCCGCCGCCGTCTCCAGCTCGGTGAGGAGGAAGGCGAACTCCGAGAACTGGGTGCCCAGCGCGGCGAATGCCTCGGCCAGCCGCGTCTGCAGCACGTGGTCGCCCGTGCCGATCGCGACCTCCAGGGCGACCGCCGGTGCCTCCACCTCCCGCAGGAGCGCGGCGATCCGCACCCGGAGCAGCCCGGCGTCGGCGTCGTCGCCGGCCAGCCGCTCGGCCAGGCGGTCCGTCAGGTGCCGTTCGACCTCCTCCTCCGGCACCGGCCCATCGGTACGGCGCCGCAGCGCGGCGATGGCGTCGCTGACCACCTGGCTCAGGATGTTGGTGCCGACGCCAGCCGCTATGGTCGCGGCGGCCTGGGCGGGCGGCATCGCGGCCAGCGGGGTCAGGGCGCCCGCGGACAGCACGGCCAGGAGCGCGGGCGGGGTCAGTTTCGCGGCGCCGGCGGCGGCGTGCCGCGCGACGGCAGCGGCGACGCCGGCCCGGGCCCGCCCGCGGGCTTCCCCGGCCGGCTCGGCCTCCGGTTCGTCTGCATTGGCGATCATCCAGCCACCCTGTCGTCGTAACTGGATATCGCCACGCCGGCGCCGCGCGCTACGGGATCGGCCCTCCGTCCAGCCGGGGCAGGTAGCTCCGATACGGCGTGTGAGTCCCCCCTGTGGCCCGGAAGACCGGCCGGGGGAGGCAGGGGGTCGTGACTCGAATCAGGGGGGTGGAGATCCGTTCTGCGAGCGTGGACGGGGTTCGCGCAGCGCAAGGCTGGATCGGCGCGCCCACCGGCCCCTGGGCTGAAGCGACGATTCCGGCGGGTTCTGGCCGCCGCGGTCAGCAGCAGCGGCTCTGCGGTGTCGCCTCGCGCAGGTCGGATCGCCGGCGTTCGAACCGGCGGCGCGACATCGGCGTCCCGCCATGTCCCTCGTGCGCGCGCACGTACCGCTCGTAGGCGGCCGTCCCCGTGAGCTCACGCACGTACCAGCGCAGGAAGCGCAGCACCTTCACGACGGCCGCGAGCCGGTGTCTGGGGTCGTGAGCAGCCCGGACGGCGCGACGATGGCCGATTCCACGTACGGGGCCTCCTTGAGCGGCAGCGGCTCGCGGGAGCGGATCGCGCGGACGCACACCACGGCCGCGTCGGCGATGACGACCAGCACGAGCACGGCGAACAGCGCCGCCAGGACGCCGTCGACCGTGGAGTTGGTGACGACGGTCCGCATCTGGTCCAGGTTCCGGGCCGGGGCCAGCACCTCGCCCGCCGCCAGCGCGCCGGCGAAGAGCTCCCGCTGCGCGAAGAAGCCGATCTTCGGGTCGGCGTCGAAGACCTTCTGCCAGCTCGCGGTGAGCGTGACGGCCACGTCCCACGCCAGCGGCACGCCGGTGACCCACGCCCACCTGAGCTTGCCCGACTTGATCAGCAACGTGGTCGCCAGCGTCAGCGCCACGGCCGCCAGCAGCTGGTTGGCGATGCCGAACAGCGGGAAGAGCTGGTTGATCCCGCCGAGCGGATCGTTGACGCCCGCGTACAGGAAGTATCCCCAGGCCAGCACCACCACGGCGCTGGTCGCCCAGAGGCCGGGCTTCCAGCTCACCCGCCCGATCGGCTTCCACACGTTGCCCAGCGTGTCCTGCAGCATGAACCGCCCGACGCGGGTCCCGGCGTCGACGGTCGTGAGGATGAACAGCGCCTCGAACATGATCGCGAAGTGGTACCAGAACGCCTTGAACGCCGCGCCGCCGAACACGGCCGAGAGGATCTCGGAGATGCCGACGGCGAGCGTGGGCGCGCCGCCGGTGCGCGCGATGATGCTGCTCTCCTCCACCGCCGCCGCGGCCGCCGTCAGGTCCTGCGGCGAGATCGTGAAGCCGAGCCGCGCGACCGCCGCCGACGCGCTCTCGGCGGTGCTGCCGAGCAGCCCCGCCGGGGCGTTCATGGCGTAGTACAGGCCGGGCTCCAGCACGCTGGCCGCGACCAGCGCCATGATCGCGACGAACGACTCGGTCAGCATCCCGCCGTAGCCGATCAGCCGGATCTGCGACTCCTTCTGGATCATCTTCGGCGTGGTGCCCGACGAGATGAGCGCGTGGAAGCCGGACAGCGCGCCGCAGGCGATGGTGATGAAGACGAACGGGAACAGCGCCCCGGCGAACACCGGGCCGTCGCCGTTCAGCGCGAATTCGGTGACCGCCTCGTTCCGCAGCACCGGCGCCGCGACGACCACCCCCAGCGCCAGCAGCCCGATCGTGCCGATCTTCATGAACGTCGACAGGTAGTCGCGTGGCGCCAGCAGCATCCACACCGGCAGCACCGAGGCGCAGAACCCGTACACCACCAGGCAGCCGACCAGCGCCTGCGGGCTGAGCGTGAACATCCCGGCCAGCGCGGAGTCCTGCACCCAGCTGCCCGCCACGATGGCCAGCAGCAGGAGCGCGACCCCGATGACCGACGCCTCGGCAACCCGCCCCGGCCGCAGCACCCGCAGGTAGAACCCCATGAACAGGGCGATGGGGATGGTCATGGCGATGGAGAAGGTGCCCCACGGCGAGGCGGCCAGCGCGTTGACGACGACCAGGGCCAGCACCGCGAGCAGAATGATCATGATCGCGAAGACCGCGACGAGCGCCGCCGCCCCGCCGATCGGCCCGATCTCCTCGCGGACCATCTGGCCCAGGCTCTTGCCGTCGCGCCGCATGGAGAAGAACAGGACCACCATGTCCTGGACGCCACCGGCCAGGATCACGCCGACGATGATCCAGATGGTGCCGGGCAGGTAGCCCATCTGGGCCGCCAGCACCGGCCCCACCAGCGGCCCGGCCCCGGCGATGGCGGCGAAGTGGTGACCGAACAGCACCCGCCGGTCCGTCGGCTGGAAGTCGACGCCGTTGTCCAGCCGCTCGGCCGGCGTGGCCCTGCGGTCGTCGACGCCGAGCACCGTGCGGGCGATGAAGCGCGAGTAGAAGCGGTAGGCGATCGCGTACGAGCCGAGCGCGGCGGCGACCATCCAGACCGCCGACACGCTCTCGCCCCGCGACAACGCCAGCACGCCCCAGGCGACCGCGCCGGTTATCGCGACCGCCGACCAGATGACGATCGACCTGACCCTCGACATGCGTGATCCTCCTGACTGCGGGCGGGGCGGGGCGTCACTCCTGAGGCAACCTAGAGGCAACGCCGGTGCGTAGTCAGGCGGTGACCGAATGATCCCGATGTGGCGCGTCAGAACGAAATCCGGTGGACAGCGCGCCCGCCGCCCGGCCAGGGTGGGCGGCATGCGCCAGGAGATCTGGGACAGCGAGACCGCCCGCGGCTATGACACGCCGGGCACCGGCATGTTCGCGCCCGAGGTGCTGGGGCCGACCGTGGACCGCCTCGCCGCGCTCGCGGGCGGCGGCCGGGCGCTGGAGTTCGCCATCGGCACCGGCCGGGTGGCGGTGCCGCTCGCCGGGCGGGGAGTGCCCGTCACGGGCATCGAGCTGTCCCGCCCGATGATCGACCAGCTGCGCACGAAGGTGGACGAGGCGACGATCCCGGTGATCGCCGGCGACATGGCGAGCGCCGTCGCCCCTGGCGCGTACACGCTCGTCTACCTCGTCTTCAACACGATCTCCAACCTGCTCACCCAGGCCGGGCAGGTCGCGTGCTTCCGCAACGCCGCCCGGCACCTGTCGCCCGGCGGCCGGTTCGTCATCGAGCTCTGGGTGCCAGAGCTGCGCAAGCTGCCCCCGGGGCAGCAGGCCACGGTCTACCACGCCGAGCCCGGCTACATCGGCCTCGACACCTACGACGTGGTGCGGCAGCTCGTCGTGTCGCACCACTTCAGGTTCGGCGACGGCCGGGAGGCGAAGCTGTTCCGCAGCCCGCACCGCTACGTCTGGCCGGCCGAGCTGGACCTGATGGCCCAGCTGGCCGGCTTCGAGCTGGAGTCCAGGCACGCCGACTGGAGCGGGGGCGCCTTCACCGAGGAGTCACGCTCGCACGTGTCCGTCTACCGCCTCCCGCCCGCCTGAGGTGACGCCGGCGCGGAGCGCAGGGTGTCGGCCGTGAGGGCGACGGCCAGGCCGGTGAGGGCCAGGGCGAGCGCGGGCACGACGGCCGGCCCCGGCGCGGCCACCAGCAGCGGCGTGGCCTCGCTCACCATGCCGCCCCAGTCGGTGTCGGGCGGCGGCAGCCCGGCGCCGAGGAAGCTCAGCGACGTCACGGCGATCAGCGCCCTGCCGAAGTCCGCCGTGGCCACCGTCAGGACCGGCCCGGCCAGGTGCGGCCCGATCGTGCGCCGGAGCAGGTAGCGGCGCGACGCGCCGATGGCCCGCACGGCCAGCACGTGATCGGAGCCGGCCACCTGCCGCGTCGCGGTGCGGGCGACCAGGCCGCAGTTCACCCAGCCGAGCGGCACGAGGGCGACCAGGACCGTCCCGTACCCGGGCCGCAGCACGCCCGCCAGCGCGAGCGCGAGCGTGAGACCGGGCAGGGCGAGCGCCACGGTGGCCGCGAAGCCCAGCAACCGGTCCGCCACCCCGCCGGCGAGCCCGGCGGCGGCGCCCGTCACCGCGCCGAGCGCCGTGGTGGCCGCCGTCACGGCCAGCGCCACCAGCAGCGAGGTCCGGCCGGCCGCCGCCGTCCTGGTGAGGAGGTCGCGGCCGAGCTGGTCGGTGCCGAGCCAGTGCGTCCCGCCGGGCGGCAGCAGGGCCCGCGCCAGGTCGGGCGCGTGCGGATCGTGCCCCGACACCAGGGGCGTGAGGAGGCAGAACAGCACGACCGCGAGGAGCAGCGCCGGCCCGGCGCGTCCCCTCATCGCCGCCGCACCCGGGGATCGCACGCCGCCAGGCAGAGCTCGACGCACGCCAGCAGCGCGACGGTCGCGGCCCCGGTGACCAGCACGTACGCCTGCACCACCGGGACGTCGCGCTGCCGGATCGCCGACACGGCGAGCTGCCCCACCCCGGGCCACGAGAACAGCGTCTCGACCACCACCGCCCCGGCCAGCAGCTCCGCGAGCACCACGCCGGCGGCCGTGACGGCGTTCGGCGCGGCCACGCGTACGGCGTGCACCAGGACCGTCCGCCGCGCGCGCAGCCCCTTCGCGGCGGCCAGCTTGACGAACGGCTGCCGCAGCGCGTCGGCGAGATCGGCCCGCAGCAGCCGCAGCAGCGTGGCCGCCCCGGCCAGGCCGAGCGTGAGCGCGGGCAGCACGACCGCACCGGGCCCGCCGTCGCCGCCCGTGGGGAGCGCGCGCAGCCCGACCGCCACCACGCTGATCAGCAGGATGCCCACGATGTAGGGCGGGACGCCCGTCAGCGCCACCGTCGCCAGCGCGATCGCGCGGCTGCCCGGCGCGTGCGGCCGGAGCGTGACGCGGACGGAGACGAGCACCGCGAGCCCGGCCGCCACCAGCGCCGCGGCCCCCGCCAGCCGCAGCGTCGCCGGGACCCGGGAGAAGATCTCCGCCGCCACCGGGGACCGGTCGGCGTAGGAGGTGCCGAGGTCGCCCCGGAGGACGCCCAGCAGCCACTCCAGGTAGCGGGTGAACAGCGGCCGGTCGAGGCCCAGCTCGGCGCGCAGCGCCGCGACGCCGGCCGCCGTCGGCTGGACGCCGCCCCGGCGCAGGATCTCCTCCGCGGGGTCGCCCGGCGCCAGCGACGTCAGCAGGAACACCAGCACCGACACCGTCAGCAGCGTGAGCAGCAGCTCCGCCCCGCGCCGCAGGACGACGGCCGTCACCGCCGGGGGACGAGCTCGCCGAGGTCCACCACGTACGCGGCGTTCTGCGTCACGCCGCCGACCCTGCTCGTGGTGACGACGGGGTTGTCCTGGTAGGCCAGCGGGATCATCGGCCGGTCGGCGGCGAGCAGCCGCTGCACCCGGTGGTACAGGCCGCGCCGGGCGTCCGGATCGATCTCGGTGGCGGCCCGGTCGACCAGGTCGTCGAACGCGGCGCTGCGGTAGCCGAGCCGGCGCTCGACGTTCCACGACGCGTCGGAGCGCAGGAACCGCCGGAACAGGTAGTCCGGGTCGCCGTTGGGCACGCTGTAGGCGCTCAGGAAGATGTCGTAGTCGCCGGCCTCCATCACGGACTTGGTGGCCTCGGCCACGGTCACCCGCGCGGGCAGCCCCGCCTTCTCCAGAGCGGCCCGCAGCACCTCGGCGATGCCGGCGTACGGGAACTGCCCGGTCTCGGCGGAGGAGATCAGGATGGACACCGGCCCGGCCGGCGCGCCCGCGGCGGCGACCAGCTCACGGGCCCTGGCCGGGTCGTAGGGCGCGCTGACGCCGGGATCGGCGAGCTCGCCGAAGACCGGCGACAGGAACGCCGCGCCCGGC
Source organism: Nonomuraea sp. SBT364 (assembly GCF_001083785.1). Lineage (GTDB taxonomy): Bacteria > Actinomycetota > Actinomycetes > Streptosporangiales > Streptosporangiaceae > Nonomuraea. Next base: position 28,164 of record NZ_LAVL01000052.1, read on the forward strand.
GTCGCCGTGCCGCCGAGCAGCGTGCGGGCGATGGCCCGCCGGTCGAGGGCCAGGTCGGCCGCCTCCCGTAACCGGGCGTCGGAGAACGGGCCGCGCGCGGCGTTGAAGGTCAGGTAGTGCGTCAGCGCCGACGGGCTGCGCACCACCCGGAATCCGTCGTCGGCGGCCACCGCGCCCACCTGCCCCGGCAGCAGCGCGCCCTTGTCGATCAGCCCGTCGACCTCGCCGGCCCGCAGCGCCGCGACCCGGGCGTTGGCGTCCGGGATCACCCGGATCACGATCCTGTCGTACGCGGGGGCGCCGCCGTGGTGGTGCGGGTTGGCGGCGAGCACCGCCCGCTGCCCCTTGACCCACTCCACGAGCGTGTACGGGCCGGTCCCGACCGGCTTGCCCGCGAAGTCGCCCGAGGAGGCGAACGCCCCCGGCGACTGGATCATGCTGAAGAACCCGGCGAGCCTGCCCGGCAGGTCGGCGACCGGCTCCGCCAGCTCGAAGACCACCTTCCCGTCCTCGGCGCGGACGTCGCGGAGCTTGCCGTACGCCGCCTCCATCCCGGCGTCGAGGCTGAAGAACGCCGACTGGCGGGGCGCGATCCGCAGGAACCGCCTGACGTTGGCGACCACGGCCCCGGCCGTCAGCGGCGTCCCGTCGCTGAAGCGCACGCCGTCGCGCAGGGTGAACGTCCAGCGCCGCCCCCGGTCGGCGGAGGCCCACGAGACGGCCAGCGCCGGGACCGGCCGCAGCCTGTCGTCGACCGTCACCAGCGGCTCCCACACGCGTAACGTCTGGTGCGTGTAGTACGGGTCCCGCGGGCCGGCGACGAGGTCGCGCGGAGCCGCCAGCGTGAGCTGCCCGGTGGCGGGCTCCGGCCCCCCGCAGCCCATCAGGACCGTACTCAGCAACATCAGCAGCAGGATCGTGCCTCGTCCTCGCACCCTGATCTCCCGTCCACGTTCGGCCAGCACGCAAACGATAACCGTGTTCACCCGCCTTGGGGAGATCGGCGGGAGCTACGTCGCCCCGGCAGAGGGCGCGGCCTGCAGGTAGGCCAGGACGGCCATGACACGCCGGTTGTGGTCGTCGGACGGCGGCAGGCCGAGCTTGGCGAAGATGCCGGTGGTGTGCTTGGCGATCGCCTTGTCGGTGACGCGGAAGCGGGCGGCGATGGCCAGGTTGGACATCCCCTCCGCCATCAGGGCCAGCACCTCGCGCTCGCGGGGCGTCAGCGCGGCCAGCGGCTCGTCCCGGCTCCGGCGGGTGAGCAGCTGGGAGACCACCTCCGGGTCCATCGCGGTGCCGCCGCCGGCCACCTGGCGCACCGCGTCGACGAACCTGTCGACGTCGCCCACCCGGTCCTTCAGCAGGTAGCCCACCCCGCCGGAGCGGTCGGACAGCAACTCCCTGGCGTACAGCTGCTCCACGTACTGCGACAGGATCAGCACGGGCAGCCCCGGCACCCGGGCACGCGCCTCCAGCGCGGCGCGCAGCCCCTCGTCGGTGAAGCCCGGCGGCAGCCGCACGTCGATCACCGACACGTCCGGCCGGTGCCGGACCAGCGCCTCCAGCAGCATGGGACCGTTGTCGACGGCCTCCACCACGGTGCATCCGTACGCCGACAGCAGGCGGACCAGCCCGTCCCGCAGCAGGGCGAGATCCTCGGCTATGACAACGCGCACGGGACCTCCATGGTCAGTTCGGTCGGGCCGCCCGGCGGGCTGCTCACGGTGAGCGAGCCGTCGAAGGCGGACAGGCGGTCCTCGATGCCGCGCACACCGGTGCCGAGGTCGCGGCGCACCCCGCCGTGACCGTCGTCGCCCACCGTCAGCCGCAGCACGCCGCCGGTGTGCCGCAGCCGCACCCATGCCCGGGACGCGCCGCTGTGCTTGGCCACGTTGGCCAGCGCCTCGGCGGCGGCGAAGTACGCGGCCGACTCCACGGGCGGCTGCGGGCGGCCCGGCAGCTCGACGTCCACGTCGACGGGGATCGGGCAGAGCAGCGCGGACGCCTCGATCGCGCCCGGCAGGCCGCGGTCGGTCAGCACCGGCGGGTGGATGCCGCGCACCAGGTCACGCAGATCCGTCAGGGCCTGACCCGCGACCTCCCTGACCTCGTCGATCGCGCGCCGGACCGCGTCCGGATCACGGGAGCCGCCGGCCAGCCCCAGGTGCATGCGGATGGCGATCAGCTTGGCCTGCGCGCCGTCATGCAGGTCGCGCTCGATGCGGCGCAGCTCGGCCGCGTGCGCGTCGACCACCGCGGCCCGCGACGCGGTCAGCTCCCGGATCCGCGCGTCCGGCGTCGGCCCGGCGTCCAGCAGCAGCGACGCCAGCCGTGCCTGCCCGGTGCGGAACAGCGGCACGGCCAGCAGGACGACGACCGCGATGGCCACGGTGGACAGGCTGAGCGCGAAGGTGTTCAGCGTGCTCGTCCGGGACGGCTCCAGCCGGAAGAACACGTAGTCCAGGGCCGATAGCATCGCCCACACCGCCACCACGGGGGCGGGACCCGTCACCGCGTGCACGGCCAGCCAGAGCGGCTCCCGCCACCGCGGGCGCGCCGGGACGCTCCGGGGAACGTCGTCCCGGCCGAGCACCCGGCCGGCCCAGCGGCGCTGGTGACCGGCCAGCCGGTGGGCGGCCGCGCGTACCCGGTCGAGCGGCGCCGGCCCGATCCCGGCGACCGGCGCCAGGACGACGCACCCCGCCAGCAGGACGAGCAGCGCGAGTGCCGCCAGCCCGGTGACGGCGTTCAGCACCAGCGCCCACGGCCCGGCGGCGGCCGCGTTGACCGCCGTCCTGGCCAAGCCCTTCCCCGGCCCCCCTGTCCCCTTCACAGATGCAGTCTGCCCTGCCGGCGGACGGAAGACGGTAGGCCCACCCCTACCCCCGGGGTGGCGAATCCCCACCCCGCCGGTGGACCGGCGCCCATGGAACCCGGGGCCGAGGGGCGCGAGGCTCTGACGGACGTGACCATGCGCGACGAGGGGAAAGACGTGATCGACGTACGGGGACTGACCATGCGCTACGGCCGCACGGTCGCCGTGGACGAGCTGACCTTCACCGTGAGACCGGGCCTGGTGACCGGCTTCCTGGGACCCAACGGCGCCGGCAAGTCCACGACCATGCGGGCCGTGCTCGGGCTGGAGCTCCCCGACGCCGGCGAGGCGCTGGTGGACGGGCGCCCGTACGTGTCGCTGCGCCGCCCCATGCACACGATGGGGACACTGCTGGACGCCGGCGCGGTGCACGGCGGGCGGACGGCCCGCGACCATCTGGGCTGCCTGGCGCGCAGCAACGGCATCGGGCCCGCGCGGGTGGCCGAGGTGCTCGGCCAGGTGGGCCTGGCCGACGTCGCCGGGCGGCGGATCGGCGGCTTCTCCCTGGGCATGAAGCAGCGGCTGGGGGTCGCCGCGGCGCTGCTCGGCGACCCGGCGGTGCTGATGTTCGACGAGCCGCTGAACGGGCTGGACCCGGAGGGCATCCGCTGGATCCGCGACCTGCTGCGCGAACTCGCGGCCGAGGGCCGGACCGTGCTGCTGTCCAGCCACCTGATGAACGAGCTGGCGCTCACCGCCGACCACGTCGTCGTCATCGGGCGCGGCCGGCTGATCGCCGACACGACGACCGGCGAGCTCGCCGGCCGCTTCCGCCGCGACGTGCTCGTCCGGGCGGAGCGCCCGGAACGGCTGGCCGAGGTCCTGCGCGCCCACGGCGCCACGGTGACCTGCGCGGACGCGGCCGGCGACGGCCTGTCCGTGCGGGGCGTGGACGCCGCCGAGATCGGCGCGCTGGCGCTGCGCGCGGGCGTCGCGCTGCGGGAGCTGACATCGCGCAGCGCGTCGCTGGAGGAGGCGTTCATGGAGCTCACCGAGGACAGCGTCGAGTACGGGGCCCGCCCCGTGACGGAGGCGGCCCGATGACGGACGTGATCGCCTCCGAGTGGCACAAGCTCCGCTCGCTGCGCTCCAACGCCTACCTGCTGGCCGCCTCCCTGCTCGCCGTGCTGGCCTGCGCGGGCGTGGCCTACCTGATCGGGCGCGGGTTCGACCACCAGACGGCCGAGGAGCGGCTGCGTTTCACCGGCAACGGCAACGGGTTGGGCACCGGCCTGCCCGTCGCCTACTTCGTGTTCGGCACGCTGGGCGCGCTCACGATCACCGCCGAGCACGCCACCGGCATGATCCGCACGAGCCTGGTGGCGGTGCCGCGGCGGCAGCTGTTCCTGTTCGCCAAGATCCCCGGACTGGCCGCCGTCAGCCTGGTCGCGGGCCAGGTCCTGGCGTTCGCCATGCACCTGGCGGCGCAGGCCGTGCTCGGCGACCGCGCCGGTCAGCTGCTGCTCGACGGCGGGACCCTGGGCACCTCGCTCGCCGAGCCGGGCGTGCTCGCGTCGGTGGCCGTCGCCGGGCTGTCCATGGCGGCGGCGGCGCTGATCGGGCTGGGAGTGGGCGCGGCGATCCGGTCCACCCCCGGCAGCCTGGTCGCGCTCGTCCTGGTCTTCCTGGTGCTTCCCGTCGCCGCCCAGGCCCTGCCGTCGCCGCTGCGGGCGCGCGCGGGCTCGTACATGATCGAGAACCTGCCGGCCCAGATCGCCGGGGTGGACGGGCTGCTGCCGCCGGAGGCGGCGGCCGCGTTGCTCGCCGGCTACGTCGCCGTCGCGCTGGCGGCGGGCGCGGCGGTCACCGCGCTGCGGGGACGCAGGGTCAAGGCGCTGGCCGCCGGAGCGGTCGCCGTGCTGCTGACGGGGCTGGTGGTGGTGCCCGCCTCCGCCGGCGCGGCCGCCGGTCCGTCGTCCCTGGCCTGGCGGGCGTGCCCCGGCCAGGACGCGCCCGGGGACCTGCGGTGCGCCTCCGTCGAGGTGCCGCTCGACTGGGCGAAGCCCGCCGGGCGGAAGATCACCGTCCCGGTCGCGATGCTTCCGGCCTCCGGGACGGGACGCCGGATCGGCACGGTGGTCTCCGTGCCCGGTGGCCCCGGCGCGTCGGGGATCGACGACCTGAAGCAGTTCCACGGGCGGTTCGCCAAGCTGCGCGACCGGTTCGACGTGGTCAGCCTCGCGCCGCGCAACACGGTCGAGCCCGGCGGCCCGCTGCCCTACGACTGCCTCGCCACCGGCCCCTGGATCACGCTCCCCGGCGACCGCGCCGAGTGGGCCGAGCTCACGCGGAGGAACCGGGCGCATGCCGAACGGTGCCGCGCGGCCGACCCGGAGCTCTTCGACCACATGGACTCGGCCTCCGTCGCCCGCGACCTCGACGCCGTCCGCGCCGCGCTGGGCGAACAGCGGCTGAGCTTCCTGGCCAACTCCTACGGCGGCCACCCCGCGGAGGCTTACGCCCACCTGTTCCCCGCCCGCGTCCGCGCCATGGTCCTGGACGGCGCCGCCACCCACCAGGAGACCAGCGCCGCCACCGAGCCCCGCCTCTACGCGCGGCTGGAACGGCAGCTTGAGCGGTTCGCCGCCTGGTGCCGCTCGGCCACGGCCTGCGCCCTGCACGGCCGGGACGCCGAGGCGGTGTGGCGGCGGCTGGTGACCGCCGCGGACGAGTCGCCGGTGCCGGTCAGGAACGACCCCTCCCGCGCCGCCTACACCGGGTTCGACTTCAAGACCGCCGCCGGGCCCAGCTTCGTCTCGCCCGGCCGGGAGCCCGACGTGCCCCGCTGGGTGCAACTGGCCTCCGCGATCGAGAAGGCGGCGGGCGGCGACGCCTCCGGGTTCGCCGACTACGTCAGGCAGGCCTCCGGCAGCCCCAAGGTGCCCTCGATCGCCGGGCAGAACATGACCCACTGCCTGGACGGCAAGGGGTACGAGAGCTACGCGGTCTACCGGGAGGCGTTGCGGAAGGCGGCGGAGGTGTCGCCGAACTTCGCGGGGCAGCGATCCTGGTGGCCGCTGGCCTGCGCCGGCTGGCCCGCGCCGGTCACCAACCCGCCGGCGCCGCTGCCCGCCCACGGGCTGCCGCCGTTCCTGGCGGTCGGGAGCTGGACGGATCACGACGAGGTCGCGCGGGCCGTCCGCCGGGTGCCGGGCTCGTCCAGTGTCCGGTACGAGGGGCACGGCCACACCCTCTACCTCTCCGGCACCGGCGGCTGCGTCACCGCGCACGTCAACCGCTACCTGACGAGCCTGAGGCTCCCGCCGCCCGGCACCACCTGCCCGGCCACCGCGTGACGACCGGCCGCGCCCGCTCACCCGAGGGCGCGGCCGGTGGGGGTCGTGCGGTCGGTGTAGCCGGCGACGTGGCCCTCGAACAGGACGGTCCCGCCGTGCCTGCCGGGTCCGGGACCGAGGTCGACGAGCCAGTCCGCCTGCCGGATGACGTCGAGGTTGTGCTCGATGACGACGACGGTGTGGCCCTGCCCGACGAGGTCGCCGAGAACGCCCAGCAGCGTGTCGATGTCGGTCATGTGGAGCCCGGTCGTGGGCTCGTCGAGCACGTACGTGGTGGGCCGCGTCGCCTCGCGGAGCTCCTTGGCGATCTTGACCCGCTGGCACTCCCCGCCCGACAGCGTGCTCAGTGACTGCCCCAGGCGCAGGTAGCCCAGGCCGACGGCGGACAGCTGGCGCAGCGCGTCCGAGATGCCCCGGTCGGGGAGCCGGTCGACGGCCTCGTCGATGGTGAGGTCGTCGACGTCGGCGATCGACAGCCCGGCCACCGTGTGGGCGAGGACCTCCGGCGTGAAGCGGCGGCCCCGGCAGGTCTCGCAGACGACCTCCTGGCCGTTCATGAAGGCGAGGTCGGTGTAGATGACGCCGAGCCCCTTGCAGGCCGGGCAGGCGCCCTCGGAGTTGGCGCTGAACAGCGCGGCCGGGACGGCGTTGTGCCTGGCGAACAGCTTGCGGATCGCCGGGGCGATGCCGGTGTAGGTGATCGGGGTGGAGCGGCGGCTGGTGCTGACCGGCTTCTGGTCGATCACCGTCGCGCCGTGCTGGGCCACCAGCTCGTGGGCGAGGCTGGACTTGCCGGACCCGGCGACGCCGGTGAGCACCGTCATCACGCCCGTGGGGATGCGTACGGTGAGGTCGCGCAGGTTGTTGCGGGTCGCGCCGGTGACGGTGAGGCTGCCCGTGGCCGGGCGCGGCACCGGCTTGACCGGCAACTGCCGGGCCAGGGCGCGGCCGGTCGGCGTGCCGGCCTCCCTGAGCCGGTCGAACGGGCCCTGGAACACCAGCCGGCCGCCGCCGGCGCCGGCGGCCGGGCCGATCTCGACGACCTGGTCGGCGTGTGCCATGACGGCGGGGTCGTGCTCGACGACGAGGACGGTGTTGCCGCTGTCGCGCAGCCGCTCCAGCAGCTCGACCAGGGACTCCACGTCGGTGGGGTGCAGGCCCACGCTCGGCTCGTCGACCACGTACGTCATCTCGGCGAGGCTGGACCCCAGGTGCTTGACCATCTTGATCCGCTGCGACTCGCCACCGGACAGGGTCGTGGTCGCGCGGGAGAGCGTGAGGTAGCCGAGCCCGATCGTGACCATCGCCTCCAGCCGCGCCGCCAGCGCCGCGACGACGGGAGCGACGCCGGGGGAGCCGATCGTGCGGACGAGCGCGGCCAGTTCGGTGATCTCCATGCGGGACATCTCGCCGATCGTGCGGCCGAGCACGGTGGCCGTCCGCGCCGCCTTGGCGAGCCGGTCGCCGGCGCACTCGGGGCAGGTGCCGGACCGGGTGAAGCGCCGGATGGTCTCCTGCTTGCGCTCGGACAGGTTGTCGGAGGTGTGCAGGTAGATCCGCTCGAATCGCTCGACGACCCCCTCGTAGCCCTTGGGGGGCTTGCCGCCCAGCTTGGCCGCCGCCTCGCCGCCGTACAGCAGCGCCTCGCGTTCGGCCGGGGTCCACTCACGCAGCGGGGTATCGGCGTCGAAGGTCCCGATGTCGGCGTACTGGGAGTACCAGTAGCCGCCGTTGCCGAAGCCGGGCAGCAGGATCGCGCCCTCGGCCAGGGACTTGTCCAGGTCGAGGAAGCGCTCGACCGCGCTGACGACCACCTCCCCGAGACCGGAGCAGGCCGGGCACATGCCGGCGGGCTCGTTGAAGGAGAAGTGCCCCGACTCGCCGACGTGGGGCTCGCTGATCCGGGAGAACAGCAGCCGCAGGTACGTCCAGGCGTCGGTGACCGTGCCGACGGTCGAGCGCGCGTTGCCGCCGATCCGCCGCTGGTCGATGACGACCACCGGGGTCAGGCCGCCGATGTGCTCGACGTCCGGGCGCGTCCACTTCGGCAGCCGGTTGCGGGCGAACGGCGGGAACGTCTCGTTGAGCTGGTAGCCCGCCTCGGCGGCGATCGTGTCGAACACCAGCGACGACTTGCCCGAGCCGGACACGCCGACGAAGACGACCAGCCGGTTGCGCGGGATGTCGACGTCCAGCTCGGCGAGGTTGTTCGTACGGGCACGGCGGAGGGTGATGGTGCGCGCTGTCATGCCCGTCAGGCTATGAGGAGATGTGGCCGGATCCTGACCGCATCTGGTGGCAGGATCGGGGGCATGGCTGACGTCACCGAACGCATGCTGGCCCTGCTGTCGACGCTGCAGACCGGCCGGCCGTTCGGCGGGGAGGAACTGGCCCGGCGCCTCGGCGTCAGCCCGCGCACGCTGCGCCGGGACGTCGACCGGCTGCGCGGTTACGGCTACCCCGTGCAGACCCAGCCGGGGCCGGGCGGCTACTACCGGCTCGCCGCCGGCCGCACGATGCCGCCGCTCGTCCTGGACGACGACGAGGCGGTGGCCACGCTGCTGGCCGCCGCCTCGCTGGCCGCCGTCGGGGCGTCCGCCGAAGGCGGGATCGACGACGCCGCCACCCGCGCCTACGGCAAGCTGGACCAGTTCCTGCCCGCCCGGCTGCGCCCCCGCGTGGCCGCCGTCCGCGCCAGCCTGGAGACGAGCCCGCAGCGCGCCCCGAGCGTCACCGCCCACCAGCTCACCCTCGTCGCCGACGCGATCGCGCGCCGCGAGATCCTGTCGTTCGGCTACACGGACGCCCGCGGCGACCGGACGGACCGGCGTGTGGAGCCGTACCGGCAGATCCACCACCTGCTGCGCTGGTACCTGCTGGGCTGGGACCTCGACCGGGCGGACTGGCGGGTCTTCCGCCTGGACCGCGTCGCCGCTCCGGCGCGCACCGGCGGCCGATACACGCCACGGCCGCTGCCCGCCGAATCGGCGACCGACTACCTGCGGCAGGGGCTCAACAGGGGCAAGCAGGCCGTCAGCGTGGAGGTCGGCGCGCCGGTCGCCGGGGTGCTCGACGCCCTGAAGTTCCAGGACGCCGAGATCCGCTCCCTGGACGACCGGCGCACCGGCGTCAGCCTCGCGCTGGACTCCTGGCAGTGGCTGATCCTCAACCTCGCCTTCCTGGACGCCGACATCCGCATCACCGCGGGCGCGGAGTTCACCGAGGCCTGCCGTGCCTTCGGCGCACGGCTCCTGGCCGCCACCGAGCCCCGCTGACCACGCCGGCGGGCCCGCCCGGTACCCCCTGTGGGTATACGATCGGGGGATGACTCCTGAGCGAAGGTTGCACGAGCATCTGATGACGTGGCTCGGCCGCTGGCCGCCGGCCGGGCGGATGGACGTCGTCGGCCATGCCGGACGCGCGCTCCCGGCGTGGGACGGCGCGATCCATCCCGTGCTGGGCGTCGGCGGGCCCGGCGGCGCCGTGCTCTCGGTGCTGCCCGAGCACGCCGAGGAGGTGGCGAAGCTCCACGCGGAGGATCCCGATGACTTCGGGCCGGGGGTGCCGGCGCTGCTCGGGCCACCGGCGCGCGGCTGGTTCACCGCCGTCTACCGCTGGAGCGCGCGGCCCGCGCCGCTGCCCGACGCCGGGGTCTGGGTTCCCGCTCAGGACCCGGAGGTGCCCGAGTGGTTGCGGCCCTTCGGCGGCGAGGTGCTGGTGGCGCGTGACCCGGCGACGGGCGCGCACCTGGCCGGCGTGGGCGTCAAACGGCACGATCGCCACGGGCGCGAGCTGGCCGTGGTGACCGCGCCGCGGGCGCAGGGGCGCGGGCTGGCCAGGCGGCTCGTCGCCCAGGCCGCGCGGCGGGTGCTCGACGAGGGCGCGGTGCCCACGTACATGCACGCGCCCGGCAACCTCGCCTCCGCCGCCGTCGCCGACGCGGCAGGCTTCCCCGACCTCGGATGGACGGCCTTCGGCGTCAGCGCGGCACAGTAAGGAGAAAAGGCAAGGCCCCCCGCCCGTGAAACGGGCGAGGGGCTGTGCGCTACGTATTTACAGAACGGTGACGCCGACCGCCTGGGGGCCCTTGGCGCCCTGGCTGATGTCGAACTCGACGCGCTGGTTCTCCTCGAGGCTGCGGAAGCCGCCCGACTGGATCTCGGAGAAGTGGACGAACACGTCCGCGCCGCCGCCGTCGACGGCGATGAAGCCGAAGCCCTTGTCAGCGTTGAACCATTTCACAGTGCCCTGTGCCATTGCGATGTCTCCTAGTCAGAGATGGGTGAACCGCGGGACCGCGGATCGCCGGCCGGGGATTGTCAAGCTGCGACCGCACCATCTCTCAGCAAGAAACAGCCGCACACCCGAAGGGAGTACGGGGCAAACCACATACACGAACTTCCCGGCTGTCTCGTACAACCAATGCGCTTCGGCAATCATTCCCGCTCAGCGGGCCGGGGCGGGAAGGTGACGGTGACGTGGAGTCCGCCGTCCGGGCAGGCCGTGGCCGTCACGGCGCCGAGGTGGGCGGCGGCGATGGCGGCGACGATCGACAGGCCGAGCCCCGCGCCGCCGGCCGAGCCGGTCCGGTCCGGGTCGAGCCTGCGGAACGGTTCGAAGAGCTCGCCGACCCGGCCGGGCGGGACGTGCGGCCCGGTGTTGCGGACGACGAGCCCGGTGCCGGGGGACAACGCGACCCGGACGTGCCCGCCGGGATGGTTGTGCCGGACGGCGTTCTGGACCAGGTTGGCCACCAGCCGGGTGAGCATGACCTCGTCGCCCTCGACGATCACCGGGTGGGTGGAGACCGTCACCGTGACCCCGTCACGCCCGGCCTGCGGCAGGTGCTCCGCGACGACCTGCTCGACCAGGGCGGCGAGATCCACCGGCGCGGGCGCGTCGGGGGCGCGTTCGCCCTGGGCGAGGACGAGCAGCCCCTCGATGAGCCGTTCGGACCGCTCGGTGTTGCGCAGCAGCTCCGCCCGGATCCAGGCCAGCCGCTCCGGTGACGGGTCGGCCAGGCCGACCTCGATGGCGGTGCGCTGGATGGCGAGCGGCGTGCGCAGCTCGTGGGAGGCGTTGGCGACGAAGCGCCGCTGACCGGCCACCGCGTGCTCCAGCCGGTCGAGCATGGCGTCGAAGGTGTCGGCGAGCTCCTTGAGCTCGTCCTGCGGCCCGGTGAGCGCGATGCGCTCGTGCAGGGTCGACAGCGACAGCCGGCGGGCGGTGGCGGTGATGCGGTGCAGCGGCCGCAGCAGCCGCCCGGTGAGCCACCAGCACACCGCGAACGCCAGCGCCGCGATCACCACGATCGTGACCAGCGTGATGATCCGCTGCGAGTCCGCCAGGTCCTGTTCGAGCTCGGCGGCCCGGTGGAGCGCGTCCTCGCCGGGGACGACCGCGCAGGGGCCGCCGGGCGGGAGCTGCTCGCACGGCCTCCCGGTCATCGGCCGGTGCACGGCGTCCTGAAGGTTCCGGACGACGGCGAACCCCTGGAACCGCTGCGCCACGACCAGCGCCGCCAGCGTGATGACCGTGAAGACCCCGCCGTAGAGCAGGGTCATCCGGGCCCGCACCGAACCGCGGGCCGGCGGCCGGAAGAGCCGCACGGCCCGGCGCGGGCTCACAGCCGGTATCCGGTGCCCGGGACGGTGACGATGACGGGCGGCAGGCCGAGCTTGGCCCGCAGCTTGCTCATCGTCACCTTGACGACGGTGGTGAACGGGTCGGTGCGCTCGTCCCAGGCCCGTTCCAGCAGCTCCTCGGCGCTGACGGTGGCGCCACGCGCTCGCATCAGCACTTCGAGCACCCCGTACTCCTTGCGTGACAGCGCCAGGGCGTGGCCCTCGCGGAAGGCCAGGCGGCGCGCGGTGTCCAGGGTGATGCCGGCGTACTCCAGCACCGGCGGCAGCGGCGGCCCGGACCGCCGGGCGAGCGCGCCGACCCGGGCCGCCAGCTCGTCGAAGGCGAACGGCTTGGGCAGGTAGTCGTCGGCGCCGAGGTTCAGCCCGGCGACCCGGTCGTGCGCCGCGCCGGAGGCGGTCAGCATCAGGATGCGCACCGGGTCGCCGCGCTGGGCCAGCTCGCGGCAGATCTCGTCACCGTGCCGCCGGGGCAGGTCACGGTCCAGGACGAGCACGTCGTACGTGCCGGCCGCGAGGCGCTCCAGCGCCGCCGCGCCGTCGTAGGCGACGTCGACCGCCATCGCCCGCCCGCGCAGCCCCTCGGCCACCAGGTCCGCGAGGACCCGCTCGTCCTCGGCCACCAGTATCCGCATGGTGGCATTCCCGCAGATCGGCGATAAGAGGGCGGTTAACGTTCAGGCGAGCTGCCGGGCGGCCGTGCGCGCCGCCATCCGCCGTTCGAACCACAGCGAGGTGAACGGGGGCACCGCGCACGCCAGGCCGAGCACCACCGCGCCCCGGCTCCAGCCCGCCTCCCGCGCCGAGAGGATCACCCCGATCCCGTACAGCACGAACAGCGCGCCGTGGATCGGCCCGAACACCTTGACCCCGAGCTCGCCGGTCTCGGTCACGTACTTGAAGAACATCCCGACCAGCAGCCCGGCCCACGAGCATGCCTCGGCCACCGCCAGGATCCGAAACCAGCGCAGCACGCTTCACCCTTTCGCCCGAATTTCCGGGCTTACTCTACAGGCTGTAGAGGATTCGGGGTGAGCTGGGGCCGGACGTGGTGGCGGCCGATGGGGAGCATCAGGGGGCGGCCGGAGACCGGGTCCTCGATGACGCGGCTGTCGAGGCCGAAGACGGCGCGGACGCTGTCCTCGGTGAGGACCTCGGCCGGGGTGCCGCAGGCGTGCAGGCGGCCGCCGGCGATCGCGATGAGGTGGTCGGCGTAGCGGGCGGCGAGGTTGAGGTCGTGCAGGATCATCACGATCGTGGTGCCGCGGCCGCGGTTCAGGTCCGTCAGCAGGTCGAGGACGTCGATCTGATGGCTGGCGTCCAGGAACGTGGTGGGCTCGTCCAGCAGGAGCAGGTCGGTCTGCTGGGCCAGCGCCATCGCGATCCACACCCGCTGGCGCTGGCCGCCGGACAGCTCGTCGACGGCCCGGTCGGCCAGCTCCGTCGTGCGCGTGGCCTCCAGCGCCGCCGCCACGGCGACGTCGTCCTCGGCCTTCCACCGGGAGAACATGCCCTGGTGGGGGTGACGGCCCCGGCCGACGAGGTCGAGCACGGTGATGCCTTCCGGCGCGACCGGCGACTGCGGCAGCAGCCCGAGCGTGCGGGCCAGCTGCTTGGCGGGCATCCGGTGCACCTCCTTGCCGTCCAGGACGACCCGGCCCTCGCGAGGCGCGAGCAGCCGCGACAGCGAGCGCAGCAGCGTCGACTTCCCGCAGGCGTTCGCGCCGACGATGACCGTGATCTCGCCGGGCGGCACCACGAGGTCGAGCGACTCGACGACCACGCGGTCGCCGTAGCCGAGCGTCAGCCCCTCGGCCGCGAGAGAGTGGGACGTGGTCAAAGCGAGCCTCCCGCCCGATGCGTACGGACGATCAGATAGATGAGATAAGGCGCGCCGAGCACGCCCGTGACGACGCCGACCGGGAAGCGGGCGTCGAAGGCGAACTGCCCGGCGAAGTCGGCGACGAGCACCAGCAGGGCCCCGACGAGCCCGGCGGGCACGAGCAGCGAGCCGCCCGCGCCGACCAGCCGGGCCGCGATGGGCCCCGACAGGAACGCCACGAACGCGATCGGCCCGGCCGCCGACGTGGCGAAGGCGATCAGCCCGACGGCGGCGACGATCACCGTGATGCGGGTGCGCTCGACGCGGACGCCGAGCGCCGCGCCGGTGTCGTCGCCGAGCTGCATCGCCGACAGGTCGTGCGCCCGCGACAGCAGGACGGGCGTGAGGACGGCCAGCGCGACCAGGGCGGGCAGCACCTGGTCCCAGGTGGTGCCGTTGAGGCTGCCGGTCAGCCAGCGCATGGCCTCCTGAAGGTCCCAGTCGCCGGCCCGGGACAGCGCGTAGGAGGTGACGCTGTCGAGGATCGCGGAGATCCCGATGCCGATCAGGATGAGTCGCGTGCCCACGACGCCGTCCCGGAACGCCAGGACGTACACCAGGAGGGCGACGAGCAGGGCGGAGACGATCGCGAGGACCGACACCTGGGTGCCCCCGAGCGACAGCGACACGATCGCGATGGCCGCCGCGGCGCTCGCCCCCGAGCTGATGCCGATGATGTCGGGGCTGGCCAGCGGGTTGCGGAGCATCGTCTGGAAGGTGACGCCGGCCAGGCCGAAGCTGAACCCGGCGACCACGGCGAGCACGCCGCGCGGCAGCCGGAGCCGGCCCACCGTGAAGGACGCCCCGGGGACCCGCTCGCCCAGGATGACGCCGAGCACGTCGCCGGGCGGGTAGAACGTCTGCCCGGCCATCAGGGTCACCGCGAACGCGGCCACGGCGAGCACCGCCAGCGCCACGGCCACCAGGAGGCGGCGGGAGGAGCGCCGGCGGCGGCCACGGGCGACGGCCTGCACCACGGACGGCCGGACGGCGGCGGGAGCGGGGGCGCTCACAGGTCACGCACCTTCTGACGGCGGACGATGTAGATGAAGAACGGGGCGCCGATCAGCGCCGTCACGATGCCGACCTCGACGTCCGCGGGGCGCGCCACCACGCGGCCGGCGGCGTCGGCGGCGGTGAGCAGCGCCGCGCCGGTCAGCGCCGAGAACGGCAGCGTCCAGCGGTGGTCCACGCCGGCCAGCAGGCGGCACGCGTGCGGGACGACGAGCCCGACGAAGCCGATCGGCCCGGCGGCGGCCGTCGCGGTGCCGCACAGCACGACGGCGCCGAGCGCGGCCGTGGCCCGGATGACGGCGACCCGCTCGCCCAGCCCGGCCGCGAGCTCGTCGCCCAGGGCGAGCGAGTTCAGCGCCCGCGCCGACAGCAGGCACACGGCGAAGCCGACGGCGAGGAACGGCAGGATCTGCCCGATGCGCTCGTAGGACGCGCCGCCCACCCCGCCGATCTGCCAGAGCCGGAAGCTGCCCGCGATGTCGTTGCGGGGCAGCACGACCGCGCTGACGAAGGACGCGCACGCCGCCGACGTGACGGCCCCGGCCAGCGCGAGCTTGAGCGGCGTCGGCCCGCCACGCCCGAGCGACCCGACCGCGTACACGAACACGGCCGACAGGGCGGCGCCCGCCATCGCGACCCAGATGTAGCCGGTCGGCGCGGTGAGCCCGAAGAACGCGACGGCGGAGACGACGGCGAGCGACGCGCCCATGTTGACACCGAGGATCCCCGGGTCGGCCAGCGGGTTGCGGGTCACGCCCTGCATGACGGCGCCCGACAGGCCGAGCGCGGCGCCGATCACCACCGCGAGCAGGGTGCGCGGGATCCGCTTGGCGACCGCCGCCTGTTCGAGCGAGGCGTCCGAGCCGCCGAGCGCGGCCCAGACGTCGGCCCAGGAGACGTCGCGCGAGCCGAGCGCGACGGAGGCGACCATGAGCGCCGCCAGGACCGCGACCACGACGAGCAGCCACAGGGCCCGCACACGCGCCGGACGCCGCACGAGGGCGGCGTCCGGCGGGCGGTCGGTGCGGACCGACGTCACTTGACCTTGTCCGCGGCTTCGGCGAGCGCCTCGACGTAGTCCTTCAGCACCCAGGAGATCGCCAGCGGGGTCGGGTTCGCGGCGGTGCCCAGCGGCTTGGTGTCGGGCAGGAGGAACACCGAGCCGCGCTCGACGGCGGGGATCTTCGACAGCAGCGGGTCCTTGCTGATCTTCGCGAGCAGCTCGCCCTTGGCGTCGCCGTACCCGACGATGATGTCGACGTCGTCGAACACGTCGATCTGCTCCGAGCTCCGCGTCAGGACGAACTTGTCCGTCCCCTTGGACGCCTCGGCGATGCTGCCCGGGATCGTCAGCCCGAGGTCCTCGAAGAACAGCGTGCGGGTGTCATGCGTGGTGTAGAAGCCGATCTGGCTCACGTCGTTGGGGTCGACGTGCGTCATGAACATGATCGACTTGCCCTTGAGCTGCGGGTGGCTCGCGACGGCCGCCTCGATCTCGCCCTCGATCCCGGCGATGAGCTTCTCGGCCTCGGCGGCGAGGCCGATGGCCTTGCTGTTGATCCGGATGATGTCGCGCCACGGCGTCGCCCACGCGGCCTCGGGGTAGGCCACGACGGGGGCGATCTCGCTCAGCGTGTCGTAGTCCTGCTGCGTCAGGCCCGAGTAGGCGGCCAGGATCACGTCCGGCTTTGTGTCGGCGACGGCCTCGAAGTCGATGCCGTCGGTCTCGTCGAACAGCACCGGCGTCTTGGCGTTGAGCTCCTTCAGGCGGTCCTCGACCCAGGGCAGGAGCCCGTCGCCGTCGTCGTCGCCGAAGTTCGCCGCGGCCATGCCGACGGGGACGATGCCGAGGGCCAGCGGCGCCTCGTGGTTGGCCCAGTTGACCGTGGCCACCCGCTCGGGCTTGGCCTCGATGGTGGTCGTCCCCAGCGCGTGCGTGATCGTCATGGGGAAGGCGCTCGCGCCGCTGCCCGCGGGCCCGGTCGCGCTCCCCGGCGCGCTCCCGGTCGCGCTCCCGGTCGTGCTCCCGGCAGGGGTCTTGGCCGGGGCGCCGCCGCAGGCCGCGAGGCCCAGCAGGACGGCCGCCGCGGCGAGGACGCGAAGGCGATGTGGACGCTTCAATCCGTACTCCACTTTCCAGAATCCGTACTCGGCGACCCTGTTAGGTAAGCCTTGCCTTGGTAACCCTAGGAGAAAGGGAGGAAATGTCGCAATAGACCATTTGAGACACCCGGTGTCGCGATCGGGACACCTCACGGCACCCGGAACGCCCCCGGGGTCAGCCCGGTCGTCCGCCGGAAGGCCGCGCCGAACGCGCTCGCCGACCTGTAGCCGACCTCCCCGGCCACCACGTCGACCTCCCAGCCCCGGGCGAGCAGCGTGACGGCGTGCCTGGCCCGCGCGGCCGCGACCCAGCGGGCGAAGCTGGTGCCCGTCTCGGCGTTGAAGGCGCGGGTGATCGTACGGGCGCTCACGCCGAGCTGGGCCGCCCACTCCGCCAGCCCCCGCCGGTCGCCGGGATCGTCGCGGACCGCGTCGGCGATCGGCCGCAGCAGGTCGGACGTGGGCAGGTGCAGCAGCAGTTCGCGCGAGGAGGGGGTGAGCACGTCGAGCACCATCGCCTCGGTCACGGCCCGCGAGCGGGCGGGCAGCTCAGGGCCGGCGAGCCGGTCCAGCAGCAGCCGGAGCAGCGGGGTGATCTCGACGCCGACCGGCGTGGCGGAGATCGGGGCCACGGCGCCGAAGCGGATGAAACCGGCGCGGCACCAGGTGCCGGCGATCGCCGAGCCGGAGTGCGGCGTGCCCGCGGGCATCCACAGGCCCAGGGCCGGGGTGATCGTCCAGACCCGCGACCCCACCACGGCGGTGGACGCGCCCCGCTCGTTCCAGAGCAGTTCGTGGAAGGGGTGGGAGTGCTCGTTCCAGACGGTGTCGCGGGCGATGACCTCGCTCCACCCCACGATCGCGGACGGCATCTCGACGGGCCCGGCCGCGAGGGCGGGCAACCTGCGGGTCTCCTTGGTCACGGCGTCCCCCTCACCTGGTACATAGGTAAGGCTTACCTTATGTCTGGCGGATGGACGAGAGCCGCGACGGACCGGTAGGGGAACGTCCCGATCGGGTGATCCCGCGACCGGCGACGCTATGAATCGAATAAAGAGGGTAAGTTTTCGGTTTTCCCCGTGGTTGTCACCGGGGCCGCAGTGGAATAGACCCCCGGAAAACACTGTGGGGAGGCGGCGGCGTTGGCGCGACATGAATTCCGCGTGGTGCTCGATTTCGAGCTCGACGAGAGCGCGGTCGGCAGGATCAACCGGGCCGTGCAGAAAGCGGTGGCGGTCGAGCTCGCGAACGTCGACCTCAGCGACAGGGCATGGATCAGCAATCCCGTCCTGGCCGCGCGCGGCGGAACCGGGGGCGGCGGGGGAACGCAGGGAATCTGGGCGGTCGAGATCTCCGCGGAGCAGATCGCGGCCGCCGGGGTCAGGATGCCGGACTTCGGGAGCTGACGCGGTGAGCGTCCACGGGGAGAAGGCCGAGGAGATCCTCTGCCCGAGCGCCCGGTGCGAGAAGGACGCGATCCTGCTGGGAGTCCTCGACGCCACCGGCCGGCTGGGATACATCCGTCCAGCTCTCAGGATCGATGACGACTTCGTGGCCGGCGCGTCCGGGGGCCGGACTCCCGAGGAGCGTTTCCGGTTCGCCCAGCCCTGCGTCGAGGGTGGCTGCAGGAACTGGACCGGCGAGCGGTGTGCGGTGATCGACGACGCCCTGGAGTCCGGCGCCGGGACCGATTCCCTGCCGGCTTGTTCGATCCGGCGGACCTGCCGCTGGTTCGCGCAGGCCGGGCTGAGTGCGTGTGCGGTATGCCCCCTGATCGTAAGAAATGTGAGAACGGCCGATCCAAGCACGGCCTGAATAGGAAAGGGGATTCCGTCATGCCGAAAACGAGTGACGAGAAAGAATCCAGAGGCAAGCCGACGCTGTCCACCGAAGGTCGTAAGATCCTCGGGGAAAGCATCCTGAACGGAATCATCGCGCCCGGCGAGGTGATTTCCGGCTCCTTCGACTACAACCAGCACGGCGGCAATTACACGCAGCGGGGCGGCGGCAGCTACAACCAGAGCGGCGGCGGGAACTACGACCAGGCCAGGCTGCAGTAGGCCCGCGCGGTGGTGGACAGGGTCGTGGACAGGGTCGTGAACAGGGTCGCGGACGGGGCGGTCCGGGCGGCGTGGAGCCCGGCGGAGCCGGGCTCCATCGAGGCGCTCCAGGTCGTCTACAAGGTGGCCGAACGATGCAACATCAACTGCACGTACTGCTACTACTTCAACATGGGCGAGGAGACGGCCTTCGACAGGCCGTCGATCGCCTCGATCGACGTCACGGAGGCGCTGGCCCGCTGGATCGCCCAGGGCTGCGAGGAACTGCGCATCCCTTACGCGAAGGTGGCCTTCCACGGAGGCGAGCCGACTCTCATCGGGGTCAAGAGGTTCGGTGAGGCGTGCCGGCGGCTCCGCGAGATCATCGAGCCGGTCGCGACCGTCCTGCTGAGCATCCAGACGAACGGGACGCTGCTCGACGAGCAGTGGATCGAGACCTTCGCCGAGCACGGCGTCGCCGTGGGCGTCAGCATCGACGGGCCGCAGGCGGTGAACGACCGCTTCCGCCTCGACCGGCACGGTCGTTCCAGCTTCGCCCGGACGGAAGAGGCCATCCGGCGGCTCGTCGAGGCCCATGGTGCCGGGCATCCGCTGCCGTCGACCGTCAGCGTCGTGCACAGCGGGAACGACTATCGCGCCGTCTACCGCTACCTGCGGGAGCTGGGCGTGCTGGACATGACTTTCCTGCTTCCCGACAGGAACGCCGACGACCTCGAGTTCATCTCCTCGGGAGCGGCCAAGCAGTACGGTTCGTGCCTTTCGGATCTCTTCCATGAATGGCTCAGCGAGGACAACACGGACGTCCACCTCCGCTTCGTCGACCGGCTGCTCGACCACTTCCGGCCGGACGTGGCCCCCGGCCAGGCGTTCCTGCGTCCGCGCAAGGAGAACCAGGTGGTCATCGCGCGCAGCGACGGCACCGTCGCGATCGACGATACGTTCATCCCCGCACTGGGCTGGTACACGGGGACGCCGGTGCACTCCACCGCCGGCAGCACCCTGCGCGAGTTCCTCGCCGAACCGGTCTTCCGGGAGGTCGAGGAGATCTTCAACACGCTGCCCGCCGGATGCGCCGGGTGCCGGTGGCGGCACGTCTGCCGGGGCGGCGACCTGGAGAACCGCTTCTCCAAGCGAAACGGGTTCGACAACCCGTCGGTGTACTGCGACGCCTACAAGGTGATGTACCAGTTCGTGTGCGACGAGCTGGTGCGCAACGGCTACCCCGGTGACCTGATCACGGCGAAGTTTGGGGACGCATGACCGTCGAATACTCTCTGGCCCACCTGCTCCAGCCGCTCACGGTGGAGACCTTCCTGGAGAAGGTGTGGGGCCTCACGCACTACCACGTCGAACGAGGCCGCCAGGACTACTTCGGCGGCCTGTTCGGCGCGGCCGCGGTCGAGGACGTCCTGGAGATCGTCCGGCCGGAGCCGTCGGCCGTCACGGTCGTGCGGGAGGACGAGCACAGGAGCCCCGACTCCTACCGGTTCGCCGACGGCACCGTCGACCTCGTCCGCGTCCGCAACGACTTCGCCGACGGCCACACGATCGTGCTCAACGGCGTCGAGCGCTACGTGCCGGCGATCGCCGCGCTGGCCCACGGCATCGAGATCGAGCTGAACTTCGAGACCCAGGTCAACGCCTACGTCACGCCTCCCGGATCGCAGGGCTTCCTCCCGCATTACGATGATCACGACGTGCTGATCCTCCAGATCCAGGGATCCAAGACCTGGCAGGTCTACAGCGACGCCGACGTGCCACCCCGCAAGATGCGACGCCGTGAGGCGGTCGTCGCGTCCGGCCTCCCACGTCCGACCGGCCTGCTCCTGAACGCGGGCGACGTGCTCTACCTTCCGCGCGGCCGCGTCCACGCCGCCACGGCCAACGCCGAACCGTCCATCCACCTGACCGTCGGGATCCACGCGCCGACCGTGCTGAAGCTCATCACCGAGGCGCTCGATTCGCTGAGCTACCGGGACGACCGGGTCCTCGCCCAGTTGCCGCCGCGGCATGTCGATGACGTGGGCGTACGCGCGAGCCTCGGCGACCTCGTACGCGACCTGGCCAGGATGCTCGAGGAGCCGGGCGTCATCGCCGAAGGGCTCGGCGCCCTGGGCGACGCCCTGGTCCGGCGCGGCCGATGCCGGCCCGTCGGGCAGCTCGTCCCCAACGCCGTCGAGGCGCCCCTGATCGACGGGCGGACGCGGGTGGTCAAGTACCGGCCGCTCTACTCGCGCGTGCTGACGATGGCGGACGGCGTCGCGCTGCAGTTCGGGCAGTCGCTGGTGAGCGCCGACGCCGGTCATCGGGCCGCGATGCTGTTCCTGTCGGGGAACACCGAACCGTTCGAGGTGCGCGACCTGCCGGGGCTGTCCGAGGCGCAGCAGACCGAGCTGGCCCGGACGCTCGTCGTGGACGGGTTCCTCGTGCGGGTGTGACCGGCACCCGGGGGAAGCGGGTCAGCTGGTGCACGCGAGGTCCAGGAACAGGGCGGCCGACCAGCCGAAGCCGCTGGTCGCGCGGCCCGCGCGGCGGCCCGTCACCGGGTTCCAGTACTCGTAGAGCCCGCCGCCGTCGCGGACCATGGCCAGCGTGCGCTCGCGCAGCTCGGCGGCCGTGCGGGGGTGTCCGGAGCGGCGCAGGGCGTCGACGAGGAGGTAGTTGACGTTCAGCCAGACCGGGCCGCGCCACATCGCGTCCGGGTCGAACCGGGGGTCGTCGAAGGCGACGGTGGGCACCGGCCGCGCGCCCCAGAAGGCCGGCGACGTCAGGTCCGCGACGAGCCGGTCCGCGATCTCCCGGGGGAGCCGTCCGGTGATCAGCGGCATGAGCTCCAGCGGCGTGCGCACGTCCACCTCGCGCCCGCCCACCCTGGTGACGAAGCGGCGGCCGTTCCAGCGGCGGGCGATCATGAGGTCCACCAGCGCCTGCGCCCTGGCCCGCCACGGGCCGGGATCGCGGCCGAGCACCGCGGCGATGTCGCCGAGGCGGTCGTACTGCAGAGCCAGGTAGGCGTTCAGGTCCGGCGGTTCGGCGCGCGGGCCGTGGTCCCAGATCGGGCTGTCGTCGAGGCCGGACGAGTACGGGTGGAGGTATTCGGCCAGGCCGTCGCCGTCCGGGTCGGAGCGGGTGAACCACCACTGCTGGGAGCGGACGAGCGGTTCGAACACCTCGGCCAGGAAGGCGGGGTCGGGGTCGGCCTCGTGGATCTTCCACACGGCCCAGGCGGTGAGCGGCGGCTTGGTGACGGGGACGACGGCCCGGTCCGGCTCGCCGCCGACGTGCCGGGCCAGCCTGGCCAGGTCGGAGCGGGGCAGGTCGGTGGTCTCGGAGAGGACGCCGTGGTCGTGCACCACGTCGGGGATCAGGCCGTCGGGGCGCTGGTGGTCGAGCAGGATGCGGATCTGCTCCCTGGCCAGGGCGGGGTCGGCGTGCCTGAGGGCGATGGCGTGGAAGTAGGAATCCCAATTCCATAAGCCGACATATCCGTACTTGGAGGGGATGAGCGATTCCCTGCCCCGGATGGGCACCAGGTTCACGGCCAGTGTCCACCACGCCTGCTCGGCGCGTTCCCGCAGGCCGGGCGGCACGGCGGGCATCCGCTCGAACCACGTCCGCCACCGCGCCCCCGCCTCCTCCAGCACCGCCACCCCACCGGGGGAAGGCACAGCAGGGAAACCCCCGGCCATGCCGGGGGTTTCCCTGCTGTGCCGTCCCCTGGTGGGGCGGGGGGGCTGGAG
>NZ_LAVL01000053.1 GCF_001083785.1 Nonomuraea sp. SBT364
GCCGCCGCCCGCGTGCCACTCATCCGGTCCGAAAGGTCGGTCGCGGTGGGGGAGCCGATCGCGGGGCAGGCCGCTCACGGTGTCCCAGCGGCCGGGGGGGGGCCCCCCCCCCAGCACCACCAGGCGCCGCCCGGGTGGCGGCAGGGCGGGCCGGGGAGGGTGCGGGCGCTCGGCGGCGGGCTGGCCGCGGCGCGGCGGGCGGCCGCGGTGGGGGTCTTCCCCGAGGACGCGCGGTATGGCCGCTACGCCGATCTGGTGCTGTCACTGGCCCTGCGCGGCGAGCTGGTGGTGCCCGAGCAGCACCTCCCGGTACGGCAGCGCCACGAGCACGACGTGCCCGCCCGCTACGCCACCGAGGAGGGCCGCCGGAACTACGACAGGGTGCTCCATATGCTCCAACCCTCATAAGCTTGTGACCCATGGAGATGCTCGCGCCGTACACCACGCTGGGTCTGGGCGGTCCCGCCGGCGAGTTCGTCGAGGTCGACACGGCGGAGCAGCTCGTCTCCCTGATCGCGGAGGCCGATCGGCAGGGCAGGCCGACGCTGGTGCTGGGCGGCGGCAGCAACCTGGTGGTGTCCGACGACGGGTTCGACGGGCTGGTCGTACGGGTGGCGTCCCGGGGCGTGGCGGTGTCGCGCGACGGCGAACAGGTCGTGGTCACGGTCGAGGCGGGTGAAGACTGGGACCCCCTGGTGGCGCGGGCGGTCGCGGAGGGCTGGTCCGGCATCGAGTGCATGTCGGGCATTCCCGGCCTGGTGGGCTCCACCCCGATCCAGAACGTGGGCGCCTACGGCCAGGAGGTCGCCCAGACCGTCCGGTGCGTGCGCGCCTACGACCGGCTGACCCGGCAGGTCGTCGACATCGAGGCGCGGCAGTGCGGGTTCTCCTACCGGGACAGCGCCTTCAAGCGGGATCTGGCGCGGCATGTGGTGCTCGCCGTGACGTACGCGCTGGATGTCTCGGAACTGTCCGGCGCGGTGGCGTACAAGGAACTGGCCGGACGGCTGGACGTGCCGCTCGGCGAGCGGGTGCCGCTGGCGCGGGCCCGTGAGGCCGTGCTGGCGCTGCGCCGGGGCAAGGGCATGGTGCTCGACCCGGACGATCCCGACACCCGCAGCGCCGGATCGTTCTTCACCAACCCGATCCTGTCGGCGGCCGAGGCCGGGGAGCTGGTGGCGCGCGCGCCCGGGCACCCGAGCTGGCCGCACGACGGCGGCACCGTCAAGGTGCCCGCCGCGTGGCTGATCGAGCAGGCGGGCTTCCCCAAGGGCTACCGGCGCGGCCCGGTGCGCATCTCGTCCAAGCACACGCTGGCGCTGACCAACCCCGACGGCTCGGGCACCACCGCCGACCTGCTTGCCCTGGCCAGGGAGGTGCGTGACGGGGTGCGGGAGAAGTTCGGGGTGACGCTGGTCAACGAGCCGGTGATGGTCGGCGTCGCGCTCTGAGCCCGGGGAATAGCCGCCCGGACGGGGCTGTTATGGTGGTTCGGAAACACCGAGGGGGAGTAGTCCCAATCGCGTGATCGACACACTGGCGCGGCTCGCCGCGCCCGGTCACGCGGGCCTTCACGGGCGGACGAGACCTTCGGCCTGGCAGTCGCGCACGAAGACGCTGCCGGGCCGAAGCCGTGCCCGAAAACTTCCCCTGGCGCACGCTCACGGTCCGGTCGCGCGGAAGAGGACCGTTTGGAAGCGTTCTGGATCAGCCTGGTCGCGATCTTCATCGCCGAGCTGGGCGACAAGAGCCAGCTCATGGCGATGACGTTCGCCACCCGTTTCAAAGCCTGGCCTGTACTGGCCGGCATCACCATCGCCACCACGGCGGTGCACCTGGTCAGCGTGGCCGTCGGCGGCCTGATCGGCGACGCCCTCCCCACCACGGCCATCGCGATCGTGGCCGGGATCGCCTTCCTCGGCTTCGCCCTGTGGACGTTGCGCGGTGACGAGCTGACCGACGAGGAGTCGCGCAAGGCCCAGCACACCACCCGCAACGCGGTGATCGCGGTGACCGTCGCGTTCTTCATGGCCGAGCTGGGCGACAAGACCATGCTGGCCACGATCACGCTGGCGACGCAGCACGGCTGGCTGGGCACCTGGATCGGCTCCACGGTCGGCATGGTCGCGGCCGACGCCCTGGCCATCGTGGTCGGGCGGACGCTGGGCAAGCACCTGCCGGAGAAGGCCATCCGCTACGGCGCGGCCGCCGCGTTCGCCGTCTTCGGCGTCGTCCTGCTCGTCGACGCGCTCGTCTCAGGGGGTTAGCAGCGACAGCCGGTGCGCGGCGGCCGCCGCCTCGCCCCGGGTGGTGACGCCGAGCTTGCCCAGGATGTTCGAGACGTGCACGGAGACCGTCTTGGCCGAGATGAACAGCTCCGCCGCGATGTCCCGGTTGGTGCGGCCGAGTGCCACCAGGCGCAGCACCTCCAGCTCGCGCGGCGTGAGCAGCTCGGACGGCTCCTGGGCCCGCTGGACGCCGCCGACCCGCCGGGAGAGCGTCTCGATCTCGTCGATGAGCGGGTCGGCGGGCAACGCCCGCGCCAGCGGCAGCGCGACGGCCAGGCGGGCCGCCGCGCCGTCGCGGTCACCTGTCAGCGCGGCCACCTTGGCCGCCCGCGTCAGCGCCTTGGCCTGGCTGTGCGGGCGCCCGAGCCGCTCCCAGGCGGCGGCCGAGGCGTCGAAGTCGCCGGAATAGGTGAGCTTGTACGCCTCCGCGACGGGGCCCACGACCGACAGGTGGGCGGCCACCTCGGCGGCCTGTTCGCGCAGGGCACGGGTGCGGCCGGGCTCGGTGGCCTCGGCCGCGTCGCAGGTCGTGCGGAGCAGGGCGAGCAGCCGCCAGCCGAGCATCGCCTTGCTCGACTGCGCGGGACGGGCGAGCATGCCCTCCGCCACCTTCAGCGCCGCGCTGTGCTCGCCCCTGAGCATGTGCCAGCCGATGTGCAGGCGGGTGCTGTTGGTGATGTCCTGGACGAAGTCCTCCGGGCGCTCCTTGAGCACGCCGATCTCCGACAGGATGCTCTCCACCAGCTCCACCTCGCCCCGGGCGAGGGCGATGTCGGCGCGCACCCGCATCAGGTGGTGGTGGGTGCGCAGCGCGGGGCCGAAGCTGAGGGCGCGCTCGACGGTGTCGATGGCCTCGTCCCAGCGGCCGGTCGTCTCCAGCGCCTCGGCCCAGTTGTTGAGGATGAACAGGCCGCCGGCCCGTATCCTGCCGTAGCGCTTGGCGGCCAGCCAGCCCTCCTCGCACAGCTTGAGCGCCTCGTCCGAGCGGCCCGCCTCGAGCAGGGCGTCGATGTTGTTGCCGATCGCCCGGGTGATCACCCGGCCGGAGTTCTCCTGCCTGCCGAGCTCCAGCGCCTTCAGGTTGGTGGCGATCGTGGCCTCGACGTCGCCGGCCAGGGAGTGGCCGAGCGCCAGGTTCATCAGCAGGTCGGCTTCCAGGCACCGGTCGCCGAGCTCGCGGGCCAGGCGCAGCCCCTCCTCGATGTACATGGCGCCCTCGGCGGCCTCACCGCGGAGCATCAGGTGCTGGCTCATCGGCACCAGCACCTCGGCCCTGGCCGTGCCGGGTTCGGGCACCAGCGTCAGGGCCCGGCGCAGGTCCTCCACCACGCCGGTACGGCCCTTGGAGATCTTCAGGTGCGCCCAGCGGACGATGAGCATGGCGACCCGGCCCGGCTCGCGTGACTCGTCCAGCTCCGCCAGGGCCGCCTTGGTGAACTTGACCGCCCGGTCCACCTCGCCACCGGCCTGCGCGGCCTTGGCCGCCTTCTCCAGGACGGCGGTGTGATCGGCGCCGATCCGCTCGGCGGCGTCGGGCACCCGGTCCCAGAGCATGAGCACGCGTTCGAGCAGCGGCACCGCCTCGGTGTACGCGAACGCCCTGAACGACTTCTTGGCCGCCTCCCAGGCGGCGATCAGCGCCTCGACGTCCGCGCGCGCCCCGTACCAGTGGTGGGCCAGCTCGACGGCGGCCCGGCCGGGCGGGACCAGGCTGCGGTTCTTGGAGATCTCCTCGGCGTAGCGGGCGTGCAGGCGCTGGTGCTCGCCGGGCAGCAGTTCCTCGTGCACGGCCTCGCGGATCAGGGCGTGGCGGAACACGTACGCCCGATTGTCGGCGATCTGCAGCACGTTGCCGGCGATGGCGGGCCGGAGCGCGGCCTCCAGCTCCAGGTCGGAGAGGTTGCTGACGGCGGCGAGCAGGGGGTGGCCGACGCGGATGCCGCCCGCGGCGGCGACGCGCAGCACCCGCTGCGTCTCCTCGGGCAGACGCTCGACGGCGCCCAGGATGAGGTCCTGCATCGACTCGGGGAACGTGCCGTCGGCGCCGCATTCGAGCATCGCCTCGACGAACAGCGGGATGCCCTCGCTGCGTTCGTAGACCTTCTGCACCCTGGTGTAGAGCGGGGCGCTGCCGAGGATGCCGGCCATCTGCTGGGCGACCTCGTCGCGGGAGAGCCGGGGCAGGTCGAGCCTGAGCACGCCGTTGACCCTGCCGAGCTCGGCGAGCACCGGGCGCAGCGGATGCTGCCGGTGCAGGTCGTCCGAGCGGTACGTCATGACCATGAGCACCTGCGGGACGCGCAGGTTACGGCTGAGGAAGGCGATCAGGTCGCGGCTGGAGCGGTCGGCCCAGTGCACGTCCTCGACGATGAGCACGGTGGGGCTGCTGTCGGCCAGCCGTTCGAGGAGGGTGAGGAACTGCTCGAAGAGCCGGGCACGGCCGGTGTCGGTCTCGCCGTCGGCGCTGGGCTCCCCGAATTCGGGCAGCAGGCGGGCCAGATCACGGGCGGCGCCCTCGGGCAGCAGCGCGGCGATCCGCTCGGCGCCCTGTTCCCTGACGAGCTGGCGGAGTGCGGCGGTGAAGGGCGCGTACGCCAGGCCCTCGGTGGAGAGCTCGACGCAGCCGCCGAACAGCACCCGGGCGCCGTCGGCCGCCACCTGGTCGGCGAAACGCTGGAGGAGCCGGGTCTTGCCGACGCCGGCCTCGCCGCCGAGGAGCACCGCGGTGGCGTTTCCCTTGCGGGCCTCGTCAAGGGCCTCACGGAGCGTCGCCAGCTCCTCCTCGCGCCCGACGAAGACGGGGCTGACCGAACGTCCCAGCATGTCATCCAGCATGTCATGCCTTATCTGTTGCTTTCGACGCCTTTATGGGGGGTGAGTCATGGAGGTCGCGAGGCCCGGCCGCGAGGGAGGGTGCGGCCGGGCTCTCGTGGGGTGGTCATGAGGAGCGGCGCTTGCCGAAGACCGAGCGGCGCTCGGACTTATTGGCCCGCTGCGCCTCGCGTACTCGGCGATGCCTGGCGGCCGCCTCGCGAAGCTCGTTGGCGTGACTCTTCATGAGCTGGAACTCGATTTCCGCGTTCACTGTTTTCTCCTGCGATGTCGTGCTTTCTTCCTGACATCTTCAAGAGTCGCGCTAAGGCCCCCTCCTCCACATCGGATGGATGCCTTATCTCCGGCCCCACCGGGGTTCCGGGATGCCTAGGTAAGCCCCTCACCGGCCCCCCGGTGCCCTAGGTATGGCCCTACACCCGAGTTCCGCAGGGTTGTGGGCGTCTTCCTCGTTCGGTCTGCGGGGTTGTGGTTCGGGTTTGGTTTGGAAGTGGGGCACCTGGTCGGCGATGCTGTGGAGGTGTCAACTGTGACTACTTCGCTCACCGACGTCGCCGCCTCCGACGCGACCCTGCGGGCCTTCCTGCACGGCCTGCCCGGCGTCGACCGGGTCGGCGCCGACCAGCGGGCGGCGATGCTCGGCACCCGCTCCATCAAGACGACGGCCAAGGCCCAGGCCATCGACCTGGCCATCTCCATGGTCGACCTCACCACGCTCGAAGGCGCCGACACCCGGGGCAAGGTCCGCGCCCTGTGCACCAAGGCGATGCACCCCGGCGGCGACGCGCCCCGCGTGGCGGCCGTCTGCGTCTACCCCGACCTGGTGGCCGTCGCCGCCGAGACCCTGGCCGGCTCCGGGGTCAAGATCGCCTCCGTGGCGACCGCGTTCCCCAGCGGCCGCTCCTCGCTGGAGGTCAAGGTGAGCGACACCGCGCTCGCCGTCGCCGCCGGCGCCGACGAGATCGACATGGTGATCGACCGCGGCGCGTTCCTGTCGGGCGACTACGCCAAGGTCTTCGAGGAGATCGTCGCCGTCAAGGCCGCCTGCGGCACCGCCCACCTCAAGGTGATCCTGGAGACGGGCGAGCTCGCGACCTACGACAACGTACGGCGCGCGTCCTGGTTGGCGATGCTGGCCGGGGCCGACTTCATCAAGACCTCGACCGGCAAGGTCGCCCCGGCGGCCACGCTGCCGGTGACGCTGATCATGCTGGAGGCGGTCCGCGACTTCCGTGACCGCACCGGGCGTCAGGTGGGCGTCAAACCCGCCGGCGGCATCCGCACCACCAAGGACGCCATCAAGAACCTCGTCCTGGTCAACGAGACCGCGGGCGCCGACTGGCTCTCGTCCGACTGGTTCCGGCTGGGCGCCTCCTCGCTCCTCAACGACCTGCTGATGCAGCGCGAGAAGCTGGCCACCGGCCGCTACGCGGGACCCGACTACTTCACCCTCGACTGATCAGCCGGCCGAGGCCGTGACCGCCGTGACCGCCGGGCGGAAGGTGCGGCGGTATGCCTGAGGAGTGATGCCGATGGCGGCGTGGAGGTGCTGGCGCAGGGATACGTCGGTGCCGAAGCCGGCGCGGTGGGCGACGAGGTCCACGGGCCAGTCGGTGGTCTCCAGCAACTGACGCGCGAGGTCCACGCGTTGGCGGGTGAGCCATCGGCCGGGGGTGGTGCCGACCTCGTCGCGGAAGCGGCGGGTGAAGGTCCGTACGCTCATGCTCGCGTGGGCGGCCAGGTCGGCCAGGGTGAGGCGCTCGGCGAGGTGTTCCAGGGCCCACGCCTGGGTGGGGGCGGTGCCCGTGGCGCGCGAGCCGGGGACGGGCCGCTGGATGTACTGGGCCTGGCCTCCGTCCCGCCACGGCGGTGTGACGCAGGAGCGGGCGACCTCGTTGGCGATCTCGCTGCCGTGGTCACGGCGGACCATGTGCAGGCACAGGTCGATGCCCGCGGCGACCCCGGCGGAGGTGAGGATGTCGCCGTCGTCGACGAAGAGGACGTCGGGGTCGATGCGGGCGGTGGGGAACATCCGCTGCAGCCGGTCGGCCTCCCGCCAGTGGGTGGTGGCGGGGCGGTGGTCGAGCAGCCCGGCGGCGGCCAGGACGTACGCGGCGGTGCAGATGCCCACGATCCGGGTGCCGGGGCGGATGGCGGCCAGGGCGTCGCGCAGCGCCCCGGGCAGGCGGCCCTCCTCGCGGATCGGGCCGAGGGCGTGGGAGGGCGGGATGACGACGGTGTCGACCCTGGCCAGCAGCGAAGCGTCGTGGGCGACGCTGAGGTCGAAATCGGCCTCGGTGCGCACCGGGCGGCCGTCCAGGCCGCACGTGGTCACGCTGTAGAGCCGGTTGCCCTCCGCGTCGCGGGCGGCGCCGAAGATTCGGGCGGGGATGCCGAGCTCGAAGGGGATGACTCCGTCCAGGGCCAGAACGCCGACGCGATGCATGGCCGGATTCTTTCAGACGATGACCATCAGGCCACTGCTGAGGTGCCTGTGGCTCCGGCAGGCTGAGGGCGCTTCCCAGGAGAAACGGCACGATCCTCACGAGTGCCGCCGGACAGAGGACATGACCATGACCCTTGCAGACACCGATCGAGCCCTCGCGACCATGCGTGCCGTCTCCCAGGACCGTCCGGGAGCCCCCGACGTCCTCAAGGTCATCGAGACGACCCGCCCGCAGCCGGGCTGGGGCGAGATCCTGGTCCGGGTGCACGCGGCGGGCGTGAACCCGGCCGACTGGAAGACCCGCGAGCGCGGAGCGTTCCCCATCGGGGCGAAGCCCCCGTTCATCCTGGGGTTCGACGTCTCCGGGGTGGTCGAGGAGATCGGCGAGGGCGTGACCCTCTTCCGGCCCGGTGACAAGGTCTTCGGGATGCCGCGCTTCCCGCACCTGGCCGGCGCCTACGCCGAGTACGTCGCCGCCCCGGCCCGTCATTTCGCCCCGCACCCCCAGGGCGTGGACCACGTCCAGGCCGCCGCCCTGCCGCTGGCCTCGCTCACCGCCTGGCAGGCTCTGGTCGACACCGCGCGGGTGCGGCCGGGCCAGCGTGTCCTCATCCATGCCGCCGCAGGTGGCGTCGGCCACCTGGCCGTCCAGATCGCCAAGGCCCGGGGCGCCCACGTGATCGGCACCGCCGGCGCCGCCAAGCACGACCTGCTGCGCTCGCTCGGGGCGGACGAACTCATCGACTATCGCACCCGGGACTTCGCCGAGGTCGTCCGCGACGTGGACGTGGTCATCGACAGCATCGCCGGCCCGTACTGGGCCCGCTCCCTGCGCACCCTGCGCCCAGGCGGAACGCTGATCTCGCTCCTGCCGCTGGACGACACCTTCCCGCACGAGGAGGCCGAGGCCGCCGGGGTGCGAACGATGTTCATGCTCGTCGAGCCCGATCAGGCAGGGCTGCGCGAGATCAGCGCCCTGGTCGAGGACGGTCGCCTGCGCGTGATCGCCGACGCGGTCTTCCCTCTTGAGGAGGCCGCCGCCGCCCACACGCTGGGCGAGACCGGCCACAGCACCGGGAAGATCGTCCTTACTGTCACTCCGTGACGGCCGCCCCGTGCCTCATTCCGCGTGGGCCGAGGTCTGGTGGTAGACGGAGTGCCAGACCTCGTTGCGGATGCGGGCGAACTCCGGGGAGAGGCGGAGCTCCTCGGTGCGCGGGTAGGGCAGGTCGACGTCGATGACGCGGTGGACGCGGCCCGGTCTGGCGGCCATGACGATGACGCGGTTGGCCAGGTAGACGGCCTCGTCCACGTCGTGGGTGATGAACATGACCGTGCGGCGTTCCTGGCTCCAGGTGTCGAGGAGCTGGTCCTGGAGCTGGACCCGGGTGAGGGCGTCGAGGGCGCCGAAGGGCTCGTCCATGAGCAGGACCTTCGGGTTGACCGCGTAGGCGCGGGCGATGGCGCAGCGCTGCTTCATGCCGCCGGAGAGCGTCTTGGGCAGGGCGTCGGCGAAGTCGGTGAGGCCGACCAGGTCGATGGCGCGCTGGGCGCGTTCGCGGCGTTCCTGGGCGGGGACGGGGGCCAGGTTGAGCCCGAACTCGACGTTCTTGCGCACGGTCAGCCAGGGGAAGAGGGCGTACTGCTGGAAGATGACGCCGCGGTCGGGGCCGGGGCCGGCGACGGGGGCGCCGTCGAGCAGGATCTCGCCGGTTCCGGGCTCGACCAGGCCGGCGGCCATGCTCATCAGCGTGCTCTTGCCGCAGCCCGACGGGCCGACGACGGTGACGAACTCGCGGTCGGCGATGTCCAGGTCGACGCGGTCGAGTGCGAGGAAGTCGGTGTCCTTGAGCGCGAACGTCTTGGACACGCCGCGGAAGGAGATCTTGGTGGTCATCGGCGTTCCTGCCATCCGGTGAGGCGGCGTTCGGCCAGCTGGAGCAGGCGGTCCATGGCGAGGCCGAGCACGCCGATGCTGATCAGCCCGACGAAGATGGTGGGCAGGTCGTAGTAGAGCTGGGCCTGCTGCATGCGATAGCCCAGGCCCTCCTGGGCGGCGATGAGCTCGGCGGCGACCAGGGTGCCCCAGGCGGCGCCGAGGCCGACGCGCATGCCGACGATGATGAACGGGGTGGAGGCGGGCACCACGACCTTGAGGAAGATGACCCGGTCGGAGGCGCCCAGCACGCGGGCGGCGTTGATGAGGGTCTTGTCGACGTCCATGACGCCCTGGAACGTCGCCACGACGCTCGACAGGAACGCGGCCAGGAAGATGACGAACACCTTCGGCGTCTCGCCGATGCCCATGAGCAGGATCGCCAGCGGGATGATGGCCAGCGGCGGGATCGTGCGGAAGAACTGCACGTAGGGCTCTATGAGCGCGCGGGCGGTGGCGTACCAGCCCATCAGGAAGCCGACCGGGACGGCCAGTGCGGTGCCCAGCGCGAAGCCGGTGAAGACGCGGCGCAGACTGGCCAGCAGGTCGGCCGTCAGGGTGCCGTCGGCGATCAGCTCGGCGCCGCGCACGGCGACCTCGACGGGGCCGGTCAGGCCCTGGATCCCGGAGGCCGACAGGCCCGTCCAGGCGGCCAGCCCGGCCGCGACGGCCACCACGTTCAGGACGATCCCGCGGGCGGGCCGCCTGGCGCGGCGGCGGCGGGGCGCGGGCGGGTCGCCGGGTCTCTGGGAAACGCTCAATGCGGTCATGGCTGGGGTGCCTCCATGCCCGACAGTGTGCTGATGTCCGGATATTTTCGTCAATAGGTAGGCAAAAATAGCTGCGGGCTAATCTCTGTCACCGCAGGTCGGCCATGGGTGCGGCGAACGGTCGGCGCACACTTTCATCCGTGCTCCGTACAAAAAAGCGGAGGGTCAGGCCGGGCGGAGGTGGGCCGGGATCGACGGCTCCTCGTGCAGGAGGAGGGCGATGGCGCCCATGGCCGAGGCGTTCACGCCCAGGTCGGCCTGGGTCACCCGGATCTCGCGCGGCGACTTCGGCAGGGCCAGCCGGGAGATCGCCTCGCGGATCGGGCCCAGGACCAGGCTGCCCAGCCCGGCCAGTTCGCCGCCCACGACCACCAGGGCCGGATCGAGCTGGGTCACGGTGTCGGCCAGGACGCGGCCCAGGTCGCGGGCGGCCGCCGAGACGACGTCGCACGCCACGGCGGCCCTGTCCTGGGCGGCGGCGACGAGCGCGTCGAGGTTGTCCAGCGGGAGCCCGCGCGCCGCGCAGGAGTCGAGGAGCGCCTGGCCGCCGATCCGGCCCTCCAGGCAGCCCCGGCTGCCGCAGTGGCAGGGCGGGCCCGACGGGTCGAGCGAGACGTGGCCGAGCTCGCCGCTCGCCCCGTGCGCGCCGCGCAGCAGCCTGCCGCCGGCGACGAAGCCGCCGCCCACGCCCACCGACCAGCGTACGTAGACGACGTCGCGGACGGATCTGGCCGCGCCCCAGGTGGCCTCGGCGAGCGCGGCCAGCCTGGCGTTGTTGTCGACCGCCACCCGCACGCCGAACTCGTCGGCGATCCGGCGCGCCAGCGGGAGGTGGCCGGCCGGCGCGGGATGGTCGTCGACGACGCCCACCAGGCCGAGCCCCACGGCCTCCAGGGCGCCCAGGCGCACCCCGCGCTCCTCGGCGACCTGCCGGATCAGCGCGATCGCCGCCTCGGCCCGCGCCGGCGGGGTCGCGTCCTCGGGGAGGTCGTGGGTCGCCGTGGTGACGACCTGGTGGGCGGCGTTGGCGATCGCCAGGCGGATCCGCCCCCGGCCCAGGTCGAGGCCGAGCAGGAGGCCGGCGGCGGGGTTGAGCGCCACCAGCGACGCCGGGCGGCCGCGTCCGCGCGGCTCGCCGGGCGCGGCCTCGGTCTCGATGGCCGCCCCGCGCTCGATCAGGTCGGAGATGATGGTGAACAGCGTCGTGCGCGAAAGCCCGGTGCGCTCGGTGAGCTGGGCCCGGCTCAGCGCGCCCGCCGAGCGCAACGCGGACAGGACTGCGTCCTCGTGCACCCGGCGGAGCCGCTGGAGCGCGTCAGTGGGGCTCGACATGGGACCATGATGGGTCGAGGTCGAAATTTGTCAACTCCCCGGGTTAAATAGCGCCTCCGGCGGCCTGGTAGAGGTCGGCGGTGAAGTAGGTGGCCGGATCGGGCGACTCCGGCAGCTTGCCCATGGTGACGAAGATGTCGGCCAGGCCCTTGTACCAGTTCGCCACCGACCCGTCCTTGGTCAGCTTGTCCAGCTCGGCCGTGGGCACGATCTTGGTGACGGCCGAGGCGCCCTTGAACTGCTCGGCCGGGGCCTTGAGGAACGTCGCCGTCAGCGTCTCGGCCTCGGCCGTGTTGGCCGCCACCCAGTCGTTGCCCTCACGCAGCACCTTGAGCACCTTGGTCACGGTCGCGGCGTCCTCGGCGACCAGCTCGTTGCGGGCCACGAAGGAGCTGGGGAAGCTCAGCTTGGGGTAGTAGTCCTCGCTCTTGGTCAGCTCGACCAGGTCGGGGACGTTCTTCTTGATGGTGTCGATCAGGGGATACCAGATGGCCGCGGCGTCGATCTGCTTGGCGCTGAAGGCGGTGACGACCGTGCTCGGGTCCATGTTGACCTTCTGCACGTCCTTGCCCGTCAGGCCGGCCTCCTTGAGCGCGAGCTCCAGGATCATGTCGCCGGAGGTGCCCTCGGGGACGCCGATCTTCTTGCCCTTCAGCCCGGCGACCGTGGTGATGCCGGAGTCGGAGTGGGTGATCAGCCGGTCGGCCTGGCCGAGCATGTTCGGCGCGACGATCTTCGCCTTGCCGCTGGCCGGGAGCCAGGTCGCGCCGGAGCCGATGTAGCCGAAGTCGATGTCGCCCGAGCCGAGCGCCTGGATCTGCAGCGGCCCGTTGGTGAACACCTTCAGCTCGGGCTCCAGGCCGTGCTTGGCCCACAGCCCCTGCTTGTCCGCGGCGGCGAGCACGGCGGCGCCGGCGAAGTCCGCGATGTAGCCGAACTTGACGGTCTTCGTCCCGTCCCCGGAAGAGGAGGAGCCGCACGCGGCGACGGGAAGAACGAGGGCGAGCGCTGCCGTGAAGGCCGCCAGCCTGCGAGGAAGCCTCATCGGAGGTCCTTTCTCAGGAATGGGTGGAGGGGGTGGACGGGTGGCACTCAGCCCACCTCGTCGGCGACGCCGTCGACGTCGGGGGCGCGGCCCCCGCCGATGTCGGCCATGTAGCTCATCCAGCTGGAGGCGGGGTCGCCGCGGCGCAGCAGTTCGGCGTAGAGCCGCACGGTCAGGTCACGCCGGACCGCCGCGTAGGCGGGCGCGGTGTAGACGTTGCGCAACTCGTGCGGATCGCTGTCCAGGTCGTACAGCTCGTGCACGCTCTCCGGGTTGAACACCAGCTTGTGGCGGCGGTCCCGGATCATGCGCTGGGAGTAGGGGAAGTGGTGGCCGTGGAACTCGGTGACCACCTGCGGCCGGGGATCCGGCTCGCCCTCGACGAGCGGGAGCAGGCTGCCGCCGTCGCAGGGCTCCTGCGGCGGCAGCCCGGCCAGGGCGAGAATCGTGGGGTTGAGGTCGATCAGGGTGGCGAACTCGTCCACCACCCGCGCCTCGGCGCCGGGGACGCGGACGATGCCGGGGATGCGGTAGATGTCCTCGTACATCGCCGGGCCCTTGTCGTTGAGCCGGTGCGCGCCGGTGAACTCGCCGTGGTCGGCGGTGAACATCACGGCGGTGTCGTCCCAGAGCCCGTGCTCGCGCAGCGCGGCGATCAGGCGCCCGATCTGATCGTCGATCAGCGTGACGTAGCCCCAGTAGACCGCGATCAGCTTGCGCCAGGCGTCGGCGTCGAAGTGGTCGGCCGACCAGTACTCGGAGTAGCGGCGCTGCACGTCGGGCTTGCCGGCGAAGGTCTCGGCCATCGACTCCGGCAGCGGGACCAGCGCGGGGTCGTACAGGTCGTAGTACTCGTCCGGGATCAGGTACGGCAGGTGCGGGCCGTACCAGTGGCAGGAGAGGACGAACGGCTTGCCGTCGCGGTGGAAGTCGCGCGCGTAGCCGTCCAGCAGCTCCAGCGTCCGGTCGGTGAGGAACGCCTCGATCGTGGCCTCCGGCGGCTGCCGGAGGCGGCCGGCGATCAGGTGACCTCGGCCGGAGCCGTTCTGGGCCCGGCCGAAGACCGCCTGCTCCACGGCGAACGGCGGGTGGCCGTGCTCCTTCAGCCACCGCTCGTAGGAGGGGTGGTGGAAGGGGTTGAGCGCGCCCGGCAGGTGCTCGCCGTCCATGTCGTAGAACTCCGGGCCGCGTTCGCGGCCGATGTGCCACTTGCCGACGTGGCCCAGGTTGTAGCCCGCGGCCCGCAGCGGCGCGGCCATGACCGGGTGCCCGTCGGCGACCTCGTCACGGGCGCCGCCGTTGCGCTCCGGGTTGACCAGCAGGCCGTGGCGGAACGGGTGCAGCCCGGTGAACAGTGACGCCCGCGCCGGCGTGCAGATCGCGGTGGGGGTGTAGAAGCGGTCGAACCGAGTGCCCTCGGCGGCCAGGCCGTCCAGCGCCGGGGTGCGCACCACCGGGTTGCCGTAGCAGCCGAGGGTGTCCACCCGATGCTGGTCGGTCATCAGGAACAGGACGTTGCGTGGGTGGGTCACTCATTCTCCGATCGCCAGGTGCGGGCTCGTCGTGGAGGGGGAGGGCGGGCCCGTCGAGGGCTCGTCGTGGAGCAGGAGGGCGATGGCGCCCATGGCGGATGCCCTGGCGCCCAGGTCGGCGGGGACGACCTCGACCGTGCCCGGCGCGTGGGGGAGGGCCAGGCGGGAGATCGCCTCGCGGATCGGGCCGAGCACGAGGCTGCCCAGCGCGGCCAGCTCGCCGCCGACGACCACCCGCTGGGGGTCGAGCTGGACCACCGCGTCGGCCAGCACCCGCCCGAGGTCGGTAGCGGCGGCGGAGATCACCTCGCACACGGCGGGCACGCGGTCGCGGGCGGCGGCGACCAGCGCGTCGACGCCGTCGAGCCGGACGCCCTTGGCGGCGCAGGCGTCGAGCAGCGCCTGGGCGCTGATGCGCGGTTCCAGGCAGCCCCGGGAGCCGCAGTGGCAGGGCGGCCCGCCGGGGTCGAGCGAGATGTGGCCGATCTCGCCCGCCGCGCCGGTCGCGCCGCGCACGAGCCTGCCGCCGACGAGGAAGCCGCCGCCCACCCCGACCGACCAGCGCGCGTACACGATGTCGCGGGCCGACCTGGCGGCGCCCCAGGTGCTCTCGGCCAGCGCGGCCAGCCGGGCGTTGTTGTCGACGGCGACGCGCACGCCGAACTCCCGCGACAGCCGCTCCTTGACGGGCGCGTAGCGGGCGGGCGGCAGCGCGGGGTCGCCTGCGCCGCCGATCAGGCCCACGCCGATCGCCTCCAGGGCGTCCAGGCGCACGGCGCGGTCACCGCTGACCTGCTTGACCAGCCGCACCGCCGCCTCGGCCTGTTCCAGCACGCCGGCGCCCTCGGGGACGTCGGCCATGCCGGTGGCGATGATCTGGTGCGACAGGTTGGCGACGGCCAGGTGGATGCGCCTTCTGGCCAGGTCGAGCCCGATGAGCTGGCCGGCTCCGGGGTTGAGCGCGACGAGTGAGGGCGGCCGGCCGCGCCCGCGCCTGGCGGTCGCGGGCGCCTCGGTCTCGACGACCGAGGCCCGTTCGATCATCTCCGAAATGATCGTGAACAGCGTGGTGCGTGACAGGCCGGTGATCCGGATCAGGTCGGTACGGCTCAGCGCACCCGACGAGCGCAGGGCGTCGAGGACGGCGCCCTCGTGCGCACGGCGGAGCCGTTGCAGCGCGTCGGTCGGCTTGGACATGCGGCCATGATGAGGCCCTCAAGGCATTAAATGCAAATCTTCGGACTAAATATGTGGTGATATGCCCGAACAGGGGCCTGTGAAGTGAGCCCGACCGCCTATTAATGTCGAGAGTCTTGACGTAATTGGGTGAGGCGGCTCACACTCTGGGCTACCGAAAGGAGCCTCATGCCCCCCACCCGTCCACGCCGCCGCATCGCGGCGGCACTGAAGCCTGTGCTGAACCCTGTGCTGCCGCCTGTGCTGATGGCCGTGCTCGCGGCCTCCCTGCTCGCGCCACCCCCCGTCCAAGCGGCCGCCGCGCCGGTCAACCTCGCGCTCGCCGGCGCCGCCACCGCGTCCAGCGTCGAACTCGACCGGGCGGACTTCGTGGCCGCGCACGTCAACGACGGCGACACCGCCACCCGCTGGTCGTCGAAGTACCAGGACGACAACTGGGTCCAAATCAAGCTGGCCCAGCCGGCCGCCGTCGACCACGTGAAGCTGACCTGGCCCAACGCCTGCGCCCGCGACTTCGTCCTGCAGACCTCCACGGACGGCTCCTCCTGGACGGACGCCGCCTCGGTGCGGCGCGACACCTGCCCGAGGACCGACGTGATCGAGGTGCGCGCCGGGGAGCCCGTCTCGTACGTGCGCATGCAGGGGCGTCAGCGCTGGTCGTCCTTCGGTTACTCGATCTCCGAGTTCGAGATCTGGGACGCGCCGCCCGCGCCGCCCGCCCCCACGCTCGGCCTGCTCCCCAAGCCGGTGTCCGTCGAGGAGACCGGCGGCGAGCCGTTCACGCTGCACCGGAACACCCGCGTGCTCGCCTCCGGCGCCGGAGCCCAGGCGCCCGCCGGCTACCTGGCCCGCGCGCTGCGCCCGGCCACCGGCTTCGGCCTGCCCGTCGTCCGCAACGGGCGCGGCCCCGCCCCGATCGTCGTCGAGGTCGGCGACGGCAAGGGCCCGCGCGGCCACGAGGCCGAGGGCTACACGCTCGCCGTCACGCCCCGGCAGGTCACCCTGCGGGCCGGGACCGCGGCCGGCGCGCTCAACGGCGTGCAGACGCTGCGCCAGCTCCTGCCGCAGTGGATCGAGTCGGACACCCCGGTCGCGACCGCGTGGACGATCCCGGCGGTGACGATCACCGACTACCCGAGGTTCGCGCACCGGGGCATGATGCTCGACGTCGCCCGCAGCTTCTACCCGGTGAGCGAGGTCAAGACCTACATCGACGCCGCCGCCCAGTTCAAGGTCAACCGGCTGCACCTGCACCTGACCGACGACCAGGGCTGGCGGATCGCGATCGACGACCCGGCGGACAACCCGTCCGGCATCGACTACGGCCTGCTCACCGAGGTCAGCGGCGCCACCGCGATGACCGACCGGGGGACCGAGCCGGGCATCACCGGCTACTACACCAAGGCCGACTACACCGAGATCGTCCGCTACGCGGGGCAGAACGGCATGACCGTCGTCCCGGAGATCGACATGCCGGGCCACACGAACGCCGCCCTGCACTCCATCCCGCAGCTCAACACGCCGGGCGCGCGGCCCAGGCTCCAGCCGGGGCAGACCACCGTCCCGCACAACGGCACGGGCGCCGTCGGCTACTCCAGCTTCGACGCGGACAGCCCGGTCACGTACGAGTTCGTCAAGCACGTACTCACCGAGATCGCCGAGCTGACCCCCGGCCCGTACCTGCACATCGGCGGCGACGAGGCGCACGTCACCAGCCACGCCGACTACACGAGGATGGTCGACGCGTTCACCCGGGAGGTCGCGGCGCTGGGCAAGACCGTCGTCGGCTGGAACGAGTACGCCGGCACCGCGCTGCCCCAGGACAAGGCCGTCGTCCAGTTCTGGAACGGCAACCGCCAGGCCGTGGCGAACGCGGTGAACGACCGGGGCGCCAAGGCGATCCTGTCCCCGGCCCCGCACACGTACGTGCCGCAGAAGCAGGACCCGCGCCAGCCGCAGGGCGGCACCTGGGCGTGCGGCGGCGCGTGCGGCCTGGACCGGCACTACAACTGGGACCCGGGCACGTACATCCCCGGCATCCAGGAGAGCAGTGTGCTCGGGGTGGAGTCGGCGCTGTGGGGCGAGTTCATCCGCCGGATCGGCCAGGCGCAGTACTACAGCTTCCCCCGGCTGATCGCCACCGCCGAGGTGGGCTGGACGCCGCAGGCGCAGCGTGACTACACCGACTTCCGCACCCGCCTGTCCGAGGCCGGCGGCCGGCTCACCGTCCAGGGGACGAACTTCTTCCCAGCGGCCGACGTGTCCTGGCGGATGAAGGCGCTGGCCCAGCCCGTGACGGTCGCCGCAGGGCAGCCGTCCGGCGCCACCTGGACCGTCACCGCCCCCGGCCGCGCCGCAGCGGACCTGGAGGCGAGCGTCGTCTGGAGCGACGGGCAGCGGGAGGACGTCACGCTGACCACCACCCGCGAAGGGAGCATTCCCGACATGCGGATCAACGCCGCGTTCACCGCGACGTCGCTCCGTGCCTTCGACCAGGCCGGAACCCACACGGGCACGCTCTCGGTCCGGGTGCCCGGTGAGGCGCCGGTCGAGGGACGGGTGACGGTGACCGTCCGCTGACCATCCCGGGGGCCCGTCGCCGGGCCCCTCGGAGCAGTGCATATGACCGTCTACGCTGGCAGTTGTGATGCTCCGATACTTCACTCTGGATCGATGATGGCAACGCCGAAACAGACGGTGCCCGAAAGGCCGGTCTTCGACTACGCACCGGCGCCCGAGTCGCGCGACATCGTCGATCTCAAGTCCTCCTACGGGCTGTTCATCGACGGCGAGTTCGTGGACGGCTCCGGGCCGTCCTTCAAGACGGTCAACCCGGCGACGGAGGAGAAGCTGGCGGAGGTCGCCACGGCCTCCGCCGACGACGTGGACCGCGCGGTGCGGGCCGCGCGCAAGGCGTTCGACGGCTGGAGCGCGCTGCCCGGCTCCGAGCGCGCCAAATACCTGTTCCGCATCGCCCGCATCATCCAGGAGCGCGCCAGGGAGCTGGCCGTGCTGGAGTCGCTCGACAACGGCAAGCCGATCCGTGAGTCGCGCGACGTGGACCTGCCGCTGGTGGCGGCGCACTTCTTCTACTACGCGGGCTGGGCCGACAAGCTCGGCCACGCCGGGTTCGGCGCCGACCCCCGGCCGCTGGGCGTGGCCGGCCAGGTCATCCCGTGGAACTTCCCGCTGCTCATGCTCGCCTGGAAGATCGCGCCCGCGCTGGCGTGCGGCAACACGGTGGTGCTCAAGCCGGCCGAGACGACGCCGCTGACCGCGCTGCTGTTCGCGGAGATCTGCCGGCAGGCCGAGCTGCCGCCCGGCGTGGTCAACATCGTCACCGGCGCGGGCGAGACCGGCTCCGCCGTCGTCTCCCACCCCGACGTCGCCAAGGTCGCCTTCACCGGCTCCACCGAGGTCGGCCGGATCATCGCCCGTTCCGTCGCCGGCACCGGCAAGAAGCTCACGCTGGAGCTGGGCGGCAAGGCCGCCAACATCGTGTTCGAGGACGCCGCGCTCGACCAGGCCGTCGAGGGCGTCGTCAACGGCATCTTCTTCAACCAGGGCCACGTGTGCTGCGCCGGCTCCCGGCTGCTGGTGCAGGAGTCGATCCAGGACGAGCTGCTGACGGCGCTCAAGCGCAGGCTCGGCACGCTGCGGCTGGGCGACCCGCTCGACAAGAACACCGACATCGGCGCCATCAACTCCGCCGAGCAGCTCGCCAAGATCCGCCGGTTGTCCGACCTCGGGGAGTCCGAGGGCGCCGAGCGCTGGTCGCCCGCCTGCGAGCTGCCCGCCAAGGGTTACTGGTTCCCGCCGACGCTGTTCACCGGCGTCGCGCAGTCGCACCGGATCGCCCGCGAGGAGATCTTCGGCCCGGTCCTGTCCGTGCTCACCTTCCGCACCCCGGCCGAGGCCGTCGAGAAGGCCAACAACACTCCGTACGGCCTGTCCGCCGGCATCTGGACCGAGAAGGGGTCGCGCATCCTGTGGATGGCCGACCGGCTCCGGGCCGGAGTCGTCTGGGCCAACACCTTCAACCGGTTCGACCCGGCCTCGCCGTTCGGCGGCTACAAGGAGTCGGGCTACGGGCGCGAAGGCGGCCTGCTCGGGCTGGAGGCCTACCTTGACGTGTGAACACCGGCGCCGCCGGCGCAGGGCCCGCCGCGCCCTGGCCACCCGCGGACACGCCTTCGCCCGCGCCGGGCGCCCCGTGCGCACCGGCTGGTACGCCCACCGCTGCGGCGTGAGCCGGTGCGGCCAGGTGTTCGTGCCGGTCGAGATGTCCCAGGAGATCATGTGGAGGGGGCGCGGCGATGAGTAGGTTGACCGTCCGCAAGACCTACAAGCTGTTCATCGGCGGGGCGTTCCCGCGCTCGGAGAGTGGGAGGTCCTATCCCGTGACCTCGCCCAAGGGCGACTTCCTCGCCAATGCCTCGCGCGCCTCCCGCAAGGACGCCAGGGACGCGGTGTCGGCCGCCCGCAAGGCGTTCCCCGGCTGGTCGGGGGCCACCGCCTACAACCGGGGCCAGATCCTCTACCGGATCGCCGAGATGCTGGAGGGCCGCCGCGCCCAGTTCGCCGACGAGCTCGGCGGCGCCAGGAAGCCCGCGCTGGAGACGGTCGACGCCGCGGTCGACCGGCTCGTCTGGTACGCCGGCTGGTCCGACAAGATCAGCTCGGTGCACGGCACCGCCAACCCTGTCGCGGGCCCGTACTTCAACCTGTCCTCACCGGAGCCCACCGGCGTGGTCGCGGTCGTGGCGCCGGCCGATCCGCTGCTCGGGCTGGTGTCGGTGGTCGCGCCGGTCATCGTCACCGGCAACACGTGCGTGGTCGTCGCCTCCGAGCCCGCCCCGCTGCCGGCGATCACGCTGGCCGAGGTGCTGGCCACGTCCGACCTGCCGGGCGGGGTGGTCAACATCCTCACCGGGCACCAGGCGGAGCTCGCGCCCTGGCTGGCGGCGCACATGGACGTCAACGGCCTGGACCTCACCGGCGTGGCCGACCCGGCGCTGGCGTTGCGCTGCGAGGAGGAGGCTGCCGCGAACCTCAAGCGCGTCCAGCGGCCCGTCACCGCTGACTGGCGCGCGGACCCGGGGCTGCGCCGGATGACCCGCTTCCTGGAGACCAAGACCGTCTGGCACCCGCTGGGGGTCTGACGCCCGCGAGGGGCAGGTTCAGGAGAAGCCCGGGGGGCGGATCGGGGGGTGGGCCGCCTGGAGCTGGGCGGCGAGGCCGAGCAGGTGCGGCTCGCCGCCCGGCGGGGCGACGAGCTGGACTCCGATCGGCAGGCCGCTGGAGTGGGTGGCGACGGGCACCGTCATGGCGGGCCAGCCGCACATGTTCCACGGTCCGGTCGCGGGGGCGTAGCCGACGTTGGCCAGCAGGTTGCGGGCCAGGCCGCGCTCGCCCCAGCGGTCGGCGCGCGGCGGGATCGCGGCGAGGGTGGGCGTGATGAGGACGTCGGCGTCGCCGAACCACCGGTCCGCGCCGTAGCCGGCCCAGCGGTCGCGCCCCCGGCGGCCGTCCAGGCCCAGCCGGGCCAGCACCCGGCCGGCACGCGCGAGCGCCCGGGTACGCCTCTCCAATCGCGCCTCTCCCGCCGGCGGCGACCCGGCGGTCCCGGCCGGTGGCGTTCCGTCCGGCGAGGTGAGGGTGGTGACGGTGTCGGCG
The DNA here is from genome assembly GCF_001083785.1 of Nonomuraea sp. SBT364. Taxonomy (GTDB): domain Bacteria; phylum Actinomycetota; class Actinomycetes; order Streptosporangiales; family Streptosporangiaceae; genus Nonomuraea. The sequence goes on from NZ_LAVL01000053.1 coordinate 21,055, forward strand.
GCGCGGCAGAGCCAGGTGGCGATCGTGGCCGGGCCCAGCCAGGCGGGTAAGCGGCCGTCGCGTTCGACGATCGTGTGCCCGGCCACCCGGAGCGTCTCGGCGGCGCCGCGCACCGCCGCCCGGAACTCGCTGTCCATCGGCAGCCCGGCCGGCAGCGGCTGCGGCGCGTACGCCACCCGCAGGTCGAACGGCTCCGGGCTGTCGTGCGGCGGGGGCGGCTCCCACACGCCGTCGTCGCCCGCCCACACCGAGCGGAGCATCGGCCGGCGCGCCTCGATCCGCCGGCCGCTGCGCCACGCCTCGGCCAGCGACGGGTCCGCGGCGAGCACTGAGAGCATCAGCGCCAGGTCGGCGGCGTGCACGGCGATCGGGCCGTTCGCCGACAGGCCACGCCAGTCGTCCGTGGGCGGCGGTACGAGCCCGGCGCCCGGCTTGAGCGCCAGGACGCCGCAGCACGCCGCCGGGATGCGCAGCGAGCCCATGCCGTCGTTGCCGAGCGCGATCGGCGCCATCACCGCCGCGACCGCCGCCGCGCTCCCGGACGACGACCCGCCCGCCGTGCGGGACCGGTCCCAGGGGTTGCGGACGGTGCCGTACGGGCTGTCGCCGAAGGCGACCAGGGCGAGCTCGGGAAGGTTCGTCAGGCCGATCACCACCGCGCCGGCCGCGCGCAGCCGGGCCACGGTCTCGTGGTCCCGGGAGGCGGGGGCGTCGGCGGTCACGGCCGAGCCCAGGCGGGTCGCCTCGCCCGCGACCTCCAGGTTGTCCTTGACCGCCACGGGCACCCCGGCGAGCGGCAGCTCCGACAGGTCGCGCCGTTCCTGGACGGCCCGCGCCTCCTCCACCGCCTGCTCGCGCACCCGCCGGAACGCGCCCACACGGGGGTCGCGCTCGGCGATCACCTCGAAATGCTCCTCGATGACCGCGGTGGCCGCGACCTCGCCCTGTCGTACGGCCGCCGCGATCTCCATGGCGGATCTGCCTGCCCACAACATGTTCTAGAGTGTGGCGGTTTCTACTCTTCGTTGCGAGACTTCGGCTCCCTGCTCGCCTGTTTGAGAGCGAGCCGCAACGCGTACTCGATCTGCGCGTTGACGCTGCGGAGATCGTCGGCCGCCCACTTGGCGATCGCGTCGTACACGGCCGGGTCCAGGCGCAGCAGGAGCTTCTTGCGCTCAGGCATACAAGCTGCCGGCGTTCACCACCGGCTGTGTCGCCCGGTCGCCGCACAGCACGACCAGGAGGTTGGACACCATCTGCGCCTTGCGCTCCTCGTCGAGGTCGACGACCCCCTCGGAGGCGAGCCGGTCGAGCGCGAGCTGGACCATGCCGACCGCGCCCTCGACGATCCGGGTGCGCGCCGCGACCACCTGACCGGCCTGCTGGCGGACCAGCATCGCCTGGGCGATCTCGGGGGCGTAGGCGAGGTGGGTGATGCGGGCCTCCAGCACCTCGATGCCGGCCAGCTCGGTGCGGTCGCGCAGCTCGGCGGTGAGCTCGGTGGCGACCTCCGCGCCGTCGCGCAGGCTGGTGCGCTCGGGCTCGTGCGAGTCGTACGGGTGGCTGGTGGCCAGGTGGCGCACGGCGGCCTCGGACTGGATGGCCACGTACTCCTCGTAGTCGTCGACGGCGAACACCGCCTTGGCCGTGTCGACGGCCCGGTAGACGACGACGGCGGCGATCTCCACCGGGTTGCCGTCGGCGTCGTTGACCTTGAGCTTGGTCGTCTCGAAGTTACGCACCCGCAGTGTGACCATGCGCTTGGTGGTGAACGGCAGCACCCACTGGAACCCCGCCTCCGACACCGACCCGACATAGCGCCCGAGGAACTGCACGACCCTGGACTCGTTCGGGTTGACCACCGTGAAACCGGTGGAGACGAGCACGGCCAGCACGGCCCAGGCGATGCCGGGCACCAGGACCGCCTCCGGGCCGTCCGGCAGCCGGACGACCGCCACGATGCCGCCGATCAGCAGCAGGGCGAGCAGCACCACGAAACCGTTGATGCGGAAAGCACGTCGTTCCATCGCGTCCCCTTGCTATCGAAGTGATATCACCACGATAGCTCATTTAGTCTCGTGCCGTGAACGCGCAATCCCTGGCCACGAGTCAGCGCTCCCTCGGCGACCCGTCGATCAGCTATCCGCTCCGCCCACCGCTCACCCGGGGCTGCCCCGAGACCAGCACCGCCGAGCTGGCCTACCCGGTCGAGGTGGACTACGACTACGCCCGGGTGCCCGAAGGGCTGTTCGACCAGCCGGCCCTGCCCGACATCGCCCGGTGGCAGCCGCTGCTGCCGCCCCTGCTCGCGCCCACGCTCGGCGAGGGCGGCACGCCGCTGCTGGAGGTCTGCGGCGTCTACCTGAAGGACGAATCCCGCAACCCGACCTGGTCGCACAAGGACCGCCTGAACCGCGTCGCCGTCAGCGCCGCCCTCGCCGAGAACGCGCCCGGCGTGGTCGTCGCCTCCTCCGGCAACCACGGCGCCGCGGCCGCCGCCTACGCCGCCCGCGCCGGGCTGCCCGCCATCGTGATCGCCTCCGCCGAGTCGCCGCCCGCCGTGCAGTCGTTCGTCCGCGCGTACGGGGCCACCGTGCGCACCGTGGCCATCGAGGAGCGCTGGCCGATGCTGCGCGACATCGTCGACCGGCTCGGCTACCACCCGGTCAGCAACCAGACCGTCACGCACACCGGGCACCCCTACGGCGCCGAGGGCTACAAGACGATCGCCTACGAGCTGTTCGTTCAGCTCGGCCGGGTGCCGGCCGCCGTGTTCACGCCGACCGGCTACGGGGAACTGCTGTACGGAGTGTGGAAGGGGTTCGCGGAGCTGGTGCGGCTCGGGGTGGCCCCGGCCGCGCCGCGCATGTTCTCCTGCGAGCCGGCCGCCGGCGGGCCCAACGCCCGTGCCGTCGCCACCGGCGCACCGGCCGCGATCGTCGAGCTGGCCGCCACGGACGCGTACGCGATCAACTGCTCGGTCAGCGGGCACCGGGGCGTCCGGGCCGTCCGCGACAGCGGCGGCGGCGCGCTGGTGGTGACCGACGACGAGCTCCGCGCCGCGCAGCGGGACCTGGGCCGCCAGGGGCTGTGGCAGGAGCTCTCGGGGGCTGCCGGGCTGGCCGGATACCGCGGGCTGGGGCAGGAGTTCGACGGGCCGGTGGTGTGCGTCGGCACGTCGAGCGGGTTCAAGGATCTGGGCGTCGGGTCAGCGCTTCAGCCAGACGCGTAGCGGCCCGGCCGGGACGAAACCGTGCGTGATCGCCGGCCCCGGGTCGGTCTCGTACCCGACCAGCGGACGGCCCGGGAACAGCGCCGCCGCCATCGCGATCACGCCGGGCCAGGCGGCGTCGCCGAACACGTTGGAGACGCCGACGACGGGCGCGCGCCTCGTCACGTTGAGCACCGCGCCGCCCTCCTCACCCCGGAGGACCGCCACGGTCTCGTCGGCGAGCAGGGACGGCGGGAACAACCCCGGCCGCTCGCCGTCGAAGCAGGCGTCCGCCCAGGCCGCCAGCTCCTCCTCGGCGCGCACGACCGCCCAGCCGGCGGCGTCACCTGCGGCAGGGGCCGCGAGGTGGATCCAGGTGGCTTCGAACAGCACCTCGAACCCCGCGGGCCCCAGGTCCAGGGTGGCGAAGCTGTCCTTGACCGACGCGCCGGGCCCGGCGTCGACGGCGGGCAGGATGTCGCCGGCCGTCGCCGAGGGGGAGAGGGTGACGGCGTCCGGGTAGAAGATCGGCGTCCGGGACGGGTTCGTCCAGGCGGTCTCCGTGAAGACGCCGGGCAGGCCGTGGGCGCGGCACAGGGCGTCGCACCACTCGGCGTTGTTCAGGGCCGCGGCTCCGCTGTTCATCGGGTCCGTTTCGTCGGGGTTGCCGTGAGCGGGTCTTCCGGCCACGGATGCTTGGGGTAGCGGCCGCGCATCTCGGCGCGCACCGAACGGTAGCCGTCGCGCCAGAACGACGCCAGATCCGCTGTCACCGCCAGCGGCCGGCCCGCCGGTGACAGCAGGTGCACCAGCAGCGGGACTCCCGCGATCCGCGGCGTCTCCTGCCAACCGAACAGCTCCTGCAGCTTGACCGCCAGCACCGGCTGCTCGCCCGAGTAGTCGAGGCGCACCTGAGACCCGCTCGGCACCTCGACCCGTTCGGGCGCCGTCACGTCCAGGCGTTCGCTCCACGGAACCAGCCGGCGCAGTGCCGACGCCACGTCGATCCGCTCCAGGTCGGCCCGCCGCCGCGCCCTGGACAACTCCGGCTCCAGCCAGCGGTCGGCCAGGTCGATCAGCCGGTCCATCGGCGGCCACGGCGCGCCGACGGCCCGATGGCAGAACGCCAGCCGGTCGCGCAGCGCCCGTGCCGCCTTCGTCCAGGTCAGCACCTCTTCGGTACGCAGGCCGTGCAGGAGGGCCTCGCGCACGTCGGCGTCGGGCAGCGGGGCGCTGGACAGCTCGATGGCGCCCAGCCGTTCGACCACCCGGGCCGACACGTCGCCGCGCCGGCTGCCCGGCGGCACCTTCCAGACGACCTCCTCCTCGGTCGTCACCGGGTGCGCGCCGCGGGCGATCTCCTCGTCGATGGCCACGGCCTGGCGGATCCGCGCGGCGGCCGCCCCGGTGGGCCGGTCGGCCACCGCGATGGCCAGCCACTGCGCGGTCGCCAGCTTCGACCCCTCGCGGAGCTGGGCCTCGGTCCCGGACGCCATCAGATAAGCGCCGCCCCGCCGCCGCGCCACCCTCTCGGGAAACGCCAGCGCCACCGCCACCCCGGCCACCTCGTCCTCGCTCCGCGGCTCCACCGCCGCGCCGGGGGTGGAGCCGCGGGTCAGGCGGCGGGTCTCCCTGCGCCAGCGGGAGCTGAAGGCGTCGGAGCCTCGGCGGGCGGCGCGCCAGACCTCGACGAGGTCGTCACCGGCGTCGCGGGGGAGCTGCTCGGACAGCAGCGCGACCACCTCGGCGGCCCGGGGGCCCAGGTCGAGGAGGGCCCTGGCCAGCCGGGGCTCGACCCCGGCCAGGGCCATCCGCCGTCCGCGAGCGGTCACGCGGAGGCCGGGCTCGACGGCGCCCAGCGTCTGGAGCGTCCGGAGGGCCGCCGACAGGGCCGCCGGGGGCGGCGGGTCGAGGAGGGCGAGGTCGGTGGTGCCCCAGCAGGCGGCCTGGAGGGCGAAGGCGGTGAGGTCGGCGAGCGCGATCTCGGGCCGCGGATGCTCGGCCAGCCGTTCGTGCTCGGCGGCGGACCAGCACCGGTAGACGGCCCCGGGAGCCTCCCGGCCGGCCCGCCCGGCCCGCTGACCGGCCGACGACCTGGACACCCGGACCGTGGTCAGGGACCCGAGGCCGCGGGCGTGGTCGGTGCGCGGCTCCCGGGCCAGGCCGGAGTCCACCACGACGCGGACCCCGGGCACCGTCAGGCTCGATTCGGCCACCGAGGTGGCCAGCACCACCCGGCGCCCCGATCCCGGCGACAGGACGGCGTCCTGGACGCGTGCCGGGGCCTGGCCGTGCACCTGGAGCACCTCGACGCCGTCGAGCATCGCGGCCACCCTGGCGATCTCCCCGACGCCCGGCAGGAAGCACAGCACGTCGCCCTCCCGTTCGCCGAGCGCGCGCCGTACCACCTGGGCGACGTGGGACAGCAGGGCGGGGTCGACGCGCAGCCCGTGCGGCGGGGAGACCGGGCGGGGCGGCGGCGCCCACACCGTCTCGACGGGGTGGGCGGCGCCGGTCGCCCGCACCACGGGCGCGTCGCCGAGCAGGCGGGACCACTGGCCGGCGTCGGCGGTGGCCGAGGTGGCGATGAGGCGCAGCTCGGGCCGGAGGGTGTCGCGCACGTCCAGCAGGAACGCCAGCGCCGTGTCGGCGTCGAGGTGCCGCTCGTGGCATTCGTCCAGCATGACCGCGTCGACGCCGGGCAGCTCCTGGTCGCGCTGGAGGCGCTGGAGCAGGACGCCGGTGGTGACGACCTCGACCATGGGGTTCGCGCCGGTGTGGCGCTCGCCTCGGATGGCGTAGCTGACGCCCATGCGCCGGGCGGCGGCGCGTACGGCGAGGCGTCTGGGCTCGGCGACGAGGACGCGCAGCCCGGCCCGGGCGAGCGCGAGCGGGACGACGGTGGTCTTGCCGGTGCCCGGCGGGGCGGTGAGCACGGCGCTGCCGGCGCTGTCGAGCGCGCCGAGCAGGTCGGGCAGGACGTGATGGATGGGCAGGTCAGACATGCCCGCCCACGGGCGTCGCGAGGAGCACCGAGTCGAGTAGGCCGGGGAAGCGCGTCTCCAGGTCGTCGCGGCGCAGGCTCATGTACTTGAGCCGGCCCTCCTGCTTGGTGACGACGACGCCCGCCTCGCGCAACGTGCGGTAGTGGTGCGAGGCGGTGGACTTGTGCACGCCGAGCGAGTCGCCCGCGACGGTGCACGTCATCTCGCCGTACGCGGCCAGCCGGGCGACGATCTCCAGCCGGATCGGGTCGGACAACGCGCGAAGGACCTCGGTGAGCTGGATGTCCTCGGTGGCCGGGTGCGGGAGCAGGCGCATACCGACACGATACCCAATTTTATTGTTTGACAACCATCCAACAATGCGTCAGCGTGTGGGGAGTGAATCGTCCTCTTTATCCCTTGGCTGCCGGCAACTTCGCCGTCGGCACCGGCATGTTCGTCACCGCCGGGCTGTTGCCGCCCATCTCCAGCGACCTGGACGTCTCCACGGCGGCGGCCGGGCAGTTGATGACGGTGTTCGCGCTGGCGTACGCGATCCTGTCGCCCATCCTCGCCGCCGTGACCGCGCGGCTGCCGCGCAGGACGCTCCTGCTGGTGGCGATGGGTGTGTTCGTGCTCGGCAACGCGCTGACGGCGCTCGCGCCGAACTACCCGCTGCTCATGGCCACCCGGGTGCTCGCGGCGGCGGGGGCCGCCATGTTCACGCCGACCGCGTCCGGCGTGGCCAACGCGCTGGCCAGGCCCGAGCATCGCGGGCGGGCGCTGGCCCTGGTGATGGGCGGGCTGAGCGTGTCGTCCGCGATCGGGGTGCCGCTCGGCACCTGGCTGGGCACGGCGTCCGGGTGGCGCACCACGATCTGGCTGGTGACCGGGCTGGGCGTGCTGGGGTTCGCCGGGGTGGCGGCCCTGGTGCCCGACGTGCGGATGGCCGTCTCCGGGCGGCTGGGCGAGCGGTTCGCGCCGCTGGCCGACCGGCGGGTGCTGGCCGTGCTGGCGACGCAGTTGCTGATGTTCGGCGCCGGGTTCACCGCCTACACCTACATCGGGTCGCTGATGGACCTGCCGCTGCCCGCCGTGCTGTGGGCGTGGGGCGTGGGCGCCATCGTCGGCAACCAGCTCGGCGGCCGCCTCACCGACGCGTACGGGCCGCGCCGCATGGTGCTGATCGGGCTGGCCGCGTCCACCGTGTTCCTGGCGCTCATCCCCGTCGCGAACCTGGCGCTGCCGGTCGCGCTGCTGTGGGCGCTGCTCTGGGGCGCGCTCGGCTGGCTGATCGCCCCCGCCCAGCAGTATCGGATCGTGGCCGTCCTGCCGGACAACGTGCCGGTCGGGCTCGGGCTGCTCTCCTCCGCCCAGTACGCGGGCCTCGTCGTGGCGGGCATCGCCGGCGGCCTCGCGCTCGACGGGTACGGCAGGGCCGGCGTGATCGTGCTGGCCACCGGGCTCGGGCTGGTCTCGGTGCTGTTCACGCTGGCGACCTACAGGCCCGTCCCCGCCGCGGAAAGCGCCCCGCAACCCGTGCGGTGATGGGCCAGAATGTCCCAGTGTCTGATACCTCCGACTACCAACCCACCGACCCCCGCGACGAGCCCGCGCCACTCGGGCTGATGGTGCTCCTCACCGGCGGCAGCGCCCTGGCGATCATCGTCCTCGTCACCTTCTTCTCCGGCTCGACCAGCCTGCGGCCGCTGCTCCTCGGGCCGATCATGCTGGTCGGGTACGAGGTCCTGGTGCACGAGGTGTGGTGGAAGCGCTGGTGGGGGGCCGTCCCGGGGGCGATCGCCGGGCTGGTGACCTACTTCGAGGGGCGCGCCATGCTGGCCGACCTCATCGGCGACACCTGGGCCCACCCGCTGGCCTTCGTCACGGCCTGGGTCCTGTTCGCCGTCGTCTTCTGCCTGGCCAGCCGCTACCCGCGCACCGACTTCACCGCCCAGCGGGCCCGGCCTTGAGACCCTCACCTGGCGACGACGACAGCGTGCTGAGTGAGCGGAGGGTGCCGGGCTGGTCCACGGAGGGGACCTGAAAGGCCGTTGGTCCCGGGGCGCTATCCCTGGGCCGGGATCAGGCCCAGGGTGACCGCGAGGATGACGAAGACGCCGAGCACGATGCGGTAGATCACGAAGCCGGTGAAGCGATGGGTGCTGATGTAGCGCAGGAACCAGGACACCGCCGCGTAGCCGACGATGAACGAGATCACCGTGGCCAGGATCGTCGGCCCCCAGGCGGGCGCCTGGCCGTTGCCGATCTCGGCCAGCTCCAGGAAGCCCGACGCCAGGACGGCCGGGATGGCCAGCAGGAAGGAGTATTTGGCCGCGGCCTCGCGCCGGTAGTCGAGCAGCAGACCGGCCGTGATGGTGCCGCCGGAGCGGGAGACGCCGGGGATGAGGGCCAGCGACTGGGCGAAGCCGTAGACGACCGCGTGCGTCACGTTGAGGTGCTTCTCCAGCGTGAGCTTGTTGCGCGCGGTGCGGTCGGCGAACCACAGGATGATCCCGAAGACGATGAGCGTGGTGCCGACCAGGCGCAGGTCGCGGAAGGCGCCTTCGATCTGGTCCTTGAGCACCAGGCCGAGCACGGCGATCGGGATGGTGCCGACGATGACGTACCAGCCCATGCGGGCGGCGTAGTGGCTGCGCAGCTCGGGTTTGAACAGGGAGCGCGTCCAGGTGGAGATGATCTCCCAGAGCTCTTTCCTGAAGTAGATCAGCACGGCGGCCTCGGTGCCGAGCTGGATCACGGCGGTGAAGGCCGCTCCGGGGTCGTTCCAGCCGAGGAACGCGGAGACGACGCGGATGTGCGCGCTGGAGGAGATCGGCAGGAACTCCGTGAGCCCCTGCAGCAGACCCAGCACCACCGCTTCCATCCAGCCGATCACGTGCGCACCTTCCCCAGGAAACACCGGAGTGAACGAGGTGAGGCTAGCGGAAACGGGGACCGCCGGAGGGCCCCGCGGAACGTCCGGACGACGAGGACAGCCCATGTTCACCCCTCAGATCACGAAAATTCATGACGAAGGGTGTCGCACGAAAATTCATGACGAAGGGTGTCGGCCGATCGGGGCCGTCGCCGAGTAATGATCTGTGATGGACTCCTTCGCCGAGTACGTGACGCAGCGGTCCGTGCGGTTGCGCCGCACGGCCTACCTGCTCGTCGGCGACTGGGCCACGGCCGAGGACCTGGTGCAGACGGCACTCGCCCGGGCCTGGGTGGCCTGGCGGCGCATCGAGGGCGATCCGGATCCGTACGTGTACCGCATCCTCACCAACACGCACGCCTCCTGGTGGCGCAGGCGGTCACGGGGCGAGGTGCCGGTGGAGCGGGTGCCGGAGGCGGCGGCGCCGGGCGACTTCACCCGCGACGTGACGGAGAAGGACGCGCTGTGGGCGGCCGTCCGGGGACTGTCGGACCGGCAGCGGGCGGTGATCGTCCTGCACTACTTCGAGGGACTGACGCTGCCGCAGTGCGCCGGCCTGCTCGGCTGCTCGCTCGGCACCGTCAAGACCCAGCTCGGCCGCGCCCTGACCCGGCTGCGCGTCCATCCGGAGATACGGCTCGCGAGGACGGAACCATGACCTACACCGAGGACGACCTGCGAGGCCTGCTGGCCGAGCGGACGGCGTACATGCCGGGGAAGGCGAGCGACGTGACCAGGATCGTACGGCGGGGCAGGCGGATGCTGATGCTGCGCTGGGGGGTGGGCGTGGCGCTGACCGGGGCCGCCGCGGCCACCGCCCTGTGGCTGCTGCCGGGACCGCTGGAGACCCGCGCCCCGGCGCCGGCCGCGCAGCCGTCCGCCACCGCCCGCGGCGACGGGCCCGAGGCGCCCGCCGGGAACCTGGAGGTGGGGCGGGACGACCCGCCCGCCCGGCTCGGCCCGCTGACCAGGATCGGCGGCATGGCGTCCGACCGGTCGGCCGTCGGCAACGACCTGAAGGTCAGGCCCGCCAGTTTCGCCACCACCGTGGCCTTCACCTGCGAGGGCCGGGCGAGCTGGGTGGTCTCGTCGGTGGACGGCGCCGGCCAGGTGAGCAGGTGCGCCGACGGGCAGGCCCGGCACACCTTCCGCAAGAGCGAGCTGCCGCGCGACTGGACGAAGAAGGAGCAGTCCATCCGCGTCTGGGTGTTCCCCGACACGCCTTTGGTCACGGAGGCCACGCTGGCCGGCTGCGCCCTGCCGGAGAAGGACAAGGGCATGTGCGACGGCCGGTACGCCGCCGGCGAGCTCGTCCGCTATGACGTCGCCCTGCAGCTCGCCGGTGACCTGGGGACCCAGCCGGGGGCGTGGATGGTCGGCGTCTACGACGAGGAGTGAGCCCAGGACTCGGCGAAGTCGGTGAAATCCCGCGCCGGCCTGCCCAGCGCCTCGCGCACGCCGTCGGCCAGGTAGGCGTTGCGCCCGTCGAGCACCTCGGTGAACAGCGTGTTCAGCATCCCGACGACCTCGTCCGGCACCCCGTGCTCGGCGGCGCCCGCCGCGTACTGCTCCATCGTGAGAGGAATGTAGACGATCTCCCTTCCCGTCGCCTTGGACAGCTCGGCCGCCGCGTCGGCGAACGTGAGCAGCCTCGGCCCCGTCAGTTCGTAGGTCCTGCCCAGGTGGCCGTCCTCGGTGAGCGCGGCCACCGCCACGTCGGCGATGTCGTCCGCGTCCACGAACGGCTCGGCCACGTCCCGCGCCGGCAGCGCGATGGCGCCCTCCAGCACCGGCTCCAGCAGGTAGCCCTCGGTGAAGTTCTGCATGAACCAGCCGCACGTGACGACGGTCCACTCCAGGCCGGACTCCCGCACGACCCGCTCGCACGCCTGCGCCTCGGGCTCGTTGCGGCCGGACAGCAGCACCAGCCGCCGCACGCCGGACCGCACGGCCAGCTCGGTGAAGGCGCGGATGTCGTCGAGCGAGCCCGGGACGATCAGGTCCGGCTGATAGGCGATGTACGCGGCCCGTACCCCCGACAGGGCGGGCGCCCAGGTGTCGCGGTCGGTCCAGGCGAACGGCGGCGTGCCCGAGCGGGAGCCGACCCGGACGGTGTGGCCGAGAGCGGTCAGCTTGTCTGCGACCCGGCGGCCGGTCTTGCCGGTGCCGCCCGTCACCAAAATTGTCATGCCTCTATTAAGCCGGGCAGGCGTGAGACTATCCATGGTTGAGAAGCGCATTGCCATATGCGATCGTCTAATTCATGGACCATTTGGCAGCGCTGCTCGACGGCCCGCGCGCCCGCGGCGCGTTCCTGCTCCGCTCGATCCTCGACCCGCCCTGGTCGGTCCGCATCCAGGACGAGGCCCCGCTCACCCTGGTCGCGCTGGTGCGCGGCACCGCCTGGATCGTGCCGTCACGGGGTGAGCGCGTGCGGATGGATCCCGGCGACGTGGCGATCGTCCGCGGGCCCGAACCGTACACGGTCGCCGACGATCCCGGCACCCCGCCGCAGATCGTCATCCACCCCGGCCAGGAGTGCACCACCCTCGACGGCGAATCCCTCTACCAGGCCATGGACCTGGGCGTGCGCACCTGGGGGAACAATCTCGACGGCGCCACCATGATGATCACCGGCACCTACCTGATGGAGGGGGAGATCAGCAAGCGGCTGCTGGACGCGCTGCCGCCGCTGCTGGTGCAGCCGGGCGAGCCGCTCATCCCGCTGCTCGGCGCCGAGGTGGTCAGGGACGAGCCCGGCCAGGAGGCGGTGCTCGACCGGCTGCTCGACCTGCTGCTCATCTCGACGCTGCGGTCCTGGTTCAGCACTCATGAGGCCCCGGCCTGGTATCGGGCGAGCGGTGACCCTATCGTGGGCCGGGCCATGCGCATGCTGCACAACAACCCCGCCCATCCGTGGACCGTCGCCTCGCTGGCCGCCGAGGTGGGGGTCTCGCGTGCCTCGCTGGCCAGGCGGTTCACCGAGCTGGTGGGGGAGCCGCCGATGGCCTTCCTCACCGACTGGCGGCTCGCCCTGGCCGCCGACCTGCTGCGCGAGCCCGACGCGACGATCGGCTCGGTGGCGCGCAAGGTCGGCTACGGCAGCCCGTTCGCGCTCAGCGCCGCCTTCAAACGGGTGCGCGGCATCAGCCCCCAGGAACACCGGGTCGGGGCCGCCACGTGAAACCACTGGTGCTCCTGGACGTCGACGGCGTGCTCAACCCCACGGGGCCAGCCACGCCCGACTTCCGGCGCTACCGGTGCACGATCGACGGCACCGTCTACACGGTGCATCTCAACCCCCGCCACGGGCCCCGGCTCATGGAGCTGGCCCTGCGCACCGGCTCCGAGCTGGCCTGGGCGACGACCTGGGAGCGGCACGCCAACGACTGGATCGCGCCCCGGCTCGGGCTGCCGCTGCTGCCGGTGGTCCCGCTGGGGCCCGACCGGGGCAGTGAGCACGGCGAGATGTTCAAGACCCGTTACGTGGCCGAATACGTGGGCAGACGGCCCTTCGTCTGGTTCGACGACCAGGTCTACAAGGAGGACGAGGAGTATCTCAGGGCGCATCAGGGTCTGGACGACTTCCTGCTCGTCCACGTGCCTCCCGGACGCGGCCTGACCAGCGAACATCTGGCGCTGGCCCGTGAGTGGCTGACCCTTACAGGGTTTTCTCAGGGGTCCTGACGGGATACGTGGCGCCGGGCCGTCCGTTGGACCAGGCAGAACGTAACCACACGGAGGACACGATGTACCGCTCACGAGAGCACAGGATCCTGGCCGGCGTCTGCGGCGGTCTCGCCGACAAGATGGGCCTGCCGCCCACGCTCGTCCGCATCATCTGGCTGATCCTCTCGCTCTTCCCCGGACCGATGTGGGTCGTCTACGCGATCATGTGGATCCTCGTGCCCGAGGAGCCGAAGAAGTACTAGCCCCGCCTATGCTCGAAGCATGGCAAGGCCGCTGACACTCATCCAGGACGAGCTCGTCGATTACGACAAGGCGATGGAGCGCATGGCCGACCTGGTCGGCGAGCGCCAACGGGACGAGCGGCCGGACACGCTCTGGCTGCTCAGTCACCCGTCCGTCTACACCATCGGACGCCGGACCCCCGTGGCCCACCTGCCCGACCCGTCGCGCGGCATCCCGGTCGTCGAGACCGGGCGCGGCGGGCAGCTCACCTACCACGGGCCCGGGCAGCTCGTCGGCTACCTCGTCGTCAAGCTCGGCGAGGACGAGGGCATCGTCGACTACGTGCGCGAGGTGGAGCTGCGGCTCGTCGACGCGCTGGGCGCGCTCGGCCTGCCCGCCGAGCGCCGCGACACCCCGCCGGGCTCCGAGTTGCTCACCGGCGTGTGGACGTCGGAGACCGGCCGCAAGATCGTGTCGATCGGCATGCGGCAGAGCCGTGGCGTCACCAGCCACGGCTTCGCCCTCAACGTCGACGGCGACCTGACCCCCTGGGACTGGGCGGTCGCCTGCGGCATGCCGGAGGTCGACATGACCTCGCTCAAGCGAGAGCTCGGCGACACCACCATGGACAAGGTCCGCGCGGCCGTGGCCGCCTCCTTCGAGGCGGCCTGACCGTACGTCACTCGGCCGGGACCTCGTCGACGGTGCGGCGGGGCCCGGTGAACCAGTGCTTGGCCGACAGGGCCCACCACAGGGCGATGCCGACCAGCACGACGCCGACGGCGATCGGCGCGTAGTTGACCGAGGTCCAGGTGAAGTCGGGGCTGCCCGGGACGCCGGCGGGTGAGAAGGGCATGACGAAGTAGACGCAGACGATGGCGATCTCGACGCAGGCGATCCAGCACAGCACCTTGTAGCGCCGGCCTAGCGTCCACGGGCCGGGTTCGAAGCGGTCGCCCATCCGCAGCCGGAGCCAGATCGGGATGAGGAACGCCAGGTAGAGGCCGATGACCGCGATCGACACGACGGCGTAGAAGGCGACCGGGGTGGTGAGCCCGGCCGGGGCGTAGAGGGCGGGCAGGGTGATGAGCGCGGCCACCGCGCAGCCGGCCAGGATGGCGTTGACCGGGGTGCGGTTGCGGTCGACCTTGGACCACAGCCGCCAGCCGGGCACTGCGCCGTCGCGCGAGAAGGCGTAGGTCATCCGCGACATCGACGTCACGCAGCTCATGCCGCAGAAGAACTGGCCGATCGTGGAGATCGCGAAGACCGCGGTGGCCAGCGGTGAGGAGAGCGCGGTGGTGAAGATCGCGCCGACGAAGCCGCCCTGCGCGTTGATCTCGTCCACGTTGGTGGCCGCGAACAGGAACGCCAGCAGCAGGATCCAGCCGCCGATCGCCGAGTAGAAGATCGACTGCCAGAGTCCTCGGGCGGCGGCCTTGGAGGCGCCCTGGGTCTCCTCCGACACGTGCGCGCACGCGTCGAAGCCGGTGATCGTGTACTGGGTCAGCAGGAAGCCGAGCGGCAGCACGTACAGCCAGAACGGCAGGCCGCCGTCACCGTCGCCGAACCCGGAGTTGTTGATCGTCTCGGTGAAGACGAAGCCGACGGACTGGTGCTGGGCGGGGGCGAGGACGAGGATGGCGACCACGATCGCGGCGCCGGCCACGTGCCACCAGACGGAGATGTTCTGCAGCAGCGAGATCAGCCGGTGGCTGTAGATGTTGATCAGCGCGTGCAGCGCCAGGACGATCACGAACAGCAGGAACGCCTGCGGCAGCGTGCCTTCCCAGGCCCCGCCGGTCAGCCGGGTCAGGGTGATGTTGAGGAACGTCGCGCAGCCGTAGTCGACGGAGGCGGTGACGGCGATGAGGCCGATGAGGTTGAGCCAGCCGGTGAACCAGCCGTGGATCGGCTTGCCGAGCTTGGCGGCCCACCAGTAGATGCCGCCCGCGGTCGGGTACGCCGATACCAGCTCGGCCATGCAGAAGCCGATGATCAGGATGAACAGGGAGATCAGCGGCCAGCCCCACGAGATGGCGATGGGGCCGCCGTTGTTCCAGGCCTGTCCGAAGGTCGTGAAGCAGCCGGCGAGGATCGAGATGATGGAGAAGGAGATCGCGAAGTTGGAGAAACCGCTCCAGGTCCGGGCCAGCTCCTGCTTGTAGCCGAGCTCGGCGAGTCGCCTGGAATCCTCTTCTGTGGTCACTGAGGTCTCCCTGGGGGGCGCGGAGGACGCTCTTTGGTCTACGTCTAGACCATTTCCTTCGCGCGAGCAAGGAGTTACAGGAGAGTTTCGATCTCGTCAGCCGAACGCGTCGACCGTGGCCTGGCAGAACGCCTTCAGATCGTCCGGCTTACGGCTGGTGACCAGCTTGTTAGGGCCGCCGGTGCACACGACCACCTCCCGGTCTTCCCAGGTCGCGCCCGCGTTGCGCAGGTCGGTGCGCAGGCTCGGCCAGGAGGTGACCGTACGGCCGCGCACCACGTCGGCCTCGATGAGCGTCCACGGCGCGTGGCAGATGGCGGCCACCGGCTTGCCGGCGTCGAAGAAGCCCTTGGCGAACGCCACGGCCTGCGGCACGGTGCGCAGGAAGTCGGGGTTGGCGACGCCGCCGGGCAGCACGAGCCCGTCGAAGTCGGCGGCGGACACCTGGTCCACCGTGGCGTCCACGGCGAAGGTGTCGGCCCTGTCGAGGTGGTTGAAGCCCTGGACCTGGCCCGCGCCGGTGGAGACCAGCTTCGGCGTGCCGCCGGCCTGCTTGACGGCCTTCCACGGCTCGGTGAGCTCCACCTGCTCGACGCCTTCGGGTGCTACCAGGAACGCGATGGTCTTGTCCATGCCTGCCCCCTATCCCGCAGGCCGCGATCTATACGCCCGGGCGTGCCCGGCCCACGCCAGGGCCGCGCCGATCGCGTACCAGAGCAGGTCGGGCGGGTTGAAGGTGCTGCCCAGCAGCGGGCGCAGCACCGCGGGGATGCCCGCGAGCTGGGCGAACTCGATCGCCCAGCTCAGCCCGGCCGACGTCAGCGCGGCCACCCACGGGCGGACGCGCGGCAGGACCAGCACCACGAGCAGGTGGATCAGCACCGTGTAGAGCGCGTCGCCGGCGTACTTCGGCACCGGGCCGTCCCACAGGGCGCGCACGCCGAGGCCCAGGCACACGGTGACCAGCGCGGCGACGCCAACGGGCAAACGGGACACCGGGCACACACTAGTAGCATCGGCCCTCATGAGTGCGACCATGGTGGTGCGGGATCTGGCGGCCGGGCACGGGGAGCGCGTCCTGTTCTCGGGGCTGGATCTGGTGGTGGCGCCCGGCGACGTGATCGGGCTCGTGGGGGCCAACGGCGCGGGCAAGTCCACGCTGCTGCGCATGCTGGCCGGGATCGATCAGCCCGAGCAGGGCACGATCCGGCTCAGCCCGGCCACGGCCACCGTCGGCCATCTGCCGCAGGAGCCCGACCGCAGACCGGGCGAGACGGTCAGGGAGTTCCTGGCCCGGCGCACCGGTGTTGCCCAGGCGCAGCGGGAGCTCGACGCCGCCACGCAGGGCCTGGTCGAGCAGGCGCCGGGGGCCGACGACGCCTACAGCGTCGCGCTGGAGCGGTGGCTGTCGCTCGGCGGCGCCGACCTGGAGGAACGCACCGAGACGATCGGGCTGACCGTCGGCCTGGACCAGGAGATGACCTCGCTGTCCGGCGGCCAGGCGGCCCGCGCCGGGCTGGCCTCGCTGCTGCTCAGCCGCTACGACCTGTTCCTGCTCGACGAGCCGACCAACGACCTGGACCTCGACGGCCTCGACCGGCTGGAGGGGTTCGTCAACGGGCTGCGCGCCGGGACCGTGCTGGTCAGCCACGACCGCGAGTTCCTGGCCAGGACCGTCACCAAGGTCCTGGAGCTCGACCTCGCCCAGCAGCGAATCCACCTCTACGGCGGCGGCTACCAGGCGTACCTGGAGGAGCGCGAGGTGGCCAGGCGGCACGCCAGGGAGCAGTACGAGGAGTACGCCGACACCCGCGCCCAGCTGGAGTCACGGGCCCGCACCCAGCGCGCCTGGATGGAGAAGGGCGTCAAGAACGCCCGGCGCAAGATGCCCGACAACGACAAGATCGGCCGCAACGCCCGCGTCGAGGCCACCGAGAAGCAGGCCGCCAAGGCCCGCCAGACCGACAAGATGATCGAGCGGCTGGAGGTCGTGGAGGAGCCGCGCAAGGAGTGGGAACTGCGGATGGAGATCGCCGCCGCGCCCCGCTCGGGCGCGGTCGTGGCGACGCTGCGCGGCGCGGTGGTCCGGCGCGGCACGTTCACGCTCGGCCCCGTCGACCTGGAGGTCGGCTGGGCGGAGCGGGTGGCCATCACCGGGCCCAACGGCGCGGGCAAGACCACGCTGCTGAGCGCCCTGCTCGGCCGCACCGAGCTGGACGAGGGGCACGGCGCGCTCGGCCCCGGCGTCGTGGTGGGCGAGGTGGACCAGGCGCGCGGGCTGTTCGAGGGCGAGGAGGCGCTGATCGACGCGTTCGCCACGCACGTGCCGGAGCTCACGCCGGCCGACGTGCGGACCATGCTGGCCAAGTTCGGGCTGCGGGCGGGGCATGTGCTGCGTTCGGCGGCCACGCTGTCACCCGGTGAGCGCACCCGGGCCGCGCTGGCGTTGCTGCAGGCCAGAGGTGTTAACCTGCTCGTGCTCGACGAGCCGACCAACCATCTCGACCTGCCCGCGATCGAGCAGCTGGAGTCGGCGCTGGCGGGCTATCCGGGCACTCTGCTGCTGGTCACGCACGACCGCCGGATGCTCGACGCGGTCCACGTCGACCGTCGTCTGCGGGTGGACTCGGGCAGGGTCACCGAGGCTCGCTGAAAATTTACACCGCGCAAGGAAACGAAGATGAAACAATTCTCCGCCACTCGTTGACATGCGACGTTCCTATGGTGTGCCGTGCTCTACACAGATAACCCCCCGCCTGAAGGTGAGGCACTCATGAGGAAATGGCTCGCGCGCCTGGCTGTGCTAGGTGTCGCGCTCTTGGTAGCCGGCCAGGGCCAAGCGGCCCTGGCGCAGGACCCTGCGGCGGGGAAGAAGATCGTACGCGTCGGCGCCACACAGGCCGTCGACTCGATGAATCCCTTCCAAGCGGTCCGCCTCGTCTCGACCTCGATCCACCGCTGGATGTACGGGTTCCTCACGGTGCCCGACTCCAAGACGCTGAAGCCCAGCCCCGACCTGGCCGAGTCCTGGACCCCGTCCGAGGACGGGCTCACCTGGACGTTCAAGATCCGCCAGACCAAGTGGTCCGACGGCCGGCCGGTCACGGCCGAGGACGCCGCGTGGACGTTCAACAAGATCATGTCCGACGACGCGGCCAAGACCGCCAACGGCCCCGCCGTCGAGAACTTCGAGAGCGTCACGGCCAACGGCCAGGACCTGATCATCAAGCTCAAGGCGCCGCAGGCGTCGATCCTGGAGAACCCGATCCCGATCATGCCCAAGCATGTGTGGGAGAAGGTCACCAACATCGGTGAGTTCTCCGGCGACGAGTACCCGTCCGTGACCAGCGGCCCGTACATCGCCGTCGAGCACAAGAAGGACCAGTACGTCAAGCTCAAGGCCAACCCGGACTACTGGCGCGGCGCCCCCAAGATCGACGAGCTTCAGGTCGTCTTCTACGACAACCCGGCGGCCTCGGTCGTGGGCCTGAAGAACGGCGAGATCGACCTGATCGGCCGGCTCAACCCGCCGGAGTTCGAGGCGCTCAAGGGCGACCCGAACATCGTGCAGTGGAACCAGCAGGGCCGGCGCGGCGCCTACCTGCAGATCAACCACGGCGCCACCACCACCGACGACAAGCCCGTCGGCGACGGCCACCCGGCGCTGAAGGACCAGAAGGTCCGCCAGGCGCTGCACTGGGCCATCGACAAGGACAAGCTGGTCGCCGAGGTGCAGAACGGCCTCGCCAAGCCCGCCCACGGCTCGATCGTGCCGCCCATGTACACGGACTTCTTCTGGGAGGCCACCGGCGACACCAAGGTCACCTACGACCCGGCCAAGGCCAACCAGATCCTCGACGACGCCGGTTACAAGAAGGGCGCCGACGGCATCCGCACGATGCCCGACGGCGACCGGAAGCTGGAGTTCCGCTTCAGCATCCACACCGACACCCCGATCGAGGACAAGCTCGCCGAATACCTCACCGGGTTCTTCAAGGAGATCGGCATCACGCTGACGACCAAGAAGCTCGACTCCAGCAAGTTCACCGAGGAGACCGGCGTCACCGGCCTGTTCGACATCGCGATCAGCGGCTGGTCGGTCAACCCCGACCCCGAGGAGGTCCTGGCGACGCACCTGTGCAGCCGCCGGCCCACCCCGGCCGGCGAGGGCGGCGGCACCGAGTCGTTCTACTGCGACGAGACCTTCGAGAAGCTCTACCAGGAGCAGCTCAAGGAGCTCGACCGGCCGAAGCGGGCCGAGCTGATCAAGCAGATGCAGGAGCGCCTCTACACCGACGCCCCGGTGATCACGATTTACTACACCAACGACCTCGAGGGCTACCGCAAGGACCGGATCAAGTCCATCACGTCCGTGCCCGAGGCCGACGGCATCCTGTACGGCGCCAGCAGCTTCTGGCCGTTCTACTCGCTGGAGGCCGTCGAGTCGGCGCCCGCCCAGGCCGAGGGCGGCTCCAACACCGGCCTGATCGCCGGCGTGGTCGGGGCCGTGGTGGTCATCGGCCTCGGAGCCTTCTTCCTGACCAGGCGGCGCAAGAGCGTCGCGGACGATCGAGAATGACAGCACCTCTCGAAGCTGTGGAGCCCGCCGCCACCCAGGCGGCGGGCCCCGCCGGTGACGACCGCCCCGCCCGCCGCGGCATCCTGCGCTACGCGCTGTCGAAGGCCGGCGGGGCGTTGTTCAGCATCGCCATGGTGATCGTCGGGACGTTCTTCCTGTTCCGCCTGCTGCCGGGAGATCCCGTACGGGCCCTGGCCCAGGGGCGCAACATGACCCCGGAACAGCTCGACCTCGAACGCCGCAAGCTCGGCCTGGACCAGCCGCTGATCAACCAGTTCTTCGACTTCGTCGGCGACACGCTGCGCTTCGACTTCGGCATGTCCTACGAGTACAAGCGGCCGGTGCTCGACCTCATCGGCGACCGGATCGGCGCCACGTTGCTGCTGGCCGGCGTCGGGCTGGCGGTCGCGGTCAGCCTCGGCATCTGGCAGGGGATGCGGGCCGGGTGGCGGCACGGCAGCCGGTTCGACAAGTTCTCCACCGGCACCTCGCTGGTGCTCTGGTCGGTGCCGACGTTCTGGCTGGGGCTGCTCCTGCTGCTGGTGTTCGGTGCCTACTTCAAGATCTTCCCGTCGCGGGGCATCCAGAGCGTCGACGCGCCCGACGGCTTCGCCTACGTGCTCGACGTGGCGCACCACATGGTGCTGCCCGTCATCACCCTCGTCGGCGTGGTCTACGCGCAGTATCTGCTGGTCATGCGCTCGTCGCTGCTCGACGAGGTGGGCCAGGACTACGTGACGACCGCCCGGGCCAAGGGGCTGCGCGACGACGACGTACGGCGGCGGCACGCGGTGCCCAACGCGCTGCTCCCGACGGTCACGCTGGTGTTCATGCGCGTGGGCTTCGTCGTGGGCGGCGCGGTCACGGTGGAGACCATCTTCAGCTGGCCCGGCCTCGGGCAGCTTTTCTACGAGGCGGTCAGGGTGCCTGACTTCACGCTGATGCAGGGCACGTTCATGCTCATCACGGTCGCCGTGATCATCATGAACACGCTGGCCGACGTGGTCTACCACATCCTCGACCCGAGGGTGAGGTCGGCATGAGCGTCGCGTCGGCACGCAGGCGGCAGGCGCTGAGCCGGTTCTGGAAGGACTTCGGCAGGCAGCGCACCGGCGTCGTCGGCCTGGCGATCCTGGTCGGCGCCGCCGTGCTCGCCGTCATCGCGCCGCTGTTCATCGACGAGAGCGTCACCAACGTCGTCACCGCCGGCGGGCCCAAGATGGCGCCGCCCAGCCTGGACTACCCGTTCGGCACCGACGAGTCGGGCCGCTCGATCCTGCTCATGGTGTGGTGGGGCTCGCGCACGTCGCTGCTCATCGGCTTCCTCGCGGCGCTGGTCAGCATGCTGATCGGCACCGTGCTCGGCATCGCCGCAGGGCACTTCCGCGGCTGGATCAGCGCTGTCATCCTGCGGGTGACCGACTGGTTCCTGGTCCTGCCATCGCTGGTCACGGCCCTGGTGCTGGCGGCCATCATGGGCGGCAGCACGTTCACGATCATCATGGCGATCGGCGTCACCACCTGGCCGTCGACCGCCCGCCTGATCAGGGCCCAGACGCTGGCCGTGGAGGCCAGACCGTACATCGAGCGCTCCAAGGCGCTCGGCGCCGGCCACTGGCACGTCACCACCCGGCACGTGCTGCCGAACGTGGCGCCGCTGCTGCTGGCCAGCACCACGCTGGAGGTCGCCAGCGCCATCGTCACCGAGTCCACGCTGGCCTTCCTCGGCGTCAGCGCGAACAAGACCTCGTGGGGCACGATGCTGCGCGGCTCCTACGACTGGGGCGCGGCCACCGCGGGCGCCTGGTGGTACATCCTCATCCCCGGCCTGTGCATCGTCGCGGTCGTCATGGCGTTCACGCTGTGCGGCCGGGCGCTGGAGGCCGTGCTCAACCCGCGACTGCGGAAGGCGGGCGCATGACCCTCCTCGAACTGGACGACGTCTCGGTGACGTACCGGATCGCCTCCGGCGAGGTGCCCGCCGTGCGCGGCGTGTCGCTGTCGCTCGACAGCGGCGCGGCGCTCGGGGTCGCCGGCGAGTCGGGGTCCGGCAAGTCGACGCTGGCCATGGCGCTGCTGCGGCTGCTGCCGCGCGACGCCCGCGTCGACGGCCGGATCCTGCTCGGCGGCGAGGACGTGCTGGCCATGAAGTGGGGCCGGCTGCGTGCGGTGCGCTGGGCGGAGGCCTCGATCGTGTTCCAGGGCGCGCAGCACGGGCTCAACCCGGTGCGCCGGATCGGCGAGCAGATCGCCGAGCCGATGCTGGTGCACGGCCTGGCCAAGCCCGACCAGGCCGGCAAGCGGGTGGCCGAGCTGCTCGGCCAGGTCGGCATGCCCGCGTGGCGGGCCCAGAGCTACCCGCACGAGCTGTCCGGCGGGCAGCGCCAGCGCGTGATGATCGCGATGGCGCTCGCCTGCTCGCCGAAGCTGATCATCGCCGACGAGCCGACGACCGCGCTCGACGTGATGGTCCAGGCCCAGGTCCTGACGCTGATCAAGGAGCTGGTCGCCGAGCACGACATCTCCCTGATCATGATCTCGCACGACCTGTCGGTGCTCGCCGACGTGTGCGGGCAGCTCGCGGTCATGTACGCGGGCCGCGTCGTAGAGCACGGCCCGTCGCACGAGGTGTTCCACGACGCCAAGCACCCCTACAGCAGGGCGCTGGCGGCGGCGTTCCCCACGGTGGGCGACCCGGCCTCCCGGCTCGCGCCCAAGGGGCTCGGCGGCGACCCGCCCGACCCCATGCACCTGCCGTCCGGGTGCTCCTTCCATCCGCGCTGCCCGATCGCGCTGGAGGAGTGCTCGTCGCTCGACGTCGAGCTCTGGCCCGCCGGTGACCGCCGCACCGCCGCCTGCGTGCACGTACGGGCGAAGGAGGAGGCCTCATGACCGAGACCGAAGCACCGGCCGAGACGGTGGCGACGGACCGCCGTACCCTGCTCGAAGCCCGTGACCTGCGCGTGGAGTTCGCCTCGCGCGGACGGCGGGCGCGTGCGGTCGACGGCGTGAACCTCGCGGTCGGCGAGGGCGAGATCGTGGCGCTGGTCGGCGAGTCCGGCTGCGGCAAGACGACGCTCGCCCGCACTCTGCTGGGCCTGGAGCGGCCGACCGCGGGCACCGTCCACTTCGACGGCGAGCCGCTGAAGTACGGCTCGAAGGCGCTCAAGAACTACCGCAAACAGGTGCAACTCGTCCTCCAGGATCCGACGGGCTCGCTCAACCCGCGGCACACCGTCTACGAGGCGGTGGCCGAGGGGCCGCGCATCCACGGCCTGCCCGACGAGGAAGAGATCGTGAACTCGGCGCTGTCCAGGGCCGGGCTGCGGCCGCCGGAGCGGTTCCTGCTGCGCTACCCGCACGAGCTGTCCGGTGGCCAGCGGCAGCGCGTGGTGATCGCCGGGGCGCTGGCGCTGAACCCGAAGGTGCTCATCGCCGACGAGCCGGTGGCCTCGCTGGACGCCTCCGTGCGCGGCGAGATCCTGGCGCTGATGCTCAAGCTCCGCGACGAGCTGGGGCTGTCGGCGCTGGTCGTCACGCACGACCTCGGCCTGGCGTGGAACATCGCCGACCGGGTGGCGGTGATGTACCTGGGCCGGATCGTCGAGTCGGGTCCGGTCGAGCAGGTGCTGACCGCGCCGCGCCACCCCTACACGCAGGCGCTGCTGTCGGTGCTGCCCGAGTCGCCCGAACGGGTGGTGCTGACGGGGGAGCCGCCGGACCCGACCCGGATCCCCGGCGGCTGCCGCTTCCACGCCCGCTGCCAGGTGCTCGCCTCCGGCAAGGCGGCCGAGGCGGGCGTGGACGCCAGGTGCAGGGGTGAGCTGCTCGACATCCTGCCGGCCTCGGCCGGGGCGCAGGCGGCCTGCTACTACGCGGACGCCACCGGCTGAAAAGCGGCCGCGTTCTCGGCGGCCCACTGGGCGAAGCCGCGCGGTGCCCGGCCGGTGACCTGCTCAACGGTCGGGACCACCGTCTTGCCGACGTCCGGGGTGTTGCCGAGGGCGTCGATGAGGAACTCGATCGTCTCCTCACCCATGCCGAACGACTGCCACTGGGCGCGGGCCTCGGCCTCGGTCAGCTCGACGAACCGGATCTCGGTGCCCAGGGCCTCGCCCAGCAGGCGGACCTTCTCGGCGGTGGTCACGGCGGCGGGGCCGGTCAGCGTCAGGCTCTCGCCGTCGTGGCCGCCTTCGGCCAGCACGGTCGCGGCCACCGCGGCGATGTCGCGCTCGTGCACCATGGCGCTCAGCCGGTCGCCGAACGGCTCCCGGACGACGCCCTCGCTCCTGACGGAGTGCGTCCACCACTTGAGCGTGTTGGACATGAACTCGACAGGGTGCAGCAGCGTCCACTCCATGCCGGTGGCGGCCAGCGCCTGCGCGAGCTCGCCGTCGGCGCGCCCGCCGAGCACGGTCACCCGCTTCACGCCGGCCCGCGCCGCCAGCGCGGCGATCCGCTCGCCGTGCTGGAGCGGCGCGTAGTCGTCGCCGGCGAAGTTGATCAGATGCGCGGCCCGCACGCCCTCGAACGCGGCGGTCAGCGTGGCGGGGTCGGCCAGGTCGCCCTCGACGACCTCGACGCCTTCGGGCAGGTCCGCCTTGGCGGCGTCCCTGGTCAGCGCGCGCACGCTGTGTCCGGCGCGCAGCAGCTCCTCGACGACGAGGCGGCCGACGGTCCCGGTGGCTCCGGTGACGAGGAAAGTCATGGGGTACTCCTTCTAGCAGTGCGGAACGGAACGTTCTGCTCTTACTGTAGCAGAACAGAACGCTTCATTCCACTAGAAGGCGCTGATCGTCGCCGGCGCCCGCTCGGTCCTGCTCAGCGTGCGGATCACCGCGGTCGCGCCGTGCCGGTGCACGGCCAGCCGCGCCAGCAGCTCGACGACCGGCTCGATGACCTCCGGCGGCAGCTCGGGCGTCGGCACCCCGACGCTGGAGGCGAGGTCGTCGGCGTGCACGACCAGCTCCATCAGCCGGGTGAGCAGGAAGTCGTCCAGCCGCAGCGACCACTGCGGCAGCTCGATCACCCGGTCCGCCGGCTCCGCCGGGAGGACGGCCCGCTGCCTGCCGAGCAGTTCCTCGGTCGCGGCGGCGAGCGCGTCGGGGCCACCGGCGGCGGCCACCTCGCCGCCGCGCCTGATGCTCACGTTGCTCTCGTGGTCGAGGCCCTCCTGCACCCACGCCGAGCGCGTGTAGTGCTCCAGCAGCGGGACCGGCTCCCGGGCCGCCTCGCTCGCCAGCGCGTCGGCGACCCGGACGAGCTGTTGCGCCAGGTGCCCGGCCAGCCCCGCGACGCTGAACTCGGTCAGCGCGCTCGGCTTGTCCCAGGCCGCCGCGACGGCAGGGTTCCTCAGCAGCGCCACCGCCGACGCGGCTGCCGTCACGTACGCGTTCCTGATCTCGCCCATAAGCGGATATATCCCCTCTTCGGGTGTTGTTTCGCCCACATTATCCGTGGGCGGTCCGCCTGATCGCGTCCCGGATGAAGCGCCTGGCCAGCTTCGCCCTGCGGAACCGGCTCAGCGCCGGCGACGGCGTCCCGTAGCGCCTGGCGCGGATGTCGGCCACCACCACGGCCGGCGCGCCGAGCTCGGCCAGCACGTCGAGCGCCTCCCGCTTGGTGATCAGCCGGCCCTCCCGCAGCGTCACCGTGGCCCGCGCCACCGTCACCATGCCGAGGTCCACCCACACCTCGCGCAGCCAGCGCCGCCGCCCGCCGAGCTTGACCATCCAGAAGTCACGCAGATCCGTACGGACGAAGTCGGCCAGCTCGTCGTCGGACACCGGCGGGATCAGCTTCTCCGGCGGCTCACCGTACAGCTCCAGGGCGCCCGTGAGCAGCTCGCGGCGGGTGACGGCGGTGACCGGCCGCTCGAACAGCTCCTCCATGGCCCACGTCACGTGCTCCTCGCCGGGGTCGGCCAGCCGGGCCGCCGGCAGGTAGGAACAGTGCAGATGCTCGGCCAGCGGCAGGTCGAGCCCCTGGTGGAGCGATTCCAGGCGGGCCCGTTCGGCACCGGTGAGCGGCCTCTCCAGCACGGCGATCAGGTCGAGGTCGCTCCGGCCCGGCTGGTAGTCGCCCTTGGCCAGCGATCCATGGGCCCACAGCGCCACCAGCGGCACGACCGGCCCGATCTCCGCCAGAAAGCGCGTCAGCAGAAGCTCCGTGGAAGTGTGCATGCTGCCACTCTGAACGATCAGTCCCCGCCCATCCATACGGCCGCCGGTAAAACCGGTTGCCCAGCCCCGAGTGCCCCCGAAACGATCGGACGCATGACTGTTGATCGCCCGCTCGCTCTGGTGACCGGGGTGGGGCGCACCGTCGGCATCGGCGCCGGCATCGCCCTGCGCCTGGCCGCGTCCGGCTGGGACCTCGCCTTCACCTATTGGCAGCCGTACGACGAGCGCATGGCCTGGGGCGTCGAGCCGGGCGCGACCGAGGAGATCGACCGGGCGCTGACCATGCGCGGCGCGGCCACCGTGGCGATCGAGGCCGACCTCACGGACCCCGAGGCCCCCGGCCGGATCTTCGACGCGGCCGAACGCCTGGGCCCGGTCACCGCCCTGGTGATGTGCCACTGCGAATCGGTCGACTCCAGCCTGCTCGACACCACCGTCGAGAGCTTCGACCGGCACTTCGCCGTCAACGCCCGTGCCACCTGGCTGCTCATCCGCGAGTACGGCCGCCGCTTCCGCGGCGCGCACGGCACGGGCCGGATCGTCAGCCTGACCAGCGACCACACGGTGCACAACCTGCCCTACGGCGCGAGCAAGGCGGCGCTCGACCGCATCACGCTGGCCGCCACGCACGAATTCGCCCACCTCGGGATCACCGCCAACGTCATCAACCCCGGCCCGGTCGACACCGGCTGGATGCCGGACGAGGTACGCGACACCTGCCTGCGTGCCACGCCGCTCGGCCGCCTGGGCACCCCGCAGGACACCGGGCACCTGGTGGACTTCCTCTGCTCGCCGCAGGGCGGGTGGATCAACGGCCAGCTCCTGATGAGCAACGGGGGCATCGCGTGATAGGTCCGCGTATCGAACGGCTGGAGCCGATCAGCCGTCCGGCCCATCCCGACGCCTGCGACACCGCGCGCGTCCACCGCCGAGGCGATCGGCCGCCCGATGCGGCGGGTCGGCGCCGACAGGCACGACGTCACCGGCCAGATCCTCAGGATGTACTGAACAGGGCGCTCACCGATTCGCCGTAGTGGTGGCCGTCCGGGAGGTGTAGCTTGCCGGGAGGATCGCCTCCTGAGGCGATCACGGTGTGGCTCTGCGACGGTTGGGGCGTTGATCGGCTGTGTTCGAGCCTCCTAGGCAGTCCAGGCGCGCGGCGCTGATGATGATCGCGTCCGTCGTGGGCGCGATCCTCTCGCTGGTTGCGACACTGGTGGCCTCCTATGTCGCGGCGAACGTGCCCCGGACCGGAACGTCGACCCCTCCTACCAGCTCCGCCGTACCGACCGCGTTTCCCGCCCTCCCCCTGACCGTCCTGGTTCCGCTCGGAGACAGTGATCCCTTCCACTCCGTGGGGCCCATCACGATGGGGAGCACCCGCTACAGGGACGCCGTGATCTTGCAGGTGGGGAACAAGGCGGGCGGCACTTCCCTCCGCTACGACCTCGGCGGCCGCTACACGCGGCTGTTGGCCACGGCCGGGCTGGGCGACGAGGCGCCGACGGACACGGTCGTGACCCTGAGCCTGGCGGTGGACGGCAAGACCGTCATGGAAAGAAGGATCGGGGTCGGGCAGACCGTGCCGGTGAGCATCGCGATCACCGGAGGCGCCCGCCTGGAGATCACCGCCAAGGCGCCCGGTGCGGACTGCTGCGTTTCCGTGGGGCTGGCCGACCCGGTGCTGACGTGACGGCACCGGCGCCGGGGCAGGAGCCCGGCAACAGGCTCGCCACCCTTGAGCTGATCGCGACGATCGTCGCGCCGTTATCCCTGGCCATCGCCCTCCTCTACTACTTCGGCCTGATGCGCTCGGCGTCGTTCTATGCCTATTTCGGGGTGGAGGAATCCGCCCTCGGGTTCACCACCGTCGACTACGTCAGGCAGAGCATCGACGTGCTCGCCAGTCCACTCATCATCTTCGGTGGGGCGACGCTGGCGCTCCTGATCATCCATGCCGGGTTCAACCGGGTGGCCACCGACGACACCGTGTCCAGCGGGACCATGATGAAGCGGATCGTGGGAGTGGGGACCGTCTCCGCGAGCCTGGTCCTGGCGGCGATCGTGCTGCCGTGGCCCCTCTACCTGCAGTTCCCGCTGATCGCCATCGGGCTGGTGCTCCTGGAGTATCTGGCGGCGATGATCGATACCTATCGGGCGAAAGTCGGCAAGTATCGATTCTTCATCGGGTTTCCTCTCGGCATCAGAAGAGGGCTGGCGGCGCTGGTCGTGGCGGTGCTCCTGCTCGTGATGAGCGCCGACGTGGCCAAGAGACAAGGGCAGGAGCTCGCCCGGGACTTCCTGGCGAACACCGCCAAGATGCCGTACGTCACTGTCTACAGCGAGAAGGAGTTGCAGATCTCCGGTCCCGGCGTGCAGGCGTTCAACCTGGATCAGCTGAAATACAAGAACGCCGCGTACCACTACCGGTACACGGGGCTGCGCCTGCTCGCCCGGCCGCCGAAGAAATGGGTGATCCTGCCCGCCGGATGGACCAGGAACGAGATGCGGGCCTTCGTCCTGGAGGACTCCAAGGCCATGCGGGTCGACTTCGGAGCGGTGAGATAGTCAGGATGTGCTGAACAGGGCGCTGACCGATTCGCCGTAGTGGATGCGGCGCATGGCCTCGGCCAGGGCGGGGGCGACCGACAGGACGGTGAGCTTGTCGCTCGGCTTGGGCGGCGGGACCGTGTTGGTGCAGACGATCTCCTCCACCTCCGGCAGCGCGCTGAGCCGCTCGATCGAGCCGTCCGCGAACAGGCCGTGGGTGCAGGCGACGCGCACCGAGTTGACGCCCCGCTCGCGGAGGCGGTCGAGCAGTTCGATGACCGTGCTGCCCTTGGCGATCTCGTCGTCCAGGATGATCACGTCCTTGCCGGCGACGTCGCCGATGACGGAGCTGATCACCACCCGGTCGTCGGGGAAGCGCTGCTTGGCGCCCATCGCCACGTCGGCGCCCAGCAGGCGGGCGAAGTGCGCGGCCTCCTTGGCGTTGCCCAGGTCGGGGGAGACCACGACGGTGTTGGACAGGTCGTACTGCCGGAAGTGCGCGGCCAGTTCGCGCAGCGCGTGCAGGTGGTCGACGGGGACGCTGAAGAAGCCGTGCACCTGCGGGGAGTGCAGCGTCATCGCCAGCACCCGGCCGGCGCCGGCGGCCACCATCAGGTCGGCGACCAGCCGCGCGCCGATGGAGATGCGTGGCGCGTCCTTCTTGTCGGAGCGCGCGTAGGCGTAGTGCGGCATCACCACGGTCGTCCTGGCAGCGGAGGCGCCCCGGGCGGCGTCGAGCATGAGCAGCAGCTCGACCAGGTGCTCCTGGGTGGGCGGCACGAGTGGCTGGATCAGGAAGACGTCACGCTCGCGGCAGTTGGCCTGGAGCTGGACCTCGATGACGTCGTTGGCGAAGCGGTCGATCTTGACGGGGTGGAGGGGAGTGCCGAGCTGGGCGCAGATCTCCTCGGCCAGCTGGGGGTGGGCGCTGCCGCTGAATACCGTGATGTCTCGCACGATTCCCAGACCCTATCGTCAGGCCAGGAGGTCCGGGGTGAGCGAGCCCAGGTCGTCGACGACGCGCCAGGCCAGGGCCAGCGCGTCGGGGGCGGGCGGGTAG
>NZ_LAVL01000054.1 GCF_001083785.1 Nonomuraea sp. SBT364
GCAGGGAGGTGGGCGGGCTTCGCCTGGGGCTGTGGCCCCGGTGGGGCTTCGGTGTGGCCGTTCGCTGGGTCGGCACACGGTGGTGCGTCGCCCGGCTGTCTCAGGGGCCTCTGGGAGCGCCCGCCGACCTGCCTCGCCTGGGAGGGAGCCGGGCGCCCTCCGAAGGAAGGCGCCGGCCGGGTGCCCCTCGGGAAGTCCCGAGGGGCGGCGCGGACGAGGGGTCAGTCGGTTTCCGGGGAAGCGCCCGGGTCGTCGGGGCCGGCGGCGAGGGCGCCGCCGATGGCGCCGATGGTGTGGGTGAGGCGGACGCCGGAGCCGTCGCGGCGCCCGATCTCGTCCGGGAGCGGCACCGGCTTGCCGACCGAGGAGACGGCCTTGGCCGGGGCCGGCCCGGCCCAGGCGAGCAGCAGGACGTCCTCGCCCTTGAGGAAGCGCTGGGCGCGCACGCCGCCCGTGGCCCGCCCCTTGGCGGGGAACTCGGCGTAGTCGGACACCTTGCCGCCACCCACCTGGGTGCCCGGCAGCGCGGTGGAGGAGCCGGCGACGGTGACCACCTGGCCGGGCCGGGACGGGTCGACGACGCCGAACCAGATCACCCGGGCCCCGCCGTCGAGCCGGATGCCCGCCATGCCGCCCGCGGGCCGCCCCTGGGGCCGTACGTGCGCCGCCTGGTAGCGCAGGAGCTGGGCGTCGGAGCTGATGAACACCAGGTCGTGATCCTC
This sequence comes from Nonomuraea sp. SBT364, assembly GCF_001083785.1. Taxonomy (GTDB): domain Bacteria; phylum Actinomycetota; class Actinomycetes; order Streptosporangiales; family Streptosporangiaceae; genus Nonomuraea. Next base: position 723 of record NZ_LAVL01000054.1, read on the forward strand.
GGACTCGAGCTCGGCCGCGCCCACCACGAGGTCGCCGTCCTTGAGGGTGATCACCTCGAAGTCGTCGCGGTTGGCCGGATAGTCGGGCACCACCCGTTTCACCACGCCCTGGGCGGTGCCCAGCGCCAGCCCGGGGCCATCGGGATCGAGGGAGCCCAGGCCGACCACGGTCTCGTCGGGCTGGAGGGACACGTACTCGGCGACGGGATGCCCGCCCGACAGCGACGGCGGGCTGGCCGACGGCGGGAGGGTGGGCAGGTCGACCACCTGGACGCGGATGAGCCGGCCCAGCGACGTGACGACACCCACCTCGCCCCTGACGGTCGTGCGCACCACGGAGACCAGCACGTCGTGCGCGGTGCGGTCACCGGTGGCGGGCAGCGGGTCGGCGGCGGAGGTGCGGGCCAGCAGGCCCGTGGACGACAGCAGCGCCAGGCACGGGTCGTCGGCCACCTGCAGCTCGACCGTCGCGGTGCGGGTGACGCCGGACGCCTCCAGCAGCACCGTGCGGCGCGGCGTGGCGTATTTCTTGGCCACGTCGGCCAGCTCGGCGGAGACGACCTGACGCAGCCGGGTCTCCGACGACAGGATGCCCGTCAGCTCGGCGATCTCGTCGGTCAGCGTCTCCTTCTCGCGGTCGAGCTCCAGCTTGTCGTAGCGGGTCAGGCGGCGCAGCGGGGTGTCGAGGATGTAGGCGGCCTGGATGTCGGTCAGGTCGAAGACCTCCATCAGGCGCGCGCGGGCCTGCCCGGAGTCGTCGGAGGTGCGGATGACCTGGATGACCTCGTCGATGTTGAGCAGCGCGACGATGAGGCCGTCGACCAGGTGGAGGCGGTCCTCGCGCTTGCGGCGCCGGTATTCGGAGCGGCGGCGGACGACCTCGATGCGGTGGTTGACGTAGACCTGCAGCAGCTCGCGCAGGCCCAGCGTGCGCGGTTCGCCGTCGACCAGCGCGACGTTGTTGATGCCGAAGGTCTCCTCCATCGGCGTCAGCCGGTAGAGCTCGTCGAGCACCGCCTCGGGGATGAAGCCGTTCTTGATCTCGATGACCAGGCGCAGGCCCTTGTGCCGGTCGGTGAGGTCCTTGAGGTCGGCGATGCCCTGCAGCTTCTTGCTGGTCACCAACTCTTTGATCTTGGTGACCACGCGCTCGGGGCCCACGTTGTAGGGCAGCTCGGTGACGATGATGCCCTTGCGGCGCGGCGTGATCTGCTCGACCGCGCACTTGGCCCGCATCCGGAACGTGCCGCGTCCGCTCTCGTAGGCGTCACGCACCCCCTGCAGGCCGATGATCGTGCCGCCGGTCGGCAGGTCGGGCCCGGGCACGAACTTCATCAGCTCGTCGAGGGTGGCGTCGGGCTTCTTGATCAGATGACGCGCGGCGGCCACGACCTCGGCCAGGTTGTGCGGGGCCATGTTGGTCGCCATGCCGACCGCGATGCCTGTCGTGCCGTTGACCAGCAGGTTGGGGAACGCCGACGGCATGACCGTGGGCTCGGTCTCCTGGCCGTCGTAGTTGGGCTTGAAGTCGACGGTGTCCTCGTCGAGCGACTCCACCATGAGCATCGCGGCCGGGGCCAGCCTGGCCTCGGTGTAACGCATGGCGGCGGGCAGGTCGTCGGGCGAGCCGAAGTTGCCGTGCCCGTCGACCAGCGGCAGCCGCATCGAGAACGGCTGCGCCAGGCGCACCACCGCGTCGTAGATGGCGGTGTCGCCGTGCGGATGGAGCTTGCCCATCACGTCTCCGACGACCCGGGAGGACTTGACGTGCCCCCGGTCGGGGCGCAGGCCCATCTCGCTCATCGAGTAGAGGATGCGCCGCTGCACCGGCTTGAGACCGTCACGGGCGTCGGGCAGCGCACGCTGGTAGATCACCGAATACGCGTACTCGAGGAAGCTCGTGCGCATCTCCGAGGAGACGTCGATGTCGACGATCCGCTCTTCGAAATCCTCAGTCGGGGGTGCAGGGGTACGTCGGGCCATGTCGAACATTGTGCCGAAGAGACGTGGGTGCCCGCGACTTCATCGCGGGTTGGCGTGCGGATCGGGCGGCGACATGATCACTTTTATGGCTGATCTTGGGACGAATCGCCCGCGTCTCGCGCGCGATCAGCGCCCGCGAGCCCTCGCGGAAGCGCGTCCGCAGGCGCGAACCGTCGGGGAAACCTGGTAACAAGGACACATGATTGACGCCCCCGACGCCGCGATGCTGCGCGAAGAGGCCGAGGCCAAACTGCGCGCGCTGGCCGGCGAGCACGCCCGCCTCCGCGACGACCAGTGGAAGGCCATCGAGGCGCTGGTCGTCGACCGGCGGCGGGTGCTCGTGGTGCAGCGCACCGGCTGGGGCAAGTCGGCCGTCTACTTCGTGGCCACCGCCCTGCTGCGCGAGCTCGGCGAGGGGCCGACCGTCATCGTGTCGCCGCTGCTGGCCCTCATGCGCAACCAGATCGCCGCCGCCGAGCGCGCCGGCATCCGCGCCGTGACCATCAACTCGGCCAACCCCGAGGCGTGGGAGGAGGTCTACGGCCAGGTCGCCGACGGCCTCGTCGACGTGCTGCTGGTCAGCCCCGAACGGCTCAACAACCCCGACTTCCGCGACAACGTGCTGCCCGAGCTGGCCGAGAGCGCCGGGCTGGTGGTCGTCGACGAGGCCCACTGCATCTCCGACTGGGGCCACGACTTCCGGCCCGACTACCGCAGGCTGGCCACCCTCTTCGAGGAGCTGCCGCCCGGCATCCCGGTGCTGGCCACCACCGCCACGGCCAACGCCCGCGTCACCCGCGACGTGGCCGAGCAGATGGGCGAGGACACCCTGGTGCTGCGCGGCCCGCTGGAGCGCGAGAGCCTCCACCTGGGCGTCGTGCGGCTCCCGTCGGCCGAGCAGCGGCTGGCCTGGCTGGCGCAGACGCTGCGCGAGCTGCCCGGCTCCGGCATCGTCTACACGCTCACCGTGGCCGCCGCCCACGAGATCGCGAGCTACCTGCGTGAGCAGGGTCACGAGGTGGCCGCCTACTCCGGCCAGACCGACCCGGCCGAGCGGCTGGCGGCCGAGGAGGCGCTGCTCAACAACAAGATCAAGGCGCTGGTCGCCACCAGCGCGCTCGGGATGGGGTTCGACAAGCCCGACCTGGGGTTCGTCGTGCACGTGGGCGCGCCGCAGTCGCCGGTCGCCTACTACCAGCAGGTCGGCCGCGCCGGGCGCGGGGTGGAGCGGGCCGAGGTCATCCTGCTGCCCGGCACCGAGGACCGCGACATCTGGGCCTACTTCACGTCGCTGGCGTTCCCGCCGGAGCCGGTGGTGCGCACCGTGCTGGAGACGCTGGCCGAGCGGGGCGTCATGTCCACCCAGGCCCTGGAGACCGCCGTCGACCTCAGCCGCAGCCGGCTGGAGATGATGCTCAAGGTCCTCGACGTCGACGGCGCGGTGCGCAGGGTCAAGGGCGGCTGGGAGGCCACCGGCGAGGAGTGGGCCTACGACGCCGAGCGCTACGCCCGCATCGCCGCCGAGCGCAAGGCCGAGCAGGACGCCATGCTCGGCTACCTCACCACCACCGACTGCCGCGAGGAATACCTGCGCAGGCGGCTCGACGACGAGGCCGCCCGGCCGTGCGGGCGCTGCGACAACTGCACCGGGCGGCACCGCTCACCGGAGATCGCCGCCGGGGCCGTCGAGACCGCCCGTGAGCGGCTGAGCAGGCCCGGCGTCGACATCGAGGCCCGCAAGCAGTGGCCGACCGGGCTGGCCGACCTGTCCGGCCGGATCAAGCCCGAGCTGGGCGCCGAGCCGGGCCGGGCGCTGGGCCGGCTCACCGACATCGGCTGGGGCAACCGGCTGCGCGAGCTGTTCGCCGGGGCCGACGGGCCGATGGCCGACGACATGTTCGCGGCCGTGATCAAGGTCCTGTCCGCCTGGGAGTGGCGCGAGCGGCCGGTGGCCGTGGTCAGCCTGCCGTCGGCGTCGCGGCCGCTGCTGGTACGCGGCTTCGCCGAGCGGCTCGCGCAGGTGGGGCGGCTGTCCTACCTGGGTGAGCTCGGCTACCGGTCGGGGCCGCCGGGGCAGCAGTTCAACAGCGCCAAGCGGGTGCAGGCCGTCCGGGCGACGCTGGCCATGCCGCGCGAGGTGGGCGCCGCCGTGGCCGCCTGCGGCGGGCCGGTGCTGCTGATCGACGACCGGGTCGACACCGGCTGGACGATGACGCTGGCCGCAGCCCTGGTGCGTCACGCGGGCGCGCCCGCCGTCCTCCCGCTCGTCCTGGCCACCACGTCCTGACCCGTCCGGCACCGGAAGGCAGCTCCGGGCCCGCAAGCCCGGCGCGGGCTAGAGGCGGAGGCGGGCGCCGAGGTGCACGATCGCCTTGGCGGCCAGGGCACAGCCGGCCCCCAGCGACTCCGCCGGCGGCTTGCCCGCCAGCCAGGCCGGCAGGAACCCGGCGCAGAACGCGTCACCCGCGCCCGTGCCGTCGACGATCCGGTCGACCGGCTCGGCCGGCACATGGACCGGCTCGGGCCGCCCGTTGCCGAACCACAGCGCGCCCTCGGCGGTCATCTTGATGACCACCTGCGGGAACCACGCCGTGAGCACCTTGGCCGCGGCCTCCGGATCGTCACGCCCGGTCAGCACCTTGGCCTGGTCGATGTTGGCGAACAGCAGCTTGGCGCCGTTGGTCCACTCCAGGAACGGCTCGGCCCCCGTACGCTCCAGAGGCGCTGACGAGGCGCAGTCGACGGAGATCGACATCCCCGAGCGGCGGGCCATGTCGAGCGCGGCGAGGCCCGCGTCACGCGAGCCCTCGTTGATCAGCGTGTAGCCCGACAGGTGCAGGTGGCCGCCGCCGTTGAACAGGTCACGCGGCAGGTCCTCCGGCGACAGGGCGGCGTTGGCGCCCGGGTCGGACAGCATGGTGCGCTCGCCCTTGTGCGTGACGAGCACCACGCAGGTGCCGGTCGGCCGCTCAGGGTCCATGACGAGCCGGGCGTCGACGCCGTAGCCCATCAGCTCCATGTCGCGGTTGCGCCCCGTGATGTCGGCGCCCCGGCGGCCGATGAAGGCCACCTCCGCGCCCTCGACGGCTAGCCACGAGGCGATGTTGGCCCCGGAGCCGCCACCGTGCATCGTGACGATCGCCGGGGTGTCGCTCGCCCTGGCGAGCGCATAACGGGCGCGCGCCACCGCGTCGGTCATGAGATCGCCCACCACGACGACCCGCGTCATGATGCCACCACCTTGCTGCCTACAGATCGAGCCTGGCCACGGCAAAACTAACAGCTTCCAGCCGGTTCGTGTGGCGGACCCCCGACACCGGGCCTGAGTCGATGCACAAGCGTTGCCCAACTTCTTGGGATGTGGGACGCGGGTTTACGCTCGGGACTGTGGAGGCACAGTATCCGGCCCATTGGGAAGCCGACGTCGTCCTGGCCGACGGAGGCACCGCGCACGTGCGCCCGATCAGGCCCGCGGACGCAGACCGGTTGCGCGCCTTCTACTCGCGGCTGTCGGCGGAGTCGATCTACTTCCGGTTCTTCGGGCCGCGGCCCCGGCTGTCGGACCGGGAGGTCGCCTGGTTCACCACCGTCGACTACGAGAGCCGCGTCGCCCTGATCGCCACGATCGGGACGGAGATGGTGGCGGTCATCCGTTACGACCGCACCGGCCCGGGCGAGGCCGAGGTGGCCTTCCTCGTCGAGGACGCCCACCAGGGCAGGGGAGTGGCCTCCGTGCTGCTCGAACACCTGGCCGCCACCGCCCGCGAACGCGGCATCGAGCGTTTCGTCGCCGACGTGCTGCCCGCCAACATGAAGATGATGGGCGTGCTGCGCCAGGCCGGCTACACCGCCGAGAGCAGCTTCGCGGACGGCGTCGTGCGCATGACGCTCGACCTCACCCCGACCGAGACCGCCACCGAGGTCACCGCCGCCCGCGAGCACCGCGCCGAGGCCCGCTCGATCGCCCGGCTGCTCACGCCCGGCTCGGTCGCCGTCATCGGCGCCTCCCGCGAGCCGGGCGGCGTCGGCCAGACCGTGCTGCGCAACCTGCTCGCCGCCGACTTCACCGGGCCCGTCTACCCCGTGCACCGCGAGGTCCGCGCGATGGCCGGGGTGCGCGCCTACCCGAGCGTGTCCGCCATCGACGACGAGGTGGACCTCGCCATCGTCGCCGTGCCCGCCGAGAGCGTCCTCGACGTGGTCAAGGAGTGCGCCGAGAAGGGCGTGCACGGCCTCGTCGTGGTGTCGTCCGGGTTCGGCGAGACCGGCAGCCGGGGCCGGGCCAGGCAGGACGAGCTCGCCCGCATCGCCCGCTCCTACGGCCTGCGCGTGGTCGGCCCCAACTGCCTGGGCATCGCCAACACCGACCCCGCCGTCAAGCTGAACGCCACCCTCGCCGCCACCGTACCCGGCCGAGGGCGGGTCGGCTTCTTCAGCCAGTCGGGCGCCCTCGGCACCGCGCTCCTGCAGCGCGTCAAGCAGCGCGGCATGGGCATCTCGTCGTTCGTCTCGGCGGGCAACCGGGCCGACGTGTCGGGCAACGACCTGCTCCAGTACTGGGAGGAGGACGAGGCGACCGAGGTGATCCTGCTCTACCTGGAGTCCCTGGGCAACCCGCGCAAGTTCACCCGCCTGGCGCGGCGCATCGCGCGCACCAAGCCCATCGTCGTGGTCAAGAGCGGCGGCACCCCGGCCGGCCACTCCGCCGAGGAGCTCGGGCTGCCCGACTCCGCCGTCAGCTCGCTGTTCGAGCAGGCCGGGCTGATCCGGGTCGCCGACCTCATCGAGCTCTTCGACGTCGGCCAGCTCCTGGCCTACCAGCCGCTGCCCGCGGGGCCGCGCGTCGCCCTGGTCACCAACTCCGACGCGCTCGGCCTGCTCGCCGCCGACGCCTGCGTCGCCGCCGGCCTCGCGCCGCGCCCCCCGGCCAACCTCGGGCCCGCCGCCGGGGCCGCCGAATTCGGTACGGCTCTCGCGGCGGAGCTGGCCTCACCCGAGGTGGACGCGGCGGTCGTGATCTACATGCCGCCCATCCCCGGTGACGCCGCCGGGATCGCGGCCCGGCTCCTGGAGGTTTCGCAGGGTTCGGCCAAGCCCGTCCTCGCCACCTTCCAGGGGCATCTCGGCATGCACTCCTGCCTGCGGACCGGCCCGGTCCCCTCGCGCGGCTCCATCCCCTCCTACGCGGCCCCGGAGGAGGCGGTACGCGCCCTGTCCCACGCGGTCCGCTACGCGGCCTGGCGCGCCCGCCCCGCAGTCCCCCCGACGGACCTGGAGGACATCGACACCGCCCGCGCCCAAGCCCTCGTCCACCGCACCCTCAGCCCCGAGCCGGGCGGCACCGAGAAGACCACCCCCGCAGAGCCCGCCGCCGGGTCGCCTTACGGCGCCGCGTCTCCGGGCGGCTCCCCCCGCGATCCGGGCCCGTCCGGTCAGGCAGCAGGGGCGGAGGTGGGGGCCTTCGCGGAGGCCGGGCCGCCGGTGCAGGCCGACGCGGCCGAACTGCTCGCCTGTTACGGGCTAGGCGTGTGGCCGGCCGAGGTGGTGCGGTCGCCGGACGAGGCCGTGGCCGCCGCCGAGCGCCTCGGGTGGCCGGTGGTGCTCAAGGTCGCCGACCCCGGCGCGTCCCGCCGGGCCGGGACCGTACGCCTCGGCCTGTCCACCGCCGGGAGCGTGCGGCACGCGTACACCGAGTTCGCCCGGCAGTTCGGCGACGCCACGGAGCTGGCCGTGCAGCGGATGGCCCCGCAGCCCGCCGTGCCCACGGTCGTGAGCGTCGTCGAGGACCCGGCGTTCGGGCCCGTCGTGTCGTTCGGGCTGGGCGAGGTGACCGCGCGCCTCCTCCTCGACCAGGGGTTCCGGCTCGCGCCGCTCACCCGCGAGGACGCCGCCGGCCTGGTGCGCTCCGTACGTGCCGCGCCGCTGCTCTTCGGCGAGTACGGCTACCCGCCGGTCGCCGTCGACGCCCTGGAGGATCTCCTGGTCAGGGTGGGCCGCCTCGCGCACGACCTGCCGGAGCTGGCCAGGCTGGACCTGGACCAGGTCCTGGTCGGCGAGAGCGGCGTCATCGTCCTCGGCGCCCGGGCGATCCTCCGCACCCCCCCCGGTCCCCGGCTCGACGGCGGCCCGCGCCGCCTGGGCTGACCCGCTCGTCCCGCCCGGGAACCCCCGGTCACGCGCTCCTGCCCCGGCCGATGAGGCGAAATATCAGTATTGAAGACGTTATAGAGCGTTATATCTGGCGGGTGAGTGCACTGCGAGGCCCTGGCAAACTGGATCCATGAGGGAAACCCGAGTCTCAGCCGCGGGCCTGCGTGAAGCGATCGAACGCAGCGGCTATTATCCCGACCTCGTCACCGATGCGGTCGAATCCGCGCTGGGCAAGGAGGCCGTGACCGCGTTCGTGGTCCATCACGAGGCCACCTTCGATCCCGCGATGGAGGTGCGCCGGCACGTCACCGTGCTGGTGCTCACGGGCACGAGGCTGCTGGTGTGCCACACCGACGAGCACCCGGCGGTGGAGGGGGTCTCGACGGCGCACGCGTCCACGACCACGGAGGCGGTGCGGCTGAGCCGGGTCCAGTCGGTCGCGGTGACCCGGGTGGTCCCCGACCCGGCCTCCTACGTCCCCGGCGTGCCGCCCACCGAGGCGACGCTCACCATCGGCTGGGGCGCCATCTCCCACGTCGACCTGGAGCCCGCCACGTGCGGCGACGAGAACTGCGAGGCCGACCACGGCTACACCGGCGCCATCACCGCCGACGACCTCTCCCTGCGCGTCAGCGAGGCCGCCGACGGCCCCGAGGCGGTCACCCACGTCCTCGCCTTCGCCAAGGCCCTGTCGGAGGCCACGGCCCGCGCCGCCGCCTGAGCCGCACGGCACGGCCGAGCCCTGGGTGGGCGGCGCCGCGGTGGCTAGGATCGGGGCATGCGACGCGTGCCGCTGGTGCCGGCCTACGGCGGGGCCTCCCTGCCGGATCTCGCCCGTTCCCTGCTGGCGGCGCTCGGCCTCGACGAGCCCAACCCGCTGGCGATCGCGCCCGCCACGCGCACCTGCCTGTTCCTCGTCGACGGCCTCGGCGCGGAGCTCCTGCGCGCCCACGCCGGCACCGCCCCCTTCCTCACAGCCGCCGCCGAATCAGCCGCAGCCAAGACAGCCGCGGCCGCCGCCGCACCCGCCCGTGCCGCCGGGACGGCCCTCGCGACGCCCGCCACCCTGACCGCCGGCTTTCCCGCGACGACCGTGACGAGCCTGTGCTCGCTGGGGACGGGGCTGCCGCCGGGCGAGCACGGCATGCTCGGCCTCACGCTCGCCGTGCCCGGCGCCGGACGGCTGTTCAACTGCCTGCGCTGGACCGGGATGCCGATGGACCCGGCCGAGTGGCAGCCGAGCCCCACCGTCTACCAGCGGGCCGCCGCGGCCGGGATCGAGCCGGCGTACGTGGCCCCCGCCGAGTTCGAGGGCAGCGGCCTGACCGGCGCCGTCTACCGGGGCGTCCGCTACGCGCCGGCCGAGACCGCGGACGACCGGGTCACCAGGGCCCTGGCGGAGCTGGCGAGGCCACGCGCCCACGTCACGGTCTACTACGGCGACCTCGACGCGGCCGGGCACCTGACCGGGTGGGGCAGCGACGAGTGGCTGCGCGAGCTGGCGATCGTCGACCGCATGGCGGCGCGGCTGGCCGAGGGCCTGCCCGACGGCGCCGCCCTGTACGTGACCGCCGACCACGGCATGGTCAACGCCACCGACAAGCTCGACGCCGAGGCGACACCGGAGCTGACCCGCGGCGTGGCGATGCTCGGCGGCGAGGCCCGCGCCCGGCACGTCTACGCCGAGCCGGGCGCCGCCGCGGACGTGCTCGACGCGTGGGAGGCGACGTTACGGGGGCGGGCCTGGGTGGTGCCGCGCGAGGAGGCGGTCGAGGCCGGCTGGTTCGGGCCGAAAGTGCGCGACGAGTGGCTCGGCCGCATCGGTGACGTGGTCGCCGTCCCCTACACTGACCTGGCGATCATCGCCCCGGCCGCGCATCGGATCGAGGCGCTCTTCACCGGTTACCACGGCTCCATGACCGCCGCCGAGCAACTCGTACCACTTGTGGAGGTATCCCGCCGATGAGCCCGCTGATCACTCCGCTGGTCACCCCGGAGGACCTGGCCGCGCTGGGCGGCACGGTGAGCGTGCTCGACGTGCGCTGGCGGCTCGGCGGCCCGCCCGGGATCGGGCTCTACCGTGAGGGCCACGTGCCCGGCGCCGTCTACTGCGACCTCGACGCCGACCTGGCCGGGCCGCCCGGCGCGGGCGGGCGGCACCCGCTGCCCGGCGCGGAGGAGTTCGGGCGGGCGATGCGGCGGCTCGGCGTGTCCGGCGGGCGGCCCGTGGTGGTGTACGACGACGCGGGCGCCACCGTGGCCGCGCGGGCCTGGTGGACGCTGCGTTACTTCGGCCACCCCGACGTGCGGGTGCTCGACGGCGGCCTGCCGGCCTGGATCGCGGCCGGGCTGCCGGTGACCAAGGACGAGCCCGGGCCGGAGCCCGGCGACTTCACCGCCACGCCGGGCGGGATGCCGGTGCTCGACGCCGACCAGGCCGCGGCGCTGGCCGGTTCCGGCGTGCTGCTCGACGCCCGGGCGGAGGAGCGCTACCGGGGCGAGACGGAGCCGATCGACCCGGTGGCCGGGCACATCCCCGGCGCCGTCAGCGCCCCGACCACCGCGAACGTCGGCCCCGACGGCCGCTTCCCAGCACCCGACGTGCTGCGGGTCCGCTTCGCCGGGCTGGGCGTGACCGCAGGCGTGCCGGTCGGCGCCTACTGCGGGTCCGGCGTGACGGCCGCCCACGAGGTGCTCGCCCTGGCCGTCGCCGGGATCGACGCCGCCCTCTACGTGGGCTCGTGGTCCAGCTGGGTCGCCGACCCCACCAGGCCCGTCGCCACCGGCTGACCGCCCCCACCGGCAGCCGCCCCGTCCAGCGCGGCCGGCGCGGCCCGCTCGTGCAGCGCGGCGGGCCGGACGAGTGGCTGGTGACCGGCGCCGAAGCAGACGAAGCCCGGCACCCCCGTCGCCGCCGAGGCGGAGGCCAGAGCCTCGGCGGGCGGACGACCGGTGGCGAGCAGCTCGTGGAAGCTCGTCATGAGCGCCAGCGCGTCCTCGTCGCCCACCGGCACCATCCCCGCCACCACGCAGGCGGCCCCCCGGGCCAGGAACGTGCCGGCCAGCCCGAGCGGCGCCCCGTCGGCGGGCGTGCGCGCCATCCCCGAGTCGCAGGACGACAGCACCACCAGCCTCGGCGCCCGCGTCACCTGCAGCAGGTCGTACGCCATGAGCGGGCCGTCCGCCAGCGTGATCCCGGACAGCAGCGGGCTGCGCGCGTGGAACACGCCGTGAGCGGCCAGGTGCAGCACGTCCGCGCCGGCCAGCGCCTCCAGCACGGCGTCCCGGCGCGCGGGCACCGGGCGGGCGCCGGGGTGGCGGGCGAGCACCCGCCGCACCTCCTCCTCGGCGTGCGCGAGCCCCGGCCCGGCCGCCGCGACCACGGACGGCGGCCCGCTCACGGCGGCCCGCCCGCTCGCCGCCAGCCACCCGGCCGCGCTCGCCGCCACGCTCACCGGACGTTCGCGCAGGTACGGCAACGCGCCCCAGGGCAGCGTGTGCAGCACCCCGGTCGGCACCAGGACGAGCGGCCGGTCACCGAGCTCGTCGGCGAGGGGCCCGAGCAGCTGACGTCCGAGCTCGGCCCCGATGGCGTCGATCGGCTGCGGCGGGCCGGCGCCGCCCTCGCGCAGGCTGGCGCGGCGCAGCGAGTAGCGCAGCCGGACGAGCGTCTCGGCCACGGCACGCAGCCCGCCGAGCCGCCGCAGCGTCACCCGCTCGCCGGTGACGACCACGGCCAGCAGCGTCCCCTCGTCGGTGACGTACTCCACCAGCGCGGCCCGGCCCAGCGCGCCGCGCAGCGGCCCGGGGCCGGTCAGCGGGCGGGCGTGCGCCGGCGCGGCCACCGCCCGCCACCGCTCGGCCCACTCGAACACCTCGTCGGCGCCGCCGTCGCGGACGGCCAGCCGCAGCCCGAACGCCGCCAGCCGCTCGCCCGAGCGGGCCGCGTGGGCGCGCAGCGACGGGTCGTCGAGGGTGTCCATCTGCCCGCCCATCTCGGCCAGGCCGTCCCGGATCGCGCGGAAGGCGCCCGGAACGTCCTCCTGCAGCGACGCCTCCAGAGCCAGCGCGTGCTGCCGCACCACGGCGGGCACCTGAGCCGCCTGCGCGAGCTGCCGGTCCTGCTGCTCACAGGACAGCGGCGTCAGCCGGGTGCCCGCCGGCATCCACCGCTCGCGCGGCCTGGCGTGCATGGTGAGCCGGGCGAGCTGGGCCGACGCCGTCGGATGGTCGTCGACGGCCAGCGCGGTCTCGGCCGCCACCAGCCGCAGCGCCGCCGCCCCGGCCAGGTGGGCGGCGTCGCGTTCCAGCTCACCCGCGCACCCGATCAGCTCGGTGAGCAGCTCGGGCGTCGGCGGCTCCAGCGTCAGCCTGGCCCGCAGCACGACCTCCCTGGCCAGCGGCAGCCACGTGTGCCGCTCCTGCTCCATGAGCTCACGGCCGGCCCGCTCGGCCACCGCGATCGCCTCGCGGGCATCGCCGGTCAGCAGCTCGACCTGCGCGAGCTTGAGCCGCGCCTCGGCCAGCGCCACGCGCCCGCCGGACTTCTCCAGGTCGGGCACGGCCAGGCTGAGCAGCGCCCGGGCCTCGCCGGGCAGGTGGGCGGCCAGCAGGGCGCCGGCGAAGTCGGCGCGCATCGTGGCCAGCCGCTCGGTGAAGCCGAACAGGGTGTCCTGGGCGGCGCGGTAATGGGCGAACGCCTCGCCGACGTCGCCGCGTCGTACGGCGAGAAAGGGGAGGTTGGCGGCGGCGAGCCGGGCCAGGTGGTGGAGCCCGGCGTGCCGGGCGATCTCCAGGCAGGCGCTGATGTCGCGCATCGCGTCGTCCCAGTCGCCCCGGTAGGCGTGCACCAGCCCCCGGTTGAGCAGCCCGCCCGCCAGGAACCTGCGGTCGTCGACCGTGCCGGGGGCGGCCACCAGCGCCCGCAGCGCCCGGTCGCAGGAGGCCACCGCCTCCTGGTAGCGGCCCAGGCACGCCAGCGCGACCGCCCGCTGCGTGTCGAGCTTGGCGCGGTCGAGCGGCGACAGGTAGGCCCACGCGAGCGCGGCGACGCGCAGCGCCTGCAGCGGGTGCCCGCGCTCGGTGCGCACCGTGACCAGCGAGAGCCGGGCCTGCGCGAGCCGCTCGCCGGGCGCCCCGACGGTGCCGATCGCCTGCCTGAGGTGCTCCTCGGCCGCCCGCAGGTCGCCGAGCTCGCGCTCGGCCAGCCCCATCGCCCGCAGCGCCACCACCGTCGCCTCGGCGCTGCCTGCCGTGGCCGCGGCCGTCTTCAGGATCGTACGGCCGGCGCGCAGGGCCTGCTCCGGGTCCACCACGGAACGCAGCACCGCCATCTCCGCCGCGCGCACGAGCATGGCGACGACCGGGGACGCGGCCCGCGGGTGGTCCGGTGTCGTCACGTCAGCCTCGGCGTTCAAGGGCGGATGCGGACCCACCGGGTCTGGATGGGGGCGTGACCGGGGCGGTGGCACACCACGCTGAGCCAGCCCGGCGGCAGCCCGGTGACCGCGAAGTGGCCGCCGTGCGCCAGCCGCCTGCTGAGCGTCAGATGCGGGGTGCGTACCTCGACGAGGGTGCCGTCGACGGGAGCCGGGCACACCTGCCCCGCCACGTCGATGAGCCCGTCGCCCACCGTCACCTCCAGGTCGAAGGTGAGCCCGGCGGCGACGAAGCGGACCATCTGCGGCCCCTCCGCCCCCCGCACGCCGCGCGTGGCGGCGCACTCGGCGGGGACGGCGGTGACCGCGCTGGGGACCCGGAGCCGGAAGAGGTCGCGGGCGGCCGCGCTCACGTGCCCCGGGATCGGATCGCTCCCGGCGGCCAGTCTGAGCGCCGCCAGGAAGTATTCGTCGTTGATCATTGCACCGTCTCCTGTAGTGAGATCAGGGTGCGCAGTTTTTCCAGGCAGCGCGCCCTCGTAGGGCCGACGCTGCCGATCGGGACGCCCAGGCGCTGGGCCATCTGCCGGCTGCCGAGATCGGTCGCGACCAGCCGGAGGAGGGTGCGGCAGGGCTCGTGCAGGGTGGAGACCGTCTGCCACAGCAGGCGGTTGCCGTCGGCCTCCAGCACGGCCGAGGCCGGGTCCGGGGCGGCCGGGGGCTCCGCGGCCGGGCTGTGCGGCGGCTTCCGGAGGAGCTGGAGCGCTTCGCGACGGGTCGTCGTGGCCAGCCACGCGCCCACCGCCGCGGGCTCCCTGATCGCGTGAAGGTGCTCCAGCAGGCGCAGCCACGCGCCCTGGACCACGTCCGCCGCGTCGCTGTCGCCGAGACCGCAGGAACGGGCCACCGCCCACATCCGCGGCCCGAACCGGAACACGAGCTGGTCCCAGGCTTGCTGGTCGCCGCCGGCCGCCGCCGCGAGCAGCTCCGCTGGATCGCGCGTGTCGTGCATACGGCCTCCTTCCCGACCTTGCCGGGGAGGCTTCCTGCCTCCACGTGATCGCCTGGGGACTGAGCGTAAACTCTACAGACTCGACGGGACGAGAACTCCCAGATCGGGAATTTGCCGGGTGGCCTGGGGATCCAGCACCAGCTTCGCCGCCTGGGCCGCCGGCATGTCGCGCGCGGCGTCCGCGATGGCCCCCGCGACCAGGGCCGCGGCGAACGACGTGCCGCTCCACGAGGCGTAGCCGGCGAACTCGCCCCGCTGCAGGAAGGCGCTGGTCAGCCACTCGCCGCGGGCGCAGGCGTCGACCCACTCGCCGTAGGCCGAGAACGGGGCGCGGCGCTGCTGGGTGTCGTCCACCGCGCCCACCGCCACCACGTGCCCGAGCGCGGCCGGGTAGAAGGGGCGGTCGGAGGCGGTGTTGCCGGCGCACGCGACCACGACCGTGCCGGGCAGCTCGCCCAGCGCGTCTGCCAGCAGCGGCGGCGGCCGGCCGTCGAAGGTGTGGCAGCCGAACGACAGGTTGAGCACGTCCGGCGGCCGGTCACGCAGCCGGTGCAGCGCCCGTACCACGGTGGCCTCGTCGCCCACGCCCGAGCCGTCGAGCACCCGGCTCACCCGCAGCGACACGCCCGGCGCCTGAAGCGTCAGCAGACCGGCCAGGAACGTTCCATGCCCCGCCTGGCAGCCCTCGGCCGCGTCGTCGTCATCGTCGCGCCGCCCGGCGTACCAGTCGCTCCCGGACCACCAGCGGTGCTCCGCGACGCCCGTGTCGAGCAGCGCGACCACCACCGGCGACCTGGTGCGGCCCGGGCGGTAGGCGATGGGCGGGGCGGGGAACGGCCGCGACGCCGGCCCGCCGAAGAACAGCGGCTGCCCCGCCAGCACGTGGTTGGGGGAGGCGCGGAAGCCGTGCTCGCGCAGGTCGGCGGTCAGTTCGCACGGGTCGACGCCGTCGGACAGATGGATCACGCAGACGCCGTCGGCTTCCGAGACGGCCTGCGTCCAGCGCGAGGCGGCGGACAGCGCGCTGCGGTCGGTCAGCAGCTGACCTGGGCGGATGAGCGCGTCGCCGACTTGTTGGATGTTCATGAGCGGGTATCTTTCCCCGTCGGCCGCGCTGTCACGTGCCACACGCGCACCAACTTGGTATGGCCCCCCTCTGGTGTCGGATTGCGACCGACGGTAGTCTCTCCCTAGTCACTTGTGATCATCCCGGGGCGAGGCCGTTGGGGAAGGCGCACCTCGTACCGAAACGGGAGGTCCGGTGTCTGCTCGTGGCGTGCTGTACGTCCACTCGGCTCAGCCCGCGCTGTGCCCTCATATCGAATGGGCAGTCGCGGGTGTCCTTGGCGTGCCCGTTGATCTTACCTGGACGCCGCAACCGGCCGCGCCCAATGTGGTGCGCGCGCAGGCCGAATGGGAAGGCCGGGCCGGCATCGCCGCCGCCATCGCCTCCTCCCTCATGGGCTGGCAGCGCCTCAGATTCGAGATCACCGAGGACGCCTCGCCGGGCGTCGACGGCACCCGGCATGCCTACACGCCGACGCTCGGCGCCTTCAGCGCGGTCATCGGCGCCGCGGGCGACATCATGATCCCCGAAGACCGGCTGCGCGCCGTGATGCTGACCGCCGGCCAGGGCCGCTGCGTGCTGGAGGAGGAGCTCGACAAGCTGCTCGGCAGACCGTGGGACGAGGAGCTTGAGCCGTTCCGCTACGCGGGCGACGGCGCCCCGGTCCGCTGGCTGCACGCGGCGGTGTGACACGCGCCGGCGTCCCGGCAGACACGAAGGGGCCCCGCACCGGTTCCGGTGCGGGGCCCCTTGACGCCTGGACTACAGCGGGATGTTCCCGTGCGCGCCCCTTGCAGGAGTGGCCTGGGCCAGGACCTTGATGATCGCGCCGCGAGTCTCCTCGGGCTTGATCACCTCGTCGACCACGCCCAGCTCCTGCGCGCGGGTGAGCCCGCCCGCGAGCTTCTCGTGCTCCCCGGCGAGCCGCTGCTCCAGCTCCGCGCGCTCCTCCTCGGGCGCGGCCGCGAGCTCGCGGCGCTTGAGGATGCGGACCGCGGCGACCGGGCCCATGACCGCGATCTCGGTCGTCGGCCAGGCGAACACCTTGGTCGCGCCGAGGGCGCGGGAGTTCATGGCGATGTAGGCGCCGCCGTAGGCCTTGCGGGTGTAGAGCGTGATCCGCGGCACCGACGCCTCGGCGAAGGCGTGCAGCAGCTTGGCGCCGCGGCGCACCACGCCGTCGTGCTCCTGGCCGACACCCGGCAGGTAACCCGGCACGTCCACCAGGACAACCAGCGGCACCCCGAAGGCGTCACACATGCGCACGAAGCGAGCGGCCTTCTCGGCGGACGTGGCGTCGAGGCAGCCGCCCAGCCGCATCGGGTTGTTGGCGATCACGCCGACGGTCCGGCCGCCGAGCCGGCCCAGCGACGTGACGATGTTGGGCGCCCACTTGGGGTGCAGCTCCAGGCCGGGCTCGTCGAGCAGCCCGTTGACCAGCGGCTTGACATCGTAGGCGCGGCGCGGCGAGTCAGGCAGCAACGTGGCGAAGTCGAGCTCCGCGACCTCGCCGATCTCCGACGAGCGCACCCGGCCCTGGTGGCCGAGCAGCACGGCGAGCTGGCGGGCCTTCAGCAGCGCGTCGGTCTCGTTCTTGGTGACGACGTGCACGACGCCGCTGCGCTTGCTGTGCGGCTCGGGGCCGCCCAGGGCGGCGCCGTCGACGTCCTCGCCGGTGACGCTGCGGACCACGTCGGGGCCGGTGACGAAGATGCGGCCGGAGTCGGCCAGGATCACCAGGTCGGTCAGCGCCGGGCCGTAGGCGGCGCCGCCGGCGGCCGGGCCGACGACCACGGAGATCTGCGGCACGACGCCCGACGCCTTGGTCATGGCGGCGAACACCCGGCCGACGGCGTGCAGCGACTCGACGCCTTCGGCGAGTCGCGCACCGCCGGAGTGCCAGATCCCGAGGATCGGCACCCGCTCACGGACGGCCACGTCATAGGCGTGCACGATGTGCTCGCAGCCTTCGCTGCCCATCGCGCCGCCCTGGAAACGGGCGTCACTGCAGAAGGCGACGACGGGGACACCCTCGACGCGGCCCATGGCGGCCAGCACGCCGCTCTTGTCCTCGGGGGTGATCAGCCGCACCGATCCCTCGTCGAGCAGGGCGGCGAGACGGATGGCGGGGTCGCGGGGATCGGCGGGCTCCTGTTCGGAACCCTCGGTCGCCACGCGGTTGTCGAGCACGGTCATTTAAGCCCCCTTGAACACGACGGTCACGTTGTGGCCGCCGAAGCCGAACGAGTTGTTGACCGCGGCGATGTCGCCCGCCGGCAGGGCGCGGTTGGCGCCGTGCACGAGATCCACCTCGATGCCGTCGTCGACGTTGTCGAGGTTGATGGTGGCGGGGACGACGCGCTCCTGCAGCGCCTTGACGGTGAAGACGGACTCGATGCCGCCGGCGCCGCCCAGGAGATGGCCGGTCATGGACTTGGTCGAGGTGACCAGCGGGTGGTTGCCGATGGCCTTGGCCATGGCCTGCACCTCGATGACGTCGCCTGCCGGGGTGGAGGTGGCGTGCGCGTTGACGTGCTTGACGTCCTGGCCGGTGAGGCCGGCGTCGGTGAGCGCCTGCGTCATCGCCATGATGATGCCCCGGCCCTCGGGCTCGGGCTGCGTGATGTGGTGGGAGTCGGCCGAGTA
Source organism: Nonomuraea sp. SBT364 (assembly GCF_001083785.1). Taxonomy (GTDB): domain Bacteria; phylum Actinomycetota; class Actinomycetes; order Streptosporangiales; family Streptosporangiaceae; genus Nonomuraea. The sequence continues at coordinate 18,958 of NZ_LAVL01000054.1, forward strand.
GCCGACACCCGAGGCATAGGCGTAGATGCGCGCCTCGCGGGCGCGGGCGTGCTCCTCCGACTCCAGGACGAGGATGCCGGCGCCCTCGCCCAGGACGAACCCGTCGCGGTCGCGGTCCCATGGCCGGGAGGCGCCCTGCGGGTCGTCGTTGCGGGTGGACATGGCACGGGCGGCGGCGAAGGCCGCCACGTTGAGCCCGTGGATGGCGGCCTCGGTGCCGCCGGCGATCACCACGTCGGCCCGGCCGGACCTGATCATGTCCATCGCGTATCCGATGGCCTCCGCGCCGGAGGCGCAGGCGGACACCGTGGCGTGCACCCCGGCCTGGGCGCCCCGGTCGAGACCGATCCAGGCGGCGGGGCCGTTGGGCATGAGCATCGGCACCGTGAAGGGCGACAGCCGGTTCCAGCCGCGCTCCTTGTAGGTGTCGTAGGCGGACAGGGTGGTGTTGATGCCGCCGATGCCGCTGGACACGACGACGCCCAGCCGCTCGGGCGCCACCTCGGGCGCGCCCGCGTCCTGCCACGCCTCACGCGCGGCGACCATCGCGAACTGCTCGCTGCGGTCGAGACGGCGGGACTCGGGCCGGGGCAGCACCTCGGTCGGGTCGACCGCGGCCGTCCCCGCGAAGGTCACGGGGACGGTGTCGATCCAGTCCTCGGTGAGCGTCCTTACACCCGACTGACCGGCGAGGAGAGCCGACCAGGACGAGGCGACGTCTCCACCGACGGGCGTCGTCGCGCCGAGCCCGGTGACGACGACACGTACCCGGTTTGCACTCACGTTTCGCACTCCTTGTCGATCAGGGGTATGGGCGTTCTAGTTCTGGATGAAGGTGAGGACGTCCTTGACCGTCTTCAGGTTCTTGAGCTGGTCGTCGGGGATCTCGACGCCGAACTCGTCCTGGGCGGCCACGGCGATCTCGACCATGGACAGGGAGTCGATGTCGAGGTCGTCCACGAAGCTCTTCTCGGGGGTGACCTCGGCGGCCGGGATGCCGGTGATCTCGTTGATGATCTTGCCGAGGCCCTCGAGGATGTCCTGCTCGGTGGCAGCCATGTCGCTAGTTCTCCTTAGTTTTCCTGAATCTGCACGGCTTCGCCGTACAAGCTTTTTCTTACGGGATCTCGATGACCTGACCCGCGTAGGTCAGACCGGCGCCGAAGCCCAGGATGAGCGCGAGCTCACCCGAGCGGACCTCGCCGCGCTCCAGCATGCGCGAGAGCGCGAGCGGGATGGAGGCTGCGGAGGTGTTGCCAGCGGTGACGATGTCGCGGGCCACGATCGCCTGCTCGGCACCCAGCCGGCGGGCGATCGACTCGATGATACGCAGGTTGGCCTGATGCGGGATGAACGCGGCCAGCTCGGAAGGGTCGACGCCGGCGCGCTCGCACGCCTGCTTGGCGACCGGGTGCAGCGCGGTGGTGGCCCACCGGAAGACCGTCTGGCCCTCCTGGTGGAGCGAGCTGTGGCGGTCGTCGATGCGGATGGCCTCGGACTTGTCACCGGAGCTGCCCCACACGACCGGGCCGATCCCGGGGGCGTCGGAGGGGCCGACGACCGCGGCGCCGGCGCCGTCGGCGAAGATCACCGCGGTGGAGCGGTCGGTCCAGTCGATCCACTGCGACAGCTTCTCGGCGCCGATGACCAGCACGTTGCGGGCCGAGCCGGCGCGGATGGCGGCGTCGGCGGTGCCGAGCGCGTAGCAGAAGCCGGCGCAGGCGGCGTTGACGTCGAAGGCGCCGGGGGCGTCGATGCCGAGCCGGTGCGCCACGACGGCGGCGGCGTTGGGGATCTGCGACTCCAGGGTGCAGGTCGCCACGATCACCAGGTCGATGTCGGTCGCGGCCAGGCCGCTGGCCGCCAGGGCCTTGCCGCCCGCCTGGGCCGCCATGTCCTCCAGCGTCTCGCCGTCGGGGGCGATCCGGCGCTCCTTGATGCCGACGCGGGACTGGATCCACTCGTCGCTGGTGTCCATGGTCTTGGTCAGGTCGTCGTTGGTGACGACGCGGGCCGGCTGGTAGTGGCCGAGGGCCAGCACCCTGGCGCCGGGGGCGGTGTCGAGGATCCTCACTTGATCAGCTCCCTGGCCGCGTCGAGATCGTCGGGGGTCTTGACCGCCACGGTCTTCACGCCCCGCAGCCCGCGCCTGGCGAGGCCGGTCAGCGTGCCGCCGGGCAGCAGCTCGATCATCCTGGTGACGCCCAGCTCCGCCATCGTGGCCATGCAGGAGTCCCAGCGCACGGGGTTGCTCACCTGGTCGACCAGGCGGCGCATGACCTCGGCGCCGCCGGTCACGACCTGGCCGTCGGCGTTCGACAGCAGCCGCACTCCCGGGTCGGCGGGCGTGACCTGGGCGGCCGCCTCGCGCAGCCGCTCGACCGCCGGGGCCATGTGGGCGGTGTGGAAGGCGCCGGCCACCGCCAGCGGGCGGAGCCGGGCGCCGGGCGGGCCGTCGTCGGCGAAGGCGGCGAGCTGCTCCAGCGTGCCGCCGGCGACGATCTGGCCGGAGCCGTTGATGTTGGCGGGGGTCAGGCCGTGCTTGTCGATGACGGCCAGCACGTCGCCCTCGTCGCCGCCGAGCACGGCGGTCATGCCGGTCTCGGTGACGGAGGCGGCCTCGGCCATGGCCCGGCCGCGCTCGCGGACCAGGGTCAGCGCCTGCTCGGGAGTGATCACCCCGGCCAGGGCGGCGGTGGCGAACTCGCCGACGCTGTGCCCGGCCAGCAGGTCGGGGGCCACGCCGAGCGCCTCGGCGCTGGCCAGCGCGGCCGCCACGAGCAGGGGCTGGGCGACGGCGGTGTCGCGGATCGCGTCGGCGTCCGCGGTGGTGCCGAACGCGATCAGGTCCAGCTCGGCGACCTCGGACCAGGCGGCGAGCCGGTCGGCCAGGCCGGGCAGCTCCAGCCACGGGGTGAGGAAACCTGGGGTTTGGGCGCCTTGGCCCGGCGCGACGACTACAAGCACGAAATCCACCATGCCCTGTAGAACTTCGACACGCCGATGAAGATCTGAACGAACTTTGTCCAGGCTGTTTTGTAGGAACCCCACAGTAGGGGTTTCGGGAAGATTACGTTAGGGCCCGCCACATTTCCGCGCTGTCCGAGAGCCGCCCCAGGATGAGCCCCACCTGCAGGGTGAAGGCCGAACGGCCCTCGGTGGGCTGGTAGCCGGTCAGTTCGGTGATCTTCTTGAGCCGGTAGCGGACGGTGTTGGGATGGACGAACAGCAGCCGCGCCGTCGCCTCCAGGGAGGTGCCCTGCTCCAGATAGGTCGCCAGCGTATCGAGGAGCGGGGTGCCCGCGAGGGGCAGATAGACGTTTTCGACGAGCTGCTCCCTGGCGTCCTCGTCGCCGTCGAGCGCCCGCTCGGCCAGCAGGTCCTCGGCGTGCACCGGGCGGGGCGCGTCGGGCCAGCCGGATGACGCCTTGAGCCCGGCCAGCGCGGCCCTGGCCGACCTGGCGGCCGCGTGCAGGTCGGGCACCTCGGGGCCGATCACGATCGGGCCCTCGCCGAACCGGGCGACGACCTGCCGGGCCGCGTCGTTCACGCTCTCCGCGCCGCCGACTATGACGATCAGCCGGTCGGCCTGGACGCCGGCGAGCAGATCCATGCCGATGCGGCGGCCTCGCTCGCGCAGCCCGTCGATGACGGCCCGCGGGTCGCCTTCGGGGGCGTGGCCCGCGATCACCACCACCGGCGAGGACGTCCAGCCGAGCGCGGCGGCCCAGGAGTGCAGCCCGTCGTCCACCTCGCCGCGCACCAGCGCGTCGACGATCAGCGCCTCCAGACGCGCGTCCCAGGAGCCTCTGGCCTCGGCCTCACGGGCGTAGACGTGCGCGGCGGCGAACGCCACGTCACGGGTGTAGCGGAGCATGGCCTGCTGGAGCTGGTCCTCGCCGCCGGGCGCCGCCAGCTCGTCGGTCTGCGCCTCGACGACCTGGACGACGACCCTGACGATGTCGACCGTCTGCTGCAGCGAGATCGAGCGCTTCAGCTCGCGCGGGGCGGTGCCGAAGAACTCGATGCTGGGCGTGGGCCGGTCCTCGCCCGCGTGCTGGAACCATTCGACGAACGCGGCGATGCCCGCCTGCGCCACCAGCCCCACCCAGGATCGGTCCTCGGCGCTGAGCGCGCGGAACCACGGCAACTGGTCGTCCATGCGCCCCATCGCCGCCGTGCCGAGCGCGCCCATCGCGCGCTCGAGCCTGCGTGTGGTGTCCTCCCGGGTCCGGTCTGTCACGTCTCCTAGAGTGCCAGGTGATTTCAGATGACCGCGACGGCGGTTATCAGGCCGATCGCAATGTGGGTGACGGCCAGCAGCCGGGCGCCCGGCTGCAGCTCGGGCTCCTTGACCAGGTCGCGTACGGAGATGCCGACCACCCGGTCGAACAGCAGCATCGCCAGCGTCTGCACCACGATGCCGACCAGGCCGAACACGGCGGTGCCCGCCAGCCCGTCGGTCAGCCGGCCCCCGGACCCCCAGATGGAGGCGGCCACGATCAGCCCGACCGCGGCCAGCGCGGAGGTGGCCAGCAGGGTCGCGTTGGGATTGCGTTCGGTGCGGATGACGTGGCTCAGCTTGCCCGGGGTGGCCAGGTCGATCACGTAGAAGCCGATGATCATCAGGATGACGCCGACCGCGGCGTAGGAGGCGATGGCGCCGGCGCCGCGGGCGAGGTGCTCCAGCAGGGTGGTGGTCACGGTCACTCGATTCGGTGAGGTACGAAGGAAGAGGTGTCGTCGGTGATCAGGCCGGTCGTCTCCCGGATGCCCAGGCCGGCCGGCTCGTCGGCGATGACCCAGGCGCCCAGGACCGGCCGCTGGCCGCCGAACTCCGGCAACGCCTCGAAGCCCTGATAGACATACCCCTCCTGGCCATAGGAACCGGGCGTCTCCAGGCCGCCCGACGGGGTGACGATCCGCATGGAGGCGCCCTCCCGGCCGAGCAGCGGCTTGGCGATGTACGAGCCGAGGTCACGGGGCCCGTCGAGGTAGGCGGGCAGCAGGTTGGGATGGCCGGGATACAGTTCCCACAGCACGGCCAGCAGCGCCTTGTTCGACAGCAGGGCCTTCCACAGCGGCTCGATCCAGGTCGCGTGGCGCACCGCGTGCCGGCCGAACGGCTCGGCGAGCATCCACTCCCACGGGTAGAGCTTGAAGGCCGAGCGGATCATCCGCTCCTCGACGTCGACGAAGCGGCGGTTGAGGGAGTCCCAGCCGATGTCCTCCATGGCGACGGCCACGGTCTCCAGCCCGGCCTGCTCGGCGGTCTCCTGCAGGTAGGCCAGGGTCATGGCCTCCTCGCCGGTCTCGTCGCCGCTGGTCCAGGCGAAGTGGGTGGGGCCGGGCGGCAGCCGCATCTCCCGCCAGCGGTCGATGAGCCGCTCGTGGATGGAGTTCCACTGGTCGCCGCCGGGATGGGTGTCCTGCAGCCAGAACCACTGCACCACCGACGACTCCAGCAGCGAGGTCGGCGTGTCGGCGTTGTACTCCAGCAGCTTGGCCGGCCCGGTGCCGTCGTAACGCAGGTCGAAGCGGGCGTAGAGGTGCGCGTCGCGCCGCTCCCAGGAGCGCGCCACCTCCTCCGCGGCCCAACCGGGGATGGCCAGATCGGCGAAGCGGCCGGTGGAGACCACGTGCTCGGCGGCCCGCAGGCACATCCCGTGCAGCTCCTCGACCTGCTCCTCCAGCGACTCCACCTCGTCCATGGAGAACACGTAGTGGACGGACTCGTCCCAGTAGGGCCTGCTCAGCCCCTCGGGGTGGGCCGCACGGTGGTAGGCCAGGCCCTGGCCCTCGATCGTCTTCTCCCAGCCGTCGCGGGGAGCGCCCCGCTCGCGCCGCACCGGTCAGCTCCCGCTGCTGCGGCCGCTGCCGAAGCCGCCGCGCTGGATCTCGCGGCCGGCACGGCTGGAGATGGTGACGTCGGAGGGACGCAGGCTGGTGCCGCCGCGCACCCGGGTGCCGTGCCTGGTGCCGCCGTAATACCAGTGGTAGGCGCCCCGGGAGCCGACGTAGTAGTGGGAGTGCCCGTCGTCGTCGCAGTAGTCTTCGTCGACGACCTGGTAGGAGCCGTCTTCCAGCTGCCGGCTCATGTCGACGCAGTCGGCGGTGACCTCGTCGTCGTCCTGGGTGGCCGCGCAGTAGCCCACCACCATGACCGAGACGACGCCGATGACGGTGAGAGTGATCACCTTCGACGAGCGCTGCTTCGCCGGGGGTGGGGACGGCTGGTGGGGCAATCGAGCTCCTTCGTGGGTCGCACAGCCTATCGGGGGTTCCGCCCGGCCATCAATTCCCCGTGATCGGACGGTGACATGCCCTTTGATATTCATGAACGTATGGAACCGGTCGAGGCGTTCCGCGAAATCGCCTTCTTGCTGGAGCGGGCCGGCGAGCCCGCCTATCGTGTGCGCGCCTTCCGCCGCGCGGCCTCCGTCGTGGCGGACCTGCCACGCGAGGAGCTGCTGCGGCGCGCGGAGTCGGGCGGGCTCGCCGACCTGCCCGGCATCGGCAAGGTGACCGCGCTGGTGGTCTCCGAGGCGCTGGCCGGTCAGGTGCCCACCTATCTGCGCCGGTTGCGCGCCACCGAGGGCGCCGACCTCGACGACGAGACGGCCGCGCTGCGGGCGGCGCTCAAGGGCGACCTGCACAGCCACTCCGACTGGTCGGACGGCGGCTCGCCGATCGAGGAGATGGCCGAGGCGGCCAAGTCGCTGGGCCACGAATACCTCGCCCTGACCGACCACTCGCCGCGGCTGACCGTCGCCCGCGGGCTGCCCGCGGCCCGGCTGCGCGAGCAGCTGGACGTGGTCGACGCGCTCAACCGGCGGCTGGCGCCGTTCCGGATCCTGACCGGCATCGAGGTCGACATCAACCTCGACGGCAGCCTCGACCAGGAGCCCGAGCTGCTGGAACGGCTCGACGTGGTGGTCGCCAGCGTGCACTCCAAGCTGCGCATGCCCGGCCCCGAGATGACCCGCCGGATGGTGACGGCCATCGCCAACCCGCTGGTGGACGTGCTCGGCCACTGCACCGGCCGGGTCGTGCGGGCCGGGGGAGCGCGTGGCTCCCGCAGGCCGGAGTCGGAGTTCGAGGCCGACCTGGTCTTCGAGGCGTGCCGCCGGTTCGGGGTGGCCGTCGAGATCAACTCGCGGCCGGACCGGCTCGACCCGCCCAAGCGGCTGCTGCGCCAGGCCTACGAGCAGGGGTGCGTGTTCGCGATCGACTCCGACGCGCACGCCCCGGGCCAGCTCGACTGGCAGCGCTTCGGCTGCGAGCGGGCGGCCCGGTGCGGCGTCGAGGCGGACCGGATCGTCAACACCTGGCCGCTGGAGAGGCTGCTCGACTGGGCCCGCTGACCATTTCGGCGGGCCGGAATCCCCTGCGCACTGGGGATTGTCGGTGCCCGCGCGTAGCGTCGCGGGTGTGAACCGTACCGACCGGCTCTACGCGCTCGTCGAGGACCTGCGCGCCATCGCGCCCCGCTGCCGCTCGGCCCGCGAGCTGGCCGGCAGGTTCGAGGTGAGCGTGCGCACGATCGAGCGCGACATCACCGCCCTGCAGGAGTCCGGGGTGCCGATCTACGCCGAGACGGGGCGCAAGGGCGGCTACGCGATCGACAAGAAGATGTCCCTGCCACCGCTCAACTTCACCCCGGCCGAGGCGGTGGCCATCGCGGTCGCGCTCAGCCGGGCCGGTGACCAGCCGTTCGGCAGGCAGGCGCGCAGCGCGTTGCGCAAGGTCGTCGCCGCCATGCCCGGCCGCGAGGGCGAGCTGGCCAGGGAGCTGGCGCGGCGGGTGGTGCACGTGTCCGAGCCGGCCGAGCCCGGCGACGGCATCCGGCCGCTCGGCGGCGAGGGCATCTCCCGGGCCATCGAGGAGGCGCTGCTGCGCCGGCGGGTGCTCCGGCTCGACTACGCCGACGCCAAGGGCGCGCTGACCTCCCGCGACGTCGAGCCCGGGGTGTTCCTGGGCGGCCGCGGCGGGTTCTGGTATCTGGTGGCGTGGTGCCGGCTCCGCGACGACGTGCGCGTCTTCCGGCTCGACCGCATCGCCACCGCCTCGGTCACCGCCGAGCGCTGTCCCGACCGTCCGCTGGAGGGCTACGCCACCGACGTCCCGGAGATGCTCGTGCACGGCACTGTGCTCGATTAGTCAAGCGAAAACACCGACATAGGGTTGTCGCCCTGCCGTTAGATCGTTGTCTTGTTCGAAAACATTGAGGAGCTGGCGATGCAAGACAACACGGTCAACTGGTTCGAGGTGGCGACCGACGACCCGGAGAGCGCCGAGCGCTTCTACGGCGAGCTGTTCGGCTGGACCTTCGCTCCGGAGGACGACGGCGGCCTCGACTACCGGCTGATCCGCTATCCCGGCGGCGAGCCCGTCGGCGGCCTGTTCGGCACCAAGGGGGAGCTTCCCGCGCACGCGGTGTTCCACGTGCAGGTGGCCGACGTGGAGGAGACCTGCCGGCGCGGGGAGGAGCTGGGCGGCAAGGTCCTGACGAAGGTCGTCGGCGACGCGCCGGGCACCGACTTCGCCTATGTGCGCGACCAGTCGGGCAGCGTCTTCGGCGTCTACCGGCGGCGCCAGTGATCCCCCATGAGCCTGCTGTGACTCCTCTGTGATCGTCGCGGGCCGGGAGCCGCCTTCCCCGCGCCCCGGTCCCGCGCGGGCCGCTCAGCCGAGCGGCCACCCCTGCCCTGGACACGCCGCCGACCGCCGAGTGGCGGCGCGTCCAGGGCGCGTCCAGGGCGCGTACGTCAGGCTGCCGGGCAGGAGGCGCCGCGCTCCGGCACGTCGCCCTTGAGCAGATAGCCGTCCACCAGCTCGGCGACGCACTTGCTGCCCGACAGGTAGGCGCCGTGCCCCTCGCCCTCGTAGCTGACCAGCGTGGCCGTCTTGAGCTGCGCCGTCAGCCTGGGCGCCCACTCGTACGGGGTGGCGGGGTCGTTCTTGCCGCCCACCACGAGGATCGGCGCCGAGCCGGTGGCGTTCACCTTCCTGGCCTCGTCACTGCCCTTGACCGGCCACACGTCGCACAGCGCGCCCGAGCCCGCGCCGCCGAACAGCGGCGAGATCTTCAGCGAGGCCGTCTCGGTGCGCCGCAGCGTGGCCTCGTCGGGACGTTCGGCCGTGTCGACGCAGGTGACCGCCGGGAAGCTGGTCGTCTGCGTGGTGTAGGAGCCGTCCTCGCCGCGGCCGGTGTAGGTGTCGGCCAGGTAGAGCAGCGCCGCCCCGTTGCCCTTGAGCGCCTGGCCGAGCGCGCTCTCCAGGAACGGCCACGTCAGCTCCGAGTACAGCGCGGCCGCGACGCCGGTGGCGGCCAGCCCCTGGGTGAGCTCGCGCCGGAAGACCTTGAGCGGTCGGGCGGCGAGCTGGTTCATCAGCTTCTCGACGTTCGCGCCGGCGGCGGCGACGTCCTCGCCGACCTCGCACTTGTCCTTCACGCAGTCCTTCAGGAAGCTCTCGTACGCCCGCTGGAAGCCCTTGGTCTGGGCCAGCGTGCGTTCCTCGAAGGTGACGGTCGGGTCCAGGGGCGCGTCGAGCACCATCCGGCCCACGTTCTCCGGGAACTGCGTGGCGTACACGGCGCCGAGCTGGGTGCCGTACGACATGCCGACGTAGTTGAGCTTCTCGTCGCCCAGGGCGGCGCGGATGCGGTCCATGTCGCGGGCGGCGTTGACGGTGCCGACGTAGGGCAGGATCTTGCCGGAGTCGCGCCCGCAGAGCTCGGCGAAGCGCCGGTTGGCGGCCTCGATCTCGCCGCGGGTCCGCGCGTTGGCGGGCAGCGTGTCGAGCGAGGTGAAGCGGTCGAGGTCGGCGGTGCCGCCGCAGCGCACGCCGGAGCTGCGCTCGACGCCGCGCGGGTCGAAGCTGATCAGGTCGTAGCGGGTGCGCAGCGTGCCGAGCGACTTGCCCGCCTGGTCGAGGGTGTCGACGCCGGACGCGCCGGGGCCGCCGAAGTTGAACAGCAGCGAGCCGATCCGCTTCTTCTGGTCCGTGGCCGCCAGTTTGATCAGCGCGAGCTCGATCTTCTCCCCGGCGGGTTCGGCGTAGTTCAGCGGGACGCTGAGCTTGCCGCAGCGGACCGTCGCGTCCTGCTCGGCGGGCGGTTCCCCGTCCGGGCGGGCCACGTCCGTGCAGGGCCCCCACACGATCTTGTCTGTTTCCGGAATCACATCGGTGGCGGGCTTGGCCGTGCTGACACAGCCCGTGGTTGCGGCGGTCAGGACTGCGGCGGCCAGTACGCGGCGCATGCGACATTTCCCCTCGTCAGCTCAGGGGGAAGTAGTGCCCACAATACGTGACGCTTCACCGGAACCGGCGAGGCGGCGCGTACCCCTCCCGACGCGCCGCCCCACGGCGAGCGCCCCCGCGACAGGTTCTTCGCGGGGGCGCTCCTGGTGGATGTCTCAGACGCCCATCGACTGGGTGTCGTTGCTCTCGGCGCCACCGGCCTCGGTCACGCCGTTCTTCAGGTGGTAGCGGGCGATCGCCTCGCGCAGCACCTCGCCGTCGAGCTCACCCCGCTTGACCAGGCTGGTCAGCACGGCCAGCGTGATCGAGGCGGCGTCGACATGGAAGTGGCGGCGCAGCGCCGAGCGGGTGTCGGACAGGCCGAACCCGTCGGTGCCCAGCGAGGACCAGTCACCCGGCACCCACTGCGCGATCTGGTCCTGGACGGCCTTCATGTAGTCGCTGACGCCCACGAACGGGCCCTGCGCCTGCGACAGCACCTCGGTCACGTACGGGACGCGCTGCTCGGCGTCGGGGTTGAGCAGGTTGTGCTCCTCGCACGCCAGAGCGTCGCGGCGCAGCTCGGTCCAGGACGTGGCCGACCACACGTCGGCCGACACGCCCCACTCCTCGGCCAGCAGTCGCTGGGCCTCCATCGCCCACGGGCCCGCGACGCCGGAGGACAGGATGTTGGCCTTCGGCCCCTGCGTCTGCGGCCCCTCGGCGAACCGGTAGAGGCCCTTGAGCAGGCCCTCCACGTCGACGTTCGCCGGCTGGGCCGGCTGCAGGTAGGGCTCGTTGTAGACGGTGAGGTAGTAGAACACGTCCTCCGGCTGCTCGCCGTACATGCGCCGCAGGCCGTCCTTGACGATGTGCGCGACCTCGAACGCCCACGACGGGTCGTAGGAGACCGCCGCCGGGTTGGTCGAGGCGATGAGCGGCGTGTGGCCGTCCTCGTGCTGCAGGCCCTCACCGTTGAGCGTGGTGCGGCCGGCCGTGGCGCCCAGCAGGAAGCCGCGCGTCATCTGGTCGGCCATCTGCCACATCTGGTCGCCGGTGCGCTGCCAGCCGAACATCGAGTAGAAGATGTAGATCGGGATCATGTGCTCGCCGTGCGTGGCGTACGAGGTGCCGGCGGCGATCGCCGATGCCATCGAGCCCGACTCGCTGATGCCCTCGTGCAGGATCTGCCCCTGCACCGACTCCTTGTACGACAGCAGCAGTTCCCTGTCGACGGCCTCGTACGTCTGGCCGTGCGGCGAGTAGATCTTCGCCGTCGGGAACATCGCGTCGAGGCCGAACGTACGCGCCTCGTCCGGGATGATCGGCACGAACCGGTGGCCGACCTCCTTGTCGCGCATGAGGTCCTTCAGCAGCCGGACGAACGCCATCGTGGTGGCGACCTGCTGCTTGCCGGAGCCCTTGGCGAAGGTCTGGTAGGCGGCGTCACCGGGCAGCTTGACGGGCTTGGCGCGCACCACGCGCTTGGGCAGCACGCCGCCGAGCGCCGCGCGGCGCTCCTTCATGTACGCGATCTCGGGGTCGTTCTCGCCCGGGTGGAAGTACGGGGGCAGGTCGCCCTCCAGCGCCGAGTCCGGGATCGGCAGGTAGAGCCGGTCGCGGAACTCCTTCAGCTCGGCCTTGGTGAGCTTCTTCATCTGGTGGGTGGCGTTGCGCGCCTCGAAGTCCTTGCCGAGCGTCCAGCCCTTGATGGTCTGGGCCAGGATGACCGTCGGCTGGCCGACGTGCTCGCGCGCGGACTTGAACGCCGCGTAGACCTTGTGGTAGTCGTGCCCGCCGCGCGACAGCTTGCGGATTTCGTCGTCGGTCAGGTGCTCGACCATCTTGCGCAGGCGCGGGTCGCCGCCGAAGAAGTTCTCCCGGATGTAGCCGCCCGACTCGACCGAGTAGGTCTGGAACTGGCCGTCGGGGGTGGTGTTCATCTGGTTGACCAGCACGCCGTCGACGTCGGCCGCGAGAAGCGGGTCCCAGTCGCGGCCCCAGACGACCTTGATGACGTTCCAGCCGGCGCCGCGGAAGTAGGACTCCAGCTCCTGAATGATCTTGCCGTTGCCGCGCACCGGGCCGTCGAGCCGCTGCAGGTTGCAGTTGATGACGAAGGTGAGGTTGTCGAGCTCCTCGCGCGCGGCCACGCCGATGGCGCCCAGCGACTCGGGCTCGTCCATCTCGCCGTCGCCCAGGAACGCCCATACGTGGCTGCGGCTGGTGTCCTTGATCTGGCGGTTGAGCAGGTAGCGGTTGAACCGCGCCTGATAGATCGCCCCGATCGGCCCCAGACCCATCGAGACCGTGGGGAACTCCCAGAAGTCCGGCATGAGCCGCGGATGCGGGTAGGACGGCAGGCCGTGGAAGCCGTGCGACAGCTCCTGGCGGAAGGCGTCGAGCTGGGCCTCGTTGAGGCGGCCCTCCAGGAAGGCGCGGGCGTAGATGCCCGGCGCGGCGTGCCCCTGGAAGAAGACCTGGTCGCCCGACTCGCCGTGGTCCTTGCCGCGGAAGAAGTGATTGAAACCGACCTCGTACAGGGACGCGGCCGAGGCGTAGGTGGCGATGTGGCCGCCCACGTTGGTGCGGGCGTTCGCGCGCGACACCATGATCGCCGCGTTCCAGCGGATGTAGGCCCGGATGCGCCGCTCGACGTGCTCGTCGCCGGGGAACCAGGGCTCACGCTCCGGCGGGATCGTGTTGATGTAGTCGGTGCTGCGCAGGCCCGGCACGCCGACCTGGTGCTCGCGCGCCCGCTCCAGCATGCGGAGCATCAGGTAGCGGGCTCTGGTGCGGCCCTCCGTCTTGACGACGTTGTCGAGGGACTCGAGCCACTCGTTGGTCTCACTGGGGTCGACATCAGGCAGCTGGCTGGGTAGGCCGTCGCTGATGATCGAGAAACGCTGGCGTCCGGAAGCCACTGGGTCTCGCCTTCCGAGGATGACTGATGTCTGGTCTGGGTCGCTTTCCATCCTGGTCGCTCGGAGTGGAAAGTGCATCTCTACTCACGGGTAACCAGGGTGTCGCTGCTGGCAGGGGTGCTACAGGTGGCCTAGACCACCGATGGTAGGACGAATCAAACGCATAGGTTACATCCGTCCCGCATTTTAACAAGACGGGAAAAGCTACGAATTTTTGCCTTCCGCCCCTGAGTATCCCCCGGGGAGGCGGATGCGTCACTCCCGGGGGCGGCGGAGGCGCCGCGCGGAGTCTAACGGCAGCGATCCGGGGCCTTCGCGCGGGCCGTTCTCAGCGAACTCTCAGGTAACGGTTCGGTCATGATTGCGGCGGCTGTCCCGCCACTCCGGCCGATCCCCTCTTTTCGAACGGCGCTGTCCGTACGAGGCTGTAGCTATGAATGCGACGGTAGGAGACCGGCTCCTCGTGCACGGGAATACCGTTGGCGAAAGGGACCGGAGCGGAGTGATCACCGAGGTCCAGGGCGTGGACGGCGGGCCCCCGTACATCGTGCGCTTCGACGACGGGCACACCGGGCTGGTGTTTCCCGGCCCTGATGCGGTCATTGTGCCTCAGTAGAATTTCCCCGTGAGATCAGAACTCATCTCGGTGGCCACCGGTTCACGCGAGACGGTGCACGACATCACCGGGGAATGCGCCGAATTCGTCCGCGCGCGTGGTGGGGACGGGCTGCTGCACGTCTTCGTCCCGCACGCGACGGCCGGCGTGGCGCTGCTGGAGCTGGGCTCGGGCAGCGACGACGACCTGCTGTCCGCGCTGCGTGACCTGCTGCCGTCCGACGACCGGTGGCGGCACGCCCACGGCTCGCGCGGGCACGGCAGGTCACACGTCATGCCGGCGCTGATCCCGCCGTACGCCACGGTTCCCGTGCTCGGCGGCAGATTGGCGCTGGGCACCTGGCAGTCCATAGCGCTGGTGGACCTCAACGTCGACAACCCGCAACGTCAGGTTCGCCTGTCATTTTTGTCTGATTGATTCTGGCCGAGTACGGCCGTACCCGTGGCGACCGTTGACGACTGAGGGTCACAGCGTGTGGACTGTCCCGAAGCGATAAACCGCATATGCGGGGCCACTCAAGCAGGAGGGATAAACGTGAGCGCGACCGCGGGTCAGGCGCAGGGCGAACGCGGCCTGGCCGAACGACTCGGCCTCAAGCCGGGTCAGGTGGTGCAGGAGATCGGCTGGGACGAGGACGTCGATGACGAGCTTCGCGACTCCATCGAGAACCTGACCGGCAACGAACTGCTGGACGAAGACACCGACGACGTCGTCGACGTGGTGCTGCTGTGGTGGCGCGACGGCGACGGGGACCTGTTCGACGTCCTGAGCGGCGACGCCATGCGAGCACTCGCCGACGGTGGCCAGATCTGGTTGCTGACTCCGAAGGCGGGGCGTGACGGCCACGTGGAGCCGAGCGACATCGGGGAGGATGCCACCACCGCCGGTCTCTCGCAGACCAGCAGCATCTCCGCGGCCCCCGACTGGTCGGGGACGAGGCTCGTCGCCCCGAAGGGCCGGCGATAGGAAGCACGGACACCAGCCGTACGGCAGGATGGAAGCGTGAACGGGCATCCTGCCGGCGTCGGCGCCCCGGCTCCCGGCTTCGAGCTACGGGACCAGCACGGCACTCCGGTGAGACTCACTCAGTTCCGGGGCAGGAAGGTCGTGCTGGTCTTCTACCCGCTGGCCTTCAGCGGGGTCTGTCATCGCGAGCTGTCGGAGCTGCGCGACTTCTCCGCCGGCGACGCACAGATCCTCACCGTCTCGGTCGACTCGATGTTCACGCATCGTGCCTGGGCGGACCAGGAGGGTTACATTTTTCCCCTGCTCTCCGATTTCTGGCCACATGGACAGGTGGCCCGGGCGTACGGTGTGTTCGACGAGACGAAGGGCGTCGCACGGCGGGGCAGCTTCGTCATCGACGGCGAGGGTGTGATCCGCTGGTCGGTGGTCAATCCGGCCGGTGAGGCGCGCGACGTCGCCGACTACGCCAAGGCACTCGCCGACATCTCGTAACGGAGGAAACGATGCCCTGCTACCGCTGCGGGGCCCGGCAGACCGACCCCGTGCGCGGGGCCAGTCCCTGGAAGCGCGCGGTGCGCCGGGAGACGCAGGTGCTGATCTGCCCGGACTGCCAGCGCCTGCACGATCTCGACCTGGAGGCGTGCGGCTCCTGCGGGTCCACGACGCTGATCTGCCGGCTCGGCGAGGTCGAGTGCCGCTCCTGCGGCGCCGTGCGGACGGCCCGGACCCTGGTCGACCCCGAGGCCCTGATCGGCTCGGGCGCCCCGCCGGGGCTCTCCGCGGAGGTCGAGGCGGCACTCAATCGAGTGCTCGGCCGCGCTTGATCTTGCAGGACTTTTCCAGACATTTGCTGAGCTGCGCTATCGTTCCTTTTCGTGTCCTCAACTAGTTCGTTCGTCGTCGCGCTGGACGTCGGTGGCACGTCCATGAAGGGCGGCCTGGTCAGCGAGACCGGCGCGGTGCTGCTGAGCGAGCGTCGCTCCACCCCGCGCGCCGAGGGTCCCGAGGCGGTCGTGGCCGCCATCCGCGCCTTCATCGGCCACCTGGCCGCCTCCGGCGACGGCACGCCCGCGGGCGTCGGCCTGGCCGTGCCCGGTCTGGTCTCCGAGGACACCGCCCTCTACGCCGCCAACCTCGGCTGGCGCGACGTGCCCGCCACCGACTTCACCGAGCTCGACGTCCCGGTCATCCTCGGCCACGACGTCCGCACCGGCGGCCTCGCCGAGAGCGTCCTCGGCGCCGGCCGCGGCGTGCCGGACTTCCTCTTCCTCCCCATCGGCACCGGCATCGCCGGCGCCATGATCATCCATGGCGAGCCGTACGGCGGCGCGTCCGGCTGGGGCGGCGAGATCGGCCACATCCCCGTCTTCCCCGACGGCGAGCAGTGCGCCTGCGGCCAGTTCGGCTGCCTGGAGACCTACGCCTCCGCCGCCTCGGTCGGCCGCCGTTACAGCCTGCGCGCCGGCCTGGAGGACGTACGCGCCGAGCAGGTCGTCGCCTCCGACGACCCCCTGGCCATCGAGGTCTGGGACGACGCCGTCGAGGCCCTCTCCCTCGCCCTGGCCACGTACACGCTCCTGCTGGACCCCTCGATGATCGTCCTGGGCGGCGGTCTCGCCGAGGCGGGCCCCGCCCTCTTCGACCCGGTCCGCACCCGCCTCGTCAAACGCCTCACCTTCCGCGACGCCCCGCCGCTCCTGCCGGCCGCCCTGGGTGTCGACGCGGGCATGCTCGGCGCCGCCCTCCTCGGCTGGCGCGCCGCCGGCCGCCCGGACCTGGGCCCCGGGTGGGAAGTGGATGTGCGATCGGCTCCGTTGGTGTCGTAAGGTGTAGTGCCGATCAGGGGCGGTTAGCTCAGCGGTAGAGCACTCGCCTTACAAGCGAGGGGTCACTGGTTCGAACCCAGTACCGCCCACCAGCGAAAAGAAGCCCGGTAGCGATCTTGCTGCCGGGCTTCGTGCCGTTAGCGTGCCATTAGCTCACGCGGGTAGCGCTCCCGAAGATTCATCGTCATCGTCCGGGTTGCTCTCGGTGATCTTGGCGTTCGTGGCGTCTGCGATCCCTCCGCCGCGCCGTGCTGGTACATCATCGCGGCGATCGTGTTCTCGCCCGCTTGGCCATGCGGAGGCACTCGGCCGCAGGAAGCTCGTACGACGAAACGTAGGCGTCGCTAAACATCACTGCGTCATACATTTCAACCGGAGTGCCGTCGGTGGCGCAGCGGTGCGTACCAAATGGAACACTGGCACACCGGGAGCGAGAGGTTACCCGACTCTTCGGGGCCGGGATTGAGCAGTTCGGCCACCGATGCCGATGACATCACTTCGGTGATCTCGCTGAACCCCACGGACGGCTTTCCGCTCGCCCCTTCCGTCTCGGCCATGAACGGCCGCCTTGCCTTGATCACGATGGCGATGCGTGAACCCGATGGTCGCGTTCGATCACCTGATGCGGGTGATCGGCGCGCTGGTGGAAGACGGCCCGGTCACTCCTCGGGTCCAGGCCCGGCAAAGTGAGCGATTCGGACACTGGCCAACCCCTCTGCTCGTACATACGTGTACTACCGTCTTGCGCATCGCGGAGGCAGGCTGCTGCAGCACCATGACGCGCACTCTGTCAGCGTGGCATGCGTGATCACCGATAACCAAGGACGCGTACTGCTCACCGAGCCTCGCGACAACGGCCATGGGGAAGCGCTGGGCGGAGTGTCGGACCTGTCCGAAGACATCGCCACGGGCCTCCTGCATGAGGTAGAGGATGAGACCGGCCTTCAGGTTGAACCCATCGTTCTGACCGGTGTCTGCAAGAATATTCAGCACGGCGTCGTGGTTCTGGTCTTCCGCTGCAAAAACGCAGGTGGCAGGCTCACCAATCCGACGAGACCCGCGCTTGCCGCTGGGCACCACCGACGAAGCCCGTGCGCTCGCGTCCGAGGCGTGCGCTGCCCGAGCCCTGGACGACGCCATGAGCTTCCGCAATCCGCCGGCAACTGAGGTCACAGTCCATACATGCTAAGAAGCTGTTGGCTGTTGTCATCCGGGCTGGGCTTATGTTCGTGTTGATAGGCGGAGGCGTACTTATTGCGCTGGGCACAGCGGCTACCGACTTCGCCGGCGCCTCCTCCGGGAAGATCCTTGCGCTTGTCGGCATCGCCGTGATTCTGGTGATCCTGATCTGTTGCGCGCTTCTGGCGGGCCTCACCATGCGGCTTTCGAGGTGGCTTCTTGAGCGCTACATCAAGGCGGACGACGGGGAGGGCTGACCTATGCACTCCGGGCTCCGCAGTGTCGGCCTGTTCGGCGCGTAGCCTGCTGAATCGCCACGGTGAGTATCAAGGCGGAAGCATGCGGCGCATGCCACGTCCGGGGATACCCAAGCAGAGAGCCAAGGCCCTTCTTCCCGGGGGGGGCGGGCTCCAGCCTTGCCCTCGGGCCCTTGGCCTGCTTGCGCTCCGGGTGCGCCCCGCGTGGGCCTGGTCGGCCCTGCGTACCGCACTCGGTTGACGACCTGCCATGAGCCGCGAAGAGCCAGCCCCGATCTCCGGAACTGGCTTTGCGGCTGGGTGGGAGCCTGCGGATGAGTTCAGTGGCCGACGCCACCGAGTCGGATCGCCCATCATGTGGCCTGTTCTCGATGCAGTTCGGGCAAGCGGTCTGCATCTTGAGTGGACTATAGTCACGCCGCGTGGGGCTGATCTTCAACGCTGTTGCCGGCGAACTCCCGCTGGTGCAGCGGGTGTGGTCGGCGAGCTGCGATGCCACGACCGGTTTCAGCTCGGCGGTCAAATCCTCAACCATGATCGCGTTTGCGCGGGGCGGCGACGCATTGACCGTGCACGTGAAGGGGCCGGAGACGAGGGGCACCTCGATGACGTGCCCGGAGGGCTCGGAGTTTTTCGGCGTGGAGTTGCGGCTCGGTGCATATCTGCCGCTGTATCCGCCCTCCGGTCTGTCCGACCTCAGGGATGCGTTGCTGCCGACGCTGCCGGGCGGCCGGATCTTGCTGGACAACCAGGGCTGGGAGATGCCGACCGCGCAGAACGTCGAGGTCTTCGTCGATCGGCTGGTGCGCGCGGGATTGTTGTTCTTCGACCCTCTGGTCGACGAGATCCGGCACGGCGAACGGCCACGCGGCATGTCGGAACGGATCGCGCAGATCCGGTTCCGCCGGGCCGTCGGGATCTCGCACCGCAAGCTCGCCAGCATCGAGCAGGCACGGCACGCCGCGCAACTCCTCACGGCGGGGAGATCGATCACCGACGTGGTCGCCGCCGGCGGCTATTACGATCAGTCGCAACTCGCGCGGGCGATGCGGTGGGCGACCGGTCACACCCCGGGCGAGCTGAGGTCCGGTATCCCGTTCCTGGCGTTGTGACACGGGTTCGGTTCGATACAAGACGAACCGGTCAGCTGGATGGTTGACTCCCGGGCGTGCGAAAACTGATCGAATACGACCACCTCTCGATCGACGGGAGGATGTCCGGCGACGCCTGGTGGGCGGGGCAGGCGAAGGTCGTCCCCAACGACAACCACTTCGCCTATCAGCTCCGGCTGTTGTCCTCGGCGGTCGGTCTCGTACTCGGCCGGGTGACTTATGAGGGCTTCGCCCAAACCTGGCCGACCATGACCGGCGATGTCGCGGACAAGATCAACTCTCTACCCAAGTACGTGGCCTCCACCACGTTGTCCGAGACCACGTGGAACGCGGAAGTGCTGGCCGGCGATCCGGTCGACGCGGTCGCCCGGCTCAAGGAGGCCGGCGACGGGACATTGGTGAAGTATGGCAACGGCCCGTTCAGCCGGGCGCTGGTCGAGGCTGGTCTGCTCGACGAGCTGCATCTGAGCATCTCCCCATTCGTCGCCGGGTCCGGCGAGTCGCTGCTGTCCGGCATCCGTACTACCGCCATGGATCTGGCGAAGGTGACCGAGCTCGGCAACGGCACAGTGGTGCTGACTTACACGCCGAGTCGGTAGAAATCGACGAGGGGATCGACATGACTCAAGGTGCGTACGCCTCGGTGAACGGCATCGACCTCTACTACGAGGTTCTGGGCGCTGATCAGCCCGGCCCGCCGCTGATCATGCTGCACGGCGGCGCGTACACGTTCCGGCTGAGCTTCGACTCGCTGCTGCCTGTGTTGACCGCTGAGCGGAAGGTGATCGGTGTCGAGCTGCAGGGGCACGGGCACACCGCCGACAGCGACCGGCCGTTCTCCATCAGGCAGTGCGCCGAGGACGTGATCGCGCTGCTCGATCATCTCGGCGTCGAGCGGGCCGACCTGTTCGGCTACAGCTTGGGCGGGCTGGTCTCCACCGAGGTCGCCGTCTCGGCCCCGGATCGGGTCGGCCGGGTCGTGCTGGCGGCCTCGCACTTCCGGTCGACCCGATCCGAGGCGTATTACCCCGAGATCACGGCGTTGGAGCTGTACTCGCCTCGGATGCCGACCGAGGAGGAGTCCGTGGCGATGCAACGCGCCTATGAGGAGGTGGCGCCGAATCCCGAGGACTTCTTCCCGGTCGTGATGAAGATCCAGCCGGCCGTGCACGACTTCGCAGGATGGACC
Organism: Nonomuraea sp. SBT364; assembly: GCF_001083785.1. Classification (GTDB taxonomy): domain Bacteria; phylum Actinomycetota; class Actinomycetes; order Streptosporangiales; family Streptosporangiaceae; genus Nonomuraea. The sequence goes on from NZ_LAVL01000054.1 coordinate 39,272, forward strand.
GACGAACAGCTGGCCCGGCTGACGATGCCGGTTCTGATCATCATCGGCGACACCGACTTCGTCCGGCTCGAGCACGGCGTCGAGATGAAGCAACTGCTGCCGGACGCGCAACTGGCCATCCTGCCGGACACGAAGCACCTGCAGGTCATCCGGCCCGACCTGGTGCTGCCGATGGTCACCGCGTTCCTGCGCCGGTGACCAGAGCCGGGCAGGACTGCGGGGTCGGTCAGCCGGTGCTGCATCAGGGGGTCCCGCTCCCTGCGTGAGAGCGGCGAGGAGCGTCGGGGACACAGTGGTGGTCAAGCCCGGGGCTGCGGGCGCCGGAGGGCTCGCCGGATCGTTCCGTCCGGGGAGGCGATGACCTGCACGTCATTCCGTGTATGCGGTGCTTGCGCGAGGAAGGCGGCCGGTCGGCACGCGGCCTCTCTTCGGGAGGAATGGCAAATCATAGGGTTACGCCATGCTTCTCGACAGGTCGCCGGGATGGCGGTTCTTGGCGGCGCTCGGGGTCGCGGCCTTTCTCGGATTGGGCTGGCACAGCGTTGCGATCCCTTACAGCGAAGCGGAGATCTTCGTCGTACTGGTCTGGGGTGGCTTCGCCGTCGTCTGGCTGATCGGGTTCGGTGCGGCGATGTGGCAGGCGCGGCACGTGCTCACGGCGGATCGACTAGCACGCCGGCTGCCGGCGCCGCTCATTCTCTTCGGCGAGCCTCGCGTCCGGGGAGGAAATCAGGACGGGGTGCGAGCAGGTGGGCCTGTACCGGGTGTGCGGGAATTACTCGGGGGAGGCCGAGGCCATTCCAGGAGGGGCGAGATTCCTCGTACATGATTGGCCGTGGGCCGCGTCAAGAGGGTTCATGCGGCTACCGGGAGGCAAGGTGCCCACCGGCAGCATTCCCGCAACGGGAGGGGGAGTCGCTTGGTGGCCAATGTGTATATCCCGGAGGCGGCAACGATGCAGCCGAGCCCGAGTAAGACTGCCCATGTCGCTGTGAGATCCACTTGGATCAGCTCCTGGGGGCGCGGGGGCGGGTTTCCCGCTTCCTGGTCATCCTGCCGGACAGCTTCGATGAAGATCAAGCGGAACGCACTGTCGTACGGCCGCTCGGATCGGGTGAGGGGCGGCCGGCACGCCTGGGAAACGGTACGTGTCTCGGCGCCGCCCTCGAAGTCCTGTCTGCGCGGGGCGGATCATCGATCGACAGCGAGAATGATCGCTTCGTCGGGCCGCTCCTCCGAGCACAGCCGGTCCTCAAGTCGCGTTACTGCGGCGGCGACCTGAAGAAATGCGGCGGCTTCTTCGCGAAACCCATTGGTCAGTTTCGACTCGATCGACAGGAGAACTGCGGTGACGCGGACAAGCCGAGCAAGTGACGCGTCCAGGCGTTCGTGGCGCAGGAAAATGCCTTCGATCGCGGGCAGGAAATGTTGGAGCGTCGCCCGGGGCCATCCGTTGGACGCGGCTCTGCGCACCAGGTTGTCCGATGCCGCGCGAACGAGGCGCAACATTTCCTCAGGCAGTGGGAAGTGAAGGTCGTGATCAATTTTGGCTCGTCGCATCACATCTGTACAGATGGCGGTGAGATATAGGCTGCGGCGATCTCGGCTTCTGCCGGTGCAGGCGTGGATCCACGCTTTACTCATGGCCTCGCTGTAAGCATGCCCCATGATCTGTCGTAGTGCGAGGTTCATGCCGTACTCGTCGTTGAAGTCCATGACCAGGGGATGTGAGATGTCGCTTCTCACTCTTCTCCTTCTGCCTGTCCGTTCTGTCGACTGGGCGATGTAATTGATGATCGCCGCACTTACGCGATCGTGATTGAGGTTGATCGCTTCGTACGGGTCGGTGTTGAACGTCTTTCCGATGAATGGGAGTTTCGAGCCGATGTACCCATCGCCCGACGCATTGCGCAGCATCACTCCCAGTGGCCGCTCGAACGGCGCGATGGTCTTGCTCGACTCTGATGCTATGAGGGATGCGAGACCCAATAGCTTGTCGAAGGCCCGCTCCGGGTCGGTGGATCGGGAGAAATGCTCGATGACGACTGCCCGTAGATTTTGGTCGACGCACCCGGCGGCTGCGGCGGTTCGCGCCAGGGCTGCCTGGAAGTGCCAGCCAAGGCTTTCGAAAATGTCCGCCCTGAGCCGGCGGGAAAGGTCATCCTTGGGCAGGAAATTCGTCTCCCGTGCGTTTCCGCGCACGCACAGTACGGGCCTGCCGTCCTTGGGCTGGAGCCATACATGGCGTGGCAGGAGCGTGCCTATTTTACCAGCGGTGATGTCACGTATGTCGTCATTCGTTGGCAGGCGATAGGTCGGATCACCCGAGAGCGCGTTTATCCAGGTGACGAGCGCTAGGGCGTCCTCGGCTCGAACGCCGAGCGCCGGCTTGTCCATGTCCGTATCCGTATCGTATGAGGGATCATCCGGTCGCCGGGCATGGGCGCCATCGGCCAGGTCGGCGGCGAAAAGACGGTACATGGCTTTGGAAACCGGATGTACGCAGATGCGGGCGCCGGAGCTCAGCTTCACCGTGCCTCGAAGTTTTCTCGTGACGAAGACCCTGGCCATCAGGTGGCGCATCTCCGAGGCGGATTCGTCGCTGAAGGCGCGATCGAGCAACGAATCCAGTTCTCTGCGGAGTGATGGGTCCAGCTCGGTTGCCTGCTCGCTGCAGTCGAAGGCCAATGCCAGGGCTGTGGCGGTTCCCGACTCCAGGCATGCTCGCACGATGTGGTCCGCGTTGTTGCGGGCGGTGTACAGGAGTATAGTTTCTCGCCACCACGTGTCGTTCACGGCGTGCTGGAGTGCGTCGGCAATACCTTTGTCGCGGATGTAGACGGCGGACAGATATTCTTGGAACGTCTGATGCGCGAACGAATAGAGGCCGCGTTCTCGTTCGATCAGGATGCCGCAGGAAGTGATGCTTTCGACGAACAGCTCGACCCGGACCAGCCCCGGGAAGCGGGCCAGCAGCGGGCGCAACAGCGCAGATGCCTCCGCGAGTGAAAGGTCCCGGACGTTACGGATCATCATCTCGTATGCCAGCCTGCGCAGGGCTCCTTCCGTGCTGTCGCCAGGAAACTGAAGGACGATGTTCTTCGCTTCCTGGCGACGCCAGAGCATCACTTCGCATATGTCGCGATACAGATCTACGCGACTCGCCGGCAATGCTCCACGGAAGCGGTGCACATTGGCGACCATGGTGAGCAGGAGCGGGTTCGCGGTCAGCTCGTACAGTGTGGGCATCGACCTGAGACGCCTGAGAAGATCGTCGGCGCCTTCCTGTGCGCGCATGCGCACCGCGACGTTGTCCGCTCCGGTGCTGATGCGTTCGATAGCGCTGTACCAGCCATTGATGAATCGCAGCACCTGTTCGTCGTCGAAACGGCGGGTCTGCAGGACTGTCGCACCGTTGATCGGGGCTGCCTGATAGCCGTGCGGTCTCGACGTGATGACGAAGTCGTTCTCGGGATACTGGCTGATCTGTCTCTCCACCCAATAGGACACACGACGTCGATTTTCGTCGTTCGCCACTTCGTCGAGCCCGTCCAGGAGAACCACGCAGTCGCCCGCCGACAGCCGATCCTTGAACCATCCTTCTGGTTCGTCCTGGCCGAACTGGCCCAGAGAATCGCGTACCGTCGAAGAAAGATCTGCGGCTCTGGAAGACGTGATGGATTCGACATGATCTCGAAGGTGAAGAAGTACGGGAACCTTTCTGGTGGCGCGTCGGGGATTTCGGGATATGTCCCGTGCTACATGCCTCAATAGAGTGGTCTTCCCGCTTCCCGGCGCACCTATGATGGCCAGGATCGCAGGGCGTTCCTGGTTGATCAGGTCGACTATCGATCGTCTTTCCACGGCATCGACATAGGAATCGGATAGCGCATCGGATGGTATCTGGTGCGCCGGCCGATGCATCAGACTCACGTCTACGAACACATCGTCCAGCTCGGGGGTGTAGAAGCCGACCGTGGGCAGCCCCTTCTGGTCGATGTAGCGGAGATTGGAAAGAATGTAGCTCCGATAGTGTCGACCGAACCGAGACGTCGCATGAAGAGAGAAGCGATCCAGCCTGACCACGGCTCGGTCTCGCCATCTGTCCGCGAGCCGGGCCGCGATCGGAAGAACGAACCTGGCGAGGGCCAGCCCCAGCCAATAGATCGAAATGATGCATGCCGCCAGAAGTGGTCGTTCGGCAAAGAATGCACGTAAGGCGTCGTTGACGCCGGCCGTCAGGGGGGCGACCGCCGCCGTCAGCCATACTGCTTTGGGCAGCCAGGGTGAACTTGAATCTTGGCTTTTATTCTGCATTGCCTGTTTGACCTTATGAGCGACCAGCCGACGGGGGGTCGGCGCTTGCGGGCAGCTTACGCGCTGCCAACTCGTCGATTAGTCGCTTCCGGCAACGCTTCGGTATCACGGCACGCGCGATTCGCGTTCTCGGTATTTCGTAGATTATGTCGGGATTTGTTGGCACTACTGCCGCTGCCGGTCTGCGTTGGGACTGGGTCCGTATCTGTCGCTATTGGTTGTTTTATGCGTTTTCCAGTGTCGCGCCCATGGAGGTGTCGGCACGCCAGTGATCAAGTGCGAGGCATTTATGCCGACCTTTCCGCTGTGTGGCGGTGAGGAGTGGCGCGTCGGGCTCGGGCTCGGTGTACTGGTTGAGGCGCGTACGGGGAGTAGAATGATCGATCCGGGATCGCGGCCGGCTGCACGCGGGCGCCGAGAGTGCGAGGTTCGGGTGCCCTTTGTTCGCGCGGGTCAACGCCCGGGGTGAGGCGGCACACCGCCGTCCTCACGGTCTTTTGCGGTATGCGCGTAGGCGGGCGGCTCACTGGGGTCGATGAGATCCGCGAAGTGGGTGAGCTCGGGTCTGAGGTGTTCGCCGTCCGAGGTCGGGACGCCAAGAACTGATCCGGCCGTCAGCAGTACGGGAGTACTGGGAGTGCGGGAGCGCGATGGTGAACGTCTGCTCGTCGCGTGGCTTGTCGATGTGCCGGTGCGTGGATCAGGGTGACGTAGCCGCGCGCCCGCGGCGGCTCCCGTCTTGGCGTATGGTCTGGGGTTCTCGTACGGCGTGTCAGGGGGGGTGCCGCCGCGCCGAATCCATCCGAACGCGGCGGTCGAGGACCGCAAGGGCGGGTTTCAGCCGTCTTCGTCGTGCAGCCCCATGGCCTCGGGGAAAGTGACCACGAACTCGCGGAACTCGGATTCGGGCTCGGCTTCTGCTCTTTCACGGACCAGCGCGATCAGCCTGGACCGATCCTTGGCGGGCAACAGGCTGAGTTTGTGGCTGATCCACTCCAGTTGCTTCACCGCGTCGTCCAGGTCGACGACCGAGTCATCGCCTGATTCCAGGAACCATGCCAGATCCACAACCAGCTCGGCCAGTGTCCGGACCGGCGCCTCGTCCTCCTGCATGCGGCGATCATGCCCCATGGCGGCTTGAGGGACAATGCGCCACCGGAGGTGGCGGTCCGGCTCCGGGGTGATCGTCGTGCCGGGAAGCTGGGGCCGTAGACGGCGGAGGTGAAAGGCTGCCGGCCCCTCGGGCAAGCCCGGGCCCTCGGGACAAGCTCGGCGGACCTGGGGTGCGAGGCAGGCGCAATGGCCGGACGGGGGTACGCGTTCCGCCTGCCGGTGCACGGTCGCCATGTGGGCGTATGGCGAGAATCGCGGCTCGGCGGCTGCGAATGCTCACCGACATGGGGACCTGCGCGCCCGGGCGAGCACGACAGCCAGTTGCCGGGACGCCGATGGTTGACCAGGCCGCGCTCCAGGTGTCGGAACGCGGCGACCGTACGCCATCGCAACCTCGGGAAGGACGCCGGCGGGGTCGGCACGTGGAGCCTCCGTCCGGCAGGAAGATCTGAGCTGCGGTCGTTCCTCCTGCGGAGGCTGCCGCCCGTCACCACGTTGACTGGCCCAGGCTGTCCGCGATCCAGCGCACGGCCTGGCTGGAACGGGCCGGGCGGATCCGGCGGCGGTGGCCCGGTCGGTCATGAGGGCCGCGGTGCGGGAGACGGACAGACGAAGGCAAGGCGCCCGCCGGAGGGCGCCGATACCGAGCGGCCCACGCGGACCGCGCCCGGCGCGGACCGGTCAGGGGCACAGGCGGCCAAGCCCGGGCCGGCCAGGCCGATCCGGCGCGGCCGCTGCCGGGGCGCATTGTGCGCAGCGATATAGCCGAAGTATAGCGGCCCGGAGAATTCTTCCTCCATCGATGTTTATGGAGGAAGAATGACGGAGCTAAGTGCGGCTGCCGGCCTTGATGCGGAGCAGCGCGGCCAGATCAAAGAAATAGTCTGCGAGATTCTCGAGATCGACCCCGAGGAAATCACGGACGACAGCCTCTTCAAAGAGGACCACGATGCCGACTCGCTGCGCGCCATCGAGATTCTCGCCGCGATCGAGCGAGCCTGCAAGGTCACCATCGACCAGGCCGAACTGTCCAGGATGACCAGCCTGAACGGCGTGTACGCCGTCGTCGCTGAGGCCTAGGGGCAGACGAAATCCGCGGAGGCGTTGAGATGCGCAGGGTGGTCATCACCGGCATCGGAGTGGTTACCAGTATCGGGATCGGCGTCGGGGAATTCCTCTCCGGCATCAGGTCGGGGCGCAGCGGGGTCAAGCCGATCAGCGCATTCGATACGACGGGGTTCGAATACGGCAATGCCTGCGAGGTCGCGGGATTCGATCCGGAAGCGTATATCGAACGGGTCGCGCCGGCCGACCTCGGGCGGGCCAGCCAGTTGTCCGTGGCGGCGGCCGGGATGGCCGTCGGCGACGCCGGGATCTCGCTCGCGGAGCTGCGCTCGCGGCGTTCCCTGGTGTCGGTGGGGACGACCAACGGCGAAGGGCGCGACTTCGACGTCCTGACCGGTCAGGGGCTCGAGTCGGGCATGGACGGGCTCGACCCGGCCCTCGCCGGCCGTATCGGCGCCGGGCGGCTGTCCTCCAGCATCGCGCGGGAGCTGGGCCTGACGGACACCGAGGCCGTCACGCTGCCGACCGCGTGCGCGGCTGGCAACTACGCCATCGGTTACGGGTTCGACGCCGTACGCAGCGGCGATGTGGAGGTGGCGCTGTGCGGCGGCGCAGACGCGCTCTGCCGCAAGACCTTCGCCGGCTTCTACCGCCTCGGGACCATCGCGCCCAGCGTGTGCCAGCCCTTCGACCGGGACCGCAAGGGCATCCTGACCGGTGAGGGCGCCGGGATCCTCCTCATGGAGAGCCTGGACAGCGCCCTGGCGCGCGGAGCCAGGATCTACGCGGAGGTCCTGGGCTTCGGGCTCAACTGCGACGCCCACCACCCGGTGGCTCCCGAACGTGACAGCATCGCCTCCTGCATGCGGCTGGCCCACCAGGACGCGGGGATCAAGCCGTCGGAGGTGGACTTCATCTCGGCGCACGGCACCGGCACCAAGGCCAACGACGTCACCGAGGCGCAGGCCATTCACCAGGTGTTCGGCGCCGGCCCGCCGCCGACGGTGTCCATCAAGTCGATGCTCGGGCACTCGATGGGCGCGGCCAGCGCGCTCGCCGCGGCGGCCTGCGCCCTGGCGCTCACCGAGGGCTTCATCCCGCCGACGATCAATCACGTCGAGACGGATCCGGAGTGCGCCGTCGACTGTGTGCCGAACGAGGAGCGGATCGCCGACCTGCGCGTGGTGCAGAACAACGCGCTGGCCTTCGGCGGCAACAACGCGGTGCTCATCCTCGGCAAGTACGAGGTGGGCTGATGCCGGGTGTAGCCATCTGCGGTGCGGGGGCCGTGGCGAGCGTCGGCTCCAGCCTCGGCGAGATGTTCGAGGCCCTGTGCGCGGGCCGCAGCGGGATGGGCAGGCCGAACGGGTTCGATCTCGCCAAGTACCGCACCGGGCTCTCCTTCGAGATCGACGACCGGCCCGAGCGCGGGCGGGACGTCCCCCTGCGGTCGACGAAGTGGCTGGAGCACGTCATCGAGGTCGCGGCGGCCGAGGCGGAGCTGACGGACCTGCGGGACGTGCCCATCCTGATCGGCACGACGCTGCGCGAGCTGCGCTCGGTCGAGCTGCGCTGGCGCGACGGCATCGCCTTCGACCTGGAGGAGCTGCACTTCGGGCCCGCGCTCCGGCGGCGGTTCGGCGCGGTGCGGGTCTCCACCGTCGCCAACGCCTGCGCCGCCTCGCTGTACGCGCTGGCGCTGGGTTCCGACCTGATCGAGGCCGGGGCGGCGGACACGGTGATCGTGGCCGGGGTCGACAACATCTCCGAGAGCACCTACGGGCTGCTGGACCGCTGCTACCCCGAGGCGCCGGACGCGCTGCGGCCCTTCGACAAGGCGCGCAAGGGGATGCTGCAGGGCGAGGGGGCCGCGGCGGTCGTGCTGCGCCGGGCGGAGACCTCCCGTCACGGGTGGGTGCGTTCGGTCGCGGTCAACTGCGACGCGCACCACCCCTCGGCGCCGGACGCCAAGAGCATCGCGATCGCGATGCGGCAGGCACACGCCCGGGCCGGGGTCGTCCCGGCCGACATCGACCTCATGATGCTGCACGGCACCGGGACCCCGCTCAACGACGAGGCGGAGGCCAGGAGCGTCGGGGACGTGTTCGGCGGGACGGACCCGTCGCCGTGGATGACCGCGATCAAGTCGATGACCGGCCACACCGCCGGCGCGTCCGGGCTGCACAGCCTGCTGGTGGCGGTGGAGTCCATGCGCACGGGGAAGGTCCCGCCGGTGGTCGGCGTGCGGGAGGTCATGGAGGAGATGGCCGAGGTGCGGCTGGTGCGTGATGAGGCGATCAGCGCCGACCTGCGCCTGGCGCAGATCAACGCGTTCGGGTTCGGCGGGCTGAACGCCGTGGCCGTGGTGGAGCGTCCATGCTGATCACCGGAGTGGGTACGGCCATCAGGGGAGTCGCGGGTCCGGCCGACCTGCTGCGGCCCGCCGTACAAGAGGGATCCCCCGATCCGACGGCGACGCTCACCGGGCGGGGACTTCGCTACAAGGACCGAGCCACCAAGCTGGCGCTGTGCGCCGGGCGTGACGCGCTGGCGGACGCCGGGCTCCTGCTCGACCCCGGCCTCACGGTCCCGGGGGAGAGCGTGGGCGTCGTCGTCAGCTCCAACTACGGCAACCTCGACACCGTCTGCGACACGGTGTCGGCCATCGCCGGCCAGGACTACACCGCGACCAGCCCCATGTCCCTGCCGGGCACGGCCAGCAACGTCACCGCCTCGTGGGTGGCGATCTCGTACGGGCTGCGCGGCGTCAACCTGACCCTGTGCGACGGGGCGAACTCGGGGCTCGACGCGGTCTCCTGGGCCAGCGTCATGATCCAGGCGCGGCGGGTGCGCCACATGCTCGTGATCGGCGTGGAGCCGGCCAACCCGGTGGTCGACGCGCTCGTGGGGCCGACCTTCGACGGAGCGGCCGCGCTGGTGCTGGAGTCGGCCGAGACCGCGCGGGAGCGTGGCGCCAGGGCGATGGCCAGACTGGGACGGCACGCCAGGCGGGAGAGCCACGCGCGGGCCGTCGGCGACGTGCTCGAAGAGCCGGTGGACCTGTGGTGCCGCCCGGACACGACGCCCGGGCACCCGGTGGAGAGCGCGCGCGAGCACGACCTCACCGCCCTGCTCGGGCCGGCCTCGGGCGCGCTGGGCGTCGTGCAGTGCGTGGCCGCGGCCTCCTGGCTGGAGACGAGTGACGGCGGCACCGTGCTGGCCAGCACCCACGGCGTGGACGCGGCCTCGGCCGTCGTCCTCACCGGAGCCGGCCGATGAGACTGCGCAGGCAAGGGCTGTCGGAGCCGGCGATCCGGGTGGCGCTGCTGCACGGGCTCGGCGGCGGCCCCTCCACCTGGAACTCCTTCGCCGCGCTCGCCCCCGCCCATTTGGAGCTGTGGGAGGCCGACCTGCCCTGGTCGGCGGTGGGGTCGCGGGAGTGGAGCCATGAACCCGACCCCGGCCGCCGGCTGGACCGGGCCGTCGACGGAGCCGAGGTCGTCGTCGCCCACTCCTTCGCCGCCAACCTGCTCCTGGAGTCGCTGGCCCGCGGGACGAAGGTCGGCGCGGCCGTCCTGGTCTCGCCGTTCTACCGGTCCAGCCCGGGTGAGTTCGACTGGGCGACCATCGAGAGCTACCTGGCCGGCTTCTACGGGATTCTCGACCACGGTCTGCGCGTGACCTCCAGCGACCGGTTGTCCCCTGGCACCCGCCACGACATGGCGGTGAAGCTCCGGGAGCGGCTCGGCCCCTACAGCTGGATGCGCTTCTTCGACGCGTACCTGCGCTCACCCATGCTGGACACCTCGGCGGTCACCGCTCCCTGCCTGGTGATCAGCGGACGGGACGACCCCGCGGCGCCGCCCCGCGACGGGCGGGCGCTGGCCGGGGCCCTGCCACGGGCGCGCTTCGAAACCCTGGCGGCGGGTCACCTGCCGATGATCGAGCAAGCACAAGCCTTCGCCGAGCTGGTCGGCGACTTCGCTACCGCGCACACCTGGGAGACCACGTGAACACCATCCGGCTCAGGCCTCGATACGAAGGCGCCAACGTCGGCACCTGGATCGGTTTCAAACACCTGAACTACCTGGTGGAAGAGGCTGTCCTAGAGCACCTGCGCGGTGCGGGGCACCGGGTCACCGACCTGTACCACGACCACGGCCTGTGTGTGGACCTGGTGGACATCGACACCAGGATCCTGCGCGCGCTGCGGGTGGACGACGTGGCGGTGGCGGAGGTGGCGGCCGACGGGATGTCGTACCGCGTGAAGATCACCGCCGAGGGGGACGCGCGCAAGGCGATCGACGCGCGGGCCACCGTGGCGTTGCGGTTCGACCCGCGCGATGAGGACGTCAAGGACACTCCCCCCCAGCTCACGCCGTACGTGGTGAAGCGGCTGGGGGGGAGTGTCCTTGACGTCCTCATCGCGCGGGTCGAACC
>NZ_LAVL01000055.1 GCF_001083785.1 Nonomuraea sp. SBT364
CGGTACCCCGGCCCACCGGCCGCCGTCCCTCGAAGAGCCCCCGCCCGGCGAGACGGCGCACGGGCAGGAGGCGGACGGGCAGGAGGCGGACGTACAGGAGGCGGACGGCACGTGGGTCGTCGTCGCCGAGGACGGCGGGGACGCGGTCGCCGCCGGGCTGGGGGCGCTGCTGCGCGAGCGCGGCGGGCGGGTGAACGTGGTGCCGCCCGGCGATGACCCCGACGGGTGGGCGGCGCTGGCCGCGTCGGCGGAGGCGGCGGTCACGTTCGCGTTCGTCCTCGGCGGCGGGGAGGACGGCGGGGACCCGGTCGAGCTGATCACCCGGCGGGCCGCCACCCTCCGCGCGATCGCCCTGGCCTGCGAGGAGCTGCCGCAGAACCTCAAGGTGAGGCTGTGGCTGGTGGCCAGGCCGTGCGGCGCGCTCCCCGAGCCGGGGCCGGGCGGCGCGGACGCGCACCCCGAGGACGCCGCCACCTGGGGGACGGTGCGCTCGCTCGGCAACGAGCAGCCCCGGCTGGAGGCCCGGCGGGTGTGCCTGCACCGCGGCGCCGACGCTGGGCACGACGCGGGGCACGACGCGGAGCGGCTGGCGGCCGAGCTGCTGTCGCCCGGCGAGGACGACGAGATCCTGCTGACCCGGCAGGGACGGTTCGCGCCGCGCCTGGTCAGGACGGAGCCTCCGGCCGCTCCCGCCGCGCCCGCGCCCGCCTTCCGGCTCGCCGTGCGCGACCCCGGCCTTTCCTACCGGCTCAGCTGGGAGCGGGCGGACCTGCCGGTGCCGGGACCGGGACAGGCGCTGGTCGAGGTACGGGCGATCGGGCTGAACTACCGCGACGTCATGTTCGCCGTCGGCCTCCTGCCGTCGGAGGCCGTCGAGGCGGTCTTCGGCGGCCACGAGCTGGGCCTGGAGTGCGCCGGCACGGTGATCGCCGTGGGCCCGGGGGTGACCCTGACGAGGCCGGGCGACCGGGTGTCGGCGGCCGGGCCGGTGGGGTTCGGCAGTCACGCGCTGATCGAGGAGTGGGCGGCCACCCACATCCCCGACACGCTGACCTTCGCCGAGGCGGTCACGCTGCCGATGGCGTACTCGACCGTCTACCACGCGCTGCACCACTGCGCGCGGCTGCGGGAGGGCGAGACGCTGCTCGTGCACGGCGGTGGCGGCGGGGTCGGGCTGGCCGCGCTGGAGTACGCCAGGCACGCCGGCGCGCACGTGATCGCCACGGCGGGCAGCGAGGCCAAGCGCGACCTGCTGCGCGCGCTCGGGGCGGCGCACGCGCTCAACTCGCGCAGCCTGCGCTTCGCCGAGCAGGTCAGGGAACTGACCGGCGGCCGCGGCGTGGACGTCGTGCTCAACTCGCTGGCCGGGGAGGCCGTCAGCCGCGGCCTGGAGTGCCTGCGGCACGGCGGCCGCTTCGTCGAGCTGGGCAAGCGCGACATCTACGAGAGCAGGCACCTGCCGTTGCGGCCGTTCGGCGACAACATCGCGTTCTTCGGCGTGGACGTGGGGACGCTCATGTGGAAGGACCCGGCGCTGATGGCCGCGCACGTGGCGACGCTCCTGCACGTACGCGACCCGTACCCGCTGCCGCACACCGTCTTCCCGGCCGAGCGGGTGGCCGACGCGTTCGCCCTGATGAGGCACTCCCGGCACATCGGCAAGGTCGTCGTCTCGCTCGACCCGCGTGACGAGCCGATCCTGGTGCGGAACCGGCCGGAGGGGCGGCGGCCCGAGGGCACCTACCTGGTCACCGGGGGGCTGAGCGGGTTCGGCGCGGCCACGGCCCGGCACCTGGCGAGGGCCGGGGTGCGGCGGCTGGCGCTCGTCGGCCGGCGCGGCCCGGACACGCCGGGCGCGCCCGCGCTGCTGGAGGAGCTGCGCGAGCTCGGCGCGGAGGCCACCGCGTACGCCGCCGACGCCGCCGACCGCGACGCCGTGCGGGAGATCCTGGACGAGCTGGACACGGCCGGGCACCCGGTGCGCGGTGTCGTGCACGCCGCCATGCACCTCGACGACGCCGCGCTGGCCGACCTGTCCGACGACCGGATCCGCGCGGTGCTGCGCCCGAAGGTGGCCGGTGCGCTGGTCCTGGACGAGCTCACGGCGGAGCTGCCGCTGGAGACGTTCGTGCTGTACTCGTCCCTGACGACGATCGGCAACATCGGGCAGTCGCCGTACGTGTCGGCGAACCTGTTCCTGGAGGCGCTGGCGAGGCGCAGGCGCGCCCGGGGGCTGCCCGCGCTCGCGGTGTGCCTGGGCGCGCTCGCCGGCACCGGCGTGCTGGCGACCGGCACGCAGGCGGAGGCGCTGGCACGGCTCGGCATCGGCGCCATGGAGCCGGGCGCGGCGCTCGCCGCCGTGGACGGCATGCTGGCCGACGGCGCCGACGTGGCGGCGGTGGGCCGCTGCGACTGGGCCCGGCTGCGGCGCACGCTCCCCGGTCTGCGGCGGCCGTGGCTGTCGTCGGTCCTGCCGCCCGGCGCTGACCAGGTGCCGGACGCCGTCGACCTGCTGGCGAAGCTCGCCGCGATGAACGGCGACGAGGCCCACGCGTACGTCGTCGAGCAGATCACCGAGCTGCTGTCCACGGTCCTGCTCGTCCCGGCCGCCGACATCGACCCGGACCGGCGGCTGGACGAGTACGGCCTCGACTCGCTCATGGCCACGCAACTCCTGCTGTCCATGCGGCACGCGTTCGCGGTGGACATCCCGCCGATGGAGCTGATCCGCGGCGCCGGGACCGTCACCGACATCTCCCGGACGGTCCTCCTCCACCTGGGACTGCAGGCTCCGGCCTCCTGAGGAGACTTCATGACCGCAGTACACACCCGGCTGGCCGGGGTGACCGCCCACCTGCCGGAGGCCACGATGACGACCCTGGAGCTGGAGGACCGGCTGGCCGCCCGCAACCCGGGGCTGGAGCTGCCCCGGGGGGTGATCCGCAACGGCAGCGGGGTGCGCCGCAGGCACCTCGCCCCGCCGCACGAGAGGCCGTCGGACCTGGCGGTGCACGCGGGCCGCGCACTGCTGGCCGAGCAGGGGCTGCACGCGCGCGACCTCGACCTGATCCTCTACGCGGGGGTGAGCATCGACCTGGTCGAGCCCGCGACGGCGCACATCGTGGCGGCGAAGCTGGGGGCCGGGTGCCCGGTGTTCGACGTGCGCAACGCCTGCAACAGCGTGCTGAACGCGATCCAGGTGGCGCAGGCGCTGATCGCCGCGGGCCGGCACCGGCGGGTGCTGATCTGCTGCGGTGAGCTGCCGACCGCGTTCATGCCGTGGACGCTCTCGGACGCCGACGAGTTCCTGACGGTCGGGGCCGCCTACACGGTGTCGGACGCGGGAGCCGCGCTGCTGCTTGAGGCCGCGGCCGAGCCCGGGGTGCTCGGCCACCGGTTCGCCGCCCAGTCCGGCGGGTGGGACGCGGCCACCGTGCCGATGCTCAACCTGACCTCCGACCCCGCGGCCGAGTGGCCGGTCGTCCGCCCGCTCACCGTCGACGCGGTCAAGCTGGTGCGCGGCATCGAGGCGACCGACCACGCCGTCTTCACCGATCCGCTCGCCGCCCTCGGCCTGACCTGGGACGACTTCGCCGTCGTGTGCGTGCACCAGGCGTCGCTCCCGGCCCTGTGGAAGTTCTGCGACCACGTCGGGATCCCGCAGGGCAAGGTCGTCGTCACCATCGTCCAGCACGGCAACCTGGTGGCGGCGACGCTGCCGGTGCAGCTCGCCCAGGCGGTCGCGGCGGGGCGGGTGCGGCGGGGTGACCTGGTCGCGCTCGTGGGGCTGGCGAGCGGGTTCAGCGCCGGGATCGTGGTGGTCCGGTGGTGACGCCGGTCAGCGAGCTGGTGGCGCGGGCCGAGCGCTGGGCGGCCGAGCGGCCGGGCGCCGTCGCCTGTCAGGTGGGCGGCCGGGCCCCCCGCGCGGTCAGCTACGGGGAGACGGCCCGGTCGGTGGCGGAGACGACGGCCGCGCTGTCGCTCGCCGGAGTGCGGCCCGGCATGCGGACGGTGCTGCTGGTGTTCCCCGGAGTGGAGCTCGGGGTGCTGGCGCTGTCGCTGCTGCGGCTCGGCGCGGTGCCGGTGATGGTCGATCCGGGGCTGCCGTACGCGGCGGTCCGGCGGTGCCTGGACAGGGCCGCGCCGGAGGCGTTCATCGGCGTGCCGCTCGCCCAGGCGGCCCGGCTGGCGCTGGGTTGGGCCCGCCGCACCAGTCGCATCGTGATCACGGTGGGGCCGCGCCGGTTCTGGCCGGGGCCGACACTGGACGCCCTGCGGGCCGCCGCCCGGGCCGCGCCACCGCAGGTGCGGCGGGAGGTGCCGCCGCCCGGGCCGGACGACCTGGCGCTGATCGCGTACACGTCCGGCTCGACGGGGCCGCCGAAGGGGGTGCCGCTGCGGCACCGGCACCTGACGGCGCAGCTCGACCTGCTCGGCGGGCTGGACGTCATCCGGGCCGGCACGGCGGTGCTGTCGGCGTTCGTCCCCTTCGCGCTGGGGGCGGCGGCGCTCGGCGCGACCGCGGTGCTCCCCGACCTGGACCCGCGTCACCCGCTGCGGTTCGACCCCGCCGCCCTGGCCGCCGACATCGGCCGGTACGGGGTGTCGGCCATGTTCGCCGCGCCCGCCCTGCTGGACCGGCTGGCCCGGTACTGCGCGGGCCGCGGCCTGGTGCTCGGCTCGCTGGAGACGGTGGCCGTGGCGGGGGCGCCGCTGCCGTTGCCGACGCTGGAGCGCGTGCTGGCCTGCCTGCCCGGCGACGCGCGGGTGCTGTCGGTGTACGGGTCGACCGAATGCCTGCCGGTGGCCGCGATCGAGGGGCGTGAGCTGGCGGCGGCGCGGGCCGCCTGCCCGGGGATGGGGACGTGCCTGGGCCTGCCCCTGCCGGGGGTCGAGGCGCGCGTCATCGGCGTCACCGACGGGCCGATCGGCCGGTGGGACGAGGGCCTGCCGGTGCCGCCCGGCGTCGTCGGGGAGATCGTCGTCTCCTCCCCAGCCGTCAGCGACCCCTACCTGGACGACCCCCGGGCCACCGCCCTGGCCAGGATTTCGGACGGGGACCGGGTGTGGCACCGCATGGGCGATCTGGGTCATCTGGACGAGCGCGGCCGGTTGTGGTTCGCCGGCCGCAAGTCCGAGCGCGTCCGCGCTTCCGGCCGCGACCTCTGCACCGACCACGTCGAGACGCTCCTGGCCGGGGTGCCGGGGGCACGCCGCGTCGCGCTGGTGGGCGCGGGCCCGCGTCCGGTCCTCGTGGTGGAGCCCGAGCCGGGCTTCCGGCGCGATCGCGTACGGGCCGCGATCCTGGCGGAGGCCGGGCGGCACCCGCGCACGGAGAGCCTGCGTGACGTGCTGTTCCACCCGCGTCTCCCGGTGGACGCCCGGCACAACAGCAAGATCCGCCGGGACCTGCTCGCCGCCTGGGCGGCCCGGCGGCTGCGCGGGGCCCACCGGTGAACGTCCTGGTGACCGGCGGCGGCGGCTTCCTCGGCCTGGCCGTGTGCCGCCGCCTGGCCGCCCGCGGCGGCACCGTGCACACCCTGCACCGCCGCCCGCATCCCGAGCTGGTCCCGCTGGGCGTCACCCAGCACCTGGCCGACGTCCGCGACCCGAGGGCCGTCCGCGCCGCCGTGGACGGGTGCGAGGCCGTGGTCCACTGCGCCGCCAAGGCCGGGGCGTACGGCGCGTACCGGGACTTCCGGGAGGTCAACGTGGACGGCACCCGCAACGTGCTGGACGCGTGCGCGGACGGCGGCGCGCGGCTGGTGCACGTGTCGTCGCCGAGCGTCGTCCACGACGGGCGCGACCTGGAGGGCGTGGACGAGTCCGTCCCGTACGCCACCCGCTTCCCGGCGGCCTACCCGCGCACCAAGGCCATGGCCGAGCGGCTGGTGCTGGCCGGGCCCGTCCCTGCCGTCGCGCTGCGCCCCCACCTCGTCTGGGGGCCCGGCGACCCGCATTTCCTGCCCCGGTTCGTGGCGAACCGGCACCGGCTGTGGCTGCTGGGCAGGGCGGACAAGACGATCGACACCGTCTACGTCGACAACGCGGCCGACGCCTGCGTGCTGGCCCTCGACCGGCTGCGGCCAGGGTCGCCGCTGTGCGGGCGGGCGTACTTCATCACGCAGGGCGAGCCCTGCGGCTTCGGCGTCTGGGTGAACGCGCTGCTCAAGGCGGCCGGGGTGCCCCCGGTGCGGCGGCGGCTGCCGGCCGGGCCGGTGCGGGTGGCGGCCGGCGTCCTGGAACGGCTGGCCGGCGCGCGGGACGGTTGGGAGCCGCCGCTGACCCGGTTCCTGGTGGAGCAGGCGTCCACGGCGCACTGGTTCGACATCTCCGCCGCCCGCCGCGACCTCGGCTACCGGCCGCGCGTGAGCATGGCCGAGGGACTGGCACGCCTGACCGCCCACCTCTCGGAGGCCCCGTGACCCGCTTCCCCGGCTATCCGTTCACCTCCCGCTGGTACGCCCACCCCGCGCGGAGCGGGCTGCGCCAGCACTACGTGGACGAGGGGGCGGGACCACCGGTGCTGTTCGTGCACGGCAACCCGTCCTGGAGCTACCTGTGGCGGCGGCCGATCGCGGCGCTGCGCGACCGGTTCCGCTGCGTCGCGCCCGACCACCTCGGCATGGGGCTGTCCGACAAACCGGCCGCCGGGGACTACGACCACACCCTCTCCTCGCGCGTCGACGACCTCGACGCGCTGATCGGCCACCTCGTCTCCCAGGGGGGCGCCCCCGGGCGGGGCTGGACGCTCGTCATGCACGACTGGGGCGGGCCGATCGGCATGGCGTGGGCGTGCCGGCACCCCGGCCGCGTCGCCCGGCTCGTCGTCCTCAACACGGCCGCCTTCCCCAACCCGCACGGTGAGCGGCCGCGCCTCCCGCTGCGGGCGCCGCTGTGGCTGCTGCGCCGCACCCGGCTCGGGGCGCGGCTGCTCCTGCGGCACAACGTGTTCGCGCGCGGCGCCACCTGGCGTCCGCTCGGCGTGCGCGCCCGCATGCCCGCCGACGTGCGCGACGCCTTCCTCGCCCCGTACGACCGGCCCGCGCACCGGGTGGCCGTCCAGCGGTTCCTGCACGACATCCCGCTGCGCCCGGGCGATCCGGCGTGGCCGCTGCTGGAGGAGACCGGCCGGCGGCTCGACCGGCTCGCCCGGCTGCCGGCGCTCATCGGGTGGGGGCTGCGCGACCCGGTCTTCGACCCGGCCATGCTGGCCGAGTGGCGGCGCCGCCTGCCCGCCGCCCGGGTGCTCGTCTGCCCTCGGGCCGGCCACTACCTCCTGGAGGACGCGCACGAGCAGCTCGTGCCCGCCATGCGCGCCTTCCTCACCGAGACCTGACCGGCCGGACCTGCCTGGTGGGGCCGGGCCGTGCCAGCCGCCGTGGTCAGCCGTGCGCCTCGGCCAGGCCCGTCCAGTCGCGCCCCGGGGCGCGCCCGCGCCACTCGGCGAGCAGCTCGGCCGCCCTGTCCGGCGGGGCCGCCAGCCACACCCGCCGGGTGCCGTCCCCGGCGTGCCGATCCCGCGCCTCGCCGCCCTCGCCGCCCTCACTGCGCTCATTGCCCTCGCCGCGCTCATTGCCCTCGTCGCAGCAGGCGCACAGCACCCGCGCGTTGCCGGCCGGCTCGGCTCCCAGGCCGGCGGCGGCGAACAGCTCGGCGAGCTCCTCGACGTCCGCGCCGCTCGCGGTGACCGTGACCGACAGCGTCGGCAGGTCGGACGTGGCCCACAGCATCAGCTCGTCGAACACCGGATAGCGGACCCCGTCGACGACCCGCTCCCCGCTGGGCGCGCCGTCGTGCAGCACGACCTCGCCGAACCTGCGGTCGGCCGTCAGCGGCACGCTGACGACCCTGGCCCGGGCCGGGCACACCCGCCGCACCCACACGACCTCCGGCTCGCCGTCCGGCTCCAGCCGCACGCACGCCAGGCCGAGGTCGGCGTCGATCTCGCCGTCGCCGGGCGGCAGCGTCAGGCCGTAGCCCTGCCAGGCGTCCCTGGCGGTGGCCCAGTCGCGCATGATCGTGGCGGCGATGCCGAGGTTCCAGAACGCCGGCTCCTGCTCGCCGCGCGGGTAGCGGGCCGCCGCCTGTTTGCCGAGCTCGTACGCCCGCGCCCAGTCCTTGCGGAACTTGTGCGCCAGCGCCAGGTCGAACCACCAGGCCGGGCTGCGCTCACTGTCGGGCAGCAGCGCCACCAGCTCGGTCAGTCCCTGCGCGGCGCCGTCCCAGTCCTCGCGGTCCCAGGCCTCGTAGGCCGCCCGCTCCAGCTCGTCCGGCGCCGTCATATGCGCTTCCTTCCGTCAGCGATCTGATCGTCCGACGTTACGGCAAACGCCCCGCGATATGCGGCCAAGCGGCAACATCGCGTAACCTGATGGCATGTCTACGCCCCGAGTTTCCTAGCTGAGGACCCGCTTCCACGCCAGAAGTGTGTTCTCTAGCTTTCTCGGAGCGTCATCCCATGATCACCGTTCGTGATGCCGAGCTGCGCGCGGGTGCCCGCCTGCTGCTGTCCGGCGTGTCCTTCACCGTCTCCCCCGGCGACCGCGTCGGCCTCGTCGGCCGCAACGGCGCGGGCAAGACCACCCTGCTGACCGCGCTCGCCGGTCATTCCCGCCCGGCCTCGGGCACCATCACCGCCACCGGCCCGATCGCGTACCTCTCCCAGGACGCCCGCGCCGGCGTCCCTTCTCAGGGCGCGCCCGTGACCGTCGCCGGGCGGATCCTGTCCGCGCGTGGGCTGGGCGAGGCGGTCGCGCGGTTGCGGGCGGCCGAGGCCGCGATGGCCAGGGCCGGGAACACTGCCGGGAGCACTGCGGAGCTGGAGCGCGCCATGGCGGCCTACTCCAGGGCCGAGGCCGCGTTCCAGGCGGGCGGCGGGTACGCGGCCGAGGCGGAGGCCGCGAGGGTCGCGGCGGGGCTGGGGCTGCCCGCCCGGCTGATGGACGAGCCGCTCGCCACGCTGTCCGGCGGGCAGCGGCGGCGGGCCGAGCTGGCCCGTATCCTGTTCGCCGGCCAGGACGGCGTCCTGCTGCTGGACGAGCCGACCAACCACCTGGACGCCGGCTCGCTCGCCTGGCTGCGCGGCTTCCTGCAGGGTCACCAGGGCGGCCTGGTGCTGGTCAGCCACGACACCGCGCTGCTGGACGCGGTCGCCAACCGGATCTTCCACCTGGATCCGCACCGCGCCACGATCGACGTGCACAACACCGGCCGGCGGGCCTATCTGGCGCAGCGGGAGTCCGACGAGCGGCGGCGTGCCCGGCAGCGGGCGAACGCCGAGCGCAAGGCCGCCGCCCTGCACACCCAGGCGGACCGGATGAAGGCCCGCTCGGCGACCGCCGTGATGGCCAGGAGCATGGCACGCCGGGCCGACCGGATGCTGGCCGAGCTGGAGCCGGCCCGCCGGTCGGAGCGGGTGGCGCGGATCCGGCTGCCCGAGCCGGCCCCGTGCGGGCGAATCCCGCTGGGCGCGGTCAGCCTGGCCAAGTCCTACGGCGGGCGCCGGGTGCTGGACGGCGTCGACCTGGCCGTGGACCGGGGCAGCCGCCTGGTCGTCCTCGGCCTGAACGGCGCGGGCAAGACGACGCTGCTGCGTCTGCTGGCCGGTGCGGAGCGGCCGGACTCCGGCCGGGTGGTGCGCGGGCACGGGCTGCGGCTGGGGTACTTCGCCCAGGAGCACGACACGCTCGACCCGGCGCGGACCGTCCGGGAGAACCTGGCGGCGGCTGCCCCGCACCTGACCGACGGCGAGGCGCGGGGGGTGCTGGGCGCGTTCCTGTTCTCGGGTGACGACGCCGCCAAGCCGGCCGGGGTGCTGAGCGGCGGCGAGAAGACGCGGCTGGCGCTGGCCGGGCTGGTGCATTCCGGGGCGAACGTGCTGCTCCTGGACGAGCCGACCAACAACCTTGACCCGGCCTCCCGGGACGAGGTGCTGGCGGCGGTCGGCTCGTACCCGGGGGCGATCGTGATGGTCACCCACGACGAGGGTGCCGTCGACGCCTTGCGCCCGGGCCGCGTCCTGCTGCTGCCGGAGGCGGAGGAGGACCTGTGGAACGAGGACTACCGGGAGCTGGTGACGCCCGTTTAGGAACGGCCGAGCGCGGTCATGGCGGGCAGCGCCCGGTCGTCGAAGCCGAACAGCGCCTGGTTCTCCCAGGCGTTGCCGGTGGACGGGTCGGCCGGGTCCCAGCCGTTGCCCGGCACGCCGGTCCAGGTGGCCTCCCAGGTGAACACGCCGAGGCCGAGACGGCCGGGCACGTCGCGGACGATGTCGGCGACCTGGCGCAGCATCGCCGCCTGGCCCTGGGGGGTGGCCGGGTAGCCGGGGTACGGCTCGGGCGACACGATGAGGTTCTCCCAGCCGTCGTCGTCGGCCGTGGTGAACGGGTAGCCGGTCTCCACCACGACGACGGGCTTGCCGTAGCGGGTGGCGACGTCGTTGATGTTGGCGCGGAAGGCGTCCAGCGTGCCGTGCCAGTACGGGTAGTACGACAGGCCGATCACGTCGTAGCGGATGCCGTGCGCGGCGGCGTTGTCGAACCACCACCGGTACAGGCCGTTGTCGCCGCCGTTGGCCAGGTGCAGCACGACCCGGGTGCGTTCGGAGACGGCCTTGACCGCGTCGTAACCGGCTTTGAGCAGCCGGGCGGTGCCCGCCCAGTCGGCGTTGGAGCCGTCGGGCCACAGCAGGCCGCCGTTGATCTCGTTGCCGATCTGGACCATGTCGGCCGGGGTGCCCTGGCGGCGCAGCGCGTCCAGCACGTCGAAGGTGTGGTCGTACACGGCCCGGGCCAGCTCGTCCGGCGGCAGCGCCTCCCAGGCGGCGGGCTTGTACTGCTTGCCGGGGTCGGCCCAGGTGTCGGAGTAGTGGAAGTCGACGAGCAGCCGCAGCCCGGCCGCCCTGGCGCTGCGGGCGACGGCGAGCACCCGCGTCTTGGTGTTGTAGCCGTCGGCCGGGTGCACCCAGACCTTGAGCCGGATGTAGTTCAGCCCGGCGCGGGACAGGATGCGCAGCGCGTCGCCGGGCCGGCCGCGCGCGTCGCGGTAGACGCCGCCGAGCGCCTCGGACTTGGCGAGGCTGGAGACGTCGGCGCCGCGGACCGGTAACGGGCGCTCGGCGTGCGCGGGCGCGGGCGCGGCGACGCCGAGGGTGACGAGGCAGAGCAGCGCGATCAGGGCGCGTTTCATCCGGGTTCTCCTTGGTGGGGGGTGTCGTCCAGGACGACCGAGACGGCCCCGGCCGCGACGGTGACCGATCCGTCGCACCGGGTCCCGTCGAGCAGCGCCGTGCCGGTCACCCCCGCCACCGTCACCGGCTCGCCGCCGTGGTTGATGAGGAACAGGTGGCGGCCTCGCCGTACCAGCTCCAGGGTGTCGGGCAGGCCGCGCGGGCGGGTCACGCCGGCGTGGTCGAGCACCTCGCCGAGCAGTTCGCGCAGGCCGGTGACGGGCGCGGTGGCCAGGTACCAGGCGCTGCCGGCGCCCAGGTCGTGCCGGGTGACGGCGGGGTGCCCGGCGTCCGGCCCGCCGGTGAAGTCGCGTACGGACCGCGCCCCGGCGAGGTTGACCCGCTCGGACCAGATCTTCCCGGGAAAGCCGTCGACGGCCACGGTCTCGTGCTCGCGCAGCGGGTGGAACTCCTCGACGGACAGGCCGAGCACCTCGCGCAGCGCGCCCGGGTGGGCGCCGGGGTGGATGGTGTCGTGCTCGTCCACGATGCCGGAGAAGTACGACACGAGCAGGTGGCCGCCGGCCTCGACGTAGCGGTGCAGGTTCTTGGCGGAGGACTCGGCGAGCAGGTACGCGCTCGGTGCCACCACCACCCGATATCCCGAAATATCAGCGGAAGGGTGGACAAAGTCCACCGTGACGTGCTCCCGCCACAGCGCCTCGTAGAAGGCGTCCACCCGCTCCCGGAACGTCAGGTCGACCGACGGCCGCCAGTCCAGCTCCAGCGCCCAGTACGACTCCCAGTCCCACACCACGGCCACCTCGGCCTCGACCCGGCTGCCCCGGACCCCGGCCAGCCGGCGCAGGTCGGCGCCCAGCTCGACCACCTCGCGCCACTGCCGCGAGCTCGTCCCGGCGTGCGGCACCATCCCGGAGTGGAACTTCTCCGCGCCGAACCGCGAGGCCCTGAACTGGAAGAACAGCACGCTGTCCGACCCCCGGGCGACGTGCGCGAGGCTGTTGCGGCGCATCTCGCCTGGCCGCTTGGCGATGTTGCGCGGCTGCCAGTTGACCGCGCCCGCCGAGTGCTCCATGAGCATCCACGGCTCCCCGCCGGCCACCGACCGGGCCAGATCGGCGGACATGGCCAGGTCGATGTGGTTGTCGGGCCGCTCGGCCTTCAGGTAGTGGTCGTTGGCGATCACGTCGAGCTCGCGCGCCCACTGCCACAGGTCGGCGGACTTGCAGTTGACGGTGCCGGCGAAGTTCGTGGTCACCGGGAGGCCGGGGGTGAGCTCGCTGAGGATGTCGCGCTGCAGGATGTAGTGCTCGCGGTGCTCGGCGTCGCTGAAGCGGGCGAAGTCCAGGCGCTGGGCCGGGTTCACCACCGTGTGGTTGAAGCCGGGCAGGTCGATCTGGTGCCACTCGGTGTAGTGCTGGCCCCAGAACGTGGTGCCCCACGCCTCGTTGAGCGCCCCCAGGTCCAGGTACGTGCGCCGCAGCCAGTCACGCCAGGCGACCAGGCTGTGCTCGCAGTAGCACTCGCCGAGCGGCGCCCCGTACTCGTTGTGCACGTGCCACATGACCACGGCCGGATGGTCGCGGTAGTGCTCGCCGAGCGCGCGGACCAGGCGGGCGGTGGCCGCGCGGAAGGCCGGCGCGCTGGAGCAGGCGCTCTGCCGGCCGCCGAAGCCGATGCGGATGCCGTCCCTGGTCACCGGCAGGACGTCGGGGTGGCCGGCGACGAACCAGGCGGGCGGGGCGGCGGTCGGCGTGGCCAGGTCGACCGCGATCCCGGCGGCGTGCAGCCGGTCGATGATCTCGTCCAGCCAGCCGAAGGCGTAGCGGCCCTCGGCGGGCTCCATCAGCGCCCACGAGAACAGGCCGAGGCTGACGAGGTTGACGCCGGCCTCCCGCATGAGGGCGACGTCCTCCTCCTGGACCTCGCGCGGCCACTGCTCGGGGTTGTAGTCCCCGCCGTAGGCGATACCGGCCGGACGCTCCGGATACATCGATCCCCCTTTGAAACTGCTTCTGTGAACGTGCACAGTAGCGCCTGACGTCCCTCCGGGCTAGACGGGGTCCAAGGTTAACGAGAACATAACGAGCCTTGACGGGTATGTGCGTCTGTTCCAGTCTGTGCACGTTCACAGAGCCTTCTGGAGGTAGGCAATGCGCACCCAACGCCTCGGAGCCGTCCTGGCCGCCGCGCTCACCCTGTCGACGGCCGCCTGCGGCGCGAGCGAGCCCACTCCGGAGGCGGCGCCCGCGACGGCACCGGCCGGCCCGGTGAAGCTGACGTACTGGACCTGGGCCCCCAACATGGACAAGATCGTCAAGGTCTGGAACGAGGCGCACCCGGACATCCAGGTGACGGTCAGCAAGCAGGCCGGCGGCGACGACGCGGCCGCCAAGTTCCTCACCGCCACCAAGGCGGGCAATCCGCCGGACCTGGTCCAGGCCGAGTACCAGCACCTGCCGTCGTTCATCGCGGCCGACGCGGTGGCCGACCTGAAGGCGGAGACCGAGCCGGTCAAGGGCGAGTTCGGCGAGGGCGTGTGGGGCCTGGTCACCCTCGGCACCGACGCCGTCTACGCCATCCCGCAGGACAGCGGCCCGATGATGCTCTTCTACCGCAAGGACCTGTTCGACAAGTACGGCATCGAGGTGCCGAAGACCTGGCAGGAGTACGGCGAGGCGGCGCGGACCGTGCGCAAGAAGGACCCGAAGGTCTACCTCGGCACGTTCTCCAGCAAGGATCCGGGAGCGTTCACAGGACTGGCGCAGCAGGCCGGCGCGCAATGGTGGTCGATCAGCGGCGAGTCCTGGAAGGTGAACGTCGCCGACGAGCCCACCCGCAAGGTCGCCGCCTTCTGGGACGGCCTGGTCAAGGAGGGCGCCATCGACGACATGCCGTACTTCACCCCCGAGTGGAACAAGGCGCTCAACGACGGCAAGCTGCTGACCTGGCCGTCGGCCGTGTGGGCGCCGGGCGTGCTGTCGAGCAATGCGCCCAAGGCCGAGGGCAAGTGGGCCGTCGCGCCGCTCCCCCAGTGGAACGCGGGCGAGAACTACAGCGGCTTCTGGGGCGGCTCGTCGGTGGCGGTGGCGTCGAAGTCGCCGCACCGGGCGGCCGCCACCCAGTTCGCCACCTGGCTCAACACCGACCCGGCGGCGCTCGACCTGCTGGTCAAGGAGGCCGCGATCTACCCGGCCGCCGCCAAGGCCCAGGCCGCGCTCGGCACGGCGCCTGAATACTTCGCCAGCCAGCCCGACTTCTGGCAGCAGGCGGCCACGGTGTCGGCGGGCGCGCGCGGCTTCACGTTCGGGCCGAACGTGAGCGTCACGTACAACGCCTTCAAGGACGGCTTCGACAAGGCGCTGCAGAACGGCACCCCGTTCGCCGACGCCGTCCAGGGCATGCAGGACGCCACCGTCGCCGACATGCGCAAGTCCGGGTTCCAGATCGCGTCATGACGAGCACCGCGAAGAGGCGGCGGCCCCGCGGCCGCCCCTCACTGGCCCCGTACCTGATCCTCACCCCGGCGATGGTGCTGTTCGCGCTGTTCCTGGCGCTGCCCATCGGCTACACCGTCTACCTGGCCATGCGCCGCACCCGGGTGTCCGGGCTGGGCCTGGGCAAGGGGGCGCGGCGTGAGGTGTTCGTCGGCTTCGACAACTTCGCCGCCGCGATCTCCGACGGCGAGCTGTGGGCCGGCTGGCTGCGGGTGCTCGGCTACGGCGCGCTCGTGCTGGTCGTGATGCTCGGGCTGGCGCTGCTGTTCGCGCTCCTGCTGGACTCGGCCCGGGTGCGGCTGGCGCGCTTCAGCCGGATCGCGATCTTCCTGCCGTACGCGGTGCCCGGCGTGGCGGCGACGCTGCTGTGGGGGTTCCTCTACCTGCCGTCGCTCAGCCCGATCCGGGCGGTGTTCGACGTGGACCTGCTCGGCGCGACGACCGTCACCTACTCGATGGCGAACGTGGCCGTGTGGGGCGGGGTCGGGTTCAACATGCTCGTGCTCTACACCACGCTGCGGGCCATCCCCCGCGACTACTACGAGGCAGCCCGGCTCGACGGCGCCTCGGAGCTGCAGATCGCGCTCCGCATCAAGATCCCGATGCTGGTGCCGGCGATCATCCTGACCACGGTGTTCTCGATCATCGCGACGATCCAGGTGTTCACCGAGCCGGCCACGCTGCGGCCGCTGACCAACACGATCAGCTCGACGTGGAGCCCGCTGATGAAGGTGTACCGGGACGCGTTCGTCACCGGCGACCTGTACTCGGCGGCGGCCACCTCGATCGTCATCGCGGCGATCTCGATCGTCCTGTCGTTCGCATTCCTGCGCGTGGTCCGCGATCGCGCCTTCGGGGAGGGCTGATGGCCGCCAACGCTTCTCGCCGGCTCACCGGCCTCGCGCCGACCGGGCTGCTGCTGCTCGGCGCGATCTACTGCCTGTTCCCGGTGAGCTGGGTGCTCATCGCCTCGACCAAGTCGCCGGCGGAGCTGTTCACCACCCCGACGCTGGCGTTCGGCACCGGGTTCCTGTCCAACGTGACCGAGCTGTTCGCCTACCGCGACGGGGTGTTCTGGCTGTGGCTGGTCAACACCCTCGTGTACGCGGGCGGCGGCGCGCTGCTGTCGACCGCCGTGTCGGCGATCTCCGGGTACGCGCTGGCCAAGTATCGCTTCCCCGGCCGGACGCTCATCTTCAACCTGCTGATCGGCGGCATCCTGGTGCCGGCCGTGGTGCTGGCCATCCCGCAGTATCTGCTGTTCGCCAAGGTCGGGCTGGCCGACACGTACTGGGCGGTCCTGCTGCCGCAGATCCTGCACCCGTACAGCATCTACCTGGCCCGCATCTACGCCACCGCGGCCGTCCCCGACTCGCTGCTGGAGGCCGGACGGCTCGACGGGGCGAGCGAGCTGCGGCTGATGACGCGGGTGGCGATGCCGCTCATGACGCCGGGCATGGTGACGATCTTCCTGTTCCAGTTCGTGGCCATCTGGAACAACTTCCTGCTGCCGTTCATCATGCTGGGCGACGACGGCAAGTTCCCGCTGACGGTCGGGCTCTTCACGCTGCTCCAGGCGGGGGCCAACCAGCCGGCGCTGTACAACCTGATCCTCACCGGCGCGCTGCTGTCGATCATCCCCTTGATCGCGCTCTTCCTCACGATGCAGCGATACTGGAGGACCGACCTGTCCTCCGGAGCCGTCAAATGAAACGCCCCACGATCCACGACGTCGCCGCCGCCGCGGGCGTCTCCCGCGGCACGGTGTCGCGGCTGCTCAACGGCGACCGCTACGTCAGCCCGGCCGCCCGGGTCGCCGTCGAGCGGGCGATCTCCGAGACGGGCTACGTGGTCAACCGGGCCGCGCGCAGCCTGGTCACCCAGCGCACCGGCTCCGTGGCGATGGTGCTGTCGGAGCCGCACGAGAAGCTGTTCGAGGACCCCAACTACAGCACGCTCATCCGGGTCGCCGTCCGGCGGCTGGCCGAGCGCGACCTGTCGCTGGTGATGATGCTCGCCGGCGACGAGGGCGACCGCGAGCGGGTGGTCCGCTACGTGCGCGGCGGCCACGCCGACGGGGTGCTGCTCGTCTCCACCCACGCGGGCGACCCGCTGGTCGGGGCGCTCGGCTCCGGCACCCCCGCCGTCTCATGCGGCGCCGTGATCGGCCGCGAGACCGTCATCCCGTACGCCGCCACCGACGAACGGCTCGGCGCCCGGCAGATGACCGAATACCTGGTGAGCCAGGGCCGGCGGCGCATCGCCATGATCACCGGGCCGATGGACACCCCGGGCGGCATCCAGCGCCTGGAGGGGTTCGCCGACGTGCTGGGCCGCAAGGCCACCAAGAAGCTCATCGCGCACGGCGACTGGACCCAGGCCAGCGGCGAGCGCGCGATGACCGAGCTGCTGGACCGCTCACCCGACCTCGACGCCGTCTTCGTCGCCTCCGACCTCATGGCCGCCGGGGCGCTGGCCGCGCTGCGCGCCGCCGGCCGCTCGGTGCCGGGCGACGTGGCGGTGGGCGGCTTCGACGACTCGTCGGTGGCCACGTCCACCCACCCGCCGCTCACCACGATCCGCCAGCCGCTGGCCGAGGTCGCCAACAAGACCGTCGACCTCCTGCTGGCCCTCATCGACGGCGCCCCCAGGGTGGACCCGGTCATACTCCCCACCGAGCTCGTCATCCGCGAATCCGCCTGATCCGGTCCGCGGGTTCACCGGGCCTTTCCCACCTCCCGCTCACGGGAGCGGACGTGGTCAGATCCGCGCGGCCTCGAAGAGCCGGCGCCCGGCGTTGTCGTCACCGGTGATGACGAGCCGCCCGTCGGCGACGGCTTCGGCGAGATCCTCCTGACCGCCGAGCACGCCGGACAGGGTGCCGGGGTCGGAGTCGATGATCGTGTCCGGCGGGTCGTGCGGCTCCCCGCGTCTCGTGTCGACGAGCCTGCCGCCGGCCACCCGGGCGGTGAAGCGGTCGCGGCCGAGGCGGATCTCGTAGGTGGCGGTCCAGGACCGCTCCGGCCGCGGGCTGAAGAGGCTGCGCAACCTGATCACGGCCGAGTCCGCACTCACCGGGCCGGCGGACCGTTCCGGCGCCAGCGCACCCCACTGTCCCAGTGCGACCACGACGGAATCGAGCTTGGCACCCCATTCGGTCAGCTCGTAGACCTGTGAGGCGGCCGGAGGGGGCAGGGTGCGCCGCCGCACGACGCCGGAACCGTCCAGTTCCCGCAGTCGCTGCGCCAGCACCTTGGGACCCACGTTCGGCAGTCCGGCCTGGAGGTCGGTGAACCGCTTCGGCCCGAGCAGGAGTTCGCGGACGATCAGCAGGGTCCACCGCTCGCCCACCTGGTCGAGCGCGGTCGCGATCGCGCACCCATCACCGTATCGACGGTTCGTCGCCATGGTTCCCACCATACTCGCGACGACTCTCTCTTGACCACATTGTCACTAGCCTATAGACAGTAGATACTTTCTTTTAGGAAGTACCGGAAAGCCGGGAGGGCGGCTTGCCTCCCCGGAGAACAGGAGAAGGACATGCCCATCGGATACCTCGACGTGCCCACCGGCGCCGATCTCACGACGAAGCGGGAGCTCGTGAAGGCGATCTACGAAGCCATGAGCGAGGCCTACCCGTTCCCCGACGACACCCGGATCTTCCTGCGCGAGTGGCCCCTGGACAGCGTGAGCCAGAACGGGCTCCTCGGCTCCGAGCCGGCCAGGCCCGCGTTCGTCGCGCACGTCCCCGAGGGTGTCGGCGCCGACGTCAAGCGCACCATGACGAAGAAGCTCAACACGGCGGTCGCCAAGGCTTACGGGCTGCCGTGGTTCATCACGTTCCTCCACGAGCACCCGCTCGACCAGGTGATGGTCGACGGCGTCGTGCTCGCGGACGACCAGCAGCGCGTCGAAGCCCAGCGAGAGGCCTACAGCTGAGCAGCGGGCCTCTTCGCCCGTCACCCCTGAGCCGTCGCAGGGTCAGGGGTGGTTCGCCGTGAACAGGGGCAGGACGTCAGCCGGTGAGCACCTGGTGCAGCCGGCGCGCCTCCTGGACGAAACGGGTGGTCCCCTTGCGTGCCGCGAGCGCCGCCAGCTCCGGGATGCCGCCCGGCGATCCCGCCGTCCCGGCGCCGCCGGCCTTGCAGGCGCGGGCCGCTCGGGCGCCGGCGGCGAGGAGGTCGGGGAGGCCGGCGCGGGGCCGGGCGCCGTCGGCGGGGAGCAGGCGAGGCAGCGTGGCCGCGATCACCGCCCACACCGCCGCGTGCCCGCCGCTCAGCGTGACCTCGTCGAGCGCGGCGATCACCCGGTTGAGTTTGACGACCTCGGACCGCACGAGGTGGGCGACCGCGGCGCCCAGGGCGGCGGCGGGCACCTGGTCGCGGGCGGCCAGCGTGATGAGCGCGTCGACCGCGACGGCCCGGTCGGCGGCGGCGGAGTGGCCCATGACGAAGGTGAGCGCGTAGGCCATGCCGGTGCCCACGGGCCCGCCGGCGTGCGGGAGGCCGGCCAGCAGCGTGACCTGCGGGTCGTGGGTGCTGTCGAGCCACACCGCCAGGTGCGGGGCGAGGTGGGCGGCCACGACGTCGCGGTGCGACGGGAGCACGAGCGCCCGCCAGCCGAGCCGGTCGTGCCCGTCGTCGATGCCGAACAGGCCGCGCAGCGACTCCGGCACCGTCTCGCCCGGCGGTGTCAGCGTCGTGGTCACCTTGGTGTAGACGCTTCCGTAGCTGACCCGCGTCTCCACCTCGCACCGCATCTCAGGATCGCCCGGGATCGCGCCGCCCATCCAGGCGGCGCAGGCCCGCCCGGCGTCGGTGGTGAGCGCGCGGGCCCGGGCCAGGACGGCCGGGGCGACGTCGCGGGGCAGCCGGAGCAGCGCCTGCTCCAGGTCGGCGGGCAGCGGCTCGGCGCCCGCGTCGGCCAGCCGCTGGAGCCGGTCGAGCAGGGTGGCGGGGTCGACGTGGCCGGTGCCGGAGGTGGGCGTGGCGAGCAGGACGGGATAGCGGGCCCCCGACTCGAAGGGCGCGACGAGCTCGAGCGCCCGCCGCTGGAACAGGCGCTCGAACGCGTCACGCGCCGGGGCCTGCACCTCCGTCGCCGCCAGGGCGGCCGACAGCTCGCGGCTGGCCTCCGGCGCCACGGCGGCCAGGACGGCGCGGCGTAACGTCTCGGGGATGCCTTCGTAGCGGAGCCGGCCGCGGTGGCCGAAGTATTCGGGGACGTGCGCGCGCCACCGCTCCCCCAGCGCCTCGCGGAGCGCCGGGCGGTCACGGCCGGTCCACTCGGCCAGCGCGGCCAGGACGCGCTCGAACCCCCACGGCCCGAGCCGCCAGTCGACGTCGGCGACCTCCCGTGCGAGCTCGCCGGCCGACGCGATCGCGGCGGGGAGCTCCGGTGCGGGACCGGCGACGAGCGCGGGCGTCTCGGGAAGCTCCTCCTCGACCGTCGCGTCGTAGGCGGCGGAGATCTGCGCGCGCAGGTCGGCGGGCAGCGCTCCGGCCGCCTCCAGCACGGCCGCGCGCCCTTCGGCACCCGCGTGCGCGGCGTGCTTCACGGCGGCCCGCACGGCGCGCCCCTGGAGGTCGAGCGCATCCTGCTTGAAGATCGGGGCGAGCGCGCCGAGCGCCGCGCCCGCCCGGCCAGGGGCCCGCGTCATGGCCTCGTCGGCCCAGGTGACGGCGGCCTTGACCAGCTCCTTCTCGGTCCGGAACGCCAGCCCGCCGATCGCCTCGGCGAACAGCTCGTCGCCCAGCCGCCCGGCGTCGTCCAGCAGCCGCAGCCGCGCCCGCGCCAGGGCGGCCACGGCGGGCGGCGCGACGGGGAGCAGCGCCGCGTAGTCGCGCACCCGCTCCGCCGTCTCGTCGAGGGTGGGCGCCAGCGAGTCGTGCAGGCCGGCCAGCGCGGGCGGCCCGGCCGGCCCGTCGCGCAGCAGCCGGCCGACGACGCCGTCGAGGACGGCGGCCCGCTCCAGCAGCCCCGACTCGACCAGGGCCGCGACCGTCTCGGCCTGCCACGGCCCGAACGCCTCGGCCAGGCCCGGCGGTTCGAAGATGCGCGGCGCCAGGTGCGGGAACAGCGGATCGGCCGCGACCTCGACCGTGTGGAGCCCGCGCAGCCAGCCGAGGACGAGCTCGTCGCTGGCGGGCGGCTCGATCCCGGTGTCGCGGACGAGCGCGGCGACGATCTGCCATTCGCGGTCGCCGTCGGTCACCCGCAGCCGGGCGGTCATCCGCCTGGCGAGGTCTTCCCGCCACGGCGCGGGCCGGTCACGCACGAGGTCGAGGATGCGCCGGGGCTCCCCGGCGTCCTCCGTGCGCCACCGGAAGTCACGCCGGAACACCCACGCGGTCACGGCCGCGGCACCGCCGAGGCAGCCGACACCCGCGACGACCAGCGGCGCGAGCTCGCGCTGCCACTGCCACGGGCCGTCCATCGACCGCGACCGCGCGGCCACGTAACCGGGCAGCTCGGCGGCGACGGCCTTGCGCCCGGCGTCGCCGAGCCCGCCGACGAACCGGACCGCGCCGGCGGTGTCACCGGCCCTGACGATCTTGAGCAGGTCCTCCCACATGCCGGAACCCTAGCGGCGGCCCCCGACAGTTCCGATCACGCGTGCAGCTCCTCGATGATCTCCAGCACGGTGGCGTGCTCGCCTCCCGGCCCGCCCGCCGCCGGGGCGGGAGGCACGCCGGTGAAGCCGAGCAGGGCGCTGATCCCGCGCGTGGCGCGGTCGCCTCGGCGGTGCTCGTGGAAGGCCGCGGCGAGAGTGAGCAGGCCGGCCTTCAGCGACGGCTCGGGGAAGGTGACGGCGGGGGCGCAGCGGCGCAGCTGCTCGGCGTGCCGGTCCTGCCAGGGCTCCCAGCGCCAGCCGGGCCACAGCGCCGGCATCTCGGGGAGGACCTGGGCGAGGTCGCGCGTCGTCCACACGCCCGCCGTGCGCGTGTCCGCGTCGAGGTGGATCCCCGCCGACGGCGCGTGCGGCCAGGACCTGACGGGCATCCAGGTCGCGTACGCCTCCAGCGAGGCGGGCCCGTGGCCGATGACGGCGTCGGCGGGCGGGCTGACCGGGTAGCCGCGCACGACGCCGCCGCGGGCGACGGTGACCAGGCACACCGGCTCGCCCGGTGCGGCCCGCCGCAGCGTGTCCGGCCAGGTGGGCAGGGCCGGGGGAAGGCGGCTGCCGGGCGGGTAGACCCCGGGGTCGAGCCAGAGCATCGGCATCCTGGCCCTGAGCTCCTCGGGCGTGCGCACGCCGGGCGGGACGGGCACCGACCTGGGCGCGGCCACCCCGGCCGGGTCCTCGCCGACGGCCCGCACCAGGTCGGCGAGGCCGTCGTAGGCCCACTCGACCCGCCAGCCCGGCCAGGTCCTGGCCAGCACCCGCAGCGTCGCCAGCCGGTAGGAGGGGTCGGCGCGGCACGGCGAGAACCACAGCAGCCGCCGCTCGTCCACGTCGGCGAGAGCGGCCCCCGTGCAGAGGACCTCGTTCATGAAGGCGGTGTCGGGCTGCAGGCGCTCGGCGAACCCGACGCCGGCGCGGGGGCCGGGCAGCAGCTCCAGCTCCAGGTCGTAGCCGGCCCACGGGGAGTAGCGCAGGCTCCATGAGCCCCGCCGTTTGATCACGAAGTGTGCTCGATCACCCACGCAGCGATACTAAGGCTGATCTCTCCCCCGCATCCGGGTTTTCCCCATCTTGACCGGCTGACAGCATGGCGGCATGGCGGTACGGCTGAGAGCGGCGCGCGCGGGCGAGGCCGAGCGGCTGAGCGGGCTGGCGGTGCGGTCCAAGGCGTACTGGGGGTATGACGAGACGTTCCGGGAGGAGCTGCGGCTGAGGCCGGAGGAGGTGGCGGCGCGCCGGGTGACGGTGGCCGAGGGGGACGGCCGGGTGCTGGGGTTCGTCACCGTCGAAGGGGAGCCGCCGGACGGCGAGCTGGGCATGCTGTTCGTGGAGCCGGACGCGATCGGCGGCGGCGTGGGCCGGGCGCTGTACCGTCACGCGCTGCGCGAGGCGGGCCGGATCGGGTTCACGCGGCTGGCGATCGAGGCCGATCCGCACGCGGTGGGCTTCTACACGGCGATGGGCGCGGAGCTGTGCGGGCCGGCGCTGCTGGTGGCGTGGCCGCCCGCGCCGGAGCCGTCCTGGGTGGCGGCGTGGACCGGCGGGCGGCCGGCGGCGCACGTGGGGAACGTGGCGGAGTTCAACGGCGCGCCGCCGGGGCCGGACCACTACGCGTGCATGGCGGTCTTCGCCGGCCCGCTGCCGGAGGTCGTGGTGCTGCCGGTGCCGGTGGACGAGGCGTGGATCGGCGGGCTGGCGGACGAGCTCGGCTGGGGCGGGGTGGAGGTGCACGACGGGATCGCCCCGGACGGCGCGGTGTCGGCGGCGATCGCCCGCCGGCCCGCGCTGGCGCGGCGGCTGGCGTCGGCCGCCGGGCCGGTACTGCCGTGGGGCCGGACCGAGCAGTTCGCCCGGATCGTACCCACGCCCGGCGCGGTGCTGGCCGCCATCCGGCGCTTCGAGTCCAAGCGCGGCGCGCACGAGCTGTTCCGCGAGCTGGCGCCGGGCCATCCGGGGATCGTCGTGCCGGCGCAGCGGCCGGTCGGCTCCCGCCGGGCGCTGCGCCGGGAGCTGGCGTCGGGCGCGGCCCTGGTGCTGAAGACCGAGTACGGCGTCGGCGGCGGCGGCACGCTGATCCTCAACGGCGGCGCCCGCTCGGTGGCGCGCCGGTGGACCCGCGCCGGCGTGCTGGTGGAGGAGTACGTGGACGGCTCGGGCCCGTACCGCGACCCGACGTTCGACGCCGTCGTCGACGCCGGCGGCGACGTCCATCCGGTGGGGACCGGCCTGATGCGGGTCGAGGGCCCGTGCTACCGGGGCGTCACCACCGGCCCCGGCGTGCTGCCCGACGCCCTCGCCGGCACGGCCGCGCGGTTCGGCACGGCGGTGGGCCGGGCGCTGGCCGCGCACGGGTATCGCGGCTGGTACGACGTCGACTTCGTGACCGACGACGCCGGCCGCCTGGCGCCCACGGAGATCAACCTGCGGCTCACCGGCCCGGCGGTGGCCTTCACCCTCCGGGCCCGGCTCGACGGGCTGCGCGGCGGGCGGCATGTCGTCCGGGTCCTGGACCGGCTGCCGCTCGGGGCGCGGCTGCCTCCGGCGGCGCTGCGCGAGCATCTGGCCGGGATCGCGCGGGAGTGCCGGCAGCTCGGCGTGACGTTCCTGCCGACGATCCCGTCGGCCGCGATGGAGCCCTGGCCGTACGTGGGCGTCGCCTTCGCCGCCCGCACGGCGGACGGCCTGGACCGGGCCGAGGCCGTCACGCGGGCCGCGAACGAGGCGCTCGGCTCGCTGTTCACCGAGGTCGCGCGGCCACGAAGGCGACCACCACGGCCGCGGCGATCATCAAGGTGACGTTGAAGCCGTACACCAGGGCGGCCTGTTGCGGCCAGTCGGTCTTGGCGGCGAGCCGGTAGAAGTTGTCCTGCGGCCACCACGCGACCAGCAGCCACACGATCGCCACGTGCGCCCACCCGCTCACCCGCGCCGACCGCCTGAGCCACATCATGATCCCCCGCCCGAACAGCAGGAAGCCGGCCCCCAGCCCGAACGCCGCGCACTCGCACAGGTAGAGCACCGTGAACAGGGCCGCCCACGGCTGCGGCACCGCCGACAGGTCGGTGGAGTACGGCCAGAGCACGTCCGTCAGCAGGAAGGCCGCGCACGCGGCGGCCAGGGCCGTGACGGCCATGGCGGCTCCTCTGGGCATCCTCTCCCCGCCGCCCTTGCCGCCCGCCGGCCGGGCCCGCACGGGCAGCGGCAGCGCGTCGCGGTCGACCTGCCCCTCCGGCATCCGCGGCAGGTCGCGCAGCAGCGCCACGACCTGCGGAAGCCGCCGTCCCGGCAGCCGCCCGACCAGGTACGCCCGCAGCTCCTCGCCGGTGACCTCGCCGTCCGGCACGACGTACGCGATCAGCGTCGTCTCCCACACGCCGGTCCTGACGTCGGCGACGACGCAGTCGGCCACCGCCGGGTGGCGGCGTAACTCCTCTTCGACTGTCATATGACAGGGTTACCCACATGGAACACCGCGTATTGGGACGCACCGGCCGCCAGGTAGGCGTGGTCGGGCTCGGCGCCTGGCAGCTCGGCGCCGACTGGGGTCAGGTGAGCGAGGACGAGGCGCTCGCCACGCTGGCCGCCGCCGCCGACGGGGGCGTGACGTTCATCGACACGGCCGACGTGTACGGGGACGGCCGCAGCGAGCGGATCGTCGGCCGCTTCGCCAAGGACCGTCCGGAGCTGACCGTGGCCACCAAGATGGGCCGCCGGGTGGAGCAGGTGCCGTCCAGCTATGTGATGGACAACTTCCGCGCCTGGAACGACCGCTCCCGCCGCAATC
Organism: Nonomuraea sp. SBT364; assembly: GCF_001083785.1. GTDB lineage: Bacteria > Actinomycetota > Actinomycetes > Streptosporangiales > Streptosporangiaceae > Nonomuraea. The sequence goes on from NZ_LAVL01000055.1 coordinate 25,098, forward strand.
TGGGCGTCGACACGATCGACCTGGTGCAGCTGCACTGCCCGCCCACCGCCGTCTTCTCCGACGACGCGGTGTTCGACGCGCTCGACACGCTGGTCGCCGAGGAGCGGATCGCCGCCTACGGGGTGAGCGTGGAGACGTGTGAGGAGGCGCTGACCGCGATCGCCCGTCCCGGCGTGGCCACCGTGCAGATCATCCTGAACGCGTTCCGGCTCAAGCCGCTGGAGCGCGTCCTGCCCGCCGCGCGCGAGGCGGGCGTGGGGATCATCGCCCGTGTCCCGCTCGCCAGCGGCCTGCTGTCGGGACGCTACGACGAGAAGACCACGTTCGCGCCCGACGACCACCGCAGCTTCAACCGGCACGGGGAGGCGTTCGACGTCGGCGAGACGTTCTCGGGCGTCGGCTTCGAGACGGGGCTGGAGGCGGTGCGCAGGCTGGCCCCGCTGGTGCCGGAGGGGGCGACGACGGCGCAGTTCGCGCTGCGCTGGATCCTCGACCAGCCGGGCGTCTCCGTCGTCATCCCGGGCGCCCGCAACCCGGCCCAGGCGACGGCCAACGCCGCCGCCGCGGCTCTCCGGCCGTTGCCGGAGAGCACGCTGCGGGCCGTACGGGACGTCTACGACGAGCTGATCCGCCCGCAGGTGCACGGGCGCTGGTAGGCGTTACGCCGAGTCGCGGGCGGCGTCGAGCACGCGCTGGGCGTCGCGTTCGAAGAACCCGCGCGCGGCCAGGCAGAGCAGGCCGCCGAGCACCATCGGGACGATCAGCACGTACATGGCGGTGAGGAGCGAGCCGCTGCTGTCGGACGAGATGCCGACCAGCAGCGGCCCGAAGGCGGCGCCGGCCGTGATGAACAGTTGCAGCACCGCGAAGCCCAGCCCGCGCGATTCGGCGCCGACCACGTCGGCCAGCGACGCCGTCATGTTCGGGATCGCCGTGGCCGACAGCAGCGACGAGGTCAGCAGCAGCGTCACGAACAGCGGCAGCGAGTCCATCGAGATCGCGACGGCCTGGGTGAGCGAGCCGAGCGTGATGCCGGTGCCGCCGACGAGCAGCCGGCCGCCCTTGTGCGAGGCGTGCATGCGCCGGCCGAGCCAGGCGCCGATGAGCGTGCCGCCGACGACGCCGACGACGCTGATCAGGCCGGCGAGCGAGGCGGCGGTGCCCGCGGCGACGCCGAGGTTCCTGACCATCAGGGTCGGCATCCAGAACCCGATCCCGGTCAGTCCGAGCGTGAGCACCATCAGGCCGACGCACACCAGGGTGAGGGTGGGGATCTTCAGCATCAGGCGGAACTGCTTGCCGAACTTCAGCCGCTCGGTCAGCCTGTCGGACAGCGCGGTCACCTCTGCCGGCCCGGCGGTCTCGGGTACGGGCTGCGGCCGGTCGGAGCGCAGGGCGATCACCCGGTCGAGGAAGCCGCGCGGCGGCTCCCTGAGCCACCACACCAGCAGCGCCGTCAGCGCCCCCGGGATCGCCATGATCATGAACGTGGCCCGCCAGCCCACCGCCTGCCCGAGGATCCCGCCGAGCGCGGTGCCGATGCCGCCCAGGTAGGTGGTGATGCGGACGAGACCGTACGCCTTGGCCCTGGACAGCGGCGGGTAGTAGTCGGCCAGCAGGCTGCCGGACGCGGGGTTGTCGATGTTCTCCGCCGCCGCGAGGAACACCCGCATCGCGAAGAAGATCGCGAATCCGGTGGCGAGACCGGACCCGAGCGTGGCCAGGCTCCAGCAGAACACGACGACGGCGATGATCCTGGTCCGGTTGAACCGGTCGGACAGGTATCCGGCGGGCAGCGCCACGACGGCGGCGGCCAGCGCGGCGGCGGTCGGGATCGACCCGGCCGCCGTGTCGCTGATCCCCCATTCCGTCTGGAGCAGGGGCAGCACACCGGACAACAGGCTGGCCTCGACCCGGTCGACCAGCCCGACGAGGAACAGGACGACCAGGGGCGCCCACCCGAAGGGCGCGAGATCGGTGGCGCTGATTCCCCGGCTGAGTGGCGCTCCCAGGCGCCGGCGCTTCTCCGCAACGACCTCGGCCAACGGGCCCTCCTCACGATTGGAAGGTATTTCTAAAATCTCGTTCTAGACGAGTGTGACGTAAATGACAAGAGTGTCCGGCTGGTAACGTCCTGGGAATGAGCGGACGCGGCGTCCTGATCACGGGCGCGTCGAGGGGCATCGGCAGGGCTCTGGCCACCGCGTTCGCCCAGCAGGGCGACCGTGTGGCAGTCCACCACCGGGGCTCCCCCGCCCCGCTCGGCGAACTCCCGGGCGACGGCCACGTCGCCGTCCGGGCCGACCTGGCCGACCCCGGGGCGGTGCGCCGCCTGGCGGACGAGGCGGCGCAGGCGCTGGGCGGCATCGACGTGCTCGTCAACAACGCGGGCGTCTTCCTCCACCACCCGGTCACGGACCTCACCTACGAGGAGTGGCAGGCGGCCTGGCGGCAGACGCTCGACGTCAACCTGCTGGGCGCGGCGAACCTGATCTGGTGCGCGCTGCCGCACATGCGGCCCGGCGGCCGGATCGTCAACGTGTCGTCACGCGGCGCCTTCCGCGGCGAGCCCGACAGCCCCGCCTACGGCGCGAGCAAGGCCGGGCTGAACGCGCTCACCCAGTCGCTCGCCGTCGCCCTCGCCCCCCGGGGCATCGCGGTGACGGCGGTGGCGCCCGGCTTCGTCGAGACGGACATGACCACCGAGCACCTCACGGGACCGGCCGGCGACGACATCCGCGCCCAGAGCCCGTTCGGGCGGGTCGCGCGGCCCGGGGAGATCGCCGAGGCGGTCGTGTACCTGGCCTCACCGGCGGCCGAGTGGGCCAGCGGCGCCATCCTCGACCTCAACGGCGCCAGCTACCTGCGCTGACCACCGACGGCCGGCGGAGAGCCCGGGCACTGTCGGATTCCGGACCTCGCCCGGGCCGCTTCCCGTTTCGGGAACCCGGCGGAACCGGTCGGCCCACGCTGGTCGAAGGCGGCACCTCCGACCGGCGAGCTCGGCCGGCGATCCCGGTTCAGCCGCAGTTGCCCCAGGACTTCCAGCGCGATTTGCCCACGGGGGCACCGCGTCCCTCGTCCCGGATCTGCCCCATGTAGCTGACGCACCGGCCCTTGCCGTAGATCTTCACCGGTCCCAGGTAGTGCTTGACGCTCCGGCCCTCGTTCTCACCGCTCGCGCGCGAGTTGGCCCCCCGCGTCTGCGTGGTGATCGTGGCCATGACGAACGTGGGGACGCCGATGTTCGAGGTCTTGAACGTGGTGACGCAGTTGTAGCCGGTCCTGCGGTTGTACAGCAGGTAGACGTGACCGAGGACGCGCTTGGAGGGGGTCTTCACGGCCTGCTTGCCGTGCGCGACCCGGGCGAAACCGGAACCGCACACCCGCTCCGGGGTGGCGGCGGAGGCGGCCGCGTACGCAGGGGTGATCATGCCCGCGCCGATCGACAGTGCCGAGGCAAGGAGGATCGTCGTCGTTGACCCGCGCATTCAGCCAGCCCTTCTCAACCGTCTCCCGCCCTCCGGGGACCACCGGTTGATCATCTTGCCGGATGATTCCCCGTCGGATGACCGAATCGCCGAATCAGTGCGCCTCCCAGGAAGGCCCCGATGAGTTTCGGCCGTCCGCTGGTCTCTCTCCCGAGAAGGAGGCGGAACATGGCGAAGATGCTCTACTCGGCGACCATGTCGCTCGACGGCTTCATCGCGGGGCCCGGCGGCGACATGTCCTGGCCGACCCCGTACCTCGGGCCCAACCCCAGGGCGGACGAGCTCATCGAGCGGGCGGGCCAGGCCCTGGCCGCCGGGCTGCTCGACGAGGTCCTCGTCTTCGTGGCGCCGGTCATGCCCGGCGACGGCGTCCGGCTGTTCCAGCAGCCGGGCGGAGCACCGTCGCGGATGGCCTGGCCGGAGCCGGCGGGCGGCGCCGGATCTCCCGGGCGGTCAGGGGCCCGGGGCGGGTCAGAAGTAGCGTGAGGTCAGGTCGGTCGTCGGCCAGGAGGACACGCCGCCCGTCGCCGTGCCGAGGATCCCGTCGATCGCGGCGAACGACGGGGCGTCGCCCTCCTGCCTGCGGTTGAACAGCGCGCAGTAGCTGACCCCGTGCTGGATCCTGGCCAGGAAGCCGTAGGTGCCCGGCATCGAGCCGGTGTGCCAGGTGTTGAGACCGCCCGCGTTGTTCTCGCGCACGTGCCAGCCGAGCCCGTACCAGGACCCGCCGGAGCCGACGCCGATCTCCGGCTTGGCGAACACGCGGCCGATCGAGGTCGCGTTCAGCACCGGTCCCGCCCTGTCGAAGGCGAAGCCCCACCTGACCAGGTCCACGGCCGAGCCGAGCCAGCCGCCGTTGGCGTCCTGGTTGGCCATGTTGAAGCCGCCGTACGGGTAGGGGACGGTCGCGCCGTCGTCGGCGAGCACGCTCTTGCGGGTGTAGCGGGACTCGTAGCGGACCTCGGCGGCGTACTGCTGCGCGGCCGTTGAGCGGCCGAGCAGCATCCGGGTGATCCCGGCCGGCCCCAGCACCCGCTGCCTGACGTACGACTCGTAGCTCATGCCGGAGACCTTGGCGATGATCCGGCCGAGCAGCATGTAACCGTAGTTGCTGTAGGCATGGCGGGAGCCGGGTTCGAAGTCGAGCTTCCTGGCCGTGGCGTACCGCATGATCTCCGCGTGCCCGATCGGCAGCGGCGCGTCGAGCGCGGCCGAGATGGTGTGGTCGGCCCAGAGCTGGTCGAGGGAGGCGTCGCGGTCCCAGCCGCCGGTGTGCTGCATGAGCCGCCACAGCGTCACGTCCGCCAGCCGCGGGTCGGCGGCGGCGGACAGGCCGAGGAGCTCGGTCACGGGGGTGCCGAGGTTCAGTTCGCCGTCCTGGGCCAGCCGGGCGATCGCGGCGGCGGTGATGCTCTTGCCGAGGCTGGCGATCCGGAACAGCGAGGTCGGCTGCACGAGCCTGAGGTAGCGGCCGTAGCTGTAGCTGCCGTAGCCGCGGGCCAGGAGGATCTTGCCGTTCTTGGCGACGGCGAGCTGTGCGCAGCTGATGTCGCGCTCGGCGATGAACTTCTTCATGGCCGCGTCGAAGCCCGCCAGTTGCTTGGGCACCACGCCGGTCACCGGCAGCGCGGCCGTCCCGGCGGCCCGCGCGGGGGCGGAGCCGAGGGCGAGAGCGGGGACGGCGAGTGCGCCCGACTGGAGGAGGCGGCGTCTGCTGAGCGTAGTCACAAAGGGAATGTCTAACGGAAATCGGCCATCCTTGCCCCACCTTTTCGGACATCCACCTCAAAACCGGGGCACCGGCGGTCAGACCGGTGCCTTCAGCTCGGGGCGCCTTCCGAACTCGGTGAGGTCGCCGCGGACCTCGCGCCCGGCGGCCTTGGCGGCACCGGGGTGGGGCGAGGCGAGAATCTTGGACGCGGGACCCCGATCATCTCGTTACAATTCCGACTCCGCTGAAGGATGGGGGCGCTCCGCATGGCGCTGGAGATCAGTTTCCTCGGCCCATGGCAGGTCCTGGCCGCGGAAGAACCGGTCCGGTTCGCCGGGCGGCGACGCATCGGCGTGCTGGCCAGACTCGCCCTGAACGCCGGGCAGTCCGTGCACGCCGAGCGCCTCCTCACCGACATCTGGGGAGACAGTTCCGCGGCGACCGCGGCCAAACAGCTCCACATCGTGATCTCCAAACTTCGCGAAACCCTCGGACCGCACACCTCCGAAGAGATCATCCAGACCGTGTCCGGGAGCTACCGGCTCGCCCTCGACCCCGGCCACATCGACGCCCACCGGTTCGCCCGCCTGATCAGACGGGCCCGTACCGCCCACGCCCAGGGGCACGCAGCCACCGCCGACGCCCATTTCCGCACCGCCCTGACGTTGTGGCGCGGCGAACCGCTGGCCGGACTGGCCTACCCCTGGGCCGGCATCGAGGCCACCCGCCTGCGGGAGGAGCACCGCGCCGCCCTGGAAGACCACGCCGACCTCCGCCTGGCCGCAGGCGACCACCAGGCGTTGGCCGCCGACCTGGCCGCCCACGTGCGGGCCCACCCGCTGCGCGAACGGCCCGCCGCCCAGCTCATGCTCGCGCTGCACCGCTCAGGCCGTCCGGCCGAGGCGCTCGCCGTCTACCAGGACACCCGCCGGATCATGGTCGCCGAACTCGGCATCGAACCACGCGCCGAACTACGCCGCCTGCACCAGGCCATCCTGGTCAAGGACCCGGTGCTCGACCTGACCACCCCGGCCCAGCAGGTCGGCCTCGGCAGGCCGTACGTCCCGGCCGAACTGCCCGCCGACACCGCGGCCTTCACCGCCCGCGCCACCGAGATCGGCCGTCTGCGCACCGCGCTCGAATCCACCGGCGGGCCCGCCGTCACCATGATCGAGGGACCCGGCGGCATCGGCAAGTCCGCCCTGGCCGTGCACGTGGCCCACGACATGGCCGCCCGCTTCACCGACGGCGTCCTCTACGTCAACCTGCGCGGCGCCACCGACGGCCTGCGGCCCCTGACGCCGATCGAGGCACTCGGCCAGCTCCTGCGCTCGCTCGGGCTGGACGGCTCCGCCGTACCGGCCACGGTCGACGAGGCATCGGCCCGCTACCGGTCCCTGACGTCGGCACGGAACGTGCTGATCATCCTGGACAACGCCCTGGACACCCGCCAGGTCCGCCCGCTCATCCCGACCGGGGCGAGGTGCGCGGTCGTCATCACGAGCCGGCAGTCGCTCACCTCGCTCGACGGGGCGAGCCGGCTGAACCTGCCCACGCTCGCCCCGTCCGACTCCGCCGCGCTGCTGGCCCGAATCGCCGGTCCCGGCCGGGTCCACGCCGAGCCGGAGGCCGCCGGGAGGATCATCCGGCTCTGCGGCGGCCTGCCCCTCGCCCTGCGCATCGCGGCGGCGCGTCTGGCCGCCCGCCCCGACTGGACGCTGTCCTACCTCGCCGACCGGCTCGCCGACGCCACCCGCCGCCTGGACACGCTGGAGTACGCCGACCTGGCCGTCCGCGCCGGCATCGCCGTCAGCCACCGCCACCTGAGCGAAGAGCCGAACGGCCAGGACGCCGCGCATGTCCTGTCACTCCTCGCTCTGCTCGACACGCCGACCCACACCCCGGCCGCCACGGCGGCCCTGGCCGGCTGGCCCGAGGCGCGCGCGGAGGCGGCTCTCGAACGGCTCCACGATGCCCGGCTGCTGGAATCCGCGGGGCGTGGCCGGTATCGATTTCACGATCTGATCCGCTTGTACGCCCGCGAGTTGCCCACGGCTGGGAGTGCGGCCGCGCTCCGCCGCGCGCTCCACCATTACCTGGCCACGGCCAACGCCGCCACCGGGCTCGTGCACCTCCAGCCCGAGGAGCCCGCCTACGCGGCCGAGCAGCCCGGTGTCGCGCTGGCCGACGCGCGCGAGGCCGGCGAATGGACCGAGGCCGAGCGTGACAACCTGCTGGCCGTGGCCCGTCAGGCCACCGATCCGGGCACCGCCGTCGCGCTGGCGATCGGTTTGCACTGGCCGTTCAACTACCGAGGCTGGGTCACCCAACTGGCCGACGTCCATCGCAACGCGGCCGAGATGGCCGGGCGGTGCGGCGACTGGGCCGGGCAGGCGCGGGTGGAGAGCTTCCTGGGCTGGATCTACCGCGACCAGGGGCGCTTCGAACAGGCGATCGACCACCTGGAACGAGCCGTGGAGTGCTGGGACAAGACCGCCCTGCCGCATCGGAAGATGGGGCCCTTGAACAAACTCGGCGTCGTCCACACCGTGACCGGGCGACTCGACCTCGCCGTCGAGAACCTGGCACAGGCCCTGGACCTCGCCGAAAAGGCCGGAGATCGCTACGGCCGGGGCGCCGTCCTCAACAACCGGGTGCACGTGCTCTACCGCCAGGGCCGGTTCGATGAGGCCATCGAGCAGGCCCGGGCGGCCATCGTGGAATGGGACGGCGTCGGCATTCGGTACGGGGACGGGGTGTCCCGCGCGACCTTGGCCCGTGCCTTCATGCACGCCGGCCGTCTCACCGAGGCGGCCGGCACCTACCAGGTGGCACTGACGCTCATGCGCGAGGCAGGCTACCGTGCCGGCTACGCCGTGACCGCCTGGTGGTCCGCCCATACCCAGCACGCCCTGGGACGGCACGCCGAAGCTCGGCAGGACTGGCGCAACTGCTTCGAAAGCCTCCTGGAGTCGCGCCTCCTGACCCAGGAGGACGTGGACGGCCTCCTCGAACAGCCCGTTCCGGATATGCCGGGGCCGCTCAGAAACATGTTGTAGGACCAGCTGCCGGTACAGGACCTGGGTTACGGCGTGGGTTTCCACCTGGGACGCCATAGACAATAGATAAGATTCTTTACAATAATGAGGGCGACGCGCACCCCCCACCCGTCGCGGCACCCCGGCCTTGCGCCGCGCCCGTCCGAGCCCGGCAGCCCCGGGCCACAGAAGGGTTGTCCTCATGACGCGAACACCGCGCCCGCTCATCCTGGCCGTCTCGTTACTCCTCGCCCTCCTCGGCGTCATCGTCACCCAGACCTCGGCCAGCGCCGCCAACCTGCTGGCCAACCCCGGCTTCGAGACCGGGACCCTGTCCCCCTGGACCTGCACCGGCGGGCTCGGCTCCGTGGTCGCCACCCCGGTCCGGTCCGGCGGCAAGGCGCTCGCCGGGGCCGCCGGCAACTCCGACATCGCCAGGTGCGGCCAGACGCTGACGGTCCGGCCGAACTCCGAGTACACGGTCTCCGCCTGGGTCCGCGGCAACTACGTCTACCTCGGCGTGACCGGCGGCCGGGCCATCTGGACGTCGTCACCGTCGGCGTACACCCAGCTCACGATCCCCTTCACCACGGGCGCGGGCCAGACCACGGCCGAGGTCTACCTGCACGGCTGGTACGGCCAGGGCACCTACCACGCGGACGACCTCGTCTTCGACGGTCCCGGCGACCCGCCGTCCCCGACGCCCACCCCGACCGTCACGGTCTCCCCGACCGCCACGCCTACCACCACGCCGACCACCACGCCGACCGCCACGGTCAGCCCGACGGTCACGCCGACCGGCAGCACCTGCGCCCTGAAGGGCAAGCCGGCCGGCAAGGTCCTGCAGGGCTACTGGGAGAACTGGGACGGCGCCTCCAACGGCGTGCACCCGCCGTTCGGCTGGACGCCGATCACCGACCCGCGCATCCGCCAGCACGGCTACAACGTGATCAACGCGGCGTTCCCCGTCATCCGCTCCGACGGCACCGTCCTGTGGGAGGACGGCATGGACAACACCGTCAAGGTCGCCACCCCCGAGGAGATGTGCCAGGCCAAGGCCGCCGGCGCGACGATCCTGATGTCCATCGGCGGTGCGACCGCCGGCATCGACCTCAGCTCCAGCACCGTCGCCGACCGCTTCGTCGCCACCGTGGTGCCGATCCTCAAGCGGTACAACTTCGACGGCATCGACATCGACATCGAGACCGGCCTCACCGGCAGCGGCGACATCAACCAGCTGTCCGCCTCCCAGGCCAACCTCATCCGCATCATCGACGGCGTCCTCGCCCAGATGCCGGCCGGTTTCGGCCTCACCATGGCCCCGGAGACGGCCTACGTCACCGGCGGCAGCGTCGTCTACGGCTCGATCTGGGGCGCGTACCTGCCGATCATCAAGAAGTACGCGGACAACGGCCGCCTGTGGTGGCTGAACATGCAGTACTACAACGGCAGCATGTACGGCTGCTCCGGCGACTCCTACTCGGCCGGCACCGTCCAGGGCTTCGTCGCCCAGACCACCTGCCTCGACAACGGCCTGGTCATCCAGGGCACCACGATCCGGGTCCCGTACGACAAGCAGGTCCCGGGCCTGCCCGCCCAGCCGGGAGCGGGCGGCGGCCACATGTCGCCGTCGCTGGTGTCGCAGAGCTGGAACAGCTTCAACGGCAACCTCAAGGGCCTGATGACCTGGTCCATCAACTGGGACGGCTCGAAGAGCTGGACCTTCGGCGACAACGTCAAGGCCCTCCAGGGCCGCTGACGCAGGGCCACTGACGCAGGGCCTCCGCGCCGACCGGCGCGGAGGCCCGCCCCGCTCCCGGCGGGCTGATCCCCATCAACCGATCAGTGGATGCCGCGGGCCCGGCGCGGCGGGGATTCTCGATGCATGACAGTCATCGAGCTCAACGGCCTGACGAAGAGCTACAAGGCACACAAGGCGCTGGAGGGCGTCACCCTCTCGGTCGGGCGGGGTGAGATCTTCGGCATCCTGGGCCCGAACGGGGCCGGCAAGACGACGGTGGTGGAGTGCGCGTCCGGGCTGCGCAGGCCCGACGGCGGCACGCTGCGCGTCCTCGGCCTGGACCCCGGCGAACGGCGGCGGGAGCTGCTCCAGCGCGTCGGCGTCCAGTTGCAGGAGGCGGCCCTGCCCGACGCGCTCAGAGTGGGCGAGGCGCTGCGGATGTACGCCTCCTTCTACGACAGGCCCGCCGACTGGCGGACGCTGATGGAGGAGTGGGGCTGACCGGGAAGAGGCGGGCACGCTTCGGCGCGCTGTCCGGCGGGTGGAAGCAGCGGCTGTTCATCGCGCTGGCGCTGGTCGGCAACCCGGAGGTGGTCTTCCTCGACGAGCTGACGACCGGCCTGGACCCGGCGGCCCGGCGCACGACGTGGGGGCTGATCCGCGACATGCGCGACCGGGGCGTCACCGTCGTCCTGGTCACCCATTTCATGGACGAGGCGGACGCGCTGTGCGACCGTATCGCCGTGATCGATCACGGCCGGGTCGTGTACGAGGGCACACCGGGCGAGCTCGTCGCCGGCAGCCGGGCGGGCTCCCTGGAGGACGCCTATTTCGCACTCACCGAGAGGAACGCGTCATGAAGGGTCTCGGCAACGTCATCGCCGTGGAGCTCAAGCTCGCCGTACGCGACCCGATGTCCGCCTTCTTCGCGCTGGCCTTCCCCGCCGTCATCCTGTGGGTGAAGATGCGCAACGGCGGCACGCTGCCCGGCGGGCTGCCGCTCATCGAGGCGTACGTGCCCATGCTCAGCGTCTTCGTCATCGGCCTGGCCTCGCTGGTCGTCCTGCCTGCGACGCTGGCGCAGTATCGCGAGCGCCGCGTGCTCAAGCGGCTGAGCGCCACCCCGGCCTCTCCTGCCATGATCTTCGGCGCCCAGTGGGCGGCGCACCTGCTGCTGGCCGTGCTCGGCAGCGCCCTGCTGGCCGTCGTGGGCCTGCTCGCGTACGGGATGAGCGGGCCGGAAGATCCGCTGGGCGTCGTGCTCGCCTGGCTGCTCGGCGGGCTCTGCCTCGGCTCCGTCGGGCTGCTGATCGGCGCCCTGGTGCCCAGCGGCCGGGCCGCCACGGTGATCGGCCTGGCGGTCTTCTTCCCCATGGTGTTCGTCTCCGGCGCGTTGAGCGCCCGCGAGACGCTGCCGGAGGCGATGCGCTCCCTCGGCGACTGGACCCCGATGGCGCCCGTCGTCCAGGCCGTCCGCGCCGCCTGGGAGGGCCAGGGCCTGTCGCCGCTCACCTTCGCCGTCATGGCCGCGATCTTCGTCGGGGCGGGCGGGGCCGCGCTGAAGGCGTACCGGTGGTGACGGGCGCCGAACGTGACACCTCGCGGTGGGACCGTGCCTGGCCCGCGCTGCCGTACCTGTTCATCCTGCTTCCGACCGTTTCCGCGCTGCTGCGGGAGTGGCGGCCGGACGTGGTGGCGCTGGCGGTGTTCACCGCGGCCTGGCACTGGTTCATGGTCTCGTCGCGGTTCAGCCGGATCGAGCGCCTGGCGGTGGCCGGCCTCTACTTCGTCGTGATGCTCGCCGCCATCGGAGCGCTGATCAGGATCGACTCGGCGTTCGCGGTGGCCGGGCTGGGGGCGTTCGTCCAGGCTTTCACCGTGCTGCCCGGCTGGAAGGCGTATGCGGGAGTGGCCGCCACGGCCGCGGTGCTGGTCGGCGCGCGGCCCGAGCCGCGGCCGGCGGGCGAGCTGATCTTCTCCTTCCTGCTCGCCGTCCTGGTCGCCTCGACCATCGGCCTGTTCATCCAGACGATCTCGGAGCAGAGCCGGCAGCGCAAGGCCATGATCGGGCAGCTGAAGGAGACCGGCGCCAAGCTGGCCGAGCTGGCGCAGGAGAACGCGAGCCTGCAGGCCCAGCTGCTGACCCGGGCCCGCGAAGCGGGCGTGCTCGGCGAGCGGCAGCGGATGGCCAGGGAGATCCACGACACGATCGCCCAGGCGCTGACCGCCATCCTCACGCAGCTCGAGGTCGCCGACGAGGCCCTCGGCGACCTGCCCGCCGCCCGTTCCAGGCTCGACACCGTACGCACGCTGGCCCGTGACAGCCTCAACGAGGCGCGCCGGTCGGTGCGGGCGATGCGCCCGGCCGCGCTGGAGGAGGCCCGCCTCGCGGACGCGCTGGAGGAGGTCGCGGCCGGGTGGTCGGGGGCGAGCGGCGTGCCCGCGCCGGTGTCGGTGACCGGCGAGGCGCGGCCGTTGCACGCCGAGGTGGAGGCGACGCTGCTGCGGGTGGCGCAGGAGGCGCTGGCCAACGTCGCCAGGCACGCCCGCGCCGGCCGGGTCGCCGTCACCCTGTCGTACATGGAGGACGTGGTGGTGCTCGACGTGCGCGACGACGGGGCCGGGTTCGACCCGGGGGCGGTCGAGCCGTCGATCGCCGGCGGGTTCGGGCTGATCGGGATGCGCCAGCGCGTCACCCGGCTGGCCGGCGCGTTCGCCGTCGAGAGCGCCCCCGGCCAGGGCACGGGCGTCTCCGCCACGGTGCCCGCCATCCCCGGGGACGTCTGATGCCGATCAGGATCATCATCGTGGACGATCACCCGGTGGTACGCGACGGGCTGCGCGGCATCTTCTCCGCCGACGAGGCGTTCGAGGTCGTCGGCGAGGCGGGCGACGGGCCGGAGGCGCTCGCCCTGACCCGGCAGACCGGCCCCGACCTCGTGCTCATGGATCTGCGGATGCCGGGGATGAGCGGCGCCGAGCTGATCCGCCGGTTGCGCGAGCAGAGGCCCGGCATCCACGTCCTGGTCCTGACGACGTTCGACGACGACGCCGACGTGCTGCCCGCGATCGAGCAGGGCGCCACCGGCTACCTGCTCAAGGACACCCCGCGCGCCGAGCTGCTGCGCGCCGCGCGGGCGGCCGCCCGCGGCGAGAAGGTCCTCTCCCCCACGGTGGCCGGGCTGCTCACCCGGAAGGTCCGCGAGCCGGAGCCGCAGCGGCTGAGCCCGCGCGAGCTCGAGGTGCTGGGGCTGATCGCGCGCGGGGCGACCAACCGCGAGGTCGCCGCGAAACTGTTCATCACCGAGGCGACGGTCAAGACGCATCTGCTGCACATCTTCGCCAAGCTCGGCGTGAAGGACCGGGCTGCCGCCGTGGCGGCGGGCTACGAGACGGGGCTGCTCGGACCGGCTTCGGGGGCTTGAACCGGCTCGCCCCCGCCGGTCGGGGTGACGGATGCGTCACCCTCACGGCACGTCACGCTCCGTAATCGTGGAGTTACGTTCGGAGAGGCCCCCGGTCGACGAGGCCCGGGGCCGCCCGAGTCCGGGCAGAGCGAAGGCGAGGTGGCAGGGGTGCACCTGACTCCCCACGAACAGGAACGCCTGATGATCCACGTGGCCGCGGACGTGGCCAGGAGACGCAAGGAGCGGGGGGTGCTGCTCAACTATCCGGAGACGGTCGCGCTGCTGACCTCGATCGTCCTGGAGGGGGCCCGCGACGGCAGATCCGTCGCCGAGCTCATGCTTCCTCCGGACCCCGGCGTGCTCAGCCGCGACGACGTCATGGAGGGCGTCCCGGAGATGATCTCCAACATCCAGATCGAGGCGACGTTCCCCGACGGCACCAAACTGGTCACCATTCGCGAGCCCTTCCCCGAGGCTCCCGCGGAGACGCTCGTCCATCCGGGGAAGGTGGAGCATCCCGGGGACGCGGGGCCCGTGGCCTTCAACGTGGGCCGGGAGGTCACGATCGTGTCGGTCACCAACACCGACGACCGCCCCATCCAGGTCGGCTCCCACTACCACTTCTACGAGGCCAACCCCCGCCTGGCCATCGAGCCGCGCGAGGCCGCCTACGGCAAGCGCCTGCACATCCCCGCCGGCAGTTCCGTGCGTTTCGAACCCCGGTGCACCCGCGAGGTGAAGCTCGTGCCCATCGAGGGCAGACGCGTCGTCGCCGGGCTGCGCGGCGAGGTCGGAGGTGCCCTCGATGGATGAGTCCGTGACGGACCCGGTGGCCATCCCGCTGGCGGACGCGGTATCGAACGCGGTGTCGCGGGATCACGCGGCGGCTCCCGCCGTGGACGAGGCGCTGAGCCGGGCCGACTACGCCGACCGGTTCGGCCCGACGACCGGTGACCGCATCCGGCTGGCCGACACCAACCTGCGCATCGAGGTCACCGACGACTGGTCCGGCGGTCCCGGGCGCAGCGGCAACGAGGCCGTCTTCGGCGGCGGCAAGGTGATCCGTGAATCGATGGGCCAGTCCCACGCGCCGCGCGACTCCACCAGGTTCGGCGCCCCGCGGCCGCCCGACACCGTCATCACCGGCGCCGTCATCCTGGACCACTGGGGTGTGGTCAAGGCCGACGTCGCCATCCGCGACGGCCGGATCACCGCCCTCGGCAAGGCGTACAACGACGACCTGATGGACCGGCTGCACGACGGGCACGAGCGGGCGACGGACTTCCTGATCGGCGCCGAGACCGAGGTCATCTCCGGCAACGGCAAGATCCTCACCGCGGGCGGGGTCGACACCCACGTGCACTTCATCTGCCCCGAGCAGGTCCACGAGGCGCTGGCCTCCGGTGTCACGACCCTGATCGGCGGCGGCACCGGGCCCGCGGAGGGGAGCACCGCCACCACCGTCACGCCCGGCTCCTGGCACGTCGCGCGGGCGTTCGAGGCGCTGGACCGCTTCCCGGTCAACATCGGGCTGCTCGGCAAGGGCAGCACCATGTCCACGGAGTCGCTCTACAACCAGGTGGAGGCCGGGGTCCTGGGCCTCAAGATCCATGAGGACTGGGGGGCCACCCCCGCCGTCCTGCGCCGGTGCCTGGAGGTGTGCAAGGCCACCGGCGTCCAGCTGGCGCTGCACGCCGACTCGCTGAACGAGGCCGGTGCGGTCGCCGACACCATCGAGGCCATCGGCGACCACCCGATCCACGTCTTCCACGTCGAGGGGGCCGGCGGCGGCCACGCCCCCGACATGATCACCATGGTGAGCCTGCCGAACGTGCTGCCGGCCTCCACCAACCCCACCAGGCCCTTCACCGTCAACACGGTCAAGGAGCACATCGACATGGTGATGGTCTGCCACCACCTCAATCCGCTGGTGAAGGAGGACCTGGCCTTCGCCGAGTCGCGGATCCGGCCCTCGACGATGGCGGCCGAGGACGTCCTGCACGATCTGGGCGCCATCTCGATCATGTCGTCGGACGCCCAGGCGATGGGCCGCATCGGCGAGATGATCATCAGGACGTGGCAGACGGCGCACGTGATGAAGGCCCTGCGCGGCCCGCTGGACGGCGACGCGGGGGCCGACAACCATCGCGCCCGCCGCTATGTCGCCAAATACACCATCAACCCGGCCATCGCGCACGGCATCGACCATGTGGTCGGCTCGGTCGAGGTGGGCAAGCTCGCCGACCTGGTGTTGTGGGAGCCGAAGTTCTTCGGCGTCAGGGCGGATCGGGTGATCAAGGGCGGCCAGCTCGCCTACGCGCAGGTGGGCGACGCCAACGCCTCCATCACCACCCCGCAGCCGGTCCTGCCCCGGCCCGTGTGGGGCGCCACCGGGCGGGCTCCCGCCGCCAACTCCGTCAACTTCGTCACCGGCCATGCCATCAGCGCGGGCCTGGCCGACCGGGTCAAGGTGGACAAGCCGTTCACGGCCATCCGCGACACCCGCAAGGTCTTCAAGGCCGACATGCGGGAGAACGACGCCCGCCCCGACATCCGCGTCGACCCCGACACGTTCACGGTGGAGATCGGCGGCGCGACGGCCAAGGACGTGAAGACGGAGATCGACGACGAGCTGGTCGACCGCGACCACTTCGCCACCGAGCTGCCGATGGCCCAGCGCTACTTCCTCTTCTGATCACGTACGTGAACGCGCACGTGATGCCCGACGGACACGGAGGTGAGCGATGAACCGCGCCGCACTGCTCGTCCTCGCCGACGGCCGCTTCCCCGCCGGAGGGCACGCGCATTCCGGCGGCGCAGAGGCGGCCGTCATGGCGGGAGGCGTCCATGACGTGGCGAGCCTGGAGGAGTTCTGCCGAGGCCGGCTGCACACCAGCGGCCTGGTCGCGGCGGGCCTGGCCGCCGCGGCCGCCACCGGCCACGACCCGCTCCTGCTGGATCGGGCCGCCGACGCCCGCACGCCCGCCCCCGCTCTCCGGCTGGCCGCGCGCAGGCTCGGGCGGCAGTTGCTGCGCGCCGCCCGGGCCACCTGGCCCTCGGACGATCTCGACGCCCTGGCCGCGGCGCGGCCCCGGGGCGCCCACCAGCCCGTCGTCCTCGGGCTGGCCGCCCGGTCCGCGGGCCTGACCCCGCTGGACGCCGCCTACGCGGCCGGGTACGAGAGCGTCAGCGGGCCCGCCACGGCGACCGTCCGCCTGCTGAGACTCGATCCCCTCGACGCCGCCGGCGTGCTCGCCCGCCTCGCCGAGGGCGTCGATCAGGTCGCGGCGCGGGCGGCCGAAGCCGCGCGGCGGGTGCAGGCCATGGGCGTCGAGGCGTTGCCCGCCGCCTCGGCGCCACTGCTCGACATCATCGCCGAACAGCACGTCGCCCGGCCGGTGCGCCTGTTCGCCTCCTGACCCCACGACACTCCGGAGCACTCATGCATCTCGACCACAGCGACTCCTTCCCGGAGAACCTTCCCCACGGCCCCGGTGGCGCCGCGCCGCAGCGCCCCGGCGGCGGCCGCCGCGCCCTGCGCGTGGGCCTGGGCGGGCCCGTCGGCACCGGCAAGACCGCCACGGTCGCCGCCCTGTGCCGTGCGTTGCGCGACGAGGTGTCCATCGCCGTGGTCACCAACGACATCTACACCCGCGAGGACGCCGAGTTCCTCCTTCGCGAGGCGGTCCTGCCGCCCGAGCGCATCGCGGCGGTCGAGACCGGGGCCTGCCCGCACACCGCCATCCGCGACGACATCTCCGCCAACCTCGAGGCCGTCGAGGAACTGGAGGACCAGCTCGGCACGCTCGACCTGATCCTGGTCGAGTCGGGCGGCGACAACCTCACGGCGACGTTCTCCACGGGCCTCGTCGACGCGCAGATCTTCGTCATCGACGTCGCGGGCGGCGACGACATCCCCCGCAAGGGCGGTCCCGGCGTCACCGCCTCCGACCTGCTGGTCATCAACAAGACCGACCTGGCCCCGTACGTCGGCGCCGACCTGGCGGGCATGGCCCGCGACGCCAAGGCCCAGCGCGGCGACCTGCCCGTGGCCTTCACCGCGCTGAAGGCCGAGGGCGGTGTCACTCCCGTGGCTGACTGGGTCCGGGGACGCCTGGCCGCCTGGGCCGCGGGTCCGGCATGACCCTGAGTGCGGAGCGGCGGCCCGCGCCGGGAGTCCACGCCACCGCGCGCATCAGGGCCACCCGGGCGGGCCGGATCACGGCCCTGCCCGTTCTCGCCGGTGACGGCCCCTTCGACCTGCGGCGCGGCCGCTCGCACGGGAGCCAGGCGCGGGTGTGCGTCATCGGCGCCATGAGCGCCCCGCTGGGCGGCGACCGGCTCCGCATCGAGATCGACGTCGAGGAGGACGCCCATCTGCACATCACCTCGGCCGGCGCCACCGTCGCCCTGCGCGGCCCCACGTCCGGGCACGCCGCCTTCGACGTGCGGGTGACCGTGGCCGATCGGGCCAGCCTGCACTGGCTGCCCGAGCCGCTGATCTCCGCCGCGCGCAGCAACCTCCGGCAGACCTGCTCCGTCGACCTGGCTCCCACCGCGCGGCTGGTGCTGCGCGAGGAACAGGTCCTCGGCCGCGCCGGCGAGCCGCCGGGCCGACTGGCCGCCCGGCTCACCGTCCGGCATGACGGGCAACCCCTGCTCGACCAGCAGGCCGTCTACGGCCCGGGCGCGCCCGGCTGGGACGGCCCCGCCGTCCTCGCCGGACACCGCACCACGGGCCAGATCCTCGTCGTCGACCCGGCCCACGGCGCGGACCCGCCCGCCGCCCGGCTGTTCGGGGACGACCCCGGCCAGGGGCAGGCCGTGCTGACCCCGCTCGCCGGGCCCGCCGTCCTGGTGAACGCCGTCGCCCCGGACATGGTGCGGCTGCGCCGCCTCCTCGACGCGGCGTACCCGATCGCATCTCGCGCATGAGCCGGGCCGGCCTTTGAGACCCGCCTCGCTCAGCTGGCCAGCCTGACGGCCAGGGCCGAGAGGCCCATCGCGGCGGCGAGACCGTACAGGAGCGGGGGGAAGCCTCCGAAGAGGGCGGCGACCTGCGGGCCGACGCTGCCGCCGACGGCGAGCGAGAAGGAGAACAGCGCCAGCGCCGTGCCGCGCGCCTGACCGGCGCGGGCGGAGATCGACTCGTTCAGGCTGGGCAGGCAGGCGGTGATGGCGACGGCGTACAGGGCGATCAGGAGCACCAGGCCGGGACCTGCGGCGCCGGTCAGGGCCGCGGCGGCGAGCACCAGAGCGCCGCCGGCCAGCGTCGCGGCAGCCCTGGTGACGGGGGCGACGCGGCCGAACCAGGGCATGAGCAGCGGGACCGCGACCATAGCGGGCAGCCCGGCCGCGCGCAGCGCGAGCAGTTCGCCGGGCGACGGTGTGACGCCATGGAGCTGCAGCCCGGTGTAGACGGCCACGAATCCGGTCAGCACCACGACCGTGGCCGCGTACCGCACCAGCAGCACCCGGTCGCGCAACAACCCGGGCAACGGCCGGTACGCCGCCAGGATCCCGGCGACCGACCCGCCACCGGCCGCCGGGGCGGCGGACGGGGCGCCGGGCAGCATGGTGGCGGACGGGGCGCCGCCGGGCAGCATGGTGGCGGACGGGGCGCCGCCGGGCAGCATGGTGGCGCGGAGCCCGAGCCCGGACAGGGCGAGGGCGGCGCCGGAGATCAGGAACAGGCCGCGCCAGCCGACGGCGCTCACCAGCAGCTGCGCGAGCACCTGCAGGAGCACGGCGGAGGCGAGGAAGGCGCCGGTCACCGCCGAGATCGCGACCGCGCGGCGGCGCGGTTCGATCCGCTCGGCCAGGTACGCCAGCCCGGCGGGGGGAAACGTGGCCACCGCGAGCCCCTGGACGGCACGCAGCACCAGGGCGGCCTCCGGCGAGGGGGCGGCGGCGACCAGCGCGGTGGCGAGAGCGGCAAGAGGCAGCCCGGCGAGCACCAGCCGCCTGCGCCCGAACCGGTCGGAAAGCGGACCGAACACCAGGAATCCCACACCGTACCCGGCACCGAACGCGGTCACCAGCCAGGTCAGCGCGCCGGGGCTGGTCCCCCAGCTCACGGCCATGTCGGGCAGCAACGGGATCACGATGTAGAGCTGGCCGCTCACCAGCACGGCGGTGAGCACGAAGGCCACGAGGGTGGGCCCGAACGGCGCCATGAGGGGCGCGGGCCGGGCGGAAGTCGTCGTCATGGATCGGGACGCTACACCAACCAACTAGTTGGATGTCAACCAACCAGTTGGTAGCGATAGAATGGCCCGTATGCCACCCAAGGTCTCGACCACCGCCACCAGGGCCGCCCTGCTCGCCGCCGCCCGCGGGGAGTTCGCCGACTACGGCATCGCGGGAGCGCGTGTGGACCGGATCGCCGAGCGCGCCGGCGTCAACAAGGAGCGCATCTACGGCCATTTCGGCAACAAGGAGAAGCTCTTCGACGCCGTCATCACCGAGGCCCTCGACGACCTGACCGCGCAGATCGCGCTGCCCGGCAGCGACCCGGCCGACTACGTGGCCAAGCTGACCGCCTACTACCAGGCCCATCCCGAGCTGGTGCGGCTGCTGATGTGGGAGGCGCTCAGCTACCGGGGCCAGCAACTGCTGCCCGGCCAGGAGGCGCGGGTGGAGCGGTGCGCGCGCAAGACGGCCTCGATGAGCGAGCGGCCCACGGCGGCGACGGCGCGGACGGTGTTCCTGCTGACCGGGCTGGCACTGTTCCCGTCGATGATGCCGCAGCTCGCGCGCATCTTCCTGGGCGAGGCGGCGGGTGACCAGGAGGCGATGCGCGAGCACGCCGCCGCCTTCGCCGCCGCGGCGATGCGCGACGGCCTGCCCGGGGAGAGCCCGTCAGGCGGCTGACGCGGCGGCCGGCACGGTGACCATCGGGGGGCGTTCGGCGACCGAGATGTCGCTGGTCAGGATCTCGTGCCCGGCGGTGACGCGGCGGAACTGGTCGAGGCGGCACGATGGGTCGTGACAGGTCTGGATCTTGCCCTGCCGGCACAGGCGGGACCACGCGGCGAGCATGATCTGGCCCGCCATGCCGCCCAGGGCCTCGGTCGACTGCGGGGCGTGCTCGCGCGACCCCAGGTCCACCTGGGCGAACGCGTCCAGCCCCGCCAGGTCGAGAAGGTCGATGAGCAGCCCGATCTCGACCCCGTACCGAGTGAGGAACGGCACCCGCTCCAGCGCGGCGCGGCGTCCGGCGTACTCCCCGGCGAGCGGCTGGACGAAACCGGCCAGCTCGGGCCAGTGCAGGTTGATCAGCGGGCGGGCGACGAGTTCGGTCACCCGGCCGCCGCCGGTGGGCGCGCCGTCGAGCGGGCGGTCGTAGCAGCCCTTGACGTACGCGACGGAGGTGTCGTTGAGGAGCGGACCGAGCAATCCGCTCACCAAGGTAGAGCGAAATCTCCGGATATCGGCGTCGACGAACGCGACGATGTCGCCGCTCGTGACCGCCAGGGACTTCCACAGCGCCTCACCCTTGCCGTCGAGCGGCGCCAGGTCCGGCAGGATGGTGTCCTGGGCGTGCACGCGGGCGCCCGCCCGGGCTGCCACGGCCGCCGTGTCGTCGGTGGAGCGCGAGTCGATCACCACGACCTCGTCGACGACCGCGCCGAGCTCCCGCATGATGACGGCGACGATCTCCCCCACGGTCTCCCGCTCGTCGCGCGCCGGGAGCACCACGCTCACGGTCGCGGCCCCCTTGGCCTCGGCGAGCGCCGAGACCGGCCAGTCCGCGGCCCGCGAGCTGCGGCGCCGCATCCAGCTCTGAACTTCAGGCAGCATGCGAACCACCCCCGTTCATCCCCGCCCCCAGGATAGGCGACGGTCAGCCGGCGGCCGCGTGGCGTTCCAAGAACGTGTAAACGTCGGCCTCGTCAACCCCCGGGAACGAGCCGGGCGGCAGGGCGGCGAGCACGTGCGAGTTGGCGCGGGCCGACGGCCAGGCGTAACCCTCCCAGCGTTCGGTCAGGTCGGTCGGCGGGCGGCGGCAGCAGTCGCCGTTGGGGCAGTGCGACTTGGTGCGGCTGGTGGTCTCCCGGCCGCGGAACCAGCGCGACTCCTTGAACGGCACGCCCAGCGTGATGGCGAAGTCGCGCTCGCGTGACGGGTCGACGTGCGCGACGCAGAAGTAGGTGCCGGTGGGCGAGTCGGAGTACTGGTAGAAGACGGAGAAGCGGTCGGGCGAGGTGAAGACCTGGCGGCCCGACCACTGCAGGCACATCCGCTGCCCCTCGATCGCGCCCTGCTCGTCGGCCGGGAAGACGATGCCGTCGTTCTCGTACGCCTTGTAGATGATGCCCCCGGCGTCGTTGCGCACGAAGTGACAGACGAGGCCCAGGTGGTGGGTGGCGAGGTTGGTGAAGCGGTGGGCGGCCATCTCGTAGGAGACGGCGAACACGTCGCGCAGGTCCTCCACCGACAGCGCCCGGTCGGCCTTGGCCTCGCGCAAGTAGACGGCGGCGGCCTTTTCGGGCACCAGGACGGCGGCGGCGAAGTAGTTGGCCTCGGTGCGCTGGCGCAGGAAGTCGGCGAAGTCGCGCGGCTTGTCGTGGCCCAGGGCGAGATGGCCGAGCGTCTGGAGCAGGATCGTGCGCGGGGTGTGCATGCCGAGCTGCTCGTGCTTGACGTAGATGCGGCGGTTGCGCAGGTCGGTGATCGACCGCACCGACCGGGGCAGGTCCTGGGCGGTGTGCACGGTGTAGCCGAAGTGCGTGACCAGGCTTTGGATCATGCTCTGGGACAGCGCGCCGGTCCGGTATCCGACCGCGGCCAGCGCCTCGGCGGCGGCCTTCTCGATGTCGGGGAAGTAGTTGCCGAGCTCGCGCTGCCTGCGCCGGAGCTCGGCGTTGGCGGCCCTGGCCTCCTCCGGGGTGGCGGTGCCCCTGGCCTGCCTGGCGCGCAGCTCACCGTAGAGGCCGAGCAGGTGCTCCAGCACGTCGTTGGGCACGCGCGCGGAGACCTTCAGCTTCGCCAGGCCGAGCCCGGCGTAGAGCGGGTCGCGCTGCGCCTCCTCCAGTGCGATCTCCAGCTGGGCGCGCCGGTTGGGCGGCTGGCGGCGCAGCAGTTCCTCGACCGGGACGCCGAGCGCGGCGGCGAGCGACTTGAGCAGCGACAGCTTCGGCTCGCGTTTACCGTTCTCCAGCAGGGAGAGCTGACTGGGCGCCCGGCTGACCCGGGAGCCGAGGTCGGACAGGGTGAGGCCACGTTGTTTGCGCAGGTGGCGCAGGCGCTGCCCGAACGCGATGAGGTCGAGCTCTTGCGTCAAAGACAGCGGTTCTTCTCCTAGCAAGGACGCCATGCAGGCATCTTAGACGGAAAATCTGCCCATCTTCTAGTCGTGGCAGGTTGGCAGCCATTGGTCTAGGCCAACAGGAAAAGTCGCGATTTCTTCTCAGGCGAATACCCGGGAGTAGTTGCGATTTCTGCGAAATTTCGTCGTTCTTCTCTGATTCACACCCTATGGCGGCGGGGGCGCGGGGGCAGAGACTCGGCATGAGCCCCAGGGGACGACAAAGGAGACAACGATGAACGATCGCCTCAAGGGAGCTGCCGAGCAGCTGCGTGAAGAGTGGGACAACGACCCTCGCTGGGCCGGCATCGAGCGCACCTACAGCGCCGAGGACGTGGTCCGGTTGCGCGGGAGTGTCCAGGAGGAGCACACGCTGGCCCGGCTCGGCGCCGAACGGCTGTGGGACCTGCTGCACACCGAGGACTACGTGCACTCCCTCGGGGCGCTGACCGGCAACCAGGCCGTGCAGCAGGTGCGAGCCGGGCTGAAGGCCATCTACCTGTCGGGCTGGCAGGTGGCCGCCGACGCGAACCTGGGCGGGCACACCTATCCCGACCAGAGCCTCTACCCGGCCAACTCGGTGCCGGCCGTCGTGCGCCGCATCAACAACGCGCTGCTGCGCGCCGACCAGATCACCTGGTCGGAGGGCACGCCGGACGCCCCGCACTGGCTGGCGCCGATCGTCGCCGACGCCGAGGCCGGGTTCGGCGGCGTGCTCAACGCCTTCGAGCTGATGAAGGGCATGATCGCCGCGGGCGCCGCGGGCGTGCACTGGGAGGACCAGCTCGCCTCCGAGAAGAAGTGCGGCCACCTCGGCGGCAAGGTGCTCATCCCCACCGGCCAGCACATCAAGACCCTGAACGCCGCCCGCCTCGCCGCGGACGTCGCGGGAGTCCCCAGCCTGGTCATCGCGCGGACCGACGCCCAGGCCGCGACGCTCCTGACCAGCGACGTGGACCCCCGCGACCAGCGCTTCACCACCGGCGAGCGCACCGCCGAAGGCTTCTACCGGGTCCGCAACGGCATCGAGGCGTGCATCGCGCGCGGCCTGGCCTACGCGCCGCACTCCGACCTGCTGTGGATGGAGACCGGCACGCCCGACCTGGACGTCGCCCGCGAGTTCGCCGAGGCGATCAAGGCCGAGTATCCCGACCAGATGCTCGCCTACAACTGCTCGCCGTCGTTCAACTGGAAGAAGCACCTGGACGACTCCACGATCGCCAAGTTCCAGCGGGAGCTCGGGCACATGGGGTACAAGTTCCAGTTCATCACGCTCGCCGGCTTCCACTCGCTGAACCACTCCATGTTCGACCTCGCCCAGGGGTACGCGACCGACGGCATGACCGCGTACGTGGACCTGCAGGAGGCCGAGTTCGCCGCCGAGGCGCGCGGTTACACCGCCACGCGCCACCAGCGCGAGGTCGGCACCGGCTACTTCGACCTGGTCAGCACCGCCGTCGCGCCCGACTCCTCGACGACCGCGCTCAAGGGCTCCACCGAAGAGGAGCAGTTCGCCCACTGATGTCCCGAACTCGCCGGCCACCTCCAGGGCATGGGACGGTTCCCCCGGCGAAACGGCCGCGCCAGACACCCCCCGGCCTGGCGCGGCCACTTTTTCGTGCAACAGTTTCCACGCGATCGTGCTCTCGGAGGTGACAGGGAACGACGAGAGGCAGAGGCAGCGTGGACGATGAGTCCAAATTCGCGGAGTTCGTCGCCGAACGGGGTGACGCGCTGATGCGGTACGGATACGTACTGGCGGGAAATCCGCACGACGCGGCCGACCTGGTGCAGGAGGCGCTGCTCAAGATGCGGGCGGCCTGGCCCCGGCTGCGCTCCAAGGACAACCCGGAGAGCTACGCGCGCACCACCATGGCCCGGCTGCACATCGCCGCCTGGCGGCTGCGCCGGCGCGAGCAGGTGACGTGGGACCCGCCGGACCGCGAGCACCACGACACGCTGCCCAGCGGCGACGAGCGGGCGATGTGGCAGGCGCTGGCCGCCCTCCCCCGCAAGCAGCGGGCCGTGCTCGTGCTGCGCTACTACGAGCAGCTCGACGACGCGGAGATCGCCGAGGTGCTCGGCGTCTCCCGCGGCACCGTACGCAGCCAGGCGCACCGCGCCCTCGGCAAGCTGCGCGCCACCGTCCCCGCCCACCCGATCTCCGGAGGCGCACGATGACCGGCCCGGACGAGCACGGCCGGGAGCCGGCCGTCGAGGAGACCCTGCGCAGGACCCTGGAGCACGCCGCCGACCGGGCGCCCGCCCTGCCCGCCGCCGTGGCCGCGCGCCTGGCGGACCGGGGCCGGCGGCGCCGGCCGCGCACGCAGGCGCTGCTCGCTGC
>NZ_LAVL01000056.1 GCF_001083785.1 Nonomuraea sp. SBT364
GGACGGGGAGGAACTGGCCGGGGCGGCGGCCGACCCCGACGGGGCCGCGGTAGGCCTGGGCGATGTCGAGCCACCGGTCGGCCTCGGGCCCGACGGCGCTGACGGCGACGTCGTCGCGGTGCCGGCGCCGGGTGACGAGCAGGCAGAAGTCCGTCGCCGGACCGGCGATGCGGTTCTCGGCGTCCTCGGGCCCGTAGGCCCACACCTCGCCGGACGGGCCGGTGATCTCGAAGCGGAACTGGACGCCCGGCGGCGTCAGGCCGCGCGAGAGGTAGCCGAAGTCCTGGGTGAGGACGGCGAACACCACCAGGTGCCGGAGCCGGTCGGTCCGTTCGAGCTCGACGCCGAGGGCGTCGGCGATGTCCTGCCCGTGCGCGAACTGCTCCATGATGCCGGCGCAGGCCAGCACGATCGGCGGCAGCGGGTTGACCAGCCAGGGAACGGTGTTGCCGGGCGGGACGGCGGCCAGGCCCCGGACGACGGCGGCGCGCTCGGCCCGCCACCGGCCGAGGAGGGTGCCGGGGGTGTCGCCGTCGTAGTCCTTGAGTGCCGCGTTGACGGCGCCGTCGAAGTTCTTTTCCGCCCCGGCGGTCATGGCCTGGAACCGTTCGGCGTCGGTGGCGGCGGCGGTGGCCAGGCGGAAGATGAAGGTGAGGTGGGCGATCTGGTCGTGGATCGTCCAGCCGGGGGCGGGTGTGGGCAGGGTCCACTGGTCCGGGTCGAGGCCGGACACCAGGCGGTCGAGTTGTTCGCCGTCGGCGGTCAGGTCGTCGAGCACGACCTCGAGCTCGGTCATGGGACTGTCCTCTCGTTGGGAGCTGTGTTGATCGGGTCTCGTCGGAGGGGCTGCCAGGCGGCGACGCGGCGGGCGGCGGCCAGGGCGGCCCAGGCGGTCACCTCGATCAGCGCCTCCGGGTCGGGGTCGCCGCGCCGGAAGCCGGCGACCACGCCGGCGTCCACCTGGTAGGAGGCCAGCGCGGTGAGCAGGGCCAGGCGGGCGGCGGGCCGCTGCGCCTCCGGCAGGCCGGTGACCGCCTCGTCGGCCCAGCCCCGGCCGAGGCCGGGCGGGTGGCCTTCCCAGGCGGCGACGCGGGTGGTGATCAGGTCGCGGACGGGTTCGGGGAGCCGGCGCGCGCCGCCGGCCTCGACGGCGGCGACGGCTCTGGCGAAGGCCCCTTCGACGTGCCGGGCGCCCCGGGTCCAGGCCAGGTCGGCGGGCACCGGCGCGGCGGGCAGCAGGGTGAGCGAGTCCCCCTTGCGGCGGGAGCGCCGCGCGGCGGGCCGCATGACGAGCCCGAACAGGCGAAGCGCCGCCCCTCGCGCGCCGCGGGGCAGTTCGGGCGGCAGCGGCGAGTCGCCGAGGAACACGTTGACCATGCGGTTGAGGTAGTGGAACGTCACCGCGACGGCGAGGAGCTCCTGGCTGTGGCCGACGAGCAGCGGCGGTTCGTGCCGTTCGGCCGTCTGCCTGAGCGCGCTGGCACGCGCCCAGGAGGCCACCCGCCGGATGCCGGGGTCCTCGCGCCGGGAGATGCCGCGCAGCGTCGCCCGGTGCACGTCCACGCAGTACGGGCAGGTGTTGGCCGCCGACACCTCGGTGGCCACCACCTCTTTGAGCACCCGGCTGACCGTGCCGGAGGCGAGCAGCGACTCCCGCAGGAGCAGCCAGCAGGCCGCCATCGTCTCCGGCGCGGGCGAATGCATGATCACGGGCGGGGCGAGCATGCCGAAGTCCCGCTCCACCTGGGCGTAGACGCCGGCGACCAGTCCGCGTGCCGCGCCGGGCCGTACCGGGGTGACGTGGCGGACCTGGGCCAGGGTGCCGGGTGCGGTGACCCTGCTGAGGAGGGCGCCCATCGCTATTTCCGCATCAGGGCCGGCACCAGGTGCGCGGCGCCGCGCCGCCCGCTGGTGGAGCCGTCGGGGGCGGGAGCCCCGTACGTGACCTCGACGCCGCGCTCGCGGGCGGCGGCGACGATGCCGGGGATGGCCCGCTCGGCCAGCGCGGAGATGGTCATGGCGGGGTTGACGGTGAGCGCGCCGGGCACGGCGGAGCCGTCGGTGACGAAGATGCCCGGGTGGCCGCGTACCTCGTGGCGGTCGTCGAGGGCGGAGGTGTGCGGGTCGTCGCCGATGCGGCAGGAGGCCAGCGGGTGCACGGTGTAGGCGCCGACCAGGTCGTTGGTCCACGGCGTCACGGTGGCCAGGCCGTCGCGTTCGAGGATGTCCTTGCACTCGGCGTCGGCCATCGCCCAGGCGCCCAGCGTGTTGGCGGTCGGCTTGTAGGTGAGGCGGCCGACGCCGAGCATCTGCTGGGAGAGCCGGTCGGCGTTGCCGCGCGCGGGCGGCGGCCCGAAGACGCCCTCGTTGTCGTCCTCGATCATCTGGAAGATGATCAGCCAGGACTGCCAGCGTTCGAGCATCTCCTTCTTGCGCGGGCCGAACCAGGAGCCGTCCTCGGCCAGCGCCAGGATGGTGCCGAGGCCGGGCGGGAAGTAGAGCTGCTCCAGCGAGTAGCGGCTGTATTCGGGCAGCGACCCGTCGAGCCGGTCCCAGTTGGCGACCGTGGGTCCCTTGCCGATCTGGTTGGCGGCGTAGCCGAGGCCGTCGCCGCGGTCCAGGCCGAGCACCTCGCGCACCCGGTCCTCGTTGAGCACGGCGGTGTTCAGCCGCTCGCCGTTGCCGGAGAAGTAGCGGCCGACGCCGTGCGGCATCGGGCCGAGCGCGGGCTCGCTGCGCTGCAGGATGACGGGCGTGGCGGCGGCCCCGGCGGCGAGCACGATCACCTTGGCGTCGATCGTGCCGGTGCCCTCGGTCTGCCGGTAGTCCTCGTCGTGGACACGCGTGTAGTGGACGCGGTAGTCGCCGTCGGCGTTCCTGGAGATGCTCTGCACCTCGTGCAGCGGCCGGATCTCGGCGCCGTGCGCGAGCGCGGCGGGCAGGTAGTTGAGCAGGAGCGACTGCTTGGCGTCGAAGCGGCAGCCGGCCATCATCCAGTTGCAGTTGACGCAGGTGGAGGTGTCGACGGCGGCGGGGACCGGGTTGGCGGTGCGGCCGGCGTGGCGGCAGGCGGCGGCCCACAGGCCGCCCGCGTACGAGACGTCGTCCCAGCCCTGCTTGGTGATCGGGATGGACTCCTCGACCCGGTCGTACCAGGGTTCGAGCGTGTCGCGGTCGATGGCGGCCGGCCACATGCGCCGGTGGATGCTGCCGCGGCGTTCGAAGACGAAGCGGGGCGCGCGGGGCATCGCGGCGAAGTAGACGACGCTGCCGCCGCCCACGCAGTTGCCGCCGAGCACGCTCATCCCGTCGCCGACGACGAAGTCGAAGATCCGGGTGTAGGACGAGCCGAGCTTGTAGTCGTGCTCGAACTCGCCGCTGGACAGCCACGGGCCGCGTTCGAGCATGACGACCTTCGCGCCGCCCGCCGCGAGGTGGTAGGCGGCGATCGCGCCGCCGAACCCGGTTCCGACCACGAGCACATCAGTACGTTCGACGCTGTTCATGCGGGACTCCCCGATTCCGTGGTGGCGGGGTGGACGTCGGCCAGCGGCCTGCCGTAGGACCAGGCCCTGAACCTCCACAGGCCGTCGGCGTCCGGCGGCGCGATGCCCATGGAGGTGAGCCCGGGATGACCGGCCGCGAGTGCGTCCACCGTGCTCATGTGCGCGGCCGAGTCGTAGGCCATGTTGCAGAAGAGGGCGAGGCTGACCCACAGCGCCTTCTCCGGGTGGCCGGGCGCGGTCAGCCAGCGGACCATGGCGGCGCGGTCCTCGTACGGGAGTGACACGAACGGCGGCACGCCGTCGCCGGTGGGGATGCCGTGCTCGGCGGCGTAGGCGGCGGCGTGGCGGTTGAGCGCGGCCGCGAAGTCGTCGAGCCCGCCGGTGATGCCGGTGGCGTCCCATTCCAGCAGTTCGATGGCGCCGGCCTGGACGGCGCCGCCTCCCCGGCTGACGCCCGCGACGGCCCGGTCCCCGGCGGACCGCTTCTCCCCGGGAATGATCGTGTCGGCGAACGCCTCCAGCGTCGTGGTCCTGTGCTCGTGGTCGTCCGGTGTCTGTGGGGCCATGGGCGTTCCCTGTCTAGAGGCGGTTCGGGTCTTGATCAGAGGTGCCGTCGAGCGCCACTCGCAGGGCGTTCAGCGCGCGGGTGGTCTGGCTGCGCACGGTGGATGACTCGTTGCCCAGGACGCGGGCGGTGTCCTCGACGCTGCGGTCCTCCCAGAAGCGCAGCAGGAGGGTGGCCCGCTGGCGCGGGCCGAGCCCGGCGAGCGCGTCCATCAGCGCCAGGCGCTCGCTCACCAGGAAGTACGGGTCGGACATGGCGGGGGTGTCGGGCACCGCCCCGATGAGGACCTCGCGCGTCCAGCGCATGCTCCTGCGGTCGCTGATGAACAGCCGCCGCATGATCCGCCGCGCGTAGGCGCCGATCCTGTCGTGCCCGTCGAGCGTGTCCCAGTGCTTGTGCAGCGCGATCAAGGTGCGCTGGACCAGGTCGTCGGCCTCGTACCAGTCCTTGGACAGCTGGTAGGCGGTGCGCCGGAGAGCCGGTCGGCTCCGCCGGACGAAACGCGCGAAATCCCCGTCCTCTCGCGCTGCGGCCATTGTTCACACTCATCCCACATCGGCGTTGTCGCATTCGAACTCTTTGCCCCGAATTTGGCCCGCCCATAGGCACGTCACAACCCCTACCGGCCGCCGCCGTGCCCTTATCCGCCGCCCATCCCTATTTGCCGCACGACAACCCCTCATTTAGATTTGACGCACGCCGGCGATCACATAAAGGCGGCAATTAAGCGGAGGTACCCCTATTCGCGGCGGCGGTACCCCTATTTCCCCTGCGCACGACCCGTACAGCGGCCGGCCCGAACGTATGCTCGCGCAATGAGCAGACCGCTGACCACCGCCCCGTCGCCCTCGCCACCCAGCGCGACCACCCGGTCACCCAAAATTTCTTTCGAATGAATCGCCGTCCGATGCAGCTTTCCCAGCGCGTCGCCGCGTGTAGCAGTAGGCAGCCGAAATCCATTCGGAATCTAATGCCGAGAATGCGCACCGACCAGGGTGATCGAGGAATCGCCGCAATCCGGGAGAAGAATTCGGCCGCCATTCGGGGGCGATTTCATCCGGGATTGCCCGACCCCCTCCTCAACCCGGGAGGACAAATGGACGACGTGATCGAGCGAGCGGTCATGCGGGTGATCGAGAGCATGCAGGAGAACCTCGGGGAGCAGCTCACGATCGACGACATGGCACGCACGGCGATGTTCAGCAAGTTCCACTTCTCCCGCGTCTTCCAGCGGGTCACGGGGCTCTCGCCCGGCAGGTTCCTGTCGGCGGTGCGGTTACGCGAGGCCAAACGGCTCCTCGCCACGACCTCGCTGAGCATCACCAACATCAGCCACCAGGTGGGCTATTCGAGCGTGGGCACGTTCAGCTCGCGCTTCACGCACAGCGTGGGCCTGCCGCCCAGCAAGTACCGCCAGCACATGGGCATCTCCGCGCAGACGCTGGTGGCCGGGCGCGATGCCCCGCCGGCCGGCGCGACGACGACCGTGAGCGGCACCGTCACCTCACCCCTGGCCGAGCAGCCGGTCTTCACCGGTCTGTTCCCCGACCAGATCCTCGAAGGCCGGCCGGCCAGCTTCACCGTGATCGACCGCCCCGGCCCCTACGTGCTGGAGAACGTGCCCGAGGGCCGCTGGCACCTGATCGCCCAGTCCGTGGCCGCGGGCCGCGACGACGCCATCCACCTGCCGCCCGCCGGGGACGACACGCTGTGCATCGCGCGGTCCGGGCCGATCATGGTCGCCGCCGGCGGCGGGCCCAGGCGCGCCGACGTCCGGCTCCAGCCGATGAGCTCCCTCGACCCGCCGGTCCTGCTCGCCCTGCGCGACCTGCTGGCCTCGGCCACCGGCACCCCCAACGGCACCCCCAACGGGTCGGCGAGCTGACCCCGTACACAACGACGATCCGCGAGCGGTGAGGAGTTCACCGGCCCGCGGATCGTTCTCGTCGTTCAGGCGAGGCTCACCGTCATCGGCAGCCCGCCGCGCACCCGCAGCGACAGCATCGCCTCCGGCACCGCGCGGAACCCCGGCACCCCGGTCAGCCTGAGCTCGCGGGCCACCATGGCCAGCACGAACGTGGCCTCCATCATGCCCAGATGATTGCCGACGCAGAACCTCGGCCCCGCGCCGAACGGGATGTAGGCATACCTGGGCCGCGTGGACGGCAGCGCCGGATCGAACCGTTCGGGCGAGAACCGGCCGGGCTCGTCCCAGTAGGCCGGATGCCGGTGCAGCGTGTACGGGCTGATCAGCACGTCGGCCCCGGCGGGCACCCGGTAGCCGCCCACCTCGTCGTCCTGCTGCGCGACCCGGGTCAGCGCCCACACCGGCGGGTACAGGCGCATGACCTCCTCCAGGACCATCGCGGTGTAGCGGAGCCGGTGCAGGTCCTCGTACGCGGGAGGCCGGTCGCCGAGCACGGAGACCGCCTCCTCGTGCAGCCGCTCGCGCACGTCGGGGTGCCGGTCCATCAGGTGGAAGGCCCACGACAGCGTGCTCGCGGTGGTCTCGTGCCCGGCGAGCAGCACGGTGACGATCTCCTCGCGCAGCCGCCGGCGGGCGGCGCGCGGATCGGCCTCCTCCCGGGCGCCCGCGATCAGCCGGGACAGCAGGTCGTCGCCGTCGGTCGGGCGGTTGATCCGCTCGGCCACCAGCAGGTCGACCGCCCGGTAGAGGTCGCGGCGGGACCGCCGGAAGCGCAGGTGCAGCGGCAGCGGCAGCCACAGCGGCACCATCGACAGCGTCACCATCTCGAACATGGCCTGATCCTGCACGCCCTCGAAGGAGTGCCCGATCGAGGCGTGCGCGCCGAGGTCGGCGTCGAGCAGGGTTCGGCCGAGTACGCCGAGCGCGAGCCCGGTCATCTCCCTGGCCACGTCGACCGGCCCGGCGCCCACCCGCGACCGCAGCCGCTCGACCAGCCGCCCGGCCTCCTCACCGATGACCGTGTCCTGCTGGGCGATGCGCTTGTTCTGGAACATCGGCTGGATGGCGCGGCGCTGCCGCTTCCACCGCTCGCCCTCGCCGGTCAGCAGCCCGTCGCCGATGACGCGGCGGGCCTCCGACAGGCCGATGCCCTTGTGGTAGTTGCCGCTGTTGTCCGCCAGCACGTGCTTGGCGTGGTCGGGGTGGTTGAACAGGTAGATGGACTTGGGCCCGATGGTCATCCGGACGGCGTCGCCGTACCGGCCGGCGGCCGTGGACAGCAGCCCGAGCCGGTCGGTGACCAACTGCTTGAACAGCGAGGGCGCGGCCAGCCGGGACGGCCCCGGCGGCACCGCCGGGGCCGTCCGCGCGGCGGCGCGGGTGCGTACCGCGGTCACGCCGTCACCTCGCGCAGCTCCGAGGTGATCTCCCTGAACTGGCCTCGGTAGACCAGCAGGCCCTCGCTGTCGGCGTCCTGGCACAGGGCCAGGACCTTGCCGATGAAGATGGTGTGGTCGCCGGCGTCGTGACGGCTCCAGAGCTCGCACTCGAAGCGGGCGATGGCGCCCTCGACGAGCGGCACCCCGGTGAACATGCCCTGGACGACCTCGACCTCCTCGAACTGGGCGGCGCCGAGCGAGCGGTAGCGGTTGGAGAAGTGCCGTGCCGCGTCCTCCTGGTGCGCGGCCAGCACCGACACGCCGAACGTCCCGGTCATGGTGAGGCACTGGTGCATCACCGCGCCCTTGTCGATGCAGACCAGGACGAGCGGCGGATCGAGCGAAACCGAGGTGAAGGAGTTGGCCGTCATGGCGTGCGGCACGTCTCCCCCGGTCGTCACCACGGTGACGCCTGTGGCGAAGGTGCCGAACGCGCGTCGCAGCGCCTTGGTGTCCGTCAGCGGTGTGGTTGATGGGTGGAGTTGCACGCCAGACCTCCTGGATCCGTCCTAGGACGCGTACGGTTCGAGCGCCCTGACCAGTGCCTCGGGGACCCTGGCGGGTGCCGTCCTGGTGTTGGGCCCGCGCATGCAGGCCACCCGCTGCCTGCCGCGGGCGATGAGCGTCTCGCTCCCGTCCTGGTTGAGCCGCATGTAGTCGAAGCCGAACTCGACCTGTGTCTGGGTGAGCTCGGTGAGCCGCATGCGGATGGACAGCTCGTCGAAGGCGGTGATCTCCGCGAAGAACTCGCAGTCGACCTTGAGCGTGAAGAGCTTGAGATCGTCCTGCAGGTCGGCGAGCACGTCGGGCGCCCGCTCCTTCAGGAACATCTCCCTGCACCGGCCCTGCCAGCGCAGATAGTTGACGTAGTAGACGTTGCCCACGAGGTTGGTCTCTTCGAAGCCGACCGTGTGGACGTACTCGAAGTACTTGCTCATGGCTGGATCCGCCCTTCGGTGAGTACCGCGACGACGACGGGGTCCGGCAGGTCCCGCACGGCCGTCACGAGGGTGGCGACGCGCAGGTCCGCCGAGGCGAAGACCACCCAGGCGTCGCGTTCCGCCGGGGTGACGGTGAGCTCGGCGTCGCCGAGCCCGGCGGCGCGCAGGCAGCGTTCGGCGGCCGCGACCCGGGCCGCCGCCGTGTCCGGCCGCTCCCCGGTCTCCGCCGCCACCCGCTCGGCCAGCGCCGCCCGTCCGGCCTGCTCGCCCTGCCGTACGGGCGCGATCGCGCAGGCGACGGCGCCGGGACCCGCCACGGCCAGCGTCAGGCCGTCCATGTGGGCCGCGACTGTTCCGCCGTTCCCGCCGTTCCCGCCGTCACCGCCGGCGCGGGCGGCGATGCGCGCGGCGGCCAGCGCCCCGCGCTCCTCCGCGTCCCGCTCGCCGGGTTCGACGCAGGCCGCGATCCGGAGGCCGGTCAGGTCCTCCAGGGTCCGCTCCAGGTAGGGCCCGAGCAGCGGCGCGACCCACGGGCCCCGGCCGTCCTTCTTGCGCACGGCCTGCAGCCGCAGGCCCTCCCACCGCTCCACGACCTGGCCGTCCGGCGTGCGTACGGCGATGTCGTAGACGTAGGCGTCGCCGTCCCTGCCGCGCTCGGTCGCGCAGTAGCGCAGCCGCTCGTGCGCGGCTAGCGCCGGGCCGCCCGGGTGGATCCGGTCCACGCCCGTCGGCAGCAGGGTGGCGTCGGGGACGCAGACCTGGTTGCCGTGCATCAGGGCGTCGCGCATGCCGGGGTCGCCCAGCAGCAGCTCGCCCGGCAGGTACGCGGCGAACCAGTCGCCGGTGTCGAGCACCGCCACGTCCGCCTCGACGTCACGCGCCTCGGCCCGGTGGTAGCGGGCCAGCCGCTGGAAGCGCTTGCCCTGGAACAGCACGTCGCCGTACATCTCCGAGGCGGGGTCGAGCGCGACCGGCACGAGGTCGCCGCCCGCCTGCTCGGGCGGCCCGGCGGGAGCCCCGTCGCCGGTCAGGGTGAGCACCGCCCTGAAGTGGTCGACCTCGTAGCCGGTGTCGCCGCTGCGGATGCTCACCGCCAGCGTGTCGTCGTCGCCGGTGACGGCGGCGGCGACGCGCAGCGTGGTGCTGCCGCCGGGCGGCACCACGATCGGGCGCAGGAACTCCGCCCGCTCGATGATCGGCGTGACCTCCCGCCCGGTGGTGGCCAGCGCGGCCTGGGCCATGGCCTCCATCCCGAACACGGCGGGGAACAGCAGGTTGCCGTCCAGGTGGTGGTCGGCCAGGTAGAGGTCGGTGCCGTCGGTGAGGTCGAGCTCCGTGACGAGCTCCACGCCGTGGTAGCGGATCAGCGGCTTGCCGACGAACCGGAGCAGGGGCAGCTCGGGCCGGTCGTAGCGGACGGTGTGGATGCCCTCGGTGCGCCCGCTGACGACCACGACGCCGGGGGCGTCCGGATCGGCGACGAGC
Organism: Nonomuraea sp. SBT364; assembly: GCF_001083785.1. Lineage (GTDB taxonomy): Bacteria > Actinomycetota > Actinomycetes > Streptosporangiales > Streptosporangiaceae > Nonomuraea. Next base: position 9,864 of record NZ_LAVL01000056.1, read on the forward strand.
CGCCGCATGATCTCCACGCCGTCGCCGGCCGGGATGGGGGTGACGCCCTGCCGGGTCAGCCTGTCGACGACGGACAGCCGCTCGCCCATGCCGACCTCGGACCAGACCGACCACTCCATGCAGATGGTCCGGCAGCCCGGGTGCCGCTCGGCGACCTCGCGGGTCAGGTCGGCCAGCCACTCGTTGGCCGTCGCGTAGTGGGCCTCGCCCGGCAGGCCCGCCCGGCCGATGATGCTGCCGAAGGCGACCAGCAGGCGCAGCCGGTCGCCGTCCACCGCGTCGAGGACGTGGCGCAGGCCGTCGACCTTCGGGGCGAAGGTGCGGCGGACGGCGTCCATGCCGAGGGTGGCCAGCGATTCCGGCTCGTTGCGGCCGGCGCCGTGCAGCACCGCCGTGACGGGGCCGAGCGCCTGCTCGGCCTCGGCGACCGCGCGCCGCACCTGGCCGGCGTCGGTGACGTCGGCCCTGGCGTAGTGCACGTTCAGTCCCGCGTCGGCCATCCGCCGCAGGTTGGCGGCCAGTTCCTCGTCGTCCGCCGGGTCGGAGCGGCCCAGCACGGCCAGCGCGGCCCCGGCGTCTCCTGCCACCGCCAGGGCGCACTCCGCCGTGATGCCCTTGCCGCCGCCGGTGACCAGCAGGACGTCGGAGGCGTCCAGCGGGTGCTCGGTGCGGGCGGGGCGTACGGGCAGCGCGCGCATGGTCGGCACCCGGCGGGCGCCGAGTTCGTCGTAGTACGCCTCGGCGTAGACGTCGGTGGCCGCCACCTCGGCGGCTACCCAGCCTGCCGCTTCGGGGATCGCCGGTACGTGCACGATGGTGGTGCGGAGCCCGGTGGCCTCCAGGTGGAGCGTCTTGGCCAGGCCCGCCGCGCCCCGCCCGTGCTGGACCAGCACGAACCTGGTGCCCGGCCCGCCGGCGAGGGCGGCCTGCGCGCCGAGCAACGCCTGCTCGACGTCGTCGGGCGAGCATTGCGGAGGTAGGCACACCAGTACACCGGATCCGACCTTCCCGCGTTCGAGTGCCTCGCGCAGCGGCTGCGCGACGGGCGAGCCGGACGCGCCGGCGGCCCCGTACACCTGCCAGGAGCCGCTCTCCTCGGCGGCGGCCCTGGCGGGCAGCGGCAGCTCGTCGAGGTCGACGGCGAACGGCCGGACCCACGGGGCGGAACCGGTCACCCCGGTCACCGCCCGCCTGCCCGGTACGGCCGCCAGCTTGTCCAGTTCCTCGCCCAGCTCGCGCAGGCTGGCCGTGGCGAGGTTGGCCGGCGTCTGCCCTGCGGGCAGGCCGAGCTGCTGGGTGGCCTGGTCGATGATGTGCATGACGGTGACGGAGCTGAGGTGCAGCTCGTCGAGCGGTTTGCTGTCCTCGGTGACCATCTCCAGGGGCAGCTCCGCGCGGGCGGCGGCCAGGCGGCGCAGCAGGTCCGTGGTGGACTCGCCGGGCTCCCCCTGGGCGGCGGGCGCGGCGGCCTGTGCGGCGGCGGGCTCCTCCGCCGGCCCGCTCACCTGCGCGACGGTGATCCGCGGCGCCTGCTCGGTCGGGCTCATGAGGAACGACAGCTCGGCGCCGACCTCCATCGGCCGGGTGAGCCGCCCGTGGAACAGCTCCTCGTGCGCGACGGGCACACCCGTCACGTACGCGGCGCCGACCACCCGCAGCAGGCCGGTCAGCGACTCGTCGTCGGTGTCCAGCGCGATCGCCGGCACGTCGGTGACCCCGGCGGCCAGGCCGCTGAGCACCCGGCCGGGGCCGACCTCGATCAGCAGGTCCAGGCCGTCGGCCGCCTGCTGGAGCGCCTGGGTGAAGCGCACCGGGGCGGTGATCTGCTCCCGCAGGAGCCCGGCGATGTCGCCGTCGGGGGCGAGCGCGGCCCCGGTGACGGTGGAGACGACCCGGCGGCCGATCCTGCCGAACCGCTCCCGCTCCAGGTACGGGGACAGGGCGTCGGCCGCGGGCGCGACCAGCGGCGAGTGGAAGGCGTGTGAGACGTTCAGCTTGGTCCAGCTCACCCCGGCGGTCACGGCCGCCCGGCCGACCTCCTCGATCGCCTCGACGGGGCCCGCGACGACGGTCTGGTTCGGGCCGTTGTAGCCCGCGATGACCACCGGCAGGTCGCCGATCAGGGCGGTCACGGCGCCGGGGTCGGCGCGCAGGCCGGCCATGGTGCCCGACTCGCTGTTCTCGGTCATGGCCCGGCCCCGGCCGGTGGCCAGCCGCAGCAGCGCGTCCTCGGCCATCGCGCCGGCCCAGTGCAGGGCCGACAGCTCGCCGAGGCTGTGGCCGACCGCGACCTCCGCCTCGACGCCGAGCAGGGACAGCGCCCGCAGCCCGGCCATCGAGCCGGTCACGATGCGCGGCTGGGCCACGGCAGTGGCCACCACGTCGCCGCCCGTGGGCAGCCCGGCCTCGGCGTACAGGTCGTCCACGTCGGCGAAGCGCCTGCGCAGCGCCCCGCCGCCGGTGCCGCGCCCCGACCCCTGGCCGGGGAAGAGGTAGCCGAGCCTGGCGGTGCCGGCGGCGTGGCCGTAGAAGGCCTTGCCGTCGGGCGTGAGCAGCCTGCTCCCGCCCGAGTCGATCGCCTCCAGCACCCGCGCGAGCTGCCGTTCGGCCTCGTCGGGGGTGGCGGCGACGACCGCGGCCCGGTAGGGCAGGCCGCGCAACTCGCCTTCGAGCGTGGCGGCCAGGTCGGCGAGCTCGGCGTAGGACACGGCGGGCACGTAGTCGTGCATCCGCGCCACCCGCTCGCGCAGCTGCTCGGGCGTGCCGCCGTCGAACAGGAGCAGCTCGGCGTCCTGCAGCGAGGAGGCCAGCAGCTTGGCACGGCGGCCCAGGCGCCGCTTGGGCGCCGAGCTCTCGATCACCACGTGCGAGTTGATGCCGCCGAAGCCCATGGCGCTGACTCCGGCCCGCAGCGGCGCGTCGCCCGGCCACGGCTCGGCCACGCGCAGCGCGCGCAGCTTCGCCGACTCGCCGGTCAGCACCTCGTGCGGGTCGACGCAGCCGAGGGTGGGCGGCAGCACCTGCTCGTGCACCGCCATCACGGCCTTGATCAGCCCGGCCACCCCGGCGGCCGCCTTGGCGTGCCCGATCATGCCCTTGATCGAGCCGACGGCGGCGGGCGCGCCGCTCGCGCCGGCCTCCGCCCTGGCCTGCGACAGCGCGGTCAGCTCCGTCGCGTCGCCGACCGCCGTGCCGGTCCCATGGCCCTCGAACAGCGCCACGGTGTCGATGCCGAACCCGGCCTTCTCGTACGCGCGCCGCAGCGCCAGCTGGTAGCCGCTGACCTCGGGCCGGGTCATGCTGCCCTTGCCGTCGGAGGAGATGCCCCAGCCGGCGATCGTGGCGTACACGCGGTGCCCGGCGGCCACGGCGTCCTCCTCGCGCATGAGCACGACGATGCCGCAGCCCTCGCCCGGCCAGAAGCCGTTGGAGTGCCGGTCGTACAGCCGGAAGTCGCTCTTGGCCAGCGCCCCGGTCTTGGCGAAGCCGATCACCTCGAACGGGTCGATGGACAGGTCCACGCCGCCGGCGATGGCGACGTCGAGGTCGCGGTCGGCCAGCGCCTTGCTCGCCGTCACCACCGACAGCAGCGACGACGAGCACGCCCCGTCGACGATGTAGCCGCCGCCGTTGAGGTCGAAGTGGTTGCAGATCCGCCCGGCGATCGTGTTGGCCAGGGCGCCCGCGAGCGTGTCCTCGTCCACGGGCGGGAACGGGCTCTTGAAGGCCGCCTCGTAGGCACCGAGGAAGCCGGCCAGCTTGTCGTCGTCCCAGCCCTGCTCGCGCAGCGCGGCGGCGAGCGTGCGCCGCACGTACGGCCAGCGCAGCCGCAGCGCGTTGGCCCGGCTGAACTCGCCGGTGAGCGTGTTGCCCACGACGACGCCGGTGCGCTCCTTCGGCAGGCCCTCGGCGCCGGGGAACCCGGCGTCGGCCAGGGCCCGGCCCGCCATGTCGAGGGCGAGCCAGTGGGTGAGGTCGGCCGAGCGGTAGGTGCTGCCGGCGATCCGGTGGGCGACCCGGTCGAAGGCGTAGCCCTCGATGACGGCGGCGGTCTTGGCGTAGAAGCGGTCGGGCGTGGCGGGATCGGGATCCCAGTAGTCGTCGTGCCGCATGCGCACGTCAGGCAGCCGCCTGAAGGCCCTGCGGCCGGCGATGGCGTTCTCCCACAGGGCGCGGGGGGAGTCCGCGTCGGGGTATCGGCAGGCGAGACCGACGATCGCGATCCTGCTCATGCCCGCGCGACCTCTTTCCCGGCGGAGGCGAGGGCCGCCTCGGCGGCGGCGGTGACCCGGGCCGCGTCCCGCTCACGGGCCAGCTCGACCGCGCGCAGCGACCACAGGAAGCCGCCTCGGACGACGCAGACGACGGCGGTGGCGAAGAAGATCCCGTACGGGATGTTCATGCCGGTCAGCAGGCCGTAGGTGAGGGCCACGCCACCGCCGAAGGCGACCTGGGAGAGCGGTTTCGACGGGCTCGTCCCGGGGTCGGTGATCATGTAGTTGGTGAACAGCACGAACGCGACGCCGGTCATCATCGACAGCCCGCCGAGTATCGAGACGTCGTCGACGATGAGGCCGCGCACGACCGCCTGGAGGGCGAACACGCTCACCCAGGCGCCGATCAGCCACATGCGGTTGGTGAGCTTGGCGTTGAGCATCGTGCCCGCGGCGATGATGACCAGCGGGATCAGCCAGTCGATCGGGTTGGTCACGTGCTCGGTGAAGTGGTACGGCGGCGCGATGCTGGCCCACGGCAGGAGCACCAGGATGACGGCGATGCCGAAGTTCGACGGGTTCATGAAGTGGCGCAGGCGGCCACGCACCGGCGCCCTGAGCACCCACTTGGCCCCGACGGCGACCGTGATGCCGAACATCATGACCAGGACCTGGTCGTTGACGTAGATCAGCATGTTGAGCGCGATGCTGGTGATGTGGGCCGGGTAGAGGAACTCCACCAGGCCGCGGAAGCCGTTGCCGAGGAAGCGGGCCGGGCGGCCCTCGGCGCGGGCGCCGATCCACTCCAGGACGATCTCCGCGGTGTAGCCGGTCGCCATGGCGATCAGCGGCCACGTCCACGGCTGCTCGAAGCCCAGGACGGTGTAGCCGAGAATGTTGAAGATCGTGATCGAGAGGGCGAACCTGCGCAGCGCGGTGATGACCTTCGGGTCGTGGCGCGGCGGGCCGCCGGCCTTCTTCTCGGGCTGCGCCGCCGGCGCGGTCTTGTCAGCGGCCATGACGTCACTTCTCCTTCGCTTGCGAGCCGAGCTGGATGGCGTGCCTGCCCGGGGTGAGCTGAAGAGCCTGCTCGCGCACCTGGCCCGTGCGGTCGCGCCAGCACAGGCGGACCTCCACCGGGCCGGTCACGTGCTGGCCGAGCCCCAGGTGCACCTCGTGGCTGCGCCGGCCGGAGTGGCCGCTGCCGCCGTCGACCCGCCCGAGCACGGTGCGGCCGCCGATGGTGACCGTGGCCTCCGCGCCGACTGCCGGGGAGCCCTGCTCGCCGGTGGCGGTCTCGTGGGTGAGCTGGAGCGTGATGGCCGAGCCGGCCGGGGCGCTCTGGTTGTGGTAGAAGATCGGCGCGTCCCACTGGCGGGCGACCGCCAGGTCGAGCAGCCCGTCACCGTCGGCGTCGCCGGTCGCGATGCCACGGGTCGGCACCGGCACCGCCAGGCCGAGCTGGCGGGAGATGTCGGCGTAGGTGCCGTCCTCGTTCTTGACGAAGAAGGCGAGCGTCTGGCTGCCGGCGATGTCGGCGCCCTCCCTGACCACGGGCCACGAGTGCGGGTTGCGCACCACGACGTCGTTGGCGGTGGCCAGTTCCTGCAACTGCGCCCACCGGTTCACCCAGCCCTTGACGAACCCGGTCGCCTGGACGATGGCGGGCGCGCCGCCGTTGTTGAAGTCGTCGATCTTGACGTCCCAGCCCCAGCCGGTCCACGCGGTGCGGTCCTGGGCGCTGCGGTCCTCGAAGGGCGCCACGCCGTCGGCGAGCTGGGCGCGCACGTCGGCCCGGTCCTTCGCGGTGTTGTAGAAGGCGAAGTTGCTCTCCTGGATGCCGAACGAGGTGGTGATGTTGCTGACGAAGGTGTCGTAGAGGCCGTCGCCGTCCAGGTCGCCGAAGTCGGAGCCCATGCCCTTGAAGGAGTCGTGCCCGAGCGACTTGGACTTGGGCACCCACGGCGAGCGGGCGCCCTCGGCCAGCGAGAACGCGATCTTGCCGGGCGTGGACCGGTTGTACAGCAGCCGGTCGGGGCCGAAGTCGTTGTTGAGGAACAGCTCGGGAAGCTGGTCGCCGTCCAGGTCGGCGGTGCTGGCGCCGAGCTCCCAGCCCTTGGAGACCTCCTTGGCCAGCACGGTGTCGAGCTTGTCGAAGGACGGGGTGCCCGCGGTGACGCCGGTCCAGCGGAAGAAGTAGTTCTCGCCGCCGTTGACCGCGCCGGACATCGAGTCGTTCATCTCGACGCCGCCGTTGACCTGGTCGTCGAGCACGGGGCCGTGCGGGAAGTAGTTGCCGATGAAGATGTCGAGGTGGCCGTCGCCGTCGAAGTCCGCGGTGGTGGCGGTGTTGCTGTTCCACTGCGGCCCGGTGTAGGTCGCGCCACCGGCGCCCGGCACCAGCTCGGTGGGCGTGAACGCGCCGGCGGACAGCGTCGTGGCCCCGGCCTGGGCCAGGTGCACGATCGGGGTCCGGCCCCAGTAGTAGACGAGCACGTCGGTGCGGCCGTCCTCGTTGAAGTCACCGGCGAGGCAGCCCATCGGGGCGATGGCGTCGTTCATCGGCAGCGTGCCGGGGGTCAGCGCGAACGGCTTGTACCGGTCCGAGCGCGCGCCCGGCGTGGGAGTCACCACGACCTGGTCGATGCGGGGGTCGGTGACGCACAGGTCGTTCGGCAGGCCGTCCATGTCGAGGTCGTTCATCGCGATGCCGGCCCCGACGGAGGAGATCCAGGCGTCGATGTGCGTGTAGCGCTGGTTGACCTCGCGGATGGTCTGCTGCGGCTGGTCCGACGGCAGGGCGATGCTCAGCGGCTTGAACGAGTACGCGCCGGCCAGCTCCGCCTTCTCCGCGTCGGAGGCGAAGGACGGGCTGCCGATGACGAACAGGGCGGCCATCACCACGAGGGCGACGACGCCGGCCTGTTGCCTGCGCAGCCAGGTGGCTACCGTGGTCACGGGGTGACACCTCCAAGGGAGACGAATTCGCCGGCTATGCGCTGCCGCCAGATCTCGAAGGCGGGCAGTTCCCCCGGCAGGGACGGGTCGGGGCTGGTCTGGTTGCAGATCTCGGCCGCCTGCTCGGCCGTGGTGCCGCAGAGGATCGCGGTGGCCTGGCGGGTGTGCGGGACGAGGAGCCCGGCGCGGATCCTGGCCTCGGCGGCGAACGCGCTGCCCTGGGCGAGCTGGCCCCGGTGCTCACCGGCCCGGTCACGCAGCTCCCACAGCTCGTCGCCGGTGGCGCCGCCCGCGTAGGTGGCGGCCAGGCCGGTGCCCGCGTACAGGTCGCCGCGGCGCTCCTCGGGGAAGCTCTCGACCAGCGACACCACCTGCTGGACGTCGGTCCCGCCGATGAACCACAGGGCGCGGCCGATGCCCTGGTCGATGGCGCGGGCCGCGTACGCCTCGTGCCCGGCGGGCCAGGAGAAGCCGGTCTCGCGCACCTGCTTGCGCACGTACCGGTCGGTGTGGAAGTAGGCCTGGTGGAAGCCGTAGCCGTCGTGCACGAGCCACAGCAGCAGCGGGTCGAGCTGGGCGGGGTCCGGCCACAGGAACCGGGGCAGCCTGGCCATGGCCCAGCCGATCCCGACGTAGATCATGTAGTTGTGGCGCTCGCCACGGCCGGCGAGCGTGCCCTTGACCCGGCGCAGGTTGCCGATCCCGGCGCAGTCCAGGACGGCGAGCCCCATCCCCGCGCCCTCGTAGGCGAACCCGCGGAAGCGGTCCGGGATGTGCTCGAGCCGTTCCTCCGCCTCGGCGGGAGTGCGCGACTCGGCGGCGTACGCGAAACCGGTGAGGAATGTCTCGCCAATTTTCTCCAATAACTCGCGGGCCGCCTCGTCTTTTACGTGAAACCCGCGGACGGCGAGCTTAGTTTCTCTGACATTCGGGGTAAGAATTCGCTTTCGCAGCGATCGCAGCAGGCCGGCCATAACAACCCTTCACCGCTCAACCAGCAGGTACTGTCTTCTCATTGACACATGACGCCGAATCTCCGGGCAACTCCGGTCGTGCTTACCGCACTAAATGCGAGCCGTTCCGCCGATCATCGGGGCGCGTTTTCCACGGCGAAATGCGCGCGCACCCGGCGGCGCCACAGCTCGTAATCGGGCACGCCGTCGGGCATGCCGGGCTCGACCGCGGTGTCGTCGGCGAGCGCTACCGCGGCCTCGACGGACAGGCCGGTGAGCACGCTCCCGGCGGCCTCGCTGTGCGCGGGCACGTGGCCGGAGTAGTGGCGCGCCTTGAGGGCGAACACCGAGCCCTGCGCGAGTTCGTCCCGGTGCTCGCCGGCCTCCTCGCGCAGCGCGGCCAGCGCGTCGGGCGCGCAGCCGCCCGCGAACGTGGCGGCCAGGCCGACGCCGCTCCACAGGTCGGCCCGGCGCCCGGCGGCGAAGCGCCGCACGGCGGCGGCGACGTCCGGGCCGCGTCCGCCGTGGATGAACCACAGCGCGCGGCCGACGCCCTGGTCCACGGCCCGGGGGAAGTAGCCGGCGGCGCCCCGCCACGGGTACGGCGCGGGCACCCGCTGCTCGTCGACGTACCGCCGGGTGTGGAAGTAGGCCAGGTCGAAGCCGTACCCGTCGACCGCGAGCCAGCTCATCACCGGGTGGTACGGCGAGCCGCTCAGGTCCGGCAGCACCTTCTTCCACAGCGGCCTGGGCAGCCGGGCCATGGCGAAGCCGATGCCGATGTAGGCGAGGAAGATGTGCGGCTGCCCCGGGCCGAGCAGCAGGTCGCGGGTGCGCTGCCGGCGGCCGCCGCCCATGGCGTCGAGCACGGTGAAGGCCATGGTCGCGCCCTCGTAGGCGAAGCCGCGCTGGTCGGCGCCGACCAGGTCGAGCCTGCGCCGCACCTCCCACTGGTCGCGCGCGTCGATGCCCCATTCGAAGCCGCAGACGACGGCCTGCGGGATCGCCTCCAGCCGCTCGGTCTCGGCGGTCGGGGGGCCGGGGAAGCCGCGTCCCTCGAAGGTCACCTCGGCCAGGGAAGGGGCGAGCACGAGCCTGCGGAGCGAACCGAAAAGTGTCGACATCGTGGGACCTCTCCTCACCAACCGACTCGACCGGCCGATGAGGCCGGGCACCTCAACAGGATGCGTTCGGCGGCGGGAGCGGGCTTTTCGCAGATTGCGCTGGTGGGCTAAATCGCCACGAATAGCACGAATGCGGATGAGTCCGAGCGGGGCTCATCCGGAGGGCTCAGCCGGCCCAGCCGCTGAGCCGCCACCCTCCGGTGAGCGGCCGGCGGACCAGCGCGGCCGGGTCCGACCAGGACGACTGCTCCTCGTCCCGGGCCCTGGCCCGCGCCATCAGCCGGGTGAGGGCTCGTTCGACGGCCTCCAGCTCCTCCGGGGTCGCGTTGCCCCGGACCGCGGTCAGTTCCATGGCGCACCTCCCGCTTCGACCGTGGACGCGGCCGGCGGGCGGGCGCAACTTCGTCAGTGCTCCCCTTAGTGCTCCCCTCAGTGCTCCACCTGGTTGTCGAACTCCACGACCAGGGGCAGGTCCACCCTCCTCCTGATGTTCAGCTTGCGGTAGGTGCGGGTGAGGTGCTGCTCGACCGTGCTGAGCGTGATGTAGAGACGCGCCGCGATCTCCCGGTTGGCGTACCCGGCGGCCGCCAGCGCGGCCACCCGCCGCTCGGCGTCGCTCAGCACGCCGATCAGCTCGCTCGGCAGCGGGGCCGGCACGACGCTCGGGTCGTCGGCCCGGCTGAGCGCGTCGATCATCGGCTCCGCCCGGCACTCGCGCGCCGCCGCCTGGGCGCGGCCCGCGATCGTCCTGGCCCGGCGGTACTCGCCGAGCGCGTCGTAGGCCTCCACCAGGTCGTACAGCGCCCTGGTCAGCTCGTACCGGTCGCCGGCCATCTGCAGGTACTCCGTCGCCTGCCGCAGCAGGGCCGGGCGGCGGGCGGGCTCGGAGACGGCGGCCTGGAGCCGCAGCGCGATGCCCTTGCCCCGGCGCGACTCGCCGCCGCACCTGCCGAGCTGGGTCTCGATGAGCTCCCTGGCCTCCTCCACGTGCCCCATGCGCAGGCACGCCTCGCCCGCGTCGGCGCGCCACGGGATCAGGCCCGGCGTGTCGAGGTTCCAGGTGACCATCAGCTCGCCGCAGCGCTGGAAGTCGCGCAGCGCCAGCGCGAAGTACTCGTTGGCCAGGCTGTAGCGCCCGCGCGCGTACAGGTAGTGCAGGCCGTACCGGGTCTGGAACATCGTCTCGGGCACCGGCCGGTCGAGGTACTCCCGGACCGCGTCGTACTTGCCCATCGCCGTCAGCGCGATGATGAGGCTGCTCAGCGGCCCGCCGATGGCGACGCCCCAGCTGCTCATCGGGATGGTGTCGAGCGCGATGCGGGCGTGGTGCGCGGCGGCGGGCATGTCGCCCTGCCGGATCGCGATCTCGGCGCGGATCGCCGCGAGCCTGGCCTGGCGGCTGGGGGCCTGCCGGGACATCGCCTCGGCGCTGAACCTCTCGCACCACGGGACCGCCCGGTCGCAGCGGCCCGCGTAGGTGAGGGCGAGCAGCGCGTTCTCCACGGTGTCCATGGACATCTCGTCGAGGTGGGAGTCCTCCAGGATGCGCTCCACCGCGTTCATGCTGTCCTCGCGCGGGCCCCTCGTGAGCACCTCGGCGAGCGCGAGCGTGGCCTCCACCCGCCGGTTGACGGCCACCGACACCAGCCCGGCCAGCGCGCGCCGGCCCGCCGGGCGCGGCAGGCCGGCCAGCAGCGGCGGGTGGGTGACCCGCAGCCAGAGCTGGGCGACGACCATCTCGGCCATCGTCTCGTGGTCGGCCGCCTCGCCCTCCTCGCCGAGCTGCTCCAGCACGTCGCGGGCGTCGTCGAAGCGCCCGTGCCACAGCAGCGCGCGGGCCAGGACGACGACGTCGCCGCCGCGCAGGCTGCCCCGGTTCACCGCCTCGGCGAGCTCGGCCAGGTGCCCGGCGGGCGCGGCGGGGTTGATCCGCCACTCGGCCCGGACCAGCATCGTCATGATCTTCAACCGGCGGGGCTCGTCGGTGCACTCGCGCCAGGCCAGCCGCAGGTAGGCGACGGCGGACTCGACCTGGCCGGCGCGCAGCGCATTCCTGGCCGCCTCCTCCAGCGTGGGCAGCACCCAGGGTGCGTCCAGCTTGGCGGCCTGCAGCAGGTGGTCGGCGACCACGCAGGGCGTCATGCCCGCGTCGTGGGCCACCTCGGCCGCCCGGCGGTGCAGGTCCATCCGCTCCTGCTGGTCGGTGCCCGCCAGGACGGCGCGGCCGACCGACTGGTGGCGGAAGTCACGGCCGGCGACCAGCCCGGCCGCGCCGAGCGAGAGCAGTTCCCTGCTGATGTCGATCGGCGGGATGCCGAGCAGCCGGTCGAGCCCGTCGGTCTCGCCGAGCACGGCCAGCCCGCGCGCCACCCGCATCGTCTGCGGATGGCCGCGCTGCAGGCACGACAGCACCGCCTGGCCGAACTGGTCGCCGACGACCGGCTCCGGAGGCGGCTCGCCCGCCGAGCGCAGGTACTCCCGGTAGTCCTCGGCCAGGGCGCCGGCCAGCAGCGGGTTGCCGCCGCTGAGCGTGTACCACTCCTTGGCGAAGCGCCCGGTCGCCTCCGTGCCGAGCTCCCCGGCCATCAGCTCCTCGACGCCCTCGCGCGACAGCGGGGACAGCTGCAGCCTGCGGCAGTGCGGCTGGCGCAGCAGGTCGGTCTCGAAGTACGCGTCGGCGCAGCGCATCCGGTCCGAGTGCGCGAACACGGCCACGATCCTGGCGCTCCTGGCACGCCGGGCCAGGTAGGCCAGGCAGAGCAGCGAGGTGCGATCGGCGTGATGCACGTCGTCGACGGCGATGACCAGCGGGCACCGCTCGGACAGGTCCAGCAGGACCGTGCACAGCGCGTGCACGACCTGGGCGTCGATGAGCTGGTCGGCGTCGGGGCCGGCCATGGTCGCCGCCCGGGTGCCCTCCTCGATGAGCGCCATCGCCCGGTCGCGGTCGGCCTCCACCAGGGGCGCGTCCTGGATGAGCTGGCGCAGCACGCCCAGCGGCAGGTCCCGCTCCATGAGCGAGCCCGTCGCCGAGACGGCCAGCGCGCCCAGCTCGATGGCCTGCTCGGCCAGGGAGCGCAGCAGCGTGCTCTTGCCCGTCGCGACCGGCCCGCTGACCAGGGCGATCCGGCCCCGGCTCAGCACCGCGTTGGCGAGGAGCGACTCCAGAGCAGTCAGCTCCTCCTGTCGTTCGATCAGTCCCATGGCCGTCTCCCCTCGGAACGCCGCGCTCAGATCGGCAGGACCCGTCCTGACGGTGTCCGCATGTCGAGCCAGTACCGGAAGCCGCCGTCGCGGGTGCGCGGCCTGCGCTTCCTCACCTGGGTTCGCCTCATGATCCTCACCTCGGAGTTCGCTGTGTGCTCCGAACGCTATTCCGGGAGACCATCGCCGCCTTATCGTCCGGCTATCAGGCTCCGCGCCCGGCCGGGAACCTGCCGCTGACGCCGGCATTCGGGGTCGGCGGGCGGGCGGACGGGGCCGGGCGGGAACGCCGGCCACGCCCTGGCCACGGCCGACCCGACGGCCGCCAGCACGGCGGCCTCGACGTCGATCCGGATCCCGGCGCCCCACACCGTCCGGTCCCCGTCGCCGCACCGCGCGTAGACGGCCACCTCCTCGCGCTCCACCGCGGGCCCGCCCATGTGGTGGACGGCGCGCACGTCGAAGCCCTTGGCCGCCAGGGCCGCGCGCAGCGTTCTCAGCGTGTCCGCCCACCGCGTCCCGGCGCCGTACCCGGGGCCGTCGATGTAGAGGTCGACGGTGGCGCTCTCCACCGCCGGAGGCGCCTGCGCGACGGCGTACGTGGCCTCGAAGACCTCCCTGACCCGCTCCGGCGGGATCTCACCGCCCTCGGCCTCCGCCAGCGCCTGCACGACCTGCGCGAAGTCGATCTGCAGCGGCCGGGGCAGCGTGAGCCCGTGCCTGGCGGTCATCACGTAGGCCAGCCCGCCCTTGCCCGACTGGCTGGTGATGCGGACGACCGCCTCGTACGTCCGTCCCACGTCCCTGGGGTCGACCGGCAGGTACGGCATGCTCCACGGGAGCTCCGACGGCGCCAGCCCGGTCCGCTCGGCCTCCCGCTCCAGCGCGTCGAACCCCTTCTTGATCGCGTCCTGGTGCGCGCCGGAGAACGCCGTGTGCACCAGGTCCCCGCCGTACGGGTGCCGCGGCGGCACCGGGAGGCCGGTGCAGCTCTCCACGACCCGGCGGACCCGGTCCAGGTCGGAGAAGTCGACGCCGGGGTCGATGCCCTGCGTGTAGAGGTTCATCCCGAGCGTGACCAGGCATACGTTGCCGGCGCGCTCGCCGTTGCCGAACAGGCAGCCCTCGATCCGCTCGGCCCCGGCCATCAGGGCCAGCTCGGCCGCCGCCACGCCGGTGCCGCGGTCGTTGTGGGTGTGCACCGACAGGCAGACGTGCTCGCGCCTGGACAGGTTGCGATGCATCCACTCGATCTGGTCGGCGAAGACGTTCGGCGTCGAGCGCTCGACCGTCGTGGGGAAGTTGAGGATGATCGGCCGGCCGGGTCCGGGCTCCCACACGTCCATGACCGCCTCGCAGACCTCCAGGGAGAAGTCCAGCTCGGTGTCGTTGAAGTGCTCGGGCGAATACTGGAAGGCCAGGTCGCAGCCGGGGATGAGCTTGTCGGCGTAGGCCATGACCGTACGGGTGCCGTGCACGGCCAGATCCCGGCACTGCTCGCGGTCCATCCCGAACACCAGCCGCCGGATCGCCGGCGAGGTGGCGTTGTAGAGGTGCAGCGTCGCCCGGTCGGCCCCGCGCAGACTCTCCAGCGTCCGCTCGACGAGATCCTCGCGCGCCGGCATGAACGCCGTGATGCGCACGTCGTCGGGGATGCGGTCCTCCTCGATGAGGAGGCGGACGAAGTCGTGGTCGTCCTGGCTGGCCGAGGGGAAGCCGATCTCGATCTCCCGGTAGCCCATGCTCACCAGGAGCTCGAACATGGCCAGCTTGCGCTCCGGGCCCATCGGCCTGGCCAGCGCCTGGTTGCCGTCGCGCAGGTCTGTCGACAGCCAGCGCGGCGCGGCGGTGATCGCGGCCGTGGGCCACCTTCGGTCGTCGAGCGAGATCAGCGGAAATGCGTCATAGCGATTGATCTTCATCCCGGATCCCTCACTGCTCGAGTGACTTACTCAGTTGAACGAGCCGAAATAGGCGGAATAAGAGTGCGGCGAAAGCAGGACGTTGATTTGGTAAGTACACGCCTCGTCCGTCATGCGGAAGACGACGACGATCTCCGGGTAGGCGGCGGTGAGGCCCAGACTGACGAAGTAACGGTCACTTCCGAACACGATTCGGTAGAGGCCGCGGTCGAGTTTGTGCTCTCTCCACTCCTTGACGCGCCCCTCGTGGTCAGTCACGGATTGGGCGTCTATCACCCAATGGCCGTTGTCCGCGCGGTCCAGACGCACGTCCACGCTGGCGGCCGGCCGGCCGTAGACGCTATCCAACGCCTGCACGTCAATGCCCATCTAACGCCACCTGTCCAGAAGTTCCGTTTCACCGTTTCCGGGGGTTGCTTCGGCGGTGGTCTGGCCACCCGAGTGACCCGCCGCTCGGTCGTGCCACCCGGGCTCGCGACCAGGCTGCCGCCCTCCGCTATCCCCGCGCCTTCGGCACGCTATCGCCCGGCCATCGCGGCACGACGTGATCCTTGACAAGATTTATTGGAGATTGCCGGATTTGCTGTTAAAGATCACGATTCTTGGCCGTTGAACTGCGGCAATGGCGTGCCAGAAGCGCGCCGATATAGGGGCGATGGCGGCCGGTGTGAGCGTTTGGGCCGAGCGGCAGGGAGAGCGCCGCGACTCTCAGACGGAGGTACGCACCATGGGCCAGACCATCGCCACGAGCGCCGCCAGGATCCGCATGTCGATCATCGTGCTGGCGGCCGCCACAGCAGCCTTCCTGGCGCTGGGTGCGAGCCCTCCGGCGGCGTACGCGGCCTCCGCCACCACCACCGAGCAGGGCTCCGGCGACCCCTGGGACAGCCCGCCCGCCAACGACGGCGACCCTTGGGACACTCCGCCCGCCGACGGCGACCCCTGGGACACTCCGCCCGCGGACGACGGCGACCCCTGGGACAGCGCGCCCGCCGACCCCGGCTCCGTCCAGGGATATGGCGACCCGTGGGACTAGCACCAGATGAAGCGGCCGGCGACCACAGGCGCCGGCCGCTTCGCGGCATTACTGGCAATACCCTGTGGCCACAAGTGGCCCAGCACTGTAGTGTAACGCACAAATCGGCCGAACTTCACACACGCGACCATCGCGATAAAGCGCGCCGATCTTGTAATATAGATAGCATCCCACCAGGCAACTTTAGGGGCCGTAATCTCAAATATGGTGTCAGCCTAATTCCGCCCCGCACCTCGTCCGGCCAGGGGGCATGGACCGTTCTCGATGCGGGCGGCGGCTTCATCAAGGAGATGTGCGTGGAGTTTCGACTACTGGGGGCACTCGAAGCCACCGCGGACGGGAAAAATCTCGAACTGGGCGGCACCCGCCAGCAAACCATCCTGGCCGCCCTGCTCCTGAACGCGGATCGGCCGGTCGCGATGACCCGCCTCATGGAAGCCATCTACGACGACGAACCGCCCGCGACCTCCCGCGCCCAGGTGCAGATCTGCATCTCGGCGCTCCGCCGCGTGTTCGGCGCGCACGGCCGGCCCGACATGATCGTGACCAAGCCGCAGGGATACGCGCTCATCTCGGGCTCCGCCAAGATCGACGCCCGCGTCTTCGAGAACCTCCTGGCCACGGCGCGCAAGCTCCGCGACTCCCGCAACCTCGAAGACGCCATCCGGCACTATCGCGAGGCCCTCGGACTGTGGCGCGGCCCCGCGCTCGACGGCATCGAGAGCCGGCTGCTGCAGGCCATCGCCGGCCAGCTCACCGAGCAACGCATCACCGCCAACGAGGACTGCATCCAGCTCGAGCTGGAGCTCGGCCGTCATCACGAGCTGGTCGGCGAGCTCACCGGCCTGGTCAGCGTCCACCCGCTGCGCGAGCGGTTCATCGCCCAGCTCATGACCGCCCTGTACCGCTCGGGCCGGCAGGCCGAGTCCCTCCAGGTCTACCGTGACGCGCGGCGCATGATGATCGACGAGCTGGGGATCGAGCCCAACGAGCGCTTACAGCAGCTCGAATCGGCCATCCTCACCGCCGACGAGAGCCTTGAGGCGCCGGCCACGACCTCACACACCGGCATCGAGCTGCGAACCGCCCACTCCACCGTGCCGGGCATGCTGCCCGCCGGCATCGCCGACTTCATCGGCCGCCAGAGCCAGATCGACGAGATCAAGAAGAGGCTGACGGAACCGCCCGACGGCGCGGCGCGCTTCGCCGTCCCCATCGTCGCCATCGCCGGCCGGGCCGGCATCGGCAAGACCACCGTCGCGGTGCACACCGCGCACAGCGTGGCCGCGCACTTCCCCGACGGCCAGCTCTACGCCGACCTGCACGGCGGCATCTCCCGCCCGGTCAGCCCGATGCAGGTGCTCGAACGCTTCCTGCGGGCCCTGGGCGTGTCGGGCACCGCGCTGCCGGAGACGCTGGAGGAGCGGGCCGAGATGTACCGCATGCTCCTGGCCGACCGCCGCATGCTCATCGTCCTGGACGACGCGGCGTCGGAGAGCCAGGTGCTGCCGCTGCTGCCGGGCAACCCCGACTCCGCCGTCATCGTCACCAGCCGCAGCAGGCTCGGCGGGCTGGCGGGCGCGACCCAGGTGGACGTCAGCCTGTTCGACGCGGCCCAGTCGGTCGACCTGCTGTCCCGGATCGCCGGGGCCGACCGGGTGTGGGCCGAGCCGGAGGCCGCGGCCGCGCTAGCCGAGCTGTGCGGCTACCTCCCGCTCGCGCTGCGCATCGCCGGCGCCCGCATGGCGGCCCGCCCGTACTGGGGTGTCGAGCAGCTCGCGGAGCGGCTGCGGGACGAGGCCCGCAGGCTGGACGAGCTCATGCACGGCGACATGGGCATCAGGGCCAGCCTGTCGGTGACCTACGAGGGCATCAGCGAGCAGGCGCGCCGCCTGTTCCGGCGGCTGGCGATCCTCGACGCGCACGTCTTCTCCGCCTGGACCGGAGCCGCGCTGCTCGACCAGCCGCTCGCCGACGTGCAGGACCTGCTGGACGACCTGGCCGACGCCCAGCTCGTCGAGGTGCTCGGCACCGGGAGGCACGTCGGCGTCCAGTACCGCTTCCACGACCTCGTCCGCGTGTACGCGCGCGAGCGGCTGGCCGCCGAGGAGACCCCGGCCATGCGGTCGGAGGCGCTGGCCCGGGTGCTCAGCGCCCTGCTCCACCTGACGCAGGCGGCCCGCCGCCGCGAGTACGGCCCGTCGCCCGGCTCGTACCCGCACGAGATCGCCTCGCCGCTGCCCGGGGAGCTGATCGACCGGCTGGTCGCCAAGCCGATCGCCTGGTTCGAGCGCGAGCGGCACGTGCTGCTCGCGGGCATCAGGCAGGCGGCCCAGGCCGGGCTGGTGGAGCTGTGCTGGCGGCTCGCGATGAACGCCGAGGCCTTCTTCGAGCTGCGCGTCTACCTGGACGACTGGCGCGAGACGCACGAGATCGCCCTGGAGGCGGCGCGCGCCGGCGGGGACCGGCGCGGCCAGGCCGAGATGCTGTACGCCAGGGGCTCGCTGTCGCTGACCGAGCAGCGCTTCGACGACGCCTCCCGGGACTTCGAGGCGGCGCTCGCGCTGTTCGAGGAGGTCGGGGAAGAGCTGCAGATCGCCAGGACGACGCGCAACATCGCGGTGCTGGAGCGCATGAACGGCCGGATGGAGGCGGCGATGGGCCACCTCCAGCAGGCGCTGACCATCTTCTCGGCCATCGGCGACCAGATCGCCGCCGCGCACACGCTGCACAACCTCGCCCAGATCAGGTCCGACTGCGACGACATCGACGGGGCCAAGATGCTGCTGGCCGAGGCGCTGGTCCGCAGCAAGGGCGGCGGCAACCGGCGGGTGACCGCCCAGGTGCTGCACCGGATGGGCCACGTCCACCTGCGGGCGCGCGAGGTCGCGATCGCGGCGGGCGCGTTCGAGGAGTCGCTGGCGGTCGTGCAGGAGATCGGCGACACCATCGGGGAGGCGTTCGCCCTGCACGGCTTCGGCGTGGCCCGGCTGCGGCAGGGCAAGTTACGCGAGGCCGAGCCGCTGCTGCGCGAGGCGCTCACGGTGGCCAACAGCTCGCGCCATCGGCTCGCGGAGGCGCACGCTCTGGCCGGGCTCGGCGAGCTGGCGCTGGCCACGGGCGACGCGGCCGAGGCAGCCGGCTGCCTGCACAAGGCGTCCGCGCTGTTCCGCCAGATGCGTACCCCGGTGCTGGAGGCGCGGACGCTGCTGATGCTGCGCCAGGTCGTCGACGAGGACGCGGCGGCCACCGCGCTGGCGCGGGTGCGCGAGCTGGCGGAGCAGGTCGGGGAGCGGGCGGGCGAGTCGCTGCGCGAGCAACTGGCGTCGGCCGCCTTCGAACCCCGCTCGCCGTACACCGACCCGCTGATCGAACCGCTGCCCTGATCCGTAAGCGCACGGCCCGGCCGGCGATTCTCGCGCGCTCGATACCCTACGGGGGCAGGGTGTCTCGGATCCAACCCGGGAGCGAGGCGGGGCTGGAACCGGCCACCTGGAGGGTGTCTATTGCATGGTCATGCAGAAGTATGTATATACTTCACCTCGTGTCCAAGGTACTCACCTCCCTGCCTGTCGGTGAACGTGTCGGGATCGCCTTCTCCGGCGGCCTCGACACGTCCGTAGCGGTCGCGTGGATGCGCGAGAAGGGTGCGGTTCCCTGCACCTACACCGCCGACATCGGCCAGTACGACGAGCCCGACATCGCCTCCGTGCCCGGCCGCGCCACGGCGTACGGCGCGGAGGTCACCCGGCTGGTCGACGGCCGGGCGGCCCTCGTGGAAGAGGGGCTCGCCGCGCTGGCCTGCGGCGCGTTCCACATCCGCTCCGGCGGCCGCGGCTACTTCAACACCACCCCGCTCGGGCGGGCCGTCACCGGCACCCTGCTGGTGCGCGCCATGCTCGAGGACGGCGTGCAGATCTGGGGAGACGGCTCCACCTTCAAGGGCAACGACATCGAGCGGTTCTACCGCTACGGCCTGCTCGCCAACCCGTCGCTGCGCATCTACAAGCCGTGGCTCGACGCCGACTTCGTCAGCGAGCTGGGCGGGCGCAAGGAGATGTCCGAGTGGCTGCTCTCGCACGGACTGCCCTACCGGGACAGCTCGGAGAAGGCCTACTCCACCGACGCCAACATCTGGGGCGCCACCCACGAGGCCAAGGCGCTGGAGCACCTCGACGCCGGCGTCGAACTGGTCGATCCGATCATGGGCGTGCGCTTCTGGGACCCGGCCGTCGAGATCGCCGCCGAGGACGTGACGATCGCCTTCGACCGCGGGCGGCCGGTCACGATCAACGGCAAGGAGTTCGCCTCCCCCGTCGACCTGGTGCTGGAGGCCAACGCCATCGGCGGCCGGCACGGCATCGGCATGTCCGACCAGATCGAGAACCGGGTCATCGAGGCCAAGAGCCGGGGCGTCTACGAGGCGCCGGGCATGGCCCTGCTGCACATCTGCTACGAGCGCCTGGTCAACGCGATCCACAACGAGGACACCCTCGCCAGCTACCACAACGAGGGGCGCCGGCTGGGCAGGCTCCTGTACGAGGGCCGCTGGCTCGACCCGCAGGCGCTGATGCTGCGCGAGTCGCTGCAGCGGTGGGTCGGCACGGCCGTCACCGGCGAGGTCACCCTGCGGCTGCGGCGCGGCGAAGACTACTCCATCCTCGACACGTCGGGCCCGGCGTTCAGCTACCACCCCGACAAGCTGTCGATGGAGCGGACCGAGGACTCCGCGTTCGGCCCGGCCGACCGCATCGGCCAGCTGACCATGCGCAACCTCGACATCGCCGACTCCCGCGCCAAGCTGGAGCAGTACGCCGGGTTCGGCATGGTCGGCAGCCCGCAGCAGGCGCTGATCGGCGCCACGCAGGCGGCCTCGACCGAGCTGATCGGCGAGATGCCCGAGGGCGGCGCCGAGGCGATCGCCTCCCGTGGCGAGGTCCCCGACGACGAGCTGCTCGACCACGCCGCGATGGAGTTCGGCACCGACTGACCGCCGGGCGCGGTTGATCGAAAGCCCGGCGCACCTGTCCCGCTCGCCCTTAATATCGTGCCTGTCCGTACAAGCCCGAGATCGGCTGGAGGCACCGGATGGCAGGGGCGAGCGCGACCGAGGGAGCACGGGGTCGGCCGCGTCGGCCGTGGTGACGCCGCTCGCGGGCCGCTATCGGCTGCTGTCCCAGATCGGGCGCGGCGGCATGGGCACGGTCTGGCGCGCCGAGGACGAGCTGCTGCAGCAGGAAGTGGCCGTCAAGGAGATCCGCCTGCCGCCCGGCCTGAGCGAGGCGGACCGGGCCGAGCTGACCGACCGCACGCTGCGCGAGGCGCGGGCGGCGGCCCGGCTGCGTTCCCACCCGTCGATCGTCACCGTGCACGACGTCGTCGTCGACGACGGGCGGCCGTGGATCGTCATGGAGTTCGTCCGGGGCCGCTCCCTCGAACAGGTGGTCCGCGACCGCGGGCCGCTGCCGCCCGGCCGCGTGGCCGCGATCGGCCTGCGGATGCTCGACGCGCTGAGCGCCGCGCACGCGTCGGGCGTGCTGCACCGCGACGTCAAGCCCGCCAACGTCCTGCTCACCGACGACGGGCGGGTGCTGCTGACGGACTTCGGCATCGCCACCGTCGCGGGGGACGACGCGCTCACCCGGACCGGCTTCCTGTCCGGCTCGCCCGGCTACATAGCGCCCGAGCGGCTGCGCGGCGAGCCCGACGGCCCCGGGTCCGACCTGTGGTCGCTCGGCGCCACGCTGTTCACGGCCGTGGAGGGCGCCCCGCCGTTCGCGCGGCCCAGCCCGGCGGCCGCGATGGCGGCCGTCCTGACGCAGGCGCCCGCCCCCTCCCGGCTGGCCGGGCCGCTGGTGCCCGTGCTCTCCGCGATCCTGGAGAAGGACCCGGCCCGCCGCTGCTCCCCCGCCCAGGCGGTGGCCGCGCTGGAGGCCATCGCGGGCGAGGCGGGCACCGAACTCGATCGCACCGCCCCCGGCCGGCTGCGCCGGCGCCGCCGGACGCCGATCGTCCTGGGCGCGTTGCTGGCCGTGGTGCTGACGGTCGCGGCGGTGGCGGTCGTGCTGCCCAGGGTGTTCCCGTACACCCCTCCGATCGTCTACCGCTACACGCCTCCGATGGCGCTGCCGTCCGCCTCCGGGACGGCCGGCCTGTTCAAGAAACCCTTCGAGGCGTGCGACCTGCTGACCCCAGGCCAGGCGGGCAAGGTGCTCGGCGGGCCGGTGAAGGAGCAGTTCTTCAGCGAGTACCACTGCAGCTGGACCGGGCCGGACTCCTCGCGCATGGTCGTGATGGCGTATCTGACACCGAACGTCTGGGGCGCCGAGCAGTTCTACGACATACAGGTCAAGTCGATGAAGCAGGAGCCGAGGCGCACCCCCGGCACCAAGGTCCGCGCCGGCCCGGACGTCGGCGACGAGGCCTTCAGCTTCACCCAGCGGAACAGGTTCTCCTTCATGCGGAAGCAGTACAACTCCGACCTCTCCTTCCGCCTGGCGAACGTCGCCGTCAGCATCAAGATCACCGGCAGCCGCCCCGGGTTCACCGACCTCGACCGGGCCGCCGCCTACGTCGAACGGGCCGTCGAGAAGCTGCGCTAGCCCGCCGCCGTCCGCACGCCGATCGTCTTCGGCCAGTTCCTGCGGCGGCCCGGCCGGGGCGGGGTCGCGGGCAGGTCACCGTGGGCATGAGACAATGGATGGACGACGCCCTCTCGGCCTCGGGTTCCAGGACCCCGGTGAGAGGGTTTTTTCATGCCCGGAAACGGAGGAACCCCTCGATGAGACTCGGTCTGACATGCCCTCGCTTCACCTGGCCCGGTGGTGACGCCGCCATCGCCGGCCGGTTCGCCGCCGCCGCGCGCGGCGCGGACGAGGCGGGGCTGCACAGCCTGTGGGTGATGGACCACCTCTTCCAGATCCCCAACTTCGGCGGGACGGAGGAGCCGATGCTGGAGGCGTACGGCGCGCTCTCCTACGCCGCCGCGCTCACCAGCCGCGTCACCCTGGGCGCGCTGGTCACCGGGGCGCCGTACCGGGCGCCGGGGTTCCTGCTGAAGCAGGTCAGCACGCTGGACGCGCTGTCCGGCGGCCGGGCGGTGCTCGGCATCGGCGCGGGCTGGTACGAGGAGGAGGCGCGCGGGCTGGGCCTGCCGTTCCCGCCGGTGGCCGAGCGGTTCGAGCGGCTGGAGGAGACGCTGCGGATCGCGCGGCGGATGTTCGCCGGCGGCGACGGGCCGTTCGAGGGCCGCCACTACCGGCTGGAGCGGCCGGTCAACGCGCCGGCGGCGCGGCCGCGCATCCTGATCGGCGGCAGCGGCGAGCGCAAGACGCTGCGGCTCGTCGCCGAGTACGCCGACGCGTGCAACTTCCTGTACGGCGCGGACGTGCCGCACAAGCTGGCCGTGCTGCGGGCGCACTGCGAACGCGCGGGCAGGCCGTACGAGGAGATCGAGAAGACGCTGCACATGCGCGTGCCCGGCGACGCGAGTGTCGCCGAGACCGTGCAGCGGTGCGGCGAGCTGGCCGAGCAGGGCATCGAGCACGTGATCGCCGCCCTCCCGGACGCCGCGGACGAGTCCGGGCTCGCGCATCTGGCGGAGGTGGCGCGGCAGGTCGCCGACGTCACCCCGGCGGGCGTGACGGCGCCCTGACGTCGGCGGGCGGCAGGTCGGCGGCGACCAGGCCGCGCTGGAACAGCCAGCGTCCCAGCGCGACGTAGGCGTCCACGTCGCGCGCGCCGAGGAACTGGTTGAGCGTCGAGTGACGCGGGAACCCGGAGCCGTCGGTGGCGAGCGCGACCAGGTCGCTGGGCATGTCGGCGCTGATGTGGGTGCGCAGCAGGACGAGGTTGCCGGCCGGGCTGTCGGCGGTGTCGTCCGGGTAGCTGAACTTGATCGTCACCACCGGGGCGTGCGAGGCGAGCAGCCGCCCGTCCGCCTCGAACTCGACGCCCAGCTCGGCGCGGGCCAGCGAGATCAGCCGCAGCGCGTTGCCCAGGCGCAGGTCGTCCACGGAGGCGTCGACGGCGAAGACGGTCCGGCAGCGCCTGCGCAACAGCTCCACGACGCCCGAGTTGTCCCAGTGCCCGCCGTCGGAGACGAACAGGTAGCGGTGCTCCTTGGACAGGTCGCCGATCGTCTCGCGCCATGTCGACAGGGGGCCGGGCTCGTACCAGCCTTCGACCAGCCACCGGGGCAGCCGCCCGGCCGCCGGGCCCGGCGGGCGGGGGACGACCGGGTTCGGCAGCCAGAGCCCGAGCCGCAGGTTCATCAGCGCCAGGGCGATGCGGCTGGCCCGGCCGGTGTAGCGGCCCATGTTGGGGGCGACGGCCGCGCCCGAGGCGGCCACCAGGCTGGAGGCGCGCAGCCGGTGGGCCACCTCGCGCGGCGCCTCGCCGATGGCGGCGCTGCCGACGTACCCGGCGGAGAAGACGAACGACGCGCAGCACTCGCCCTCGGCCGACTCGTTCGCGCGCAGGTTGACCGAGGCGCACACGAGCAGGTGCGGCAGCCCGTCGGCGTGCGTGTCGGCGAGCGTCACCTGCGACAGCCGCACCGGGTCGGCCCCGGCGCGCACCAGGTAGGCCCGGTCGAGCCGGCGCGAGTAGGTGCGGTGCAGGGAGGTGCGGTTGGCGTGCACGGCCAGCGCGAACACTAGCAGGACCAGCGCCGCTCCACCGGCGACCGAGCCCGTCACCGCATAGGGCAGCTGGCTCGCTTGACCGACCGCGAGCAGCAGCGGCAGCACCAGCGCGGCCACCATGGCCGCCGAGAACAGCAGCCGGAGCAGTTGCAGCAGCAGCCGGCGGACCAGGCTGGCGGAGAAGCCCCACTGCGTCCTGAACACGGCGATCGCCACCGCGCCCAGCACCGCGGCCAGCCCGGCCAGCCGCACCCCGGCGGAGGCGTCGAAGGTGCGCGCGTCAAGGAGCCGGGTGGTGAGCGCGACGACGTCCGGCAGCAGCAGCCCGGCCACCAAGCCCAGGACCGCCCGCCGCCCGGAGCGTTCGGCCCGGCCGAACCGCCCCTCCAGGAACACCCCGGCGACCGAGATCGCCGCGACCAGGGCCAGCCGCTGCTCGACGAGACGCGCGTACAGCAGGTCGTCCACCGGCACGAGCAGGCCGCCCGCGCGGTAGGCGGCGCCGAGCATGCAGCCGGCCAGCACGATCACGGCGGCCAGCGGCACCAGGTTCACCAGCAGCGTGAGCAGGTAGCGGGTGGCGCCGAGGAACAGGTCGGAGGAGTCCTCGCCCAGGTAGCGCAGGTTCCTGCGCAGGTGCTCCTCCTCCGGTGAGCCCCTGCTCCACGGCGGCGGCCCCTCGCCGCTCTCCGCCCGGGCCCTGGCGGTGAGGAACGCGGTGGCCGTGTAGCTGCCGCCGGAGACGGCCGACACGTAGCGGGCGCGGGCCAGCACGCCCGACTCCTCGGCCGCCTGGAGCGCGCCGAGCCCCAGGCACGCGGCCCGGACGCCGCCGCCGCCCAGCGCGATCCCGATCTGGTCGAGGCCGCCGGCGTCGGCCGCGTAGCGGTAGCGCGAGCCCCTCATACGGCCCGCTCCGGGGTGCCCGACGGGTAGACCGGCTTGACCGGCCCGGCCGACGGCAGCGCGTCACGGGAGCGGTACTGGCGGACGAACAGCGGGTGCAGGCAGAACTGGTCCTCGTGGGACAGGATCATCCGCCCCTCGGCCGCGTACGCGAACTCGGCCCGCAGGTAGCGCTCGGTCTCCCCCAGGTACCGGCCGAGGATGCCGAGGTCGGTGAGCATCTCCCTGGTCTGCACGTAGTCCAGGTCGCACTCCTTCCTGATCCCCGCCTGGTTGTACATCCGGTGCAGGTAGCCGTCGTCGAACCGGAACGGCAGGTACGGGATCAGCCGCTGGGCGACCACCTGCGCGCCCGGGTAGCGGAAGCTGTTGGCCGAGAACACCTCCGGGCAGAGCGTGGCCTCGGCCTCCGCGACGGCGGCCAGGATGTCGTCGGCCCTGATGCGCGGGGCCCCGGTCTTGGCGATCGCCGCGTGCAGCGCTTCGTTGAAGACGTAGAGCACCTGGCGCGGCAGCAACTGGGTGTGCCGCAGCACGTAGGCGACCGTGCTCTCCGGGACGGCGCCGGGGCCGAGCACGCTCGGCGGCAGCACCCGCTCCAGCAGCCGCTCGTGGTCGTCACGGCCGATGCCCTTGACCTCCTCGGGGAAGTGCCGCTCCAGGAACGTGCGCAGCCGCATGCCGACCGCGCTGAGCAGGTCCTGCCAGTGCCAGCGCAGCACCATGCGGCCGCTGAAGTCCTTGATGGGGTTGGCGGAGACCTGGTCCAGCACCGGCCACAGCTCGCTGGGGAAGCAGCACTGGATGCGCACGGGCGACGCGCCGGTCCGCAGCCCGAGCTGCCCCACCAGGTGGAACAGGCCCTGGAGGATGCCCCGGATCTCGTCCACGTGCTGGCCGATGTGCTCCAGGGAGTCGATGAGCACGAACACCGGGGTGCCGCGCGCGGCGATGACCTGCTTGGCGGCCTCGATCACCTCGCTCCACGGCCGGTCGGTCAGCCGGAAGCCGCGTCTGAGCGTCTCTAAGCTGATCACCGTGTCGCACTCGTCCACGTGCTTGATCAGCTTCAGCGTGGCGAAGTCGAGCGCGTCGTCGTCCTGGGTGGCCGAGCCGCTGATCTCCCGCCGGACCGTCGCGGTCTCCTGCCACAGGATCTGGTAGGCCCGCTCCGGGTCGTCCGGCTGCGGCGGCCCGGACAGCACCAGCCGGGTGATGATCGGCGCCCACAGCAGCATCTCCCACAGCTGCGCCACCCCCTCCACCGGCAGGATCATCGAGCGGCCGATGCGGCGGGTGGCCGCCTGCATGCCGGAGAAGACGCCCTGCGCGCTCAGCCGTACGGACTGGGCGCCCGGTTTGAACTCGCGCGACAGCAGCAGCGCCGTCTTGCCCGACCCGCGCCGCCCCACGATGAACGTCGGCGGACTGTCCTCCGAGCGCAGGTGAAGCTGGACGCGGGTGTCGTACAGGGCCTTGAGCACGGACGTGCTCGCGGAGTCCGCGATGGCGATCGGCCCCAGCGGGTGCTGGGTGGTGAAGAGATATTCGACGCCGTTGCCGCCCATGACGATCACCCTTGCTCGCGGAAAGCCGGTCCTTTCCTGATTAGGAGCCGGTGATCATGCGGCAGATACATCAGGGACGGTCCTCCGGCCGGGGAGGCCGCTCCGGCTCGGCCGGGCCGCCGCCACCGTAGCGGCGCTGGACCTCGTCCACGCCTTTGCCGATCTGCTCGTCGTACTTGTGGCCGGTGCGCTTCTTGGCGTACTCCTCCGCCTTGTCGACCGCCTTGTCGACGTGCTTGGAGTGCTTCCTGGCCAGGTTCTCGGCCTTCCTGACCCAGTCTCCGATGCCGCTCATGAGCATCCCCCTCGCGTCTTGCCTCGCCGCTCTCCCCTACCCGGCGTGGGCGGCAGCGAACGCGCGGTCATGATCGGTTGGCTACCGTACGGAGCACAGGAGCAGGTGACCGAATCGGGGGACGACGTGATCGACGGGATGCTGAGCAAGCTGCCGAACGGCGATCCGGGCTTCCACGCCGAGGGCAGCCTGGTCGAACTCGGCGCGTTGCGGGTGGAGAAGAAGACGTTGGCACCTCTGCGGCTGACGCGCGTCGCAGACTCCGACGCCGACGGCTTCTACCAGCTCCTGCTGCCGTTACGCGGCACGATGCACACCGCGTGGAACGGCCGGCGGCTCACCACCGGCGTCGGCGACCTGATCGTGCACGACATGGCCAGGGTCACCAGGGCCGACTTCGAGGCGCCCACCGGGACGGCCACCTTCCAGACCGCCGCCGTCACGATCCCCAGGTCGCTGATCTCCCTGCCGGACGACCACGTCGACCAGGTGCTCGGCCGCCGCATCCCGGCCGGCGAGGGGCTCGGCGCGCTGCTCGCCGGCTTCGTCACGAACGTCGCCGACCACGCCTCCGCCTACACGCCCGCCGAGTGCCCGCGCCTCGGGATGGCGCTGCTCGACCTGGTGTCGGCGTTGTTCACGCGCACGGTGGAGCGTGACGGCGAGCCCGCCCCGGGGTCGCACCGCCAGGCGCTCACCCTGCGCATCCAGGCGTCCGTCCTGCGGCGGCTCGGCGAGCCGGACCTGTCCCCCGGCGTGCTGGCCGCCGCCCATCACATCTCGGTCAGCTACCTGCACCGGCTCTTCCAGGAGCAGGGCACCACCGTCGCCGGCTGGGTCAGGGCCCAGCGCCTCGAACGCGCCCGCCGCGACCCGGCCGACCCGGCGCTGCGCCACGTGCCCATCCACGACATCGCGTCCCGGTGGGGCTTCTCGCACGCCGCCGACTTCAGCCGGGCCTTCCGGCGGACCTACGGCGCCTCGCCCCGTGACTACCGGCACCAGCCGCCCGGCGTGAGTGGAGTGTGAGTCAAGAGTCTGTGGAGCGGGTGCCATGGACCCGGCCGCTCACCTTGCGTGAGGATCCTCGTCATGTTCAGGATCCACCGCCTCCCGCCCGTGCGGCTGATGCTCCTCGCAGCGGCGGCCGTCCTCACCCTGTCCGGCTGCGGCGCCCCGGCCGGCACGGCACCGCCGGCCGAGCCCTCCCCCACCGGGTCAAGCGGCACGCCCGGGACTGGCGACACGGCGGGCTCGGTGCGGGCGACCCCGCCGGGGACGGAGCTCCGGCTGGGTGAGCGTGCCGTCCTGCCGTTCAGGGACGGCGTCATCGGCGTCACGGTGACCGCGGTCGACGCCGGTGACCGGGCCGCGTTCCGGCGGCAGTACGGCGAACGCGCCGCCGGGATCGTGCCCTATTACATCCGCTACGAGGTGGAGAACGTCGACGGCAGCGACCTGTCGTACAGTTCCGGCCCCTCGCTCGGCCTGGTGACCGCGCACGGCGGCCCCACCGGAGCGGTGGTCAGCGGCAGCATGCCGGACTGCGAGCGGGCCAACGCGCCCAAGGGCTTCACCCGGGCGGGCGCCACGTTCAGCTCCTGCCACCTGTCGGGCGCCGCCGGCCGCGTCGAGATCACCGGCGCGGAGTTCGACATGAACGCCTACCGCGACGCCCCCGTCTCCTGGCGCCGCTGAGGCCGTGGCCGCTGAAAGTTACACGCTCTTCCGGGCGACGTCGCAGGTCACCTTCCGGCCGATGCCGGGCGGCTTCCCGCCGTACGGGACGTTTCCTACGATCTGCGCAGGCGACGGACGGGAGCGGTCGGATGGCGAGAACCCGCGTACGGCTGGCGAGCATGCTGGCGAGCATGGCGGCGATGCTGATGCTGACCGCGGGGGCGGTGTTCCTCATGGCCACCCCGGCGAGCGCCGCGCCCGTGCGGATCATGCCCCTGGGTGACTCGATCACCGGGTCGCCGGGCTGCTGGCGGGCGCTGCTGTGGAACAAGCTGCGGGACGGCGGGCACACGAACGTGGACTTCGTCGGCACGCTGCCCGCGCAGGGCTGCTCGGTGCCGTACGACGGTGACAACGAGGGGCACGGCGGCGCGCTGGTCACCACGGTGGCCAACCAGAACCAGCTCGTGGGCTGGCTGGCGGCGAGCACCCCGGACGTCGTGCTCATGCACTTCGGCACCAACGACGTGTGGAGCAACGTGCCCCCGGCGACGATCCTGGCCGCGTACACCAAGCTCGTGGGGCAGATGCGGGCCAGTAATCCGGCCATGCGGATCCTCGTCGCCAAGATCATTCCGATGGCGCCGTCGAGCTGCGCGGAGTGCGGCGCGCGCGCCGTGGCGCTCAACGACGCCATCCCCGGCTGGGCCGCCGCGACCAGCACCCAGCAGTCGCCGGTCGTCGTCGTGGACCAGTGGACCGGGTTCAGCACCGGCGCGGACACCTACGACGGGGTGCACCCGAACGCGGCGGGCGACCAGAAGATCGCCGACCGCTGGTACCCGGCGCTCGTGGACGCGCTGTCCGGGACCCCGACGGTCAGCCCCACCGCCACGCCCACGGTGACTTCCACCGTCCCGCCCGGCGGCTGCTCGGCCACGTTCCGCAACGCGGGCCAGTGGCAGGGCGGTTTCCAGGGCGAGGTCACCGTCACCAACACCGGCGTCGTGCCGCTGAACGGCTGGACGGTGCGCTGGACGTTCGCCGACGGCCAGCGGGTCAGCCAGCTCTGGAACGGCACCCTGACCACCGAGGGCGCGGCGGTGACCGTACGGAACACCTCCTGGAACGGCGCGCTCGGCGGCCGTGCGACGACGACGTTCGGCTTCCTCGCCTCGTGGACCGGGGCCAACACCCCGCCGACGCCGACATGCACCACCGGTTGACCGAATAAATGACGAAATAGACGATAAATCGTCAAGACATTCCTCGTTCAATTTTCAACGTTGCCCAATCGTGACTGGGCGGCCTCGGCGGACTCCGGCACACCCGCGTCAGATCTGGACACAAGAGCTCTGACGAGCGGCCGGACATACGAAGAGAAGCCGAGGCACCGTCCATGCCGGACAACGGGAGAAGCACCCGAGTGAGGAAAGTCGCCACCACGCTCCTGGCCGCCGGCGCGCTCCTCTACCTGACCGCCACGATCGCGATCCGGGGCGCGGACGCCGCCGACGAGGTGGCCGGCATCATCGCCGGGTTCTCGCTGGTCCTCACCGCGCTCGGGCTGCTCCGGCAGCGCGGCGAGGCGCCGGCGCACCGCCCGTGCCCGGCCGGCCCGGATGCCGGCGCACCGCCCCGGCCCGCCGTGCCCACGCGGGCCTTCACCGCCGGGCGGATGCCCTGCGCGGAAACGGCGTACGCGGGCCACGGGCCGGTGTTCCCGCTGGGCTGGCTCGTCCTGGACACCGGCGACGGCCGGTCGATGGTGGGCGGGGCGATCCGCGAGCTCCGCGAGCTCGGCGGGCGCCTGCCCGACGGCATGGTCCTCGTGCTGTTCGCGCTTCCCGAATGGCACGCGCCGCCGGGCCACCTCGTGATGGCGTTCGGCATCGGCATGGCCCCGCGCTGACCCCCGCGAACCCGCCGGTCGTCATCCCGGCCGCGCCCACGACTGACCGGGCCCCGCACGGGGAGCCCGGCCAGAAGGGAGTCGGAGGCGCTGTGGGCGGGCTTGAGGAGCAATCACGTCGCCTTATCCACTTAATGGGGATTTATCGCCATAAATCGGGATTCGATGTTTCGGTTCGTGGCTATTCGATAACACCCGTTCAGGAAAAGGCCGTCCGCCTATATGGTCATCGCGCCCGTACATTCACAGGGAGAGCCACATGGACCCGAGCCACTCCCCGGCGATGAGCGCCCCCCGGATGAGCAACACCACACGCTACCTCTGCGGCGCCACGTATCTGGACAACGATTTCCGGGATAAGGTGCTGGCAGAATTGCTTCTCGACCCCTTCAGGGCGGTTCCGCCCTCTTATGGGGGATGCGATCTTCTGCCGATCATCCATCACGCCCGCCGCTCCCGGTCGATGCTCGTCGTCCGCGACGGGCTCATCACCGCCATCCTGCTCCTCGGGTTCGCGCTGTCGCCGATGAGCGTCATCGGGTGGCTGTCGTTCCTGCTGCCCTTCGTCCTGCTCACGCTCGACGGGGTGCGGCGCGGGCCGGCGCTGGTGCGGGGGCTGCTCTGGTTCTGGGCGCTCGGCAGCTACGTCATCCTGTTCGTCCTCGTCGCGCTGCTGGCGAGCCTCGCCGGCCTCGGCGGGGCGGCCGGCGCCTTGTTCGTGTACGCGTTCTTCGAGAGCGCCGGCTCGTTCCTGGTGCCGCTCGCCACGCTGGGCGTCGCCGTCCTCTACCGCATCATCGTCTACACGACGCTCGCCGGGAGCCTCAAGCCCGGCGCTCCCCCGCCCGCGCCGGCCCCCGAGCAGCCGAAGACCGCCGACCGCCTCGGCTACGTCGCCCGCGCCCAGACGGGCAACATCACGATGTACGCCAACGAGGACGCGTTCATGGGCGCCGGCGGCATCCAGCGGAGCTGGTCCATCGCCGTCGAGCTGGACCGGGTGCGCACGACCACGGAGACCGGCCGCGGCACCCGCCGCCGCGAACGCCCGGTCGACATCGACCCGGCCGAGCTGCACGCCTTCGTCCGCACCCGGCTCACCGAGATGCGTGAGCAGGTGCTGCGGCCCAACGAGGGCATCCGGCGGCTCGACATCGGCGACCACGTGGTGGCGCGCGGCATCTACACGGTCGCCGACTGGCCGGGCGGCCCCGGCCGTGGCGCGCACCCGCTGATCGACCAGCACGGGCTGCCCCGCTACCTGGCCACGCCCGAGGAAATCGCGGCCATCAGCCGCCATCCGCAGGGCGGCATCCGCTACTACCAGCGCGTAACGATCAGCCACGAGGGCCAGGAGATCCGCGACACTGCCGGTCACCTGGTCGCCCCGGCGGAGGATCAGGAGGCGGTCACCTCGGCGTTCATCTACCTGGCGGTCGAGGGGCGCATGCTCTACACGCAGTTCGTGGTGACCGCGCTGCCCCCGGCCAAGAAGGATTACCACGTGGTCGACCAGCTGCCGACCATGACGGGCGGGCGGATCGCGTGGGAGGCCGTCCGGGCGCTGAAGCTGCTCCTGCTGCGCGACGTGCTGGCCGCGCCCGTGCGGCTGGCGCGCACCGCCGTGCGGGCCGTCCGCCAGCAGCTCGTCACGCCGGACCCGTCGCAGCACGTCGTCTACCCGTACGGCGCCCGGCTCAGCGTGCGTGAGCTCGGCGCGAGCGCCGGGATGCAGACCTACATCCAGCGGCTCGACACCGCCAAGTACGTCAAGCTGATCGAGCACCGGCTCACCGAGTCGGTGCTCGACTTCCTGGAGGACAACGAGGTGGAGACGGGCGCCTACCGGATGCAGGCCGCCAACGTGATGATGGACATGTCGGTGCGCGACAGCGTCATCAACGCCCCGATCGCGATGGGCCTGAACGCGTCTGCGTCGATGGACCACCGTTCCCGCGGCTGAGAGGGCACCCATGGGAGATCAGTACGGCATCCGCATCGACGGCGGCACGGTCAACGGCCCGATCGCGATGGGCCCGAACGCCCGCGCCACCGTCCACCATGCCGGCGCGGGCGAGGCCGGCCGGCTGCTGGACCGGCTCGTCCGGCTGCTGGCCGAGCACGAGCCGAGCCTGGCCGAGCCCGCCCGGGCGCGCCGGGACGCGGCCGACGTCCGGCAGGAGCTGCAGGAGGCCGAGCCGGACCGGGGCCGCGTCCTCGACGCGCTGAAGCGGCTCTCGGTCAGGGCCGCGGAGGTGACGGCGATCGTCGAGGTCGTGGCGCAGATCCAGGCGCTGTTCGAATGAGGGCGGGGGCGAGAGTGAGGGCGAGCGTGCGGCGCCGGGTCACCCGTAGAGCGCCCGGATCCGGGCCTTGAGCAGCTTGCCGGCGCCGTTCCTCGGCAGCTCGTCCACCAGTTCCACATATTTCGGGATCTTGTAGCGGGCGAGCCGTCCGTCCAGGAAGGCGATCAGCTCCTCGGGCCCGACCGTCTCCTCCGGCCTCGGCACCACGATCGCCTTGCCCACCTCGCCCCACTTCTCGTCGGGCACCCCGATCACCGCGCACTCGGCGACCGCGCGGTGCCCGTACAGGACGCTCTCCACCTCGGCGGGATAGACGTTCTCGCCGCCGGAGATGATCAGGTCGGTGATCCGGTCGGAGATGCGCACGAAGCCGTCCTCGTCGGCCACGCCGACGTCGCCGGAGCGGAACCACCCGTCGGGCGACAGGACCCGCGCCGTCTCCTCCGGCCGCCGCCAGTAGCCGGGGGTGACGTTCGGGCCCTGTACGTGGACCTCGCCCGGTTCGCCGGGACGCGCGGGCGAGCCGTCGGCGGCGACGAGCCGGACGTCGGTGAAGAAGCACGGCACCCCGGCCGTCCCCGCCTTGTCGACCGAGCGCGCCGCCCCGAGGAAGAGGGCGCCCGGGGCGGTCTCGGTCATGCCGTAGCCCTGCAGGAACGTCAGTCCCCGGTCCTGGTAGACCCGGATCAGCGGCTCGGGCACCGGCGCGCCGCCGCACAGCAGGTGCCGCAGGCTCGACAGGTCGGCCGTCGCCCAGCGCGGCGACGCCGCGAGAAACTGGAACATGGCCGGCACCCCGAACATCACGGTGACCCGTTCCCGCTCGATCAGGTCGTAGGCCCTCCCGACGTCGAAGCCCGGCTCCAGGATCGCCCGCGCCCCCTTGAGCACGCCGGGCACCAGCGTCTGGGCGAGCGCCGCGATGTGGAACAGCGGGGCGCTGACCAGCACCACCTCGTCGTCGCCGAGCGGCACGTCGACGAGCAGGTTGACGGCGTTCCAGACGAGGTTGCCGTGGGTGAGCACGGCGCCCTTGGGCCGGCCGGTGGTGCCCGAGGTGTACATGATCAGGCACAGGTCGTCGTGCCCGACCGGCTCGTCGATCGGCTCCGGGCTCCCGGCGGCCACCAGGTCCTCGAACGCGGAGACGTGCCGGCCCGGCAGCCCGGCCCCGTCCTGCCCCTCCCCCAGCAGCACGACCGAGGCGCCGGCGTCGTCCAGGACGTGGCGCAGCTCGGGGGCCGCCAGCCGGGTGTTGACCGGCACGAACACCGCGCCGATCAGCCCGGCGGCGAAGAACGTCTCCACCAGCGCCGGATGGTTGGGCCCGAGGTAGGCCACCCGGTCGCCGTGCCGCACGCCGAGCCCGCGCAGCGCCGAGGCCAGCCGGTTGGTGCGCAGGTGCAGGTCACGGTAGGTGCGGCGGTCGTCGCGGTAGCTGAGGGCCACCCGGTCCGGCGTCATCCGCGCCCGGCGCGCGGGCCACGAGCCCAGTCCCTGATTGCGCATCGGCACTCCTCGGGGGGTTTTGCCCCAAGTTAGGCCACTATCCGAGGCGTGTCACCGTGCTCAGAGCCCGCCTTCGTACACCCAGCGCCCGTCCACGCGGGCGAACCTGCTGTTCTCCTCCATCGCGCCGGCGCGCCCGCGCTTTCGGTAGTGCGCCCGGAACCGCACGGTTCCCTCGGTGTGCACGACGCTCCCGCCGGTGGTCTCCAGGATCTCCAGCCCGGTCCACCGCACCCGCCGATCGAGCCCGGCGCCCGGCGGCCGGCTCGCCGGATGCCACGTGCGCAGCAGGTAGGCCTCGTCGCCCACGGCGAACGCGCTGAACCGCGAGCGCATGAGCAGCTCCGCCGTCGGCGCCGCGGCCTCCCCCCGGTGGAAGCGTCCGCAGCAGTCGCGGTAGGGGGCGCTCAGCCCGCAGTGACATGCCATCCCCCCATTGTGCCGGGGGCGCCGGCGGCCGAGGACAGGCCGGCGGTCAGGCCGGTGAGTGTGGGGCCGAGAGGGGCGTCGAGGGTGAGCAGGGCGTCGGCGTCGCCGCCGGTGGGGCCCTGGTTGACGATGGCGATGGGGATGCCGAGCGCCGCCGCCCGGGTGACGAAGCGCAGCCCCGACCGCACCTTCAGGGACGAGCCGAGCACGAGCAGCGTGCGCGCGGCCGCGACGAGGGCGGAGCACTCGTCCACGCGGGCGCGGGGGACGTTCTCGCCGAAGAAGATGACGTCGGGCTTCAGGACGCCGCCGCACGCGCGGCAGTCGACCAGGCGGAAGCTCTCCTCCTGCTCGCCGGTCAGCTCGGCGTCGCCGTCGGGGTTGATCCGGCCGTCGGCGTCCCAGCCGGGGTTGGCCGCGCGCAGCCGGGCGTCGAGGTCGAGGCGCGGGGTGCGCTCCCGGCACGACAGGCAGACGACCCGGTCCAGGCCGCCGTGCAGCTCGATCACCCGGCGGGCCCCGGCGGCCTGGTGCAGGCCGTCGACGTTCTGCGTGACGACGCCCGCGACCAGGCCGCGCCGTTCGAGCTCGGCCACCGCCCGGTGGCCGTCGTTCGGGCGGGCGGCGCCGATCTGCCGCCAGCCGACGTGGCTGCGCGCCCAGTAGCGGCGGCGCGCCCGCTCGCTGCCGGTGAACATCTGGTACGTCATCGGATCGGACTTGCGGGCCCGGCCCGTCGGGCCCCGGTAGTCGGGGATGCCGGACTCGGTGGACAGGCCCGCCCCGCTGAGCACCACCACCCCGCCGCCGGCCACCAGCTCCGCCAGCGACCTCTTCGCGCTCTCGTTCACCCTTCCATGGTGCCCGAGACCGTCAAGCGGAGCCGCCGAGCAGCTCGCCGACCGTGACGAACCGGTAGCCGTCGGCCCGCAGCGCCCGCACCACCCCGGCGATGGCCCCCCGGGTCTGGCGCCCGTTGGAGTACCAGGGGTGGAGCAGCACGATCGAGCCGGGCCGGACCTGCTCGCGCACCTGGTCGACGATCTGCGCGGAGGTGGGGGTGGCGCCGGAGTCGGGCTCCACGTCCCACATCACGGTGACGCGGTCGTGCTCGGCCAGGTAGAGCGGCAGCGTCAGCAGCTTCTTGCCGGTCGGCGGCCGGAACGGGATGTCGCCCCGCTGCCCGGCCCGCCGGATGAGCGCGTCGGTCGGCTCGATCTCGGCCGCGACCGTGGCCGGCGGGACGAACACCATCCGCCGGTGCGTGAACGTGTGGTTGCCGAGCTGGTGCCCGGCCGCGACCAGCGCCGCCGCGTGCTCGGGCGCGTCACGCAGCTCGGACCCGACGACGAAGAACGTCGCCGGCGCCTTCTCGGCGGCGAGGATGCCGATGATCTCCCGCGTGTGCTCGTCCGGGCCGTCGTCGAAGGTCAGGGCCACGACCTTCGCCCCCGTCTCGACCCGGTCCACGAGCCGCCCGGCGAGCTGGAACGTCCGCGCGTTCATCACCAGATAACACCCTGCCGCCACGACGACCAGCAGCGCGACGGTGACCGCCAGCCCTCTGCGAATCCGCGATGCCCTCATGGGCGCAGGAGTGTACTCACGGAGCTGACCACTCCGATCGGTTATGTGAAAGAGTGTCCTAGCTGTTCAACTTCGATCACATTCGATCGGAATGATGGGGTGATGATGACCGACACCGCGACGGGCCCGCTGCTCACCGCATGGGGGGCACCGGGGGCACCGGGGGCCCTGGGGGAGAAGCTCGCCCACCTGCTGCTGCCGCCCGACGCCGCGCTTCCGCCCGTGTCCCCGGCGGACCCCGGCGCAGCGGTGCGGGACCTGGCCCGCGCCGAGCGTGGCACGCCCTGGCCGCAGCCGCTCGCCTCGCAGTACGCGCGTTACTTCAAGGACGGCGACCGCACCTCGTACGAGACCAGCGTCTTCACCCGGCAGGACCGGCTGACCAGGGCCGTGCTCATGGCGGTGGCCACCGGCGACGGCGCCTGGGTGGACGAGGCCGCCGACGGGATCGTGCTGCTGTGCGAGCAGAGCTCGTGGTGCTGGCCGGCGCACGACGACCATCACCGGCGCCTCGGCGTGGTGCTGCCCGACCTGTCCGGCCCGTACCTCGACCTGGGCGCCGCCGATGTGGCCGGGCAGCTCGCGTGGGCCGACCACGCGCTCGGGCGGCTGTTCGACGAACGGTTCCCGGGGCTGCGTGAGCGGGTGCGCGACGAGGTGCGGACCCGGGTGCTGGAGCCGTTCACCCGGCGGCGCGACTGGCACTGGCTGGGGCTCGACGGCGACGTGCACAACTGGTGCCCGTGGATCTGCGGCAACGTGCTCGTCGCCGCACTGCGCCTGGCCGAGCCCGGCGCCGAGCGGGCCGGGCAGGTCGCCTGGGCGGTGGCGGGCGTCGACCGCTACCTGGCCGCGCTGCCCGCCGACGGCTCCGTCGACGAGGGCTACGAATACTGGTGGAACGGCGCCTGCCGTGCGCTGGAGGCCCTGGACGTGCTGGAGCACGCCACCTCCGGCGCGCTCACCGCCGTGGACGTCCCGGTCGTCCGGCAGACCGTACGCTTCCCGCACCGGATGCACCTGGGCGGGCCGTGGTACGTGAACTTCGCCGACGCCCGCGCGCTGCCCCCCGCCGGGCAGCCGTGGCAGGTGGTGCACCGGTGGGCGCGGCGGCTCGGTGAGCAGGACGCCGGACGGCACGCCGCCGCGCACCGCGACGCCGCCGTCTCCCCCGAGGCCGAGCTGGGCCGGGCACTGGCCGAGCTGGCCGACGAGACGTGGCGCACCGCCGGGCCCGCCGAGCCGCCACTGGCCGACGGCGTCTGGCTGCCCGGCACGCAGGTGGGCGTGGCGCGCACCCGCGACGGGCTGACGCTCGCGGTCAAGGGCGGGCACAACGCCGAGCACCACAACCACAACGACGTCGGCTCGGTGATCATCGCCGTCGACGGCGTCCCGGTCGTCGCGGACGCGGGACGGCCCACGTACACGGCTCAGACGTTCGGGCCCGACCGCTACGCGATCTGGACCATGCGCAGCGACTGGCACAGCGTGCCCGAGGTGCGCGGCACGCCGCAGGGGCAGGGCGAGCGGTTCCGCGCCCGCGACACCGAGGTGACCGACGAGGCGGGGATCTTCCGCGTACGGCTCGACCTGGCGGAGGCCTACCCCGTGGAGGGCCTGGCGCGGTGGTGGCGGACGGCCAGGCTCGACCGGGACGCCGGGACGGTCACGATCGAGGACGCCTGGAGCTTCGCCGCCGCCGGTGCCGGCAGCGTCCTGCACTACCTGCTGGCCGGGCAGGTGACGCTCTCCGCCGGACGCGCGGAGGTGCGGCCCGTCGGCGGCGGCCGGACGGTGTTCCTCTCGTGGGACCCGGGCCGGGCGGCCGTCTCGACGACCGTCCGCGAGCTGGACGACCCTATGCTCTCCTCGGTGTGGGGCGAGCGGATGACGCGGCTGGAGCTGCGGCTGCCCGGCACGGCCGGCGGCTCCTTCCGGATCCAGGCAGGGGTGTGCGCATGACCGTTCCCGACTCCGCGACGCCGCTGCCCGACGAGCGGCGCGCCCAGGTGATCGAGCTGCTGCGCCGGCGCGGCGTCGTACGGGTCAACGACCTGGCCGCCGAGCTGGACGTCTCCGCCATCACCATCCGGCGCGACATCGCGCTGCTGGCCTCCCAGGGGGTCATCCGCCGGGTCCGCGGCGGAGCCGTCCTCCACTCCGGCGACCCCGAGCCCGCGCCGGAGGCCGCCCCCGAGCCGGGCCCCGCCGACCAGCTCACGATCGGGATGGTCGTGCCGTCGCTCGACTACTACTGGCCGGACGTGATCCGCGGTGTCCGGCAGGCGGCCGCCGACGCCGGCGTCCGCGTCGTGCTGCGCGGCGCCACCTACCAGGCCGCCGACGAGCGGCGGCAGCTGTCCTGGCTGGTGGAGTTCCTGGGCGTGGACGGCCTGCTGGTGGCGCCCACCGTCACGGGCGACGACGGCGAGGCACTGGTCCGCTGGCTCCAGCGGGCCGGCGTGCCCGTCGTGCTCATCGAGCGCACCGCCACCCTCGGTCCGTACCAGGAGGCGATGGAGTCCGTCGTGAGCGACCACGCCCTCGGCGCCGCGATGGCCGTCCGCCATCTGGCCACGCTCGGCCACCGCCGTATCGGCGTCGTCACCACCTCCCAGAGTCCCACCGCCCCCCACATCCGGCGCGGCTGGCGGCAGGCCTGCGACGAGCTCGGCCTTCCGCCCGACGGCGCTCTCGACGTCACCACCGCCGACCAGCGCAGCCCCGCCTGGCCCGCGCAGCTCGACGAGGTCCTGACGCGCTGCCGGTCCACCGGCGCCACCGCGCTCCTCGTGCACTCCGACCCGGAGGCGATCAGCCTCGTCGAACGCTGCCAGGAGCTCGGCATCCGGGTCCCCGGCGACCTCGCGGTCGTCACCTACGACGACGAGGTCGCCGAGCTGTGCGACCCGCCCCTGACCGCCGTCCGTCCTCCCAAGGCCGCCATCGGGCGTGCCGCGTTCGCCCTGCTCGCCGCCCGCCTCGCCGACCCCGACCCGCACCGCCCGGCCCACCGCATGGTGGTCGAACCCACCCTCATGGTGCGCACTTCATCGTCATAGGGTTTCGGGGTCCTTCACCTCGTCAGGGGAGGGCGAGGGTGTCGGTGGTGCCGTCGGGCCAGGTGATGCGGGCGTCGCCGGTCAGTGTGATCGACGGCGGGGAGCCCGGGGCGGCGGTGGCGCCGAGGTGGAGGCAGGCCGTGTACCACTGGTCCGCGTGGGCGGGGGCGCTGGTGGCGCACCACGGGATGAGGG